>NZ_JBWKEB010000016.1:123851-181575 GCF_056435665.1 Amycolatopsis sp. NPDC043887
CCGGGTTCTGGGGGGGGGGGGGGGGGGGGGGGTTGGGGGGGGGGGTGGGGGGGGGTTTTGGGGGGGAAAACCAAAACCCCCCCCCACGACCCCCTCGACCCACGGCCAGGCCGAAGGCGCCCCCTTCGTCGCATCAGACACAGCGAAGGGAGCCTTCACCCCACCCGTCAACCCCGCCCAAGATCATCTTGAGCTACGTGACATTGGGTTAGAACGCTCTTTATCACTCACGACCCCTCTGCAAAAAGGGCATTCGGCTGGCGCCAAGTGTCCCTTGTGGACGCTCCGCTTGCCGGCTCAAGCCAGGCAGTCGCCGGGCTCTCCCCTGCGCAGCGCCGGTTCCTCCTGCGGGAACGTCCGCGCCACCCCCGGCCCACTGGTGCGCGTCTCGAACCGGACGGTCACCCGTCCGTGCCCGGCGCCCTGCACCCACCCGGTCCCGTACGACTCGTGCACGACGTCGTCCCCGGGCCGCCAGCTCGACGACACCACCGGCGCCGGGGCTCGCTCGACCACGGGCGTCTCGGCGGCCGGAACCGAAAGAGTGAACAGCGGATCCTGATGCGGCACCGAAAGCCCGGAGAACGCGACCCCGGCCAGCCGCACCCCGCCGAACTCGGTCGGATCGATCAGCAGCCGTTCCGCCATCGCGGCGAGCTGGTCGAATTCGTCGGTGGGCGAGGCCATCGTCTCCGAACGCGTCACGGTGCTGAAGTCGGTGTGCCGCAGCTTCACCACCACCGTCCGCGCGACCCGTTCGGCGTTGACGAGGCGCCGGTGCGCGTGCACGGCGAGGTCGCGGACCTCGCGCCGCAGGCTCGTCAGGTCGATCAGATCCCGGTCGAAGGTCGTTTCGGCGCTGACCTGTTTGAGCTCCGCGCGGTCGGACACCGGCCGGTCGTCGACGCCGGTGGCCAGCCGCCGCAGGTCCCGCCCGACCACACTGCCCAAAGTGGACACCGCGTCGGCGTCGGAGAGCGCGGTCAGCTGGCCCAGTGTCCGGACGCCGATCGCCCGCAGTTTTCCTTCCGCCACCGGGCCGATCCCCCACAGCACCCTGGTCGGCAGCGGCGCGAGGAAGTCGCGTTCGGTGCCCTGGTCGACGACGAGCAGCCCGTCCGGTTTCGCCAGATCCGACGCGACCTTCGCGACCTGCTTCCCCGACGCCGCCCCGATCGACGCCACCAGGCCGATTTCGGACCGGATGTGCTCCCGCAGGCGAGCACCGAACTCCCGCACCTCGTCCGAGGAGGCACCGGCCAGTGAAGGCGGTTCCGCGAAAGCCTCGTCGAGGGAGATCCGTTCCAGCACGGGCGCGTACTGGGCGACGAGGTCGAACACCTGGGTGCTCAGCAGTTCGTACAGTTTGAACCGCGGCGGCAGGATGACTCCGTTGGGCGGCAGCAGCCGCCGGGCCTGCGACATCGGCATCGCCGATTTGATCCCGTGTTCGCGCGCCTGGTAGCTCGCCCCGGCGACCACGCCGCGCGGTCCCGCGCCGCCGACCAGTACCGGACGGTGGGACAGGGTCGGCCGGGTCAGCTGTTCACAGGAGGCGTAGAACGCGTCCATGTCGAGGTGGATGACCCACCGGTCATGCCCGCCCATCGCCCGGCACCTCGAGAAGACGATGCAGGGCCTTCGTGTACTCCTCGAACGCGGCCCGGCCACGGGTGGTCAGCTGGACCAGGGTCACCGGCGTGCGGTGCTCGAACGCCTTCGTGATCTCGACGTAGCCCGCGTCCTCGAGTTTGCGCAGATGGGTCGACAGGTTGCCCGGTGTCATGTCCAGCAGTTGCTGCAGCCTCGGGAAGGTGATGCTGTCCCCCGGCCCCAGGCTCGACAACGCCACGGTGACCCGCAGCCGCGCCTGCGCGTGGATCACCGGGTCGAGCTGGGGCAACCCGTCTTCGCTCATCGCGCCCGCACCAGGAAGACCAGCGACGCCACCAGGAAGCCACCGCCACCCGCGAGGCTCAGTACGAGGAAGTTGTGCGGTCCCCCCGCCAGCACGCTCGCCGCGCCGCACGCGATGATCCACACGCCGAGGCCGTACTGCAGCTTGCTCTGCCACAGCATCCCGCCGGCGAGGTACATCAGACCGGTCAGTATGAGCGAGGTCCCGGACCACAGCAACGGGATCAACTCGCTGTCGAGGCCGAGGCGGATCAGCGCGGTGTTCACCACCGTCAGGCCGCCGAACGCGATCATCCAGCTCCACCCGTACATCGCCCCGACGAGCCGGGACGGCCCGTGCACCCCGCGGCCCGACCGGATGCCGTAGATCGCCGAATATGCCATGGCCCCGGCGAAACCGGCGACGGCGATCACGCCGGCGGCCCACATCGGCAGCAGCGCGGTCGGCGGGGCGGAAAGGTAGACGAGCCCGAAGCCGAGCAGCCACACCAGACCCCATACGGCGAGCAGCACCGCCGGATTCGGCCCGATCTCGCGCCGGGTCTTCTCCGCCTGCGTGGCGATGAGCGCGAGCGACTCCTCGGGCGTCATCGGCCGCTCGTCGCCGTCCCGTTCATCCTCCACCACTTCGGAAAACTAACACGGGTTCACAGTCTCGCCGTGTCGAGCCGGAACCTCGCCATCACCACGAGCGCGGGGATCACGAGCCACGCCGCGAGCACCCCCACGGCGGTCAGCGTGCCCGAACCGCCGAGCACCGGCGCGCGGCCGATCTCGCCGAGCCAGTACGTCGGCATGAGGTGCCCGGCCGTGTTCATCCAGCCGGGCAGGACCTGCAGCGGGATCCACAATCCGCCGAACATGCCCAGCGGCAGCATCAGCGCGCCGGTCACCGCCTGGACGGTGTCGCCCTTGCCGAACAGGCCGATCATCAGCCCCAGCACCGCGAAGGGCAGCGTCCCGAGCCAGAGTGTGCCGAAGATCGTCAGCCACTGGCCGGTTTCGAGCCGGATACCGCGGATCATCCCGGCCGCGAAGATCACCAGCAGGACGGGCAACGCGACGGACAATCCCGCCGACACCTTGACCATCAGATAGCCCGGCGCCCGCATCGGTGTCAGTCGCAGGGTGCGCTGCCAGCCGTCGGTACGCTCGGTGGCGACGCGGGTGCCGGTGAACAGCGCGGCGGTCATGGCGCCGTACGCGGCCATGTTCACCATGGTCACCGTCGCGGTCGAGATCCCAGGAGCGATCTCGCGGGCGCCGAAGATCCCGCCGAACAACAGGAACATCGCCAAGGGCATGCCGATGGTGAACAACGCGAACTGCGGGCTGCGGACGATGCGCTTGATCTCCAGCGCGAGGTAGTTCAGGTTCATCTCACAGCTCCTTCAGCCGCATCGGCGGTCAGCGCGATGAAGGCTTCTTCCAGTCCCACAGCGGTGATTTCGATGTCCGAGGCGAGCGGGAACCCGCGCAGCAGGCCGCGGATGGCGGCGTCGGAATCGGCACAGCTCAGCTCCGCGTGCCCGGCACGCAGCACCGCGCGCGATACCCCGGGCAAGGCGGCGAGCGTGGCTTCGGTGGCGTCCGGGACGACGGCACGCAGCACGCGTCCGGCGACCGCGGCCCGGACCTCACCGACCGGACCGTCCGCGACGACCCGGCCGTGCCGCATCAGCACGACACGGTCCGCGTAGTCCTCGGCTTCGGCGAGGTAGTGCGTCGCGAAGAGGACCGTGCGGCCCGTCTCGGTGTACTCGCGCATCGACGCCCAGAACCGGCGCCGTCCGTCGACGTCCATGGCCGCGGTCGGCTCGTCGAGCACCAGCAGGTCCGGATCGCCGACCAGCGCGAGCGCGAACCGCACCCGCTGCTGCTCGCCACCGGACAGCTTCCCGCAGCGGCGATTCGCGTATTCGGTGACGCCGGCGCGCTTGAGCACCTCACCGACCGGCAGCGCGTTCCGGTGCAGCGAGGCGAACAGGCCGACGAGTTCGGCGACGGTCACGTCCCGCAGCAGCGTCCCGTTCTGCGCCATCGCGCCGACCATCCCCCGGTCCATCGCCTCGGCTGCGCCGAGCCCGGCGACCCGCACCTGACCGGCGTCCGGCCTGCTGAGGCCCAGCAGCATGTCGATGGTGGTCGACTTGCCCGCGCCGTTCGGCCCGAGCAGCGCCACCACCTCCCCCGGTGCGGCCCGCACACTGACGTCGTCGACGGCCAGGACGTCGCCGAAGCGCTTGACCAGCCCCTGGAGGCTGAACGCGTCCGTCATGACTTTCCCCCTTCGAGCACTCTGAACCACAAAGCTCACTTTCACTTTGTAACACAAAGTCCCCTGCCACGGAAACCCTGGAAGTCCGTGAAGGCCTCCTTCCCTACCCTGAAAGTAGGGAAGGAGGCCTTCACGGACTTGGGCTAGGCGGGGACGGGGAGCGGCAGCGGCGCGCATTCGACGTCTGCCGTCCGCCCGGGTTTGCGCTCGGGCAGCGCCCCGGTCGCCAGGTAGTCGGCGATCCGGTTGTCGACGCACGCGTTGCCGCGCGGGGTGATGGCGTGGCTCGTCCCGCCCGGCTCACCGATCAGGCGAGCACTGGGGAACCGGCTACGCACCTCGAGGCTGCCTTCGTACGGCGTCGCCGCGTCGAGGGTCTCGCCGATCATCAGCACACTCGGCACCTTCGAGCCGTCGACCTTGACCGGCTTGCCCGGCTTCGCGGGCCAGTACAGGCAAGGCCCGTTGAACCAAGCGTTCTGCCACGTGAAGTACGGCGCCTGCTGATAGGTCCGCCAGTTGTCGCGCTTCCACTGCTGCCAGCTCGGCGGCCACTTCACGTCCGTGCACTGGACGGCGAGATAGACGGCGTAGCTGTTGTCGTCGCCGCGTCCGCCGAAGCCCTCGAACAGGCCCTTCATCGTCTGCCAGTCGCCCTTGTTGACGAACTTCGCCAGCGCGTCGCCGAGCAGCGTCCACCGCAGCTGGTAGTAGGAAGCCTGCTGGAAGACGTCGAGGAACTCGTCCGGCCCGATGTAGCCGCCTGCCGGAACCGCCGCCGGCTTCTTCAGCTGCTCGTCGAAGACCTGCTTCACCGCGGCCTGGGCCTTGCCGAGGTGGTAGACGCCGTCGTGCGAAGCGACCCAGCCGAACCAGATGTCGAGGTTGACGTCGTACGCCACGTCCTGGTTCAGATTGGCCTGGTACCAGACGTTGCGGGGGTCCACAGTGGAATCGAGGACCATCCGGCGGACGTGCTGCGGGAACAGCGTCCCGTAGACCTGGCCGAGGTAGGTGCCGTAGAAGTTCAACCGCTCCGCGCCGAGCGCCTTGCGGATACTTTCCATGTCCTTGACCGTGTCGGTCGTCTTGATGTTCTCCAGCAGCGCGCGGCTGTTCTTCTCCGCGCACGCGTCGGCGTAGGACTTCGAACGCCGCAACCAGGTCTTCTCCAGCTGCCGCGTCGTCGGCACGTAGTTCGGCCGGTTGTAGTCCATGTGGTTCGGGACGCACGACAGCGCGGGTTTGCTGGAGCCGACACCGCGCGGGTCGAAACCGACCCAGTCGTAGGCGTCGCCGGCGTGGTTCGGCACGCGCGTCCCACGGATCGCGAGCAGCAGCCCGGAACCGCCGGGCCCGCCGGGATTGGTGAGCATGACGCCCTGGTACCGCGCGTCGGGTGTCTTGTGCTTGACGCGGCTGAGCGCGAGCTGGATCTTCTCGCCGCGCGGCCGTGAATAGTCCAGCGGAACGGGCAGGTAGCCGCATTCGGCACCGGCGTTGATCAGGGTCTGGTCGGTACAAGCACCCCAGGTGATCGGCTCGGCGGGCCGCGCCTCTTCCGCCGCGACGGCGGGCGCGGTGATGAGCACACGTCTCAAGGTTTCTCTCTTTCCCGCCAAAGGTGAAAGCCCCGGAACCCTGTCCACGTCCATGACCTGCGGAAGCCTTCCGGCGAAGGTCTCTACCAACGGCGGGTCCCGATCGCGGCGAACCGGGGCAGCCCGTTAATCGGTTGAGCCCCTCTCGCGACGCGCGTTAGGATCTCGATCATGATCTGTCACATCCGTATGCGCACCGCCTGAGACGGCGTGACCGCAGGGCCGCCCGCGATCGGGAGGCCCCTTTTCTGCGCGCCGTCTGCCATTCCTCCACGGATTGAGACAGGACATCATGCAGAACAAGCACATCGCCATGATCGGCAGCACCGCGCCGAGCCATATCTATCCGTCGCTGGCGATCATTCGTGAGCTGGTCGCTCGCGGGCACCGGGTCAGCTACGCCGTGGGCGAACCGCTCACCGGGTTGATCGAGCCGGCCGGGGCCGAGATCGTCTCGCACCCCTCGATCCTTCCGCTCGGTGATCAGGCGGCGTGGCCGGAGGATCCGGCTTCGCAGATGCGGGTCTTCCTCGACGAGGGCATCCAGGCGATGCCGGTGCTCACCGGCTTCTACGACGAGAACCGCCCGGACCTGCTGCTCTACGACATCGGCGGGCTCCCGGCCCCGCTGCTGGCCAGGCGCTACGACATTCCGGCGGTGCAGCTCTCCCCGACGTATGTCGCCTGGGAAGGCTACGAAGAGGACATGGGCGAGATGCTGACCGCGATCCGGACCTCACCGTCCGGAAAGGACTATTTCGCCACGTTCACCGGGTGGCTGAACGAGAACGGCATCGAGGCCGACGCCTGGGACTGGATCTCCCATCCGCCCCAGGTGCTCGCGCTGCTGCCGAAGGCGATGCAGCCGAACGTCGAGCGCGTGCCGTCGTCGGTCCGGTTCGTCGGCCCTGCGCTGGACCCGGAACGCCTCGCCGACCGGAGCTGGACCCCGCCGCCGAGCGGCAGGAAGGTCCTGCTGATGTCGCTCGGCACGGCGTTCACCGACCAGCTCGACCTGTTCCGCGCTTGTGTCGACGGCTTCCGCGACTCGGACTGGCACGTGGTCATCTCCATCGGCCAGACCGATCCGGCCGCACTCGGGCCGCTGCCCGAGCACATCGAGGTCCATCAGTTCGTGCCGCAGCTCGCCGTGCTGGAGGCCGCGTCGGCGTTCATCACGCACGCCGGCATGGGCGGCAGCACGGAATCGCTGTGGTACGGCGTGCCGACCGTCGCGATCCCGCTCGCCACCGACGGTTTCGGTAATGCCGCGAAGCTGGCGGAACTGGGTGTCGGCGAGCAGCTTCCGGCCGACGAGGTGACGGCCTCGACGCTGCGGGCCGCCGTCGAGCGGGTCTCCGGGTCGCCCGAGGTGGCCGCGCGGCTCGCCGAGGTCCAGGCCGAGACGCGCGGGAACGGCGGCATCGACAAGGCCGCCGACGCCGTGGAGTCCTTCCTGAGCTAGGTCCCTTCTGCCATGAAGGAGTCTTTCATCGCAAATTTTGCGATGAAAGACTCCTTCATGGCACGCGCGTCAGGTCCCCCTGATCTCGTTCAGGTAGTTGTAGATCGTGTACCGCGTGACGTCGAGTTCCCCGGCGAGGTGGTCCACGGAGTCCTTGATGAGGAAGAACCCCGCCTCGTCCAGTTCCCGGACCACGGCCGCCTTGTGCCGCTTCTTCATCAGGTCCACCGGGATCCCTGCCTTCGCCACGGCGCGCCCGACCAGGAACCGCTGCAGGCTGTCGACGTCCGGCGGGAACGTCTCGGGTTCGTGCCCGTCGGCCTTCGGCGCGCCGTCGGACAGCCGGTTGACACACAGGCAGCCGATCGCGACCCCGTCGGCGTCTCGCAGGAACAGCGTCGAGGAGCGGATCGCCCGGCCGTCGGGGCCGTGCGTCTCGTAATTCGTCAGGTCCTGCGTGGTGCCGCGACGGACAAGGCCCAGCAGCAGATCCGTCATCGGCCCGCCGACCGTCCGGCCGGTGAGGTCACCCGCGATGGCGACGATCGAGTCCGGGAGCCTGCTCAGGTCGTGCAGCAGGACTTCGTTGCCCGGCCCCAGCATCGCCGCGAGCGCGTGCACCGCCGGGACGAGCGCGGTGAGCAGATCTCCCGAAGCCGCCGAAGCGACAACCGGCGCTTCGAACACCGTGACCGGCTTCTTCAGCCGCTCCAGCGCCGTCCGCACCTGTTCCGCCGCGCTCGCCGGAGTCGACGCGTGCGGCGACAGCCGGACGTGTTCCGGCCGCACGGTCGCGGCGATCCCGGCGTTCGCCAGCGCGGAACCCACCTGTTCGGCCGCGTGCCCCGGAAGCGTGAAGGCGAGGATCCCCGCCCGCCGGTCGACGGCCGAAACCACTTCCCCGCCAGCGGATTTCACGGCCTCTTCGAGTTCGGCGACCCGTTCGGCGATCCGTCCGGCGATGGCTCCGACGCCCGCTTCCTCGACCAGTTCCAGCGCGGCCGCGAACGCGCCCGAGGTGATCGGGCTCAGGTTCGAGATGGACCACGAGGCCGCGGTGTCGTCGGCCGGATGGATCTCGTCGTCGAACAGTCCCGGATCGCGGGCGCCGGTCCAGCCGGACAGGATCGGTTCCATCCGCTCCAGCGCCCGGTCGGACAACACGGCGAAACCGGTGCCCCAGCCCGCCCGCAGCCACTTCTGCCCGCCGACGACGAGCACGTCCGCGACCTCCCACGGCGCCTCGGTCACCCCGAAGCCCTGGATGCCGTCGACCACGAGCAGCCTGTCGCCGACCACCTCCCGGATCGCCGCGAGGTCGGCGCGATACCCGGTGCGGAAGTCGACCGCGCTCACGCTGACCAGCGACGTGTCCGGCGTCAGCGCCGCCTTGACCGCGTCCGCGGTGACGTTTCCCAGCGGCAGCCGCCGCACGGTCAGCCGTCCCGCCTGTTCGGCCCGCGCCCACGGGTAGGTGTTGGCCGGGAACTCCGCCGCCGACACCAGCGCCTCGCCGCCGGGCGCGTTGAACGCCGCCTGGAACAACCCGAGACTGGTGTGCGGCAGCAGCACCGTGTGGTCGGTGTCGCTGCCGGAAAGCCGCGCGGCGGCGGCCTTGGCCCTGGTCTCCTGCCGCATCAGGTCGTCCACAGTGGACGGACCGGCCTTGGTCGAGGCGTCGAGCAGGCTCGCCGTCGTGTCGAGCACGGCGTGCGACGGCGGGCCGAACCGCGCGAAGTCGAGGTACCCGGCCGGCTCGTCGAACTGCAGCAGGTACCGTGGGGAGATCCGCGTCATGCGAGGACCCGTGCCAGGAACTGCTTGGTCCGCTCGTGCTTCGGCGAACTCAGGATCTCCCCCGGCGGACCGGTCTCGACGACCATGCCGTCGGCCATGAACACCACCTCGTCCGCGGCTTCGGCCGCGAACCCCATCTCGTGCGTCACCACGACCATCGTCATCCCCTCCGCGGCCAACGTACCCATCACCGCCAGCACCTCGCCCACGAGTTCCGGGTCGAGCGCCGACGTCGGCTCGTCGAACAGCATCAGCTTCGGTTTCATCGCCAGCGACCGGGCGATCGCGACCCGCTGCTGCTGCCCGCCCGACAGCTGCGCCGGGTAGGCGTCGGCGCGGTGCGCGAGGCCGACCCTGTCGAGCAGTTCGAGCGCTTGGACGCGCGCTTCCTCGGGGTTCAGACCGAGCACGCGCACCGGCCCTTCGACGACGTTCTGCAGCGCCGTCCGGTGGCCGAACAGGTTGAACCGCTGGAACACCATGCCGATGTCGCGCCGCTGCCGGGCGACCTCGCGTTCCTTCAGTTCGTACAGCTTTCCGTTGCGCAGCCGGAAACCGATCGGCTCGCCGTCGACCCAGACCTGCCCGGCGTCGATCGTCTCCAGATGGTTGACACAGCGCAGGAAGGTGCTCTTCCCCGCGCCCGACGGGCCGAGCAGGCAGACCACCTGTCCTTTGTGGACTTCGAGGTCGATCCCGCCCAGCACCTCGGTGTGGCCGTAGCTCTTGCGGACGCCGACGGCTTTGAGCAGCGGCTCAGACACGTTCACTCCTCACCAGCGGAGCGGTGCGCAACGCCTTGGCGGCACGGGAGAACGCGCTCCTCGACCGGTCTTCTGAGTCGAAGGCGCGCTCCAGATAGTGCTGCCCGACCCCGGCGACGGTCACCACGACCATGTACCAGACGGCGGCGGCCAGCAGCGTCTCCATCACCAGCAGGTTGTTGGACGAGATGTTGTTGGCGGCGTGGATCAGCTCGGTCACGCCGATCACCGACGCCATCGACGTCCCCTTGAGCATGTTGATGAAGTCGTTGCCGGTCGGCGGGATGATCACCCGCATCGCCTGCGGCAGCACCACGCGGCGCAGCGTCGCGCCCGGCGACATCCCGATCGACTTCGCCGCCTCGGTCTGTCCACTGTCGACACTGTTCAGCCCCGCGCGGACGATCTCCGCCATGTACGCGCTTTCGTTGAGCGCCAAGCCCAGCAGCGCGGCGGTGAACGCCGTGATCAGCACGTTGGTCTGCTCGTGCAGGAGGTAGCCGCCGAACGGCAACGGGATCGAGATGAACTCGAACACCAGCGCCAGGTTGTACCAGATCAGGATCTGCAGCAGCACCGGAAGCCCGCGGAACAGCCAGATGTAGCCTGCCGCGAACCAGCGCGCCACCGGGTTCGCCGAACGGCGCATCAGGGCGATCACGATCCCGATGACGATCGCCGATCCCTGCGCGATCACCGCCAGCAACACGGTGTTGAGCAGGCCGACCGCCATCACCCGGTACCACAGGAATTCCGGGACGGAATCCCACTGGATCTGCGCGTTCGCGAGCGCGATCCCAAGCAGCACCAGCAGCGCGAGGATGACGACGGCGCTGACCCAGCGGCCCCAGTGCCTCAGCCGGACGATCGGCAGCGGCTCAGCTTCCGCCATTGAGCTTCGCCTCCTTGACCGCTCCCTGCTCGACGCCCCAGGCCTGCAGGATCTTGCCGTATCCGCCGTCGGCGATCAGAGACTGCAACGCCTTCTGGATCGACTCCGCGAGCGGCTTGTTCTCCTTGTTGACGCCGATCCCGTACGGCCCGCCGTTGATCGGCTCGCCGGGGACGACCTCGAAGAACTTGCCCTCACCCGCGGTCCGCGAGATGTAGACCGCGCTGGGCAGGTCGTTGAGGATGGCGGCGACCCGGCCGGTGCGGAGCTGGTTCTGGTTCTGCGTGTCGGAATCGGTCGCGGTCACGGTCAGCGCGGGCTTGCCCGCCTGCGTGCACTTGCCGTTCTGCTCTTCGGCGAACTTCTGGTGGCTCGTCCCCTGCACGACCGCGACGTTCTTGCCGCACAACGTGTCCGGGCCAGAGATCTGGTCGGGGTTGCCCTTGCGGACCATGATCGTGATGCCCGAGGAGAAGTAGTCGACGAAGTCGATCTGCGCCTGCCGGGTCTTGGTGTCGTTCATCGCGGCCATCGTGAGGTCGACGCGGCCGGACTGGAGGCTGGTGATCAGCGAGCCGAACGCCATGTCCTGGTGGTGCACGGTGACGCCCAGCTTCTTGCCGATGGCCTTGGCGAGGTCGACCTCGTAGCCGATCGGCGTCTTGCCGTCCGCGGCGTAGAAGTTGTTGGGCGCGGATTGCAGGTTCGAGGCCAGGTGCAGCATTCCGGCCTGCGCGTACTTCGCGGGCAGGGTGCCGGCGACGGCGGCGTCCTTCTGGACGGACTCGATCAGCGCGGTCGTGTCCGGGATCGCGGCGGGTGCGCCTGGGGCAGCGGGTTCCTGTCCGCCGGCTCCGTCGGGCCCGCCTCCGCAGGCCGCGGTGACGAGCGCGGCCACGCCGGTGAGCACGGCCAGGCGCCAGGTTCGGGTCAAAGTGAGCGGCGTCGACGGCATGACGGACCTCCACGGGGGCTTCAGGTGGTCGCCGACGCTACAACTGGCTGTTGAAGAGGTCAACTCACAGTTGAAATCTTGTCCGGTGGATGTCCGTTTCGCGTGCGAAGGGCCCCTTCACGCGGCTTCCGTGACCCAGGGTCGACTAAGCCGAGGGAAGGGGGCCTTCACGCGCAGCCGCTGCGACCGCTGCTGCAGGTGGGGCGCACGTGGCCGTCACCAAGGTAGTGAAGGCCTCCTTCCCTACTCTCAAAGTAGGGAAGGAGGCCTTCACGGACTCGGCCGGAATCCACGTGGGTAACTGAGTCAGGTCAGACCGCGACGTAGTTCCCCGACAGGATGATCAGGACCTGCACGGTGATGCCAGTGCCGTAGTAGTCCTTGGCGTTCGGCGACCAGGTGGTGATCGACGTCCACAGCTTGTCGAGCCAGGCCTGGCTGCCCGGGTCGTTCATCGCCGCGATGGCGAACGACGCGGTGAAGCAGGGGTGCTGCCCCGTCTCGCCCGGCAGCTTGGAGCCGGACAGCGTGTAGCCGGTGGTGATCTTGGCCGGATTGCCGCCGGTGTTCTGCTGGATCCAGGTGTTCATCTTCCGCACCTGCCCCTGCGCCGGGCTGCCCGAGACGGTGATCCCGTCGACACCGAGCCGCCACGGGTCACGGCAGGCGTTGTAGCCGTAGTGCGGGTCGTGGTCCTCGAGGAAGCCGTCCGGAGCGGGCTTCGGCGTGGCGTTGGTGTTGACGACGAAGTCCGGGATCAGACCGGTCTTCGGCGCGTACTGCTGCTGCAGCTGCGTGACCGCCTTCTCCTGCCGGGTCCGGACCTGGCCCCAGAAGGAGTCGCCGGTCGCCTTCTCGAACGCGCGGAGGTGACCCGGCATCCAGTCCGAGGAACGCGAGCTGTTGATGTACTTGCCACTGTCGGCCCAGTCCGCCAGCCGCATGAACTTGGTGTCGGGGTTGACCTCGCTGCGCTTGATCGCCTTGATGATCCGCAGCGCCTCGGCCTTGTAGTCGACCGAACCCCCGCTGCCCCAGACCTTGTCGGCGAGGAGCAGGCCGTACGCGATCTCGAGGTCGCCGTCGGTCGCCGCGTCACTGCCGTTGACGCTCTTGCAGCTCTCGTCCTGCTCGGCGGCGTGCAGATCCTTGTCGATCACGGACGGGTGCGCCTTCACGAACTTCAGGATGCCGTCGAAGACCGTGCGCGCCTGCGGATCCTTGCCCGCCATCATCGCCGCGATGGTCATGCCGTAGCCCTGGCCCTCGGCCACGAAGGCGTGGTCGGCGTCCGGCGCCTTGACCGCGTACGTGCCCGCCCCGCACTTGGTGGTCAGGAAGTTCTTCTTCCAGTAGTCGTAGTACTTGGCGAGCGCCGCGTCCTGTGCCGACTGGGCCACGGACGGGCGCAGAACCCCTGGCAGGTAAGGGGTCCCCTGAGTGGTCACCGCGGTGGCGGGGGTGGTCGTGGCGACCAGCCCGGCGGTCAGCGCGGCCGCGGCCAGCACTGTCCGAACGGTCTTTCTCATCGGCTCCTCCGGAAACGTCGTTGATGGCGGCGGCGCGTTTCGAGAGTGACAGCAGGGTCGGGCAAAAACAAGAGAGTTAAGAAAGTTTCCTTACTATTACCTCAAAGGACGTCTTCGTGACGCGTGCCTTAGCGTTGACGGCATGACGATCGACCTGAGCGCGCGCGGCGAGTCCTTCCTGGACTTCTGGACCGAACGACACCTCGCCACCCTGACCACGGTCCGCCCCGACGGGACCCCGCACGTCGTGGCGGTGGGGGTCACGGTGGACTTCGAGGCCGGGATCGCCAGGGTGATCACGTTCCGCTCGTCCAAGAAGGCCCGCCTGATCAAAGAAGCGGGCGAACAGGGCATTCCGGTCGCCGCCTGCCAGATCGACGGGCCCCGTTGGTCCACTTTGGAGGGACGCGCCGTGCTGCGCGAAGACCCGGCATCGGTGCGCGACGCCGAAAACCGCTACGCCGCGCGCTACCGGCAGCCCAAGCCGAACCCGGAACGCGTGGTCGTCGAGATCACCGTGACCCGGGTCCTCGGCAACGCCTAGGCGGTGTCCTGCGAGTCTGTTCGCCTGGTCAGAGTCACCATAGAGAGGTCTATGGTGACTCGGGGACCGGCAGGCGTCAAGCCACGAACAGGCTCAGCAGCCCTTCGACCGAGCGCACGATCACCCGGGCGGCCGCGCGTTCGGCGTGCGCGGCGTCGGCCCGTTCCGCCTCATGCCGCCACCGGACGAGCGCGCTCTCCGCACCCGCGTGGATCTCGGCCGGATCCGCGTCCGGTTCGAGACCGAGCCGCTCGGTGGGCGCGATTCCCTGCGCGCCGAGCAAGCGGACGGCCTCCTCGGCGACCTCTCCGGTCAACGCCGTGCGGCCACCGCGGATACCGGCGATGAGCCGGAGTTCCCGGAAGTCGTGCGCCGCCGCGGCGAAACGCTCGACACGCGCGGCGAGCCGGTCGCCGTGCGGAAGTGGCTCCGCGGCGAGAAGACCTTCCAGCCGCACTACCGCCGTGCGCGCCTTCAACGCCTCGGCCCGCGCGACGAAGCAGCCCGCGAGCGTGTCCCTCAGGTCGCCGAGACCGCTGCGGTGCACGAGTTCCGCCGAGAGTTTCAGCCTGCTCTCGCAACCGGTGCGGATCAGGGTGAGCGCCAGCCGGACCCCGTAGAGCCCGAACCGCGACACCAGGTGCTTCCTCGTTCCCGGCGGGACCCCCACCGGGAACGGATCGTCCACAAAGGAATCAACGGACAGGAGATACCGCTCCAGTTCCGGCCGGGAGACCGACGCCAGCGCGCGCAGCACCTCGAATTCGTCGTCCCGCAGCGCCCGCCCCGCGTAACCCAGCTGCCCGGCGACCGCGATGACTCCCTGGAATCCCGCGCAGTCCGGGTTCTCGCGCCAGGCCCGCCGCGCCAGCTGTTTCGCGGTGAGCAAGGCGTCGATCCGGCCCGCGCCGACCTCGTCCGCCCTGCCGAGCACCAGTACGGAGTTCACCGCCGTCTGCCGGGCGAACGCCGAACCGCCCACCGGCCGGGTGCCCGCGAGTTCGTCGGGTTCCAGATGGCGAACCAGGCGCACCGTCGCGTCGACGTGTTCGGCGGGTGCCGGGGTGTCGGACAACTCGATTTCGCGCAGGGCCCGCGTCGGCCATTCCGCGAGCGCGGAGACCAAAGTGGACTTTCCGGTTCCCGGCGTGCCGGTGAAGCCGACACGCAGCGGTTCTTCCAGGCGCTCCAGGCATTCCCGCAGCATCGACACCGCGTGCGGACGATCCCGGTAGTGCGCCGCCGCTTCGTTCAGGAGTTCCCGGACGTCCAAGGCGGTGTTCACGCCGAAAGCTCCCGGCGCGGCGCGGCGCCGGTGCCGAGCGCCCCCGCCTTCCGGTGCAGGGCGGCGAGGCGGTCGATCTCCTTCTTGACCCGCTGGGTGCGCCGGTCCCGTTCGGCGGATCCGGCGATGATCAGTTCCCGTTGCCGCGTCAGCTCTTCCGAGAGCTGGTCGGACACCGCGGCGAAATGGTCGCGCAGGCGCCGCTGCACCTGACGGACCTCGTCCTTGATCTCCTTGCTGAACCGGATGAACACGTCGTCGACGTGGCGCTGCGCGGCGGCCTTCGCCAGCGCCTGACGTCGCTGCAAGCGTGTCCCGCCTTCGTCGCGCACGCTCTTGGTCGCGAACGCGACACCGGCGCCGAGCGACACCGGGTTGATCAGCGGCAGCCCGGCGAGACTGGTGACGAGGCCGAACATCAGCACGCCGCCGTAGGAACCACGCAAGCCGGTGAAGAGTTTCTGCCCGATCTTGAACCGCTCGATCCTGGGTGCGCCGACCTCGGGGATCGAGTCCACTCCGGACCCGGTCAGTGGTAGTTCCGGCGCTTGGCCGTAGTGCGGCCCGAAGGTCGAGGCGACTGCTTGCGCGATCCACTCCGACCGGTCGGACACCCAGTTGTAGTTCGTTTCGACGGCCTCGGCGAGGTTCTCCTCCAGCCAGGTCTGGAAATCCGGCCAGATCTGCACGGGGTCGCCTTCGTCGAAGGTGCGGTCGATATGCCGCACGATCATCCGCGTCCGCTCGCGCAGGTCGTATTCGGCGTCGGAGATCAGATCGGTGATCTCGTCCGACAACATGTTCTGCCAGCGGACGTTCTGCCGCCGCAGCTCCTCGGTGCGCCGTTGTGCCTGGTGCAGCAGCGTGACCTGGTCGACCCCGTTGTCCTGCGAGACCGCGTTGAGCCGCGTCTGCAGTGTCTCGACCAGCTCGACCGCCGCCGCGCGCACGCTCACCGCGGCGGCGAGCGCACGGGTGCGTTCGATCGGGCGCGCGGCCTGCTCCCCCACCCAGTTCAGCAGTTCCGGGAAACCGGACCGTCCGTTGAGGACGGCGTCACCGGCCTTCGCGGCGGCCTGGCGCACCGTCGCGGACACCGGGAAGACGTCGGCGACGACACCGGTCTCCGACAGCGCGGTGCGATTGCGGGCGGCGAGTTCCCGCCAGTCCGGGCTCACGTCGATCTTGGTCAGCGCCAGCACCAACGCCGGGCACCAGGTGCGGATATGCCTCGCCAGCGCGAGTTCCGCGGGCTGGAGTTCCTGTGTCGCGTCGGAGACGAGGATCACCGCGTGCGCGTCGGCGAGGACGTCGAGGGTGGCGGCAGTGCGCGGCGATCGGGGATCCCCTATCGCCGGGGTGTCCACCAGCACCAGTCCCGTGCCGAGAAGTTCGCGCGGCAGGCCGACTTCGACCCGGCGCAGGGAACCGGGCGGCCGGACTTCGAGTTCCTTGGCCAGGTCACCGACCGGCACGCTTTCCCTGGCATGCCCGACCAGCGTCGCGGCGGGATCGGCGGCGTAGCCGATCTCCGTGGGAACGGCGGGCGTACTCGCGTCCCCGACCGCGCAGACCGGCGCGTTCACCAGCGCGTTGAGCAGGTAACCCTTGCCCTGCTTGGGAAAACCGACCACCGCGATCCGGGTGCCCGGCGCTCGCTCGTCTCGTCTGCGCCGGAGGCGTTCGGCCAGGTCGGCGCGGCCGTGGGCGGCACAGGCGTCCAAGGTCTCGTTGAGCACGTCGAGCCAGGCGGGGGCTGTCACGGGGATGCAGTGTTCCCTTAACCAAGCGCGGAATCAATGTGGCATGGGCCAACAACGCCGTGCGGGCCCCGCGACCTGGTGCGGTCGCGGGGCCCTGACACAAAGCTGAAAGATGTTCGTATCAGCCGATGTGGATGTCGTTGTTCGACGCGATGTCGCCAGTGCCGATGTTGACGTCGCCGATGTTGCCGATGGTGTTGGTGACCTCGGAAACCGTGTCGTGGACCTCGGTGACGCCCGCGTGGTTCGCGACGTTGGCGACCTCGTTGGCCACGTTGCCCGCGACCTCGCCGGTCACGTCGCCGTGGTTGTTGGCGACGTCACCGTAGTTGTTCGCGATGTCGTGCACCTTGGTGGTGACGTCGGCGACGTCGACGTGACCGATGGTGCTGGTCAGGTCGCCCACCTCGGACAGGAAGTCCGGCGCACCGCCCGCGACACCGTCGGTGCGCGGCAGGTCGCTGCTCAGGTCGCCGACGGCCGGCACCGAGTCGACGGCCGGAACCTGGACGGCGTCCACGGCCGGGACCTCGGGGACCAGGCCGGTCGCGGTGTCGACGGCGCCGTTGGCGATGTCGCCGGCCTGGCCGAGGGACGCGGCGTCGAGGCCACGCGAAAGATCACCGGTCAGGCCGAAGCTGCCGACGGTGTTCTGCGCGAGGGCGGTCACGCCGGCGGCGGCGTTCGACACGTCGGTCACGTCGGAGACCGCCGGGACGGCGGGCAGGCCCGGGACGTCGACCGGCAGGTCGCCCACGGCGGGCACGGCCGGGACGGCGGGCAGGCCCAGCTCCGGCAGACCCGGCACCGCCGGGACACCCGGGAGACCGGCCTCGGGCAGGCCCGGGAGGGCGTCGGCACCGGGGACGGCGACCGGCAGGCCGGCGGTCAGCGCGGTGAGCTGGTCGATCGCGCCCTGGACGCCGTCGGCGCACTCGCCGTCGGTGCCGTTGACGGCGTTCGTGACGCCACCGAAGCCCGCCAGGTTGTCGGCGGTGGCCGCGGTGCTCCCGGTGAGGTCGGTGGCGGTGCCGACCGGGACGAAGTCGAGCACCAGCGGGACGACCTCGTGCACGTCGGCGGCGTTGATGTCACCGAGGCCGGCGTCGGCCAGCACCTGCTGCGGGTCGTTGGCGAACGCCGCGCGGGCCGCGGTGTCGTTCAGCAGGTTCAGCGTGAAGTCGTGCAGGGTCTGGACGGAACCCATGAAAGGACTCTCCTGGAGGTCTAGGTCGATGGGGCTGGCACAGCGGCCGGAGGGCACGGCTGAGCGCAGGTCACCGAAGTTAGTGAGCCGGTGCCACTGAGCACATCGGGGATCACTCCTGGTCGTCGCTCACTCAGCCAATAGGGGATCGGTATGACATCGTTAGGGCGTTAGGGGCTTAACCGAGACGCACTCGGTTGGGTTTAATGCCAACCCTCACCCGGATGGGTCAAGCCGTTCAGGTGAGTGGCCCTATTTGGTCCTTAGGGGCTGGTCAAGCGAAGGAGGATGCTCGTTGCCCTACGTCCTCGGCATCGATATCGCCTCGACCCGCACCACCGCCGCCACCTGCGTGGACTCCGGCGACGGCTGGGGCGTGCCCGAGCCGTCGTGGCTCGGCGCGCGCGGCCCGGCGGCGGCGTCCGCGGTGTTCCTCGACGACGACGGCTACCTGCTCACCGGGGACGCCGCGGTCGAGGCGGGCCGGTCCGCGCCCGCCCGCCTGCTCACCGGGTTCCACGAACGGGTCGGCGACGACGTCCCCGTGATCGTCGGCCGTGAACGGTTCCCGCCCGAATCCCTCAGCGCGGTCCTCGTGGACGCCGCGGTGGATCAAGCGGCCGAACGCTTCGGCGAGAAACCGCGCCACATCGTGCTCACGCACCCCGTCGGCTGGGGTTCGTTCCGCCGGGACCTGCTGCGCCGGGCGCTGGCCGAAGCCGGATTCCCCCGTGCCGCGCTGGTGGCGGCGCCTGTCGCCGCCCTGCACGCGTACCTCGCCCCGCACGGCGACGTCACCGCCGGTGTCTGCGAATTCGGCCCGGACGGCGCGGTGGTCACGATCGCCGCCGCCGGGGTGAACGGCTGGCAGCCGGTCAAAACGGTGGAAGGCGTCGAGCCCGGTGAGGCCGTCGGCAAGGTCTTCGAACTCGCGCACGGCGCCGGGATCCCGCCCCAAGCGCTGGCAGGCATCGTGCTCTGCGGCGAAGCCCCGCCGGTTCCCGGCCGGACCCCGTGCCCTCTCTTCGCGTCGAGCGACCCGGTGCTGACGGTGGCGACCGGGGCGGCCAACATCGCTGCGCGACGTGACGTTCCTCAACCCGGCGGGGCCGGATCGAACGCCGTCGCGACCATCGAAACCACCCTGCTCCCCCGGGTCGACATGCCCGAAGAGCTCACCGAGCGACCCGAACGGCCGCCGGTGGACATCACCCCCTTCCCCTTGCCAGAACGCACCGGGGCGGCGAAACTGCTCAGCCGGCGCAAGCCTCTCGTCGCCGGAGCCGCGGTCGTGGTGCTGGCCGCGTCCACCCTGCTGCTCACCCTGACCACTCGAGAAGCCACCGCGGACAAGGGTCCCGAAGCCCCTCCCACCACTTCGAGCTCGTGCGCGCCGCCCACCCCCGGTGCCACGCCGTCCACCCCCGAAGGTCGCTGTTGAACGCACTGCTCGACAAGCCCGGCATCATCCATCCGGGTGCCCGGCGCCTGCTCGACGAGGTGACCACCGCCCCGGAACTCCCGGTGCGGGTCACCGTCGTCGCCCCCGGCGGGCACGGCAAGACCCATCTGCTCGGCCAGCTCGGACGTCACTACGCGGACGCGGGGGTCGAAGCGCTGCTGGTCGACGACGCCGACCAGCTCGACGACGACGAGATCGCGAAGATCAAGGCCCAGGCCGAAGAAACCACGGCACCCGTGGTGCTGGCGTTCCGGCCGGCGGCGCGGACGACGACCCTGCGCGTCCTCGCCGATTCCTTCGGCAGGTCGGTGGCGTTGGGCGCGTTCGGCGTCGACGACGTCCGGCGGCTCGTCGAGCACGCCGGAGGTGACGTGGCCATGGCGGAGGACGTCCACGCCAGGACCGGCGGTGTCCCGGGATTCGTGCTCCGCGCGGTCACCGGCAGGCTCGCGGACTTCCGCGGTGAGCTGGAGCAGCTGGACGACGACGTGCACCGCTACCTGATCGCGGCGGAGGCGGGCGCGGGCCGGAATCTCGATCTGCTGGCGGCGTTGCTGAACCGCGATCGCGAAGGGCTGCCCGAGGTCTTCGACAGTGCCAGGGCGACCGGTCTGCTCGGCGAGGACGACGTGCTGCTGCCGATCGCCGCCGAAGCCATCCGGACCTGGGGGTCGCCAGGGCGGCGGCTGACGGTGCTGCAGCGGCTGGTTGAACTCCAGCTGCGGGACGGGCTTCCGGTGCTGGAGCTCGCTCGTTCCCTGCTGGGGACCGGAAGTTCGGGCGCGAGCGCGGCGGCGGCCTTCGAGGCGGCCGCCCGTGAGGCGATGTCCGACGACACGAAACTCGCGGCGCGGTTCTACGAAGCCGCGTCCGAGGCCGGTGGGCGCGGCGCGGCGCTCACCGTCGGCTGGGCGCACGCCGCGGCGCTGGCCGGTGACCTCGACACCGCGCTCCGGCTCGGCGACGGCATGCTCGGCAGCACATCGGATACGGACGCCAGGGCCGCGGGCGCCGAAGTGGCGGCGACCGTGCTGGCGCATCGCGGCGAACTCGCGCACAGCGCGGAGCTGTACCAATGGTCCGGCCGGGCGGGCTCGAAGGCGTTGGCCGCGATCGCGTTGCTGGGCACCGGAAATCTCGAAGCCGCCCGAGGCGTGCTGGAGACTCCCGAAGTCCCGACCCTGTTCGCGGGCGCCGCTTCACGGATGGCGCGGGCGGTCACCGATTCGGTGTCCGGCTGCGGCGCGGAGACGCTGTCGGCCCTGCTGGGCGCGGCCTCGATGCTGGAATCGGCGGGCGCGCCGGCGCCGCTCCCGGACAGCCCGGCGGCCCTCGCGGCGTTGGTGGGCCTGCATTCCGGCGAACTCGCGCTGGCCGAGTCGGTGCTGAGACGCGCGGTGGACGGGCGGATCGGCGGTGATCTGCTCGCGAAACGGCACCGGCTGCTGCTCGGCTGGGTCGCGATGACCGCGGGCGACCTCAAGACGGCCGCCGAGGCGCTGATGCCGCCGGACGGTCTCGAAGCACGAGACGAACTTTTCGCCGCCACCCTGCAGTTGGGGCTGGCGCGGCGAGCGAGCGATCTTCCCGGTCTGCAACGCTCCTGGGACCGGGCGTACCAGGCTTCGATGCGGCAGCAGCCGGACCTGTATTCGTTGCTGCCACTGGGAGAACTCGCGATCGCGGCCGCTCGGGGCGGCGCGGGCGCCAAACTGGCGGGCCAGCTGGAACGGGCGCACTCCGTACTCGACGCGCTCGGCAACCCTCCACTGTGGACAGCCACCCTGCGCTGGCATGAACTTCACGCCGCCATCACCGTCGAAGATCACGCGTCGGCGGGCGAACATCTGGCCGCGCTCAACGACTTCGCGTCCTGCGGCCGCTATCCGGCCGCACTCGCCGCCGCCGCGACCGGCTGGCTCGCCGTCCTGACCGGAACCGTCGATCCCGAGGCGATCACCGCGTCCTCTTCGGAACTGCACGAACTCGGGCTCTGCTGGGACGCTTCCCGGCTGGCCGGGCAGGCGGCGATCCGGACCTCGGACCGGAAAGCGATGGTCCAGCTGCTCGAAGCGGCGCGGCAGTTCCAAGGGCGCGCTCCGGAGCCCGCCGCGCCCACCGGGCTGAGCGCGCTGAGTGAACGGGAGCTGGAGGTCGCCCGGCTGGTCGTCGACGGGCTGACGTACAAGCAGGCCGGGAGCAAACTGTTCATCTCGGGGAAGACCGTGGAGCACCACATGGCGCGGATCCGGGGGAAACTCGGCGCCGGAGACCGGCGGGAGCTGCTGGCCATGCTGCGGGAGTTGCTCCCCGCGGGCGAGGGCTGAGGCGGGTTCGGGCCTGCCTATCGCTCCGCGAGGTAGGCGTCCTCCGCGGCGTAGTCGAACATCGGCGCGAAATAGTCGTGGTCGAAACCTGCCGGGAGCCGATCGGTGGAGCCCAGCCAGTCCAGCTCGGCGGTCACGGTGGCGGCGTAGTCGCCGACCGGCCGGTAGCCCAGTCGCCCGGCCGCGGACATGTCCAGCCGGATACCCGGTAGACGGTCCCAGGGGTGCCGGCCGAGTCCGGCGGGGGCGTGGTCGTCGAGGAGCACTTCCTCCCACCGATGGCCGAGGTGTTTCGCGACGGTTCTCGAGATGTCCAGGGCGTCGGGTGCGTCCGGGTCCGCGGCATTGAGGACACGCCTGCCCGGGCTTTCCGCGGCGGTTTCGATCAGCGCGGCGATGTTCCCGGCCGCACTCGGGTGGTCGACGCCGCGGCCACCGCGGGACAGGAGAAGGACTTCGCGCCAGTCGGCCACGCGTTTGACGAACACCCATTCGCCGGGCTTGGCCGACCCCTCTCCATGGACTTTGGACGGTCGCAGAACGGTGACCGGGTATCCGCTGTCGAGCAGGACATGTTCCGCGGCCACCTTGTTGGCGCCGTAGCCGTCGCGAGTGCGGTAGTCGACATCCTCGCGTGGGGCCATGGTGGGCTGCGACTCGCGGATCGGCCCGTCGAAAACCGGCGCGACGGCCGAGTTCACGTGGTTGCCCGCCGAGTCGACGTACACGGCTTTGCTGGAGATCATCACCGTGGACCCCACATCGTCCAGCAGCGGCAGCAGATCACGGGCGTGTGCGGCGGTGAAGCACAGACAGTCGACCACCAGATCCGCCCCCGCACCGAGCGCCGCCGCGAGGCTGCCGGGTTCGCCGCGGTCCCCGGCGACGAACCGGCCGCCCGCGACCGCGATGTCCTCGGGCATACGCGAGGAGTCCCGGCCGACAACGGTCACCTCCCAACCGGCGGCCAGCAACCGGCGTGCTGTGGCGCGACCGATCAGCCCGGTCCCACCGAGAACGACCGCGTGCGACATCGATCAACGATAACGCCCTTCGTCCGCTGAGGGTTGATAGACAGGACGGGTGAACGCCTTCTATCACCTGTGCTTCGTCGTCCGAGATATCGGACAGGCGACCGAGGACCTCACCCGCACTCTCGGTGTGACCTGGAGTCCGGTCCGTGCGGGCACCCTCGGGGATTGGGACTACGAAATCGTGTTCTCGACCGACGGGCCACCGTTCTTCGAGGTGATCCAAGGACCCGCCGGCAGTCCGTGGGATGCGACCGGCGGTTCCCGCTTCGACCACATCGGCTACTGGTCCAAGGACGTCATGACGGACAAACAGCGCCTGGCGGATCGAGGCGCGCCGATCGAGTTCGACTCCTGCCCGTACGGTCGTTCCTTCACCTACCACCGGCTCGACAGCATCGGGGCCCGGATCGAGCTGGTCGATCTCGCGGTCCAGCCGGGTTTTCGCGACACCTGGGCCAAGGACGCGGCGACGATGCCGCCACTCGGCTTCGACGACCCGGCCGCCGGTCCGTGACGGTCAGCCCAGCACCGTGCCCGAGTTCGCGGCGTTTCGGTCGCGCTTACGGGAGAACGCACCCAGGCCGATCTCCAGGCCGGTGCGCGGGGCCCGGAACCGGACGGGCGACGCGTCGTGGTCGGCGCCGTTCTCCACCTGGTCGATCAGCTCCGTCATCAGCTGCCCCACGACCGGCGCGTTCTTGAACTGGTTGCCACTCGTTCCGATCGCGAGATAGAAGCCCTCGAGATCGGTGCGGTCGTAGATCGGAGTCCAATCGTCGGCGACGTCGTAGACGCCCACCACGCCGCGCGCCCGGTTGGGCACCGCCAGCTCGGGCATCCGCCGCGCGGCTCGCGTCACCTGAGCCTCGAAGACCGCGGCCGTCGGGTGGATGTCGACGGCGTCCGGGTCGTCGGTCCACTGCATCGGATCACACTCCGGTTCCGTTCCGCCGACGAGCAGGCCCTCTCCTCCTTCACCGCGGAAGTAGGTGCCCAGATCCATGTCCGCCACCACGGGCCCTCCATAGCCCTCCGGGACCGGCACGTGCGCTACCTCCTGCCTCATCGGTCGCACACCGACGGTGAAGTCGGAACCCACGCCTGCCAAGCGATTCACCGCGCCCGACCACGGACCGGCCGCGTTGACCACGACGGCACAGGGAATCCGGGTGCCGTCCGACAGTCGCACCGACGTCACGCGCCCGCCTGCCTTCTCCACCGCTGTCACCGTGCTGCGGAAGCGGAACTCCGCCCCGCATGCCGAGGCCGCGGAGGCGAGGTTCACGGCGGCGAGGCCCGGGTCCGAGACATAACCGGCGTCCGGGGTGTACACGCCACCGAGCGAGTGTTTCGCGTCCTCCCAGAATTCCTCGTCGTCGAGCCGCTTCGGCGGCCAATAGCGGCCAGCGTCGATACTTGGAACGCGCTCGGCCAAGGTCGCGCTGTCCCATTCCTCGTAGGGAACCCCGATCTCATCGAACAACGGAAGCCACGACGTACGCGGAGCCGCCTCGACGTCCAGCATGACCAGCCCGCTCTTGCGGAACATCGCGAGGTCGCCGACATCGTGCCCGAGGTGGCCTGCCCAGTCGAGCCAGCCGAAATGCGCCTCCCACGCCGTCGCCACCCCGGCGGTGGTGGAGAAATTGAACCGGACGATCGCACTCGATGCCGAGGTCGACCCCTGTCCGGCCCCCGCGGCCCGATCGAGCGCGATGACCCGGTACCCCGACCGGGCGAGCTCGAGGGCGATCGACGAACCGATCACCCCTGTCCCGATCACGACCACGTCGGCACTCGGGCGCTTACCGGGCACGGCAGGTCCTGAGGTAGCTGAGGAACGAAGCCTGCAGCCCGGTCACGTGCGTTTCGCGCAGGACCGCGCTGGTGACCGCTCCGCCGCGTGAGGAGAGGCGGTGCAGGACGGTGGCCGTGTTCTTCGTGAGGTTTTGGTAGATGGCCAGGTCCCCGAGCAGCTCTCGCTCGTTGAGGGTCACATGCAGCTGGGTGGCATGGTGCCTGTCCCCCAGCTCTTGGAGTTGGGCGAAGATCTGGCTGTCTTCACTGGCGACGCCGGGGCTGCCCGCTCCGATGCTCTCGAAGAGCGTGCAACCGGTGAGCCAGGTGTAGAGGCTGAACAGGCCGCCGTAGGAGTAGCCGAAAAGCCCGTGACCGCTCGTGGCTGTGCCGTAGTCGCGTTCGATCCGCGGGTGCAGTTCCGCGGTGAGGAAGCCCAGGAACGCATCGGCGTGGGTGTCGCGCAGTTCGGCGAGGTAGGCATCGGATTCCTCCCGGGTCCTCGCGCCCGCTCGAACTCCCATCTCCACGGCATCGATGAGCTCCTTGGCGATCGGCTCGCCGGGTGGCACGAGGTCCCTGTTGCGCAGCCGATCCCAGTGCTGTGCTTCCTCGCCTGCGTAGCCGACGCTGACTTGGATGTAGGGCTGTATCCGTTGCATGGGGTCCGCCTGGGTGACGATGAGCGGAGCCGTCATGCCCACGGCCCAGTTGCCGTCGAGCACATACACGGCAGGCGCTTGCGTCGTGGCGGGGTCGTAGCCCGGTGGTGTGGTGACCCAGACGCCGTAGTCGTGCCCACCGCTGGAGCGCATCTCGAAGTAGTCGGTGCCGGCGAGACAGCCGTGCCACATAGTGCTCATCGAAGGTCCTTCACGACTCGGCCGGCCTTGAGAACGAGGACGGCATTGGCGGGATCAGCGAACAGCTCCGGGTCTTCGACCGGGTTGCCGTTCCACAACACGAGGTCTGCCTGCGCGCCGGGCGCGATGACACCGACTTGGCCGGACAGTCCGAGGATCTCGGCGTTGGTCTTGGTGGCCGCCACGAGAGCTTCCATCGGTGTTTCGAGCTTTGCGCGCAGCCTGAGCTCCTCACCTCGACGGTGCTGAGCCGGACCGATGAGATCGGAACCGAGCCCGATCCGCACTCCGGCCTCCTTGGCGACAGCGAGCGCCTCGGTCATCCGCTCGCGAACACCCAGCACACGATCGCGGGTCGATTCGTCGAGGCCGGCGCCAGCGGTGTCGTGCAGCAGTTGCTCGACGACGGCGAACGTGGGCACGAGGGCGACCTCGCGAGTGGCCATCAGGGTGGCCGTGGACTCGTCGAGGTCGGTGCCGTGTTCGACACAGCGCACCCCGGCCTCGACCGCGTTCCGGATGCCGTCGTTGTTGTGGGCGTGAACGGTCACGTAGGTGCCCCGCGCCGCGGCTTCCTGGACGGCGACGGCGATCTCCTCGACGGTGAACTGGGTGTCGGTCAGCCGGTCGTGCGCCCCGACCACGCCGCCGGTCACGCAGAGTTTCAGGAAGGAGGCTCCGCGACGGAACGCTTCGCGCACGTTGTGCCGCAGCTCGTCCGCGTTGCCCGACATCATGGACAGGGCGCACAGACCCGGAACGTGATGGCTGCTCCACAGCTCGGTGGGTTCCCAGTCGGCTCCGTAGTAGCCGTGCCCACCGATCTGGCACTGAACCGGTCCGCAGGACAGGACGCGTGGCCCCCTGACCTTGCCCTTGGCGATCGTGGTGACGAGGCCGCCGTCGATCCCGCCGGTGTCCCGAACGGTGGTGAACCCGGAATCGAGCGCCGCGCCGGCCGTCGCGAAGATGTCCGCCGCGAGCTCGGCGGCGCTCATCCGAAACGAGAACTGCGGCTGGATCGGGCTCGACAAGCCCAAGTGGACGTGAGCGTCGATCAGGCCGGGCGTCATCGTCAGGCCTCCGGCATCCAGGCGCTCGCCGTGTGCGACGGAGGCACCGACGTGGGCGATATGACCGTCTTCAATGCTGACGTCGACGTCGGCTGGGTCGCGACCCGATCCGTCGAGGACCGCCGCGCCGACCACCTGAACACGTCCCACGAGTCGTTCCCTCCGCCGTTGCGAGCCGGCTGCGACCATGTGTGACGCGACACGGCACCGTCAGCGCTTCTTTTCCAATGGATAAACTGTGGGAGTGATCTTGTCAAGCGCGGAACGCAAGGGCGACGCACGCGAGCGTCTCCTGGCTCGGCTTCTCGACGCCTTCGACGAGGCGCTTCCCGCGCCGGAGGTGTCGCTCCGTGAGATCGCCGCCAGGGCCGGGACCAGCCACGCCCTCTTGCGATACCACTTCGGGTCGCTCCCGGGCGTGTTGGCAGCCATGCTCAAGGCGCAGCGATCTCGTGACAACGAGGTGCTTTTCGAGGCCGCCCAGCGGGGCACCTTCGACGACTTCGTCGTGGCGACCTGGCGGGCCTACACCCGTCCGGAGCAGCTGTCGCGTGTCCGCGGCTTCTTCCACGTCGTAGGTCTGGCCGCGTACAGCCCAGAGGACTTTCGCGAGTTCATCGACTCGCTCGACGACCTGACCAAGATGCTGGCCTCGCTCGCGGAACGCGAAGGACTCGACGCCGAGGAAGCGCTGACTTTGGCCACCGTCACCATTGCCGCGATGCGTGGCCTTCTCCTCCAGGAGGTCCTGACTCCGGCAGGCCACTCGGAGGCCGCGGTCGCTTTGATCCTGCGCATGAGCAAGGGCCGATCCGTCCCACGGACATGTCCGGGGCCTTGAGCAGGCTCAGGGGCGGGAGACGGCGGGTGATCCCCGCACCGCGTCGATCCAGTCGGGAAATGCTTGCGCGACAAAGAAGGCCGGCGCGGTCTCCCGCGTGCCCGGATGCGCCCGGCTCGGTACACCGGCACACTCTGGCCGTGACCGACTTTCCGGCGGACGTGGAGACGCACTACCGACGTCTGGCAGCACAACGACACTGGCCACCGGAGACCGAATCCGCGTTCCGGGCGAGCGTCGCGTGGTACCGGGCGTTGGACGAGGGTTCCGAGCCTCGCCAGTACTACGAGTACGTGGACCACGAAGGCTTGGTCGACGAAGGAGCCCGCCGGCTGTGGGAGGCGATCGCGGTCGACCACGAGACCGTGGCCATCAAGCAGATCGAGCAGGATTCTTCCGGGGCTGTTCACCGCTACTGGTGGCGGAACATCGAGGATGACACCGGCGGGCTCACCGACCAGGCACTCGACCCCGGCCTCACACCTGTTTCCCGAGCTACGTTCTACGCGCTCTGGGACCGAGGCGGCGACCCCGGTTCTGAAGGGGCGTAACAACTTCCAGGTCAGGGCCGGCCGGGAACGACCC
Organism: Amycolatopsis sp. NPDC043887; assembly: GCF_056435665.1. Taxonomy (NCBI): domain Bacteria; kingdom Bacillati; phylum Actinomycetota; class Actinomycetes; order Pseudonocardiales; family Pseudonocardiaceae; genus Amycolatopsis; species Amycolatopsis sp. NPDC043887. Next base: position 151,831 of record NZ_JBWKEB010000016.1, read on the forward strand.
ATCATTGCCTCTGACCGTGAGGACCGCGCTGAACGCCCAGCGCGGTCGTCGTGCTGGTTCACCGCGGAGTGCGGACGTCCTGAACGCCGCTCGGGCTCGAACCGCCGGACTTCCCGCATCCACCGCACGCAAGTGGCCGGGAGCGGGACATGCCCCCCGGCCACCGGCCCGCTATTCGGGCAGGGTGTCGGTCCACTCGGCGTCGATCCTGGCGCCGGCGGGGTCGGCCACCTTGTACACCGCCCCGTCCATGGTGACGAAGACCGACGTCCCGTTCACCCGTCCGGTCGCCGGATCGACGACGAGCCGCTCGCCCGTGGGCAGCAACAGTCCCAGCCCGCCCGGCACCGTGCCGAGGTTTTCGACACCTGGATATTCGGCGATCACGCGCAAGGCCGTGGCCCGGACCTCCGGCGTGGCCGGCAGGGTGGACACCAGTGAGATCAACGACTGGAAGCCGGCTTGTTCCCGGTCGCTCGCGGTGAGCTCACCCGCGCTCGTCCTGGCGTCGCTGCGCTCGAGGGCCTCGGCGATCCAGGCCTTCAACGCGCCCGGGTCCGTCGGCAGGGCACGCAACTGCTCGAGGGTCAGATCGACGGCGACCAGTGAGAACGGGGTGGTCGAAAGCGCCTTCACCGGTGTGACCTTGCCTCCCGTCTTCGCTCCCCGCATCCACGACTGACCGTCCGGCTTGATCCAGTACTCATACCCACTCGAAGCAGCGGAGCCCTCCGCCTCGGTCATCTTCACGTGCCAGTACGTGCCGGCCCCCTCAGGGGAACGCTCAGCGGCGGTGGCGGCCGCGAGCAGGATCTCCTGCCCAGTGACCGTTCGCACCGGCGGACCGTCGACCGGTGCGGCCGGCATGGCCGCGATCGCCGCGGCGGCCGCGGCGGCCGCCGTGAGTCCGGCTCCCGCGACCAGCCATCCGGTCCGCCGCCGGGAAGTCCGGCCACCGCGAATCCGGTTCTGGAGCCGGTGCCGGCTGCGGTCGACCACGTCCTGGGACGGCTCGTCCAGGGCCAGCGCGGCGCGCAGCGTCTGCAGGTCATTCATCGAGTGCCTCCGGGGTGAGGATGAAGTTGAGCTTCTTGCGTGCACGGTTGAGCCGGGAACCGACCGTGCCGGAGGAGATACCGAGCGCCGCGGCCACTTCCTCGTACCCGAGCTGGCCGAGCGCCACGAGCAGCAGCACGTCCCGTTCCCCGGCGGACAGCCGCGACAGCGCGTTCGCGAGCTGAGGAAGCAGCCGCCTGGCGGCCACCGACGCGACCACCCTGCTCTCGTGCCCCTCGACCGCCGGTGCGACGCTCACCCGTGCCAGCGCCCGATAGTGGCGAGCCTCCCTGCGGCGGTGCCTGGCCACCAGATTCGTGGCGATACCGAACAGCCAGACCCGCACCTCACCGCGTTCGGCGTCGAACGCGCCGCGTCGGTCGAACGCGACGAGGAACGTCTCCGCGGCGATGTCCTCCGCGGTCTGCGCGTCCAGCCGTCCGGCCACATACCGGTAGATGGCCGCGAAGTAGCGATCGTGCACTTCGGTGAACAGTTCCGGGTCCTGCGGCAACCGGGCGGCCAGGTCGGCATCGGTCACCTGCTCGCCCGTTCCCGCTGTCATGTGCCCGCCTCTGACATGTGGGTCCTTCCCGTCTGCAGTCAGCTTTCACCACCACTTCGCCGACGGCCGGTTTCTTCTTCCCGCCCGGCTGTGACGTGCCGCCCGCGCCGTCATGTCACGGCTCCCATCCGGTGTGGCCTCAGCGTCTGAACCGCCATGACGCGAACGTGATCCAGGCACGGCTTGCTCCGACCACGACTTTTGCAGCTGACAGCCGATGCCGCCGAAGGTGGTCCGCCACAGTTCTTGCTTGCCGAGCTAGGCGGAGTTCTTCCAGCAGCACATGGATGACCAGCGAGGCTGGGACGGAGTCCGAACCTGGAAGTGCCTCGAAAGAGAGCTGGAATCGATGCGTCCCATCAGTACGGCCAGGTGCGGCCGCGGGTCACCCTCCAGAGGTTTCACCCCGACCGGCTGGGCCGCGACCGGTGACTTGACGATCGAGCCCGGAGAGCAATCGTCGCGAATCACCCGAGGGATCAAGGTACTGGCGACTGGCTCGTACCGGTTTCCTGCACCGCCCAGCGGCGTGAGCCGACGACGTCACGTGCGCTCAGAGTCGGCGGCCTGTGGCCGCTTCCCGCCATTCGGCGTGACAGGTCTCCTGTTCCGCGACAGTTGCGATCCGGTCGAGCTCGGCATCGGCCAGCGTGGCGACCAGGTCGGCTTCCGAAGCCTTGTGGCCGGTCCGCATGACGTAGATCCGCGAACCGCCGCCCATATCCCTGCACATCCCGCTCGGGTACGTATCGCGGCGGGCCCCTTGAACGGCGATCGCCCAACCCCCAGGCTCCAGCTGACGACGCAGCCGGACAAGAGACTCGAACATGTCCATGGCGGTGGCCGTATACCGGTCACCGTCGAGGAACAGCTCGATCCGATAGAGCGGCCGTGGCCCGTCGTAGCCGTCCAGCCAGCCCCGCAGCCTCGCTTGTCGTCGCTCGGCGCCCCGCGCCACCAGCACTTCCCGGTCTTCCAGCAGTCTCGGATAGTCCTCGCTCACTCAGTTATTCAAGCAGGCGAGCCGGGCCGTCGGTGGCGTTCCGACTGCACGAAAGTCCCGTTCACTCTCCGCGTAAATCCGATCACGCTCGCGATCGCATTCGAACGTAGGTTCGAGTATGATCATGGGCATGACCACAACTCTCCCTTATAACCCGAAGGCCGCTCGCTTTCTTGACACCGCGTTCGACGAAGAGCTTTCACTTCGCCGGACACAGGGACGTCAGGTGCGAGCGTTAGCCGACTTCGCCGCTCGCGGTGGATCACGAAGATCTGTGACCGAGGAGGTCGCCTTGCGCTTCTCGGTCACCCGCAATCACGCGTTCCTGCTCGTCGAGACCTCTTGTGCTCTTGTCGCTCGCCTGCCGAACACACTGGCGGCGTTGGAGCGTGGCGATATCGACCTGTACAAGGCTTCCAAGGTCATGCAACTGACACGGGAAGTATCGGACGAAGTCGCGGCGCAGGTCGACGCCTGGCTGACCGGACGTCTCGCCGATCGCGATCCTGGCGCGATCCGGGGCTCGGTGAGTCACGCCGTGCAGAAATTCGATCCTGACGGCTATCGCGAACGAGCCGCCAAGAAACGCGCGTTGCGGCATATCTCGTTGGAACACCACGACGAGACCATGTCCACGCTCTCCGGCCATCTTCCCACGGAAGTCGCCAGTTCCGTTTACGCGTCGCTGAGCCGAGCCGCGCGAGCCCGGCGGAACAACGACAAATCCCGCACCCTCGACCAGCATCGCGCCGATATCTTCGCCGAACGCCTGCTGGCTGAGGACGGACACGGCAAGCCGCGTGCGCATATCCATGTCTATGTCGATTTCTTGACACTGGCCGGCGCGCGCAACGACCCCGCGGCACTCGCCGGGTACGGACCCATCCCCGATTGGCTGGTCCGCGAGATCGCTTCCGCCCCAGGCTCGACCTGGTCGCGGCTGATCACCGACTCCGCCACAGGCCGGCTGTTCGAAGCCGGCGCCGACAAATACCGGTCACCGGCGTCCTTGGCACGGTTGATCAAAGCGCGGGATCGCGAGTGCACGCAACCGGGCTGTCACCGGCCTGCCGAATTCTCCGAGATCGACCACATCACCTCTTGGGCTCGCGACGGCAAGACCAACCAGCACGACTGCCACAGTTACTGCAAAGGCCACAACCTGCTTCGAGAGGAACCCGGGTGGTCGGCCGTGCCCACCGGCGACGGCGGCATGATCATCACCACGCCGAGCGGTCATACCTACGAGACAGCGCCCGAGCCGTTCCACGAACCACGCGCGGATCCCGAAGACGACGAACCTCAAGTCTGAGCACGGAGACGGATGGCCGCAGAACAACGCTGAGAGGACTCCCCACACGCTCGTCCGAGGCACTCGCGGCCCGTCATTCGACGCCCGAGGGCAGCGAACATCAAGCCCGTGTCTCCAACGCCTTCAACGCCGCCCTGACCACCCTCCGCGAAGGATCCTCGACCATCGACCGCACCGAATCGACCGGAACGGCATCCAGAATCCGAAGTGCCCCAACGGCTTGAGCACGCACCCTGGCCACGGGATGCCTCAGCAACGGGTACAGCCGCTGCCCGTCCTCTGCCCGCCCGGCCTCCGCAAGTCCCGCGATGGCTCCGAGAGAAGGGTTTACCCCAGACACAGCGGACCGGTACCAAGCGACGGCGTCGGCGCCCGTACGCCGGGCGGCATCCCGTGCGAGCGCCCGGATCAGCGTGGAACGGTCGTCCAGCAGACCGGCGATCTCCTCCCAATGGCCGAGACGCGCGAGTCCGGTCAGCGCGCTGATCCGTACTTCGCCGTGGCGACAGGCGGCCAGCTTGCGCAGAACGTCCACGCGACCTGTCCAGACGGCGTCGCGGGCGGCGGTCTCACCGGCTCGTACACGGATGCCCTTGTCGGAATGCGTCAGGGCGAGCCCGATCAGCTCGTCGAGTTTGAAATCGCCACGCCGAGTTCGCACCTCGAACGCGAACCTCGGCACCGCGGAGTTCACCGAGCCCATCAGCTGCTCGAGCACCGCCACGGGAACGTCGTAAGCAGCCGCGTACAGCTGTCGCACGCCGAAACCGCCGCGGCGACGGCGCCCCAGGTGAAGCATCGTTTCGGCAGCCGGCCGCAGGTAGGTCGCCGGATCATCGTGCAGCAGCCGGACGACACCCGCGCGGGCGACGTCGCTGACCGGCGATGCCCAGTCCGTCATGCGCACCAGCAGGAAAGGAAGTGTCTCCGGGCGCGGTTTCGCCAGCAGTCTCGTGACCGCCAGTTCCCGGATCCGACCGTTGTGATGCGAAGCAGCGATCGCGATTGCCAGCAGCCCTGCCTTGCCGGTCCTGAGTGGCAAGGCGACGTCATCAAGAGTCCGCTCGTACCGCCAGTACTCGTCGAGTGTCGCGATGAGGGCCGGTGTCTCAGTGATTTTCTCGAAGGCCGCCGCGATTTCAGCGGCATCGCCGGATTTGTCGACGCGCACGAGCGCGTCGACGAGCACGTCCGCACTGCGCCCCCGGCTCTCCAGCGTTTCCCGGAGCGCCTCGGCCACGGACTTCTTTCTCCCGAAGATCACCCGGTGATCCTCCCTCATCTCGCGGCCACCGCGCTCATCCTTTTCGCGGGTAGACGCCCGACCACAAGGCGCGTAGGAACAAGAGAATGGTTGAGGAAAGGTCCAGACGAGTTTTCCTGTCCACCTCGGCGGCGCTCTCGGCGGCCGCCCTGTCTTCCACCGCCCTGTCGACCACTGCCCTGTCGACCACTGCCCTGTCTTCCCCTGCCCTCGCTGATGTTCCAGCCGGCCCCGAAGAACCAGAAGTCCGAGGCCCAGGCGAACGCCTCTCTCCGCAACGCCCCGACGCGGAACTCCGGGCGATCCTCCGAGAAATGGACGAACACCGCATCGAGGCCACCGTACGCAGACTCGCCGCCTTCGGAACCCGGCACACGTTGTCCTCGCAGACCGATCCCGTCCGAGGAATCGGCGCCGCCCGCGACTGGATCTTCGCGGAGATGACGAAATCCGCACAGCGGTCGGGCGGCAGGATGACGGTTGAACTGCAGTCGTATCTCCAGCAGCCCGCCCCGCCCCGGATCCCGGTGGCCACCACGATCACCAACGTCGTCGCCACGTTGCGCGGCTCCACCACCCCCGAACGGGTCTACGTCGTGTCGGGCCACTACGACTCCCGGTGTTCGGATCCGCTCGACGCGACGAAGGACGCTCCAGGCGCCGATGACGACGCTTCCGGAGTGGCCGTCGCGATGGAACTCGCCCGGGTGCTCGCCACTCGCCGCCCGGCGGCGACCATCGTGTTCGCGGCGGTCGCGGGCGAGGAGCAAGGCCTGTTCGGCGCGCGGCACATGGCCACGCTGTACAAGGCGGCGGGCACGAACGTGCAGGCGATGTTCACCAACGACATCGTCGGTTCGAGCCGGGCGGACGACGGCACGAGGGATCCGCGCACGATCCGGTTGTTCGCCGAGGGCGTGCCGACGTCGGAGACCCCGGCACAGGCCGACATCCGGCGCGCGGTCGGCGGGGAGAACGATTCGCCCTCCCGCCAGCTGGCGCGGTTCGTGCGGTCGGTCGCGGAGAACGAGGCGACCGGTATGACCGTGCGGGTGATCCACCGGCGAGACCGCTACCTCCGGGGTGGCGACCACATCCCGTTCCTCGAGCAGGGATATCCGGCCGCGCGGTTCACCGAACCGCACGAGGACTACGCGCACCAGCACCAGGACGTCCGGGTGGAGAACGGCAAGCGGTTCGGCGATTTGCCGGAGTTCTGCGACTTCCCGTTCATCGCCAGGGTCGCGCGGGTCAACGCCGCGACGATGTGGTCGCTGGCGACCGCGCCGGGCACCCCCGAAGACGTCCGAATCCGGACGAACCAGCTTACGAACGACACGGATTTGGTGTGGCGGCGCGGGACGGACCCGGATCTCGCCGGTTACGAGGTCGTCTGGCGGGAGACGACGGCGGCCGACTGGACGCACGCGATCAAGGTCGGCGACAGGACCGAGGCTAAAGTGGATCTGTCGAAGGACAACGTGTTCTTCGGTGTGCGCGCGGTCGGGAAGAACGGCCGCCGCGGTCCGGTCGCGTTCCCGACACCTTTGAGCTGATGCCACGATGACAGTCATCCCCGACGACCTCGACGCGGCGATCGCGAGCGTGACGGACAGCCTGCGCGAGGCGTCGGGCCGTGACTGGCCGGCCGCGCCGGGCACCGGCGAACTCAACGCCTGGCGCACGGCCGAGCATCTCGGCGACTGCCTCATCTCCTACGCGGGACTGCTGATCGCCCGGCCGTCGACGCCGCGTTTCGTCTGCTTCGAAGCCGTCGCCGACCGGGCCGCGACTCCATCGGAGATGCTGGAATTCGTCACGGTAGGCGGCGGCATCCTGAGCGCCACCCTCCGCACGGTGGCCCCGGACGTCCGCGCGTACCACCCGAGCGGCCGCGCCGACCTCGAGGGTTTCGCCGGAATGGGCTGTGTCGAGGTCCTGGTCCACGGCGAGGACATGGCCAGAGGACTCGACGTCACCCTCGATCCCCCGCGCGACGTCTGTTCGCGAGTGCTCGCGCGGATGTTCCCCGAGGTGGACGCCGCCGGCGTCGATCCATGGACGGCGTTGCTGTGGGCGACCGATCGGGCGAGCCTCCCCGGGCGGCCCTCCCGCGCCGGCTGGCAGTGGCGCGGCCCGCCTCTGGACGCCTGAAGCGGCCGGGAGAGCACGGCGCCGTTCAGCGAGGCCTGACGGCCACCACGGCGGCTTGAATACCGTTTCGCCAAGCCACGACGGGTTCCTCGACCGGCCCGGCTCCCAAGGCGCGCAGGTGCCACGCGACCGGAGGATGCCATTCGGCCGAAGGCGAATCGCCGAACAACCGGGCCCGTTCCAGCACCGCGGGACCGAGCACCGGATCCACCGCGGCCTGCTCCCACCAAGCACCCCAGGGATTCTCGCCGCCGTCGCTCGGGGACGCCGCGACCTCCACGTCCGGCATGTCGTCCACAGTGGCCACGAACCCGCCCGGCCGCACGAGCCCGGCGAGCTCGGCGTACAACTCGGTCAGCCGCCCGGGCGGCAGGTAATGCAACGCCATGACCGCCAGAACGGCGTCGTAGCCGCCATCCGGCAGGTGCGTGGCCCAGTCCGGGTCACGCAAGTCGGCCCGGACCACCTCCACCGAGGACGGCAGGGACGCACCGGCGATCGTCAGCATCACCGGATCCAGATCGACCAGCGTGACCTCCGCCCCGGGAAGGCGCTCGAGCAGACGAGCACAGAGCGTGCCCGTGCCGCCACCCACGTCCAGCACCCGCGGCGCCGGACCGTCACAGCGCGACGCGACCAGGTCGATCATCCGCTCGATCGCCCGCTCGCGTCCTGGCTGGTACTTCGCCATGAGGCGTTCCCAGCGGTCGTTCCAATCCCCAAGAGTCACAGTGACAATGATAATCGATATCAGCGAGACGGCGTTCCGTCACCGGACGCCTCCGAGCAGTGGGCGAGGTACGGCCGATCGGCGCAACTTGGCACCTGAAGCGTTTGCCACGACGGAGCCCGGGAACATTTCCGGTATGTCCAGATGGCGAACCACCAGCAGGAGCAACACCGCCGTGCGGGTCATCACCGGCATCGGCGCGGTGTTCGCTTTCATCGAGTTGCTGTACATGGTGATGGTGCTCGCGGGAGCCAACGCGGGCAACGGTTTCTTCATCTTCATCCAGGCACTGGCCAAACCGCTGGCGTTGTTCTGGCCGGGACTCTTCCCGGTGAGTGACCCGAATCTCGCGGTCATCCTCGACTACGGTCTGGCCGCCGCGTTCTGGGTGATCCTGGCGGGTGTGATCGCCCGTTTCGCGGCCCGCTGACCCCCTGCGGCGGCGATCGGCGTCCCGTTCGGCGACACTGGACGGATGAGCGACGGCAGATGGTTCGACCTGAACCCGCTTCCCGAGCTGTTCGGCCTGGCCGCCGCCGGGCGGGCGCTGCTGCCCAATGTGCCCGTGACCCCGGCCGCGATCCTGAAGACCGTCACCGAACAGCTGGTCGGGCGGCGGCTGACGGCCAAGGTGGACGGGCACGACGTCGGGCTCACCCTGACCGGGCTCGACTACCAGGCCGACAGCCTCAGCCTGGCCGCGACCGGCAGGATCGGCGACGTCCGCATCGTCGTCGAGGACGTCGACTGGCCGGAGACGCCGCTCGAACGCATCACCGTGCTGGCGTCGAACGTCCGTCTCCGCTCGCTCCCGTCCCCGGCCGCCATCCCCGAGCAGGTGAAGATGGCGATCCGGGTGTCACCGGAAGTTCTCCAGGCGCGCGTCGCCGAGGTCCGGCCGGGCATCATCGTGACCCCCGGCGAGGACGGGCATTTCCACGTCCGCTGGGAGAAGCGGCCCCGCTGGGGACATCTCGCCCTGGAGTCCACTGTGGAGGACGACGCCGTCGTCCTCCGGCCGATGTCCGTCCACATCGGACGCCGACGGTTCGGCCCGCCGTCCCGCCTCAAGCCGATCGTCCTGCCACTGCCCGAACTTCCGCAAGGGATCCGGCTCATCGCGGTCGAGGCGCACGACGGTCACCTTGTCCTGCACGCGCTGGCGGAGGAATGGCCGGAAAAGCTGTCCACCATCCCGCTCGGCGATCTGCTGGGCTGGGTGACGACGGCGGTGGCCACGCTGACCCTGCCGGGACTCGGCGGCCGCTGACGGCTGGTCGTGAATGACGATTCGGGTTCTATTGAGGGGTAAGGCAAACGTGGCGGGTGCGGTGGGCGATCCGCTCGTGACCCCGGTGGAGGCGTAGCGAAGGCCTCCTTCCCTACCTTCAGGGTAGGCAAGGAGGCCTTCACCACCACCTGGGCCGGCCACTTCAGCTGACGTTGCGAAAACCGCTTTCAGACGTTGCGAAAGTGGCTTTCGCAATCTGCCACATCTGCCTTCACCCCTCAAGAATCCGAATCACCACTCACGACCATGGTGACCACTGCCGAACTAGCTGTGCAGCGGCCCCTCCGCGACACGCACCGCGGGCACCGACGGCACCGACGTCGCGGCGGCGCTTTCCGCCTGCGTTCCGGCGGACGACCGTACGAGACCGGCCGACTTCCCGCACACCTTCTTCTTCTCGTCCGAAGTCATCTTCTTGCCGACGGTCCGGGTCTGGCCCACGACACCGGGCGCCGGGCCCTCACCGCTGAAGTTCCAGACGTACCACTGGTGGTGGCCCCATCTGCGCTTGTCGTACCACATGTCGTACGAGCCGCTGGCCACCCGCATCACCGGTGAGCGGTCCAGGCCCGCCCAGTAGCCGGGGTTGACCTCGATCCGGGTTTCGACGCTCTCGCTGGTCTCCCAGCCCCATTCCTGGCCCCACGTGCGCTTGTACGCGACCGACCAGTCGACGAGGAACTTGAAGCCCGCGCTCACGCTGATCTCGTTCGACACCGTGTTCTTCCCGCTGCGGGTGTCCCGCTTGCCGATCACCTGGGTGATCTTGTTGGCGCTGCAGTTGAACACCGTGTCGACCCGGCCCCAGTTGCCGTAGAAGTCCTGACCGCGCTGGTCGACGTGGGCGTTGCAGGTCTTGGTCGCGTTGCCGCAGTCCTTGAGCAGCTCGGCGCGGGACGGCCCGCGCGAATACACCACGGAGCTGCCCTTGTCGTTCATGTTCGACCCGTAGTTGCCGCTGTCGTTGGCGTACCACTCCTGGGAGCCGCCCTGGTATTCGGCGTGCTCGTACATCGTGATGTAGCAGTTGTTGAAGGTCTGGAACGAGGAGATCTTGTCGTTCCAGGCACCGAGGAAGCCGAGGTTCTGGTTGGTCCCCTCGACGCACGGCGATCCAGTGACCGTGAGGCTCGCGCCGCCGAAGTTCCCGTGTTCGTAGAGCACGCTGATCACCGTCGCGGACGCGCCGACCTCGCCTGCCGACGCCGCGGCGAGGGAATCTCCGACGCTGTCGAAGCACCGGATCACTCCGGTCGCCGTGTCGGCGACGCAGTGCTCGCCGCGCTCCTCGGCGTTCGCCGGGACACCGCCGGCGAGACACATCACCACAGCGGCCAGGAAGGCCGCCCCGAGTCTGTACTTGTGCACGTCTGAACTCCCTGGGGAAGACGGAAACCGACCACGGTCGGATCGGCTTCCCGAGTTCACCACGGGAAGATCGGCATGCCCATGCAGAACGACCGGCAGACGTGTCTTCGCTTGCCGATGATCGGGACTCTCAGCCGGATTCGCCGCGCTCGCGCAGATAGCGCGTGTGGTCGGCCTGCCGATGGACGTCGCCCGCGTAGAACCGCTCGGCGATGCGATGCGCTTCGGTCTCCAGCAGTTCCAGTTGCGTGAGGAGTTCATCGGACGCGCTCGGCTCACTGGCGGCCCGGCGTTTGGCGGCGAACCACCACGGCAGATTCAGGTAGGTCTCCACCGACAGCGGCAGATCGGTTCGCGCCAACCGGGTGACGGCGTGCTGGACGTCCGGGTTGGCCGCCCACCGTTCCGGCCGCGAAAGCAGTTCGTCGAGCACCTCGGCGATCCGCCGCACACCGTCCACAGAGGACTCCGGCATTCGCTGCGCCCGCGCGGTCACCTTGCCTACCAGCGAGTCGAGGTCAGCGCGCAGCTGCCCGGCCTCGGCGACGGCGTCCGCCGAGACCAGCCGGACCCGCTCTGGCGGCGCGAGGAGGGCGAACACCGCGTACAGCCCCGCGACGACGAGCGGCCACAATCCGCCGACGACGCCGGTCAGGTACAGCGCGAGCCCGATCAGCCCGCCGACGCAGCCGGCCAGGTTCTTCGTGGAGCCGAGGTACCCGATCACTGGTACCCGCGGATTTCCTGGAACACCTTGGGCAGGACGTCGCCTCGCGCGTCGAACACGTTGCCACCGGTGCGTTTCGCGACCTCGCCGAGTTCGGCGGAGTCGCCTTCGCCGAAGATCACGGTGAACACCGGGATCTGCCGCACGGCCTCCGGCAGCGACGGGAACCTCAGCTGGAAGTCCGAGAACTTGGCGCCGTTCGCGTTCTGCCCGTCGGTCATCAGCACGATCGAGGTGAACCGATCGGGGTCGCGCGCGACCAAAGGTCCCATGATGTCGTACGCGCGGTGGAGGCTGTCGTAGATCGCCGTACCGCCGTTCGCGTCGAGGCCCTCGGCGAATCGCTTGATCTTGTCCAGCGCGGGTTGTGGATCGCCTTCCGGGACGGTGAACGTCTCCGGGCTGCCGGGCACGGTGTCGAACGGCAGCATCGTGACCTCTTCACGGCTGCGGAACCGGCGGTACCGGCCGGTCAGCGAACCGTCGGCGCCGGTCAGCCCGATCAGCGCGGTGCGCAGTGATTCGATCCGGTCGCCCGCCATGGAGCCGGAGGTGTCGAGCACGTACAGCGTCCGCGACGGCCGCCGGATCTTGTCGAAGTAGGCGCCCAGCAACGCGTCGACCGCTTGCTGCGTCGCCGGGAACGGCAGCTCGACGAGGTCCTTCCGCGCGAACTGCTGCCCCAGCTGGACACCCGGCACGACCGGACGGCGCTGCGTGGTCTCCACGATCTTGCGCTGGGTGTCCGGCGTCCGCAGCCGCTCGGCCAGCTTGCGGTGCGCGTCCCGCGCGTCGGGATTCGCGCTCCGCACCAACGTCAGCGGGTAGTCCGCGGTGACCACGCCGTCGGACGGGTACACCAGCGTCAGTGGTTCGGGAAGCTTCCCGCTCGCGTTCATCGAGAGCAGGACGGACTCGTAGTTGATCAGGCCGTCGACCTTCTTGCCGGGATCTTCGCCGGTCGCCCGTCGTTGGTAGGCCTCGGAAAGCCAGCCGGACGAGCCCGCGGACATCGCCTGCGCGCTGAAGAACTCGGTCAGTTTCGGGGTGACGGAAGCGATCTGCCGCGCGTCGACCGCGTTGCCCGCCCCCGCGAGCGCCGACGCCACCCCGACGAGCGCCGAGAAACCGGAGTTCGACGCCGACGGATCGGTCATGCCGTAGGTGAAGGCCTTCTTCCCGGCCTGCTCGGCGATCTCGCCCCAGCCCACCGGCCGTCCGGTCCAGCCGAGCCGCTGCGCCGACGACGCCGACAGACCGAGGACCACCGGCGAGCTCATGATCTTCACCTGCTCACCCAGCCGTTTCGCGGCCTCCGGAACCGCCGCCGGGTAGCGGTTCGACGAGAACCAGACGGCGTCGTACTGGCCGTCCACCTTGCCGTTCGCGAGCGATTCGGTGCCCTCCAGCGTGCCGGTGAACTGGAACTTCACCTTGACCCCGGTCGCGGCCGCCTCCTGTTCCAGCAGCGGCCGCAGGTCGGCCAGTTCGCTGCCCGCGAGCACCCGCAACGTGCCCGGCTCGGCCTCCCCCAGGTTCTGCGTCCCGCCTTCGCTCGAATCGCACGAAACCAGTGACAGCGCGCAAACCGCGCTGACCGCCAAGACCGCCCAGCGTTTCACGATGCCCCCTCGGCCGTCGCCGTCTCGTGAGAGCGGCGCAAATGGTCTTCGACCCGCCGGATCTCCCCCGACAGTGCCTCCACAGTCGCCGCCATCGTCGAGACGGCCCCCGCCTTGAACTCGTCGATCGCGTCGATGCTCCGGTAGATCCGCTCGAACGACTCGCGGATCGTCTCCACCGCCACCGCGGGATCACTGCCCGCTCGCTGGATCTCGGCGCTGCGCAGTTCCAGCATCTCCGCGTTGGCCCTGAGCAGCCCGTCGGTGGTGGCCTGCACGGCCTGGACCTCGTCGAGGACGTCCCGCTGACCGGCGAGTGCCCCGCTCACCAGCACCGCGACCCGTAGCGCCGCGACCGTGGTCGACACTGCCCGCTCGATCCCGCGGATCAACTCGTCGTTGTTGCGCCGCACCAGATCCAGCGCCAGATAGCCCTGCGCGCTGACCGCGAGCTGGGTCAGCAGGTCCTGGTGCCGCTGCCGGATCGGATGCAGCGCGTCGGCCCTCAGCGACTTGGCTCGCGCGGGGTCGGTGAAGTCGAAGATCCCGGCCTGGCGTTCGACCGCGGTGTCGACGGCTTCGGCGAACGCGGCCGCTTCCGACAACTTGCCGAGCGTCGCCCACAACCGCTCGCGCTCGCCCTTGAGCGCGGCGTTGTCCCGCCGCAGGACGTCCTGCCGCGCACGCAGCTCCAGTACCAGCGCGTTCACCGGCTCGTTGGCGGCGCGGTAGCGGTCCAGCGTCTTCTTCGCGCTGCCCGCGACCGGGATCATCCCCATCAGTTTGCGGCCGGTGATCGGCAGTTTCGCCGGATCGATCTCCGCCACTGTCCGCCGGAGCCCGGCCAAGCTGACCGCTGCCTGCTGTTGCGGTGAGCCGATTTCCGCCAGCGCCCGCGTCGAGCGGTCCAGCAGCGCGCCGGCGACGGTCGCGGCCGCCCGCATGTCGGACTCGCCGACCGCGAGCAGTTCGTCCAGGACCCGGGTGAACTCCGGCGATCGGACGTCGAGCGCTTCGAGGCGGCGGGCGAAGTCTTCGGCGCGCTTCGCGACCTCCGCGTGGACCTCCGGCGCGAGGGTGACCAGGCCCGCTGCCCGCTCGGCCGGGATCGCCTCCACCGGTTCGGGTGGAGTGAGCGTGAAATCGTCCATCAGTACTGCTTCTTCACGGCGTCGAGCAGACGCTCCAGCGTTTCGAACGACGGCGGCTCGACGGCGTCCACCAGATCCGCGGGCACCGGCGCCTTGGCCGCGGCGACGACGTCGGCGAACAAGCGCGGATCCCCGGTGCGGAAGCCGAAGGTGGCGGCGAGTTTCCCCAGTTCCGGGTCGGTCGCCAGCAGCCTGCCCACCTGGTCGCCGTTCGGCTTCAACGGGACCAGCGTGTGCTTCGAGTACACCGTCGGCGCCGTGTAGAGCAGGCGCATGTCCGGCCGGATCGAACCGTCGGCACGGACCAGCCTGTCGACGAACTGCGACTCGTAGATCAGCGCCATCGGCGTCTTGCCCATCCCCGCCGCGAGGTAGTCCTCGAACGGGCCTTCGGTGCTGTTCTGCGTGTAGCCCTGGTCGATGAACAGCTTCGACACCGCGGGCAGCACCTTCGCCTCGGCCTCCGGCGTGCTGACCACGTTGTTCCCGTTGGCGACGAAGGAGACGATCGACAGGTACATCGCCGCCGAGTTCGATTCGCGCGGGTCCGTGGTCGTGAGCAGCACGTTCTTGCGGGCCGGGAAGGCGGTGTTGCCGGGAAGCTGGTCCCAGCGCGTGCTCTTCTGCGCCAGTTCGAGGTACTTCGCGATGTCGAGCACCTGGTAATCCCCGGCGCCCTTGCGCACGGTCCCGTCGGCGCTCAGGAGGTTCACGATCGGCTCGAAGGTCGCGACCGCCATCGGCGACTGGAACGGCGTGTGCACGCCAGTCACCTTGTGATCGCGCTGGATCCGCTGCGCGGCCGGTGACGAGGACGGGAACGCGAACTCGTACTTCCCGAGGTCCATACTCGCGATCTGCCGAGAACCGGCGGTGTCGGCCTCGACCTTCAGCCCGTGCCGGGCGAACGCGTCCGCCACCCGCTTGTCGGAGAAGAAGGCCAGCTTCTCCGATCCGATGACACCCCGCACCGTGGTGAGATCCGCCCCCTGCGCGGTGTTCTCGTCACCGTCCCGGCCCCAGACGATCACGGCGACCACGGCCAGCAGCAGCACCACTGCCAGGCCGATCGACAGACGGCGTTTCACCGGCCCACCCCCTCGTTCACCAGCTCGATCTTTCAGCCCGTTCGACTCTTTTGACGCGCGAGTGAGCCATTTCGAAGTGAACGATCGATGAACGAAAGAAGTCGTCAGCTCCTGGCGAACCGTTGGGGTAGAAGGAAAATCAGATCACGGACTGCTCCGAGACCGGCAGGCACACGGTGAAGCGGGTGTCGCCGGGCGCCGAGTCGACCCGCAGATCGCCCTGATGCCGTTCGACGACGATGCGCCAGGAGATGTCCAGGCCGAGCCCGGTCCCTTGTCCCACCGGCTTCGTGGTGAAGAACGGCTCGAAGATCCGCTGCCGCACCTCCGCCGGGATACCGGGCCCGGTGTCGCCGATCTCGACGTGCACATGATCGTCCATTTTGGACGTCCGCAGGGTCAGCGTGCCGTCGGATCCCATGGCGCCGAGCGCGTTGTCGATGATGTTCGTCCACACTTGGTTCAGTTCGCCCGCGTATGCCGGGATCCTCGGCACCGCGTGGTCGTACTCCTTCACGACCCGGATTCCCGGCCCGATCTTCCCGGCGAGCATGACGAGGGTCGAGTCGAGTCCTTCGTGGACGTCGATCCACTGGTGCGGGGCACGGTCCATCTGGGAGTACTGCTTGGCCTTGCCGACCAGCACCGAGATCCGGGTCGTCGAATCCTCGATCTCGCCCATCAGCATCTCGGTCTCGAGCGCGTACGCCAGCCAGCGGACGGCGCCGTCGAGGAACGTCTCCCCGACCGAGTCGAGCAGCCGGTCCAGATCCGGCACGGTCAGACCCGCGCGGACGTAGATGTCGGCGAGGTCCCAGCCCTGGTCGATGCCGTGGCCGTCGAACCAGTCGCCGATCTCGTCCTCGCGGTCGGCCTGCTGTATCGCGGTCAGCTTCGGGGCCGAAGCGACCTGCTTGACCAGCTGCTCCTGGATGTCCAGCAACTGCTCCAGCAACGTCGGATCGACGTTCTTCTTCGCCAGCATCGCGAGTTTGTGCCGCATCCCGGCGACCCGCTCCCGCAGCGCCGCCGTCGCGCGGACCGCGGCGGCCGCCGGATTGTTGAGTTCATGGGTCAACCCGGCGGAAAGCTCGCCGAGCGCCAGCAGCCGCCGTCGCGAACCGATCACGGTGTCGCTGTTGCGCCAGCCGAGGTACATGCCCTCCAGCAGATGCGTCGCCATCGGGAACCAGCGGCGGAACTCGGTGGCGAACTCGGCCGCGGGCAGGGTCAGGAAGGTGAGGTCGCTGACCGCGTGCACCGAAGCGCCGTAGGTGTGTTCGGTCTCCTGGTGCACGAAGAACTGCGTCGCGCCGCAGTAGGCGCCGCGCTGGTCGGATCGGACCACCTCGACCTCGGTGCCGCCGACGAGCCGCGTGATCCGCAGCGCGCCGGACAACAGGAGATAGAAGCAGGTGGCCGGTTCACCCTCGCGGATGACCGTCTCGCCGCCGGTGTAGTGCTCCAGTACGGCGTGCTCGTCGATCCAGTCGAGCTGTTCCTCGCCGAGGTGCTCGAAGAGGAAGAGCCCGCGCAGTTCCTCCCTGGGCAGAACGCTCATTGCTCCTCCAGATAACGGTGGACGAGGGTGACCGCCATGGCGCCTTCGCCGACGGCCGACGCGACGCGCTTCACCGACGCCGCCCGGACGTCACCCGCCACGAACACGCCCGGGATGGACGACTCCAGGTAGTGCGGGTCGCGATCCAGCGGCCAGCCGGGCGGCGGGCCGCCCTCGGTGAGCAGATCGGGGCCGGTGCGCACGAAACCGTGGTCGTCACGCTGGATCTCCGTGCCGAGCCAGTCGGTGCGCGGGGCCGCGCCGATGAAGATGAACAGGTGCCCGGTGGGCACGGTCTCGGTCGCGCCGCCGTTCTCGCACAGGGTCAGCCGTTCGAGATGATCGTCGCCGTGCGCCTCGACCACCGTGGTCCGGGTGCGGACGTGGATGTTCGGTATCCCGGCGATCTGCTCGATCAGGTAGTGCGACATGGACGCTTCGAGCGACTGGCCGCGGACGAGGATGGTGACGTCGGCGGCGTGCTTGGAGAAGAACACGGCCGCCTGCCCCGCCGAGTTCGCGCCGCCGACGATGTAGACGTGCTCGCCCTTGCACTCGGGCGCTTCGGTCGCGGCCGAGCCGTAGTACACGCCTCGGCCGGCGAGCTCGGCGACGCCCGGAGCCTCAAGCGCTCGGTAGGTGACACCGCTGGCCAGCACCACCGAATGCGCGGAGATCTCGGTTCCGTCGCCGAACATGACCACGCGCGCGGAACCGCGAGCCTCCAGGCCCACGACGTCGCGGGCAGTGAGCACTTCGGCGCCGAACTTGAGCGCCTGCCGCCGCGCGCGGTCGGTGAGCTGCGCGCCGGAAACGCCGTCCGGGAAGCCGAGGTAGTTCTCGATGCGGGAGCTGGTGCCCGCCTGTCCGCCGGTCGCCTTGCGCTCGACGATGACGGTGCGCAGGCCCTCCGACGCGCCGTACACGGCCGCCCCGAGCCCGGCGGGCCCGCCGCCGATCACGATCAGGTCGTAGAACTCCTGCGCCGGGCGCGTGGACAGGCCGACGGCGTCGGCGAGCTCCGGCCCGGACGGCTGGCGCAGCACCGTGCCGTCCGGGGTGACCAGGACCGGGATGTCCTGCGGCGCCGCGTCCGCCGCCTCGAGGATCCGGCGGCCCTCGTCGTCGTCGACGGAGTACCAGCGGTACGGCACGGCGTTGCGCGCCAGGAAGTCGCGCAGGTGGAACGACGGCGAGGAGTACCGGTGGCCGATGAGCTTGATCTCGTCGACCGGCCGCTCCCCCACCGCGCGCCACGTCTCCACCAGCGCGTCGACGACCGGATAGAGCTTCTCCTCCGGCGGGTCCCACGGCTTGAGCAGGTAATGGTCGACGTCCACGACGTTGATCGCCTGGATCGCGGCGTCGGTGTCGGCGTAGGCGGTCAGCAGCGCGCGACGGGCGTTCGGGAACAGGTCCATCGCCTTCTCGAGGAAGACGATGCCGTCCATCTGCGGCATCCGGTAGTCGGCGAGGATCGCGGCCACGGCGTCGCCGCGCAGCTTGATCTCGCGCAACGCTTCGAGGGCGTCGGCACCGGAATCGGCCCGGATGATCCGGTAGTCCTTTCCGTACCTTCTGCGCAGGTCACGGGCGACCGAACGGGACACGGCGGGATCGTCGTCGACGGTCAACAGGATCGGCTGGCTCACCGGATCAGCCTATTACGTTCGATCCATGCTGACCGAAGCCGAAGAAGTGATTCACGCCCGTGCCGCCGTCGCGTGCGAGGCGGCCACCGCGGCGGGGCTTCCCGGCCGTTTCGAGGCTTGGCGTGAAGACGGCCTGCTGGCGGTCCTGGCCACGGCGCCGGACTTGCGGTTCCTGCGCACGATCTCCGGGATCACCGGGGAGAACCTGCCGCGGGCCGTCCGGTTGGCCGGGGCGTCGTGCTGGAACGGCGACCCGCCGACGCTGGTTCTGCCGCCGGGCCTGCTCCCCGTCACCGGTCTCGTACCCGCCGGCGTCCGTCCGATCGCGACCCTTCCGCTCGCTGAACTCGCGCCGCCGGATGCCGACGTCGACGACTCACCCGACCTCGACGCGTTTCTCCGCGTCCTGCTCGGCGGGTACGAAAGCGACGACGTCGTGACGGCGTTCATGGCCGCCGAACACGCCGACCCGCGAATCAGGCGGTCGCTGCTGATCGAGGACGGGGTGCCGATCTCCGCCGCGGCCCTGAGTGCGCACGGTCCGGGCGTCGTCCTCGGCGGGTCCGCCACTCCACGGGCGCATCGCGGCAAAGGCGCACAGGCACGGCTGCTCCTCCACGGCCTGACCGCGGCCGCACGCGAAGGCCGCCGCTTCGCCGTCGCGACCGCGGTGGAAGGCTCGCCGAGCCTGTCGAACCTGCGGCGTGCCGGAGCGCGGATCCGGCTCCGGCAGGCCTTCAGGCTCGGGTGAGCTTCCGCAGGCGGAAGGCCAGCACGAGCAGCATCACGCCGTAGAGCAGGGCGTAGATCCCGACCAGCAGCGCGATCCCGTACGCACCGGCGATCGGGTTGAACACGATCACGATCCCCGCGATCAGCGAAAGCGCGCCCGCCGCGATGAGGAACGCCTCGCCCTCGATCTGCTTGCGCAGCCGGATCGCGGCGACGATCTCGACGATGCCGGTGAAGATCGCCCAGAAACCGACCAGGAGGGCCAGCACGAGCACCGTGATCCCCGGCCAGATCAGGACCAGGACACCGGCGATGATCCCGAACGCGCCGAGCACTCCGTAGGCGGCGCGATGAGCGGCGTCGCCCGGCCGGAAGGCCTGCATGATGCCGCCGATGCCGTCGAAGATGGCATAGATGCCGTAGAGGATCGCGAGGGCGAGCACAGTCGTTCCCGGCCAGATCAACGCGAGAATGCCGAAGAGGATGGCGAAAACCCCGCGCACGGCGGCGAGCGGCCAGGCCAGGCGGGGTTCGACGACGGTGAGACCGGCGAGAGGCATGCCCCGAGTATCTGAGCGCCTGTGCGGGAGCGCGCGGCACGCCACCCGTTGGGGTGAGGCCGGTGCGCGCCGCGACCGCCATCACGGCGCGCACCGGGGTCATCAGGGATAGGCGACCAGATTGGCCACGGTCGATCCCGAGTTCGCCGGTCCGCCGCGATCGTTGATCACCCGGCTGATGGTCCCGTTCCCGCCGAGGGAGACGGCGACCATGCTGCGGAACCGGACGTTCGGGTTGTTCGGCACCTCGATCGCGCGATCCGCCACCACGCTCGGATTCACGTTGAAGTAGCAGTAACTGCCGAGCCCGTAAGCCTCGTGGTTCGTCACCGAGTCCGCCACCTTGTAGGCCGCGTAACCCCGCGTCGAGCCGTTCATCCAGGCGGCCTGATTCGGTGGGTCGTAAGGCATTTCGTTCTGGTAGAAGTACGTCCGGCCGCGTTCGCCGTTCCAGATCGTCTGGTACTTCTGGTAGTGCTCGACGAACAGGCCGTACATCGTGATGTCGTCACCGTTGACGATCAGGCCGGTGTCGGCGGTGTTGGCGGTCCACCCGACGCCGCTGCCGTGGTCGGCACGCCAGATCCACAGGTGGTCGCCGATGACGTCGTCGCTGTTGACCACCAGGCTGTTCGTGGCCTTGCCGACGCCCGCCCCGCCGACGCGGAAGAAGACGTCGTGCAGCGAGGTCGGGTTGGCCGCGTGGTCCTGCGCCGAATTCGCCGGGCCGACCTCCATCAGTGTGTTCGAGTTCGTGGTGCCCGCGTCGATCAGCACGCCGGCGATCTTGACGCCGTCGACGTCGGCCACCGTCATCGCGGTGATGCCGTTGTCCGGGATCAGCGTCGCCAGTCCGAGGCCGAGCACCACGGTATCCGGCCGGGTGACGCGGAGCGTCTCGTTGAGGTGATAGACGCCCGGCGTGATCAGGAGGTCCTTGTCCTCGGCGAGGGCCGCGTTGATCTGCGACGCTGTCGTGCCGGGCTTCGCGATGAAGAACCGGCTGATCGGCAGCGAAGAGCCCTGCTGACCGGCGCCCCACGTGATGCCGGAGGTGTTGGTCCGCTTGGAAGGCACGAAGACCTGGTACGCGCCCGCGCTGTCGACGTAGAGGAACGGCTTCTCCCGCACGACCGGCGTCGTGTTCACCGTGGTGTACGGCGGATTCGGGAAACTGGTCGACGGCGCGCCGCCGACGCCGGCGAACACCATGTTCCAGTTGGAACCGCTCCAGCTCCCGAACTGCGAGTTGCGCGAGATCCACTGCTGCTGCGACCCGGACCGCACCTGGCCGTCGACCTTCACATCGGACATCCACCCGCCGCTCGACCAGCCGCCGTCGTCGAGCTGCAGGTTCCCGCGGACATGCATACGGCGGTACGGCGCGGCCTGCGAAACAGCCCAGCGATCGGTGCCGCCGTTGGGGTTCACGGACAGATTTTCCGCGCCACGCCAGAAGTTCTGCGTCGCGTTGCCCTGGAACCAGTCGGCCTCCGCGTGCACCGCGCCGTTGATCGTCACGTTGTCGGGAGAAAGGCCGAGCCCCAGCACCTGCGTGTAGAACCCGACATTGACGTCGACGTTGTACGAGCCCGGCTTGAACAGCAACGCCTTGCGATTCGAGCCGAACTGACTGGTCTCCTGCTGCGAGAACACGCTGTTGACCTGGGACTGGATCGCCGACTGCGACATACCCGGATCGAAGACGAGCACATTCGGCCCGAGGTCGGGGTTCGCGGTGCCGGAGACCGGGGTGAGCCGGAAGGACTGGGCGCCGGTGCCGTTGCAGGCGTACTGCTGGAGCTGGGTGCTGTCCTGGGTCGAGAGACCGGGGATGTCCAGGCACTTGCCACTGTTACGGCTCACGAAGTGATAGGCCCCACCCGATTCCTCGACCGGCTGCCACTGCTGATTGTTCCCGCCGCCGTAGGCCCACAGATGGATCAGCCCGCCGTCTGCCGTCGACACCTCGGCGACATCCCACACCTGGGCCGGGTTGTTGCGCGTGTTGACCCGGTAGTAGCCGCCCGAGGTGGGCTGGAACTGCCACTGCTGGGAAAAGGTCTGGTTGCAGGCGTACTGCTGGACGACCGTCCCGTTCGCCGTGCCGGCGGCACGCGCGTCCACGCACTTCCCACCGGTGGTCGACACGGTGTACCAGGTGTCGGGAACGATGGCCGCCTGCGCTGCCGGAGCCACCACCAACAGTGCGCCGACCAGGGAAAACAAGGCTATCAGGGCTGCTCTGGCCCGCATCGGGACCTCCTCCGCGTCATTCGGGCAGGGGCGAGCTGAGGCGGAGCCCAGTGGAGACGCGGCGTAGCGGGCGGGGACCTCGGCGTCACGATGGTCGAAAACGTAACGGCGGTCACACGCGGAGTCAATACACGGCTAAAAATAAGGCGCGAAGATGCTGGTCAGCGCAGTTTGCGGCAGCCAGGGGTGCATAGAGTGACCCCCGCGTGAACGGCCCTCGCGGGCGGTGTAATGTATGGACACACGAGATGCGGAGAACAAAGCCGCTCCGGGGCTATGGCGCAGCTGGTAGCGCACCTCACTGGCAGTGAGGGGGTCAGGGGTTCGAGTCCCCTTAGCTCCACAGTGACGAAACACCGCCCGCCTGGCACATACGCCGAGGTAGGGCGGTTTTTTCGTTGGACCTCACTTTGAGAAACGACGCACCGAACTTCGGCTACCGTTCAGTAACTGGGGCAAACCTGGGGCAGGCAGTGAATCAGCAGGTCAAAGGCTATTTTGATCTTGAGTCGCCAAGAGGGCTCGAACCCCTGACCTTCTGTTTACAAGTCCCCTCCGCCGCAAGGTCAGCCAGTGCCGCAAAGTGTCGAATTTCGACCATCTAAGCAGGTCAAAACGGGCCTTGCCTGACGGCCAGGTGTCACGCCGTGTCATTGCGTGTCCGGCTCTGCTTCGGCACCGAAGCCCAATCGGAGACGACGTAACCGCAGCTATAACTCTCTGGTCTTTCGCAGTCATGTTCTTCACCGCCGGCAGGTGGTGACGTCACGGTCCGGTCAAGTGCGCAACGGAAACCGTGATCCGTACGACCAGCCACAGGTACCCACAGCTCACAGGGAGACCACGATGGACCAGACCGCCGCATCCACCAGACCCCGCCGACTGAAACTCATCACCGCGGCAGCCGCAACAGTTCTCGTCGCGATCGTGGTCATCGTCATCGTTCTGCTCACTGGTTCGGAACCGGTCATCGCCAAGGGCTACCTGAACTTCAACTGCTACCCGTGCAACTCCTCGGTCAACGACGATCTGAAGGACGGCGCGCAGATCACTGTCGTCGACAGTAGCGGCGACGTCATCGGTAACGGCACGGTGAAGCTAGTCGTCATCGACGATCCGTCGCTGTCGATTCTGTCGAGCTACAACCGAACTTTCACATTCGAGATCACAGGGATTGAGGGCGGACATGACCGGTACGGTTTCCATGCTGGCGGCCCGGACCGAGAAACGACGTGGGTCGAGTCTGACAAGATGAGCGAGGAGATCCAGCTCAAGATCGGCTGATGCCGGACATGGCAAAGGCCCATCTCCGAGGCGGATTCTCGGGGTCCTCGCAACTCTGACTGGCACCTTAAACTTTCTCGACGCCGTGAACCCCCTGCGACCAAGCCTTAGCCCTTGCAGAGCTCATTCCGAGAGTGCCGCACCGACCACCGCACCGAAATACCCGCCGGTTCGCCGCGACCGAACTGGTCCGCTGCGCAAGGGGCGAAGGGCATCAGGGTCGCCGGGGGTGCTCTGTGCCGTAGAGAGCAGTGCCAGTTCCGGTGATGCGCACACTGCGGCGATGCGGTCAGCGGCATGAGCCGGATATTCGCTATTGATCGAGCCCGCTGTCAAACGACGACCAGATCGGGACGCGGCTGTTCAGTCACTGCGGACAAGGCCCGGCGCATCCCGGGAGTGAGCCCTACTGCCGGGCCCGGCAATAGGGCTGTGGCGCGAGCGCACCGGGCGTAGCGTTTACGGCTGGCCCGACCACCTCACCAGGTCGGCATCATCGCCTCGGGGTAGCGGGATCCGGCCGCGCCTCTGGGCAGGACCTCCTGCACTCGCGCCAGGTCGCCCGCCGTCAGCACCACGTGCGCCGCCGCCACGTTCTCGGCCAACCGCCCCGGGCTGCGCGTGCCCGGGATCGGCACGACATCGTCGCCCTGCGCCAGCAGCCACGCCAGCGCAAGCTGCGTCACCGTCGCGCCCTTCTCCCGTGCCAGCGCGGTCAGCGCCTCGACCGCGGCGACGTTGCGCTCGTAGTTGCCCGGCTGCCACCGGTCGTCCCAGCTGCGCATGTCGTCCGCCGGGTACTCGGCCGCCGGCTTCACCGCGGACGTGAGGAACCCGCGGCCCAGCGGCGAGTACGGAACGAACCCGATGCCCAGCTCCCGCACCACCGGCAGCACCTCGACCTCGACCGCGCGCTCGAACACCGAGTACTCGGTCTGCAGCACCGACACCGGGTGCACGGCGTGCGCGCGCCGCAGCACGTCCGGGCCCGCCTCGCTCAGCCCGAAGAAGCGGACCTTGCCTTCGGCGATCAACTCGCCGACCATGCCCGCCACGTCCTCGATCGGCACGTCCGGGTCCACCCGGTGCTGGTAGAGGACATCGACGTGGTCGGTACCCAGGTACCGGAGGCTGTTCTCGGTGACCTCGCGGATGTGCTCGGGCCTGCTGTCGAGCTTCGCACCCACGTTCGCCGGGTCGGTCAGGTCGAAGCCGAACTTCGTGGCGAGCATGACCTCGTCCCGGAACCCGGCCACCGCACGCCCCAGCAGCCGCTCGTTGCTGCCAGTGCCCATGCCGTACAGCTCGGCGGTGTCGAACAGGGTGACGCCCAACTCGTGGGCGCGGCGGATAGTGGCGATGCCGCCCGCCTCGTCGCCCGCGCCGTACGCCATCGTCATGCCCATCGTGCCGAGGCCGATCGCGCCGACCTCCAGGCCCTGCGCGCCGAGCACGCGTGTGGGCAGGTTCTGCAGCTGTGTCATACCTTCGACGCTAGAGCGCACTCGTCGCGCCGGCATGAGCGGTGAACCGCATAGGATTGCCTGATCCTCTCACCCATCCTGTTCGGAGCAGCCCCATGCTCGACCAGCTCGCGGCGGCCGTGGGCCGTCACCGCAACGGCCTGTGGTCCGGCACCACCGCCGTACCCCGGCTCACCGTGGTCGCCCTCGACGAGGTGGTCAACCCTCTCGACCTGCGCTACGAGCCGATGGTGTGCTTCATCGCCGAGGGCTCCAAGCGCACCGTCACGGGGGAACACAGCCGGTCGGCCCGCCGCGGCGACATGTTCCTCAACTCGCTCGACCTGCCGGTCACCGCCGTGTTCGAGGAGGTGCCGTACCGCTCGGCCGTGCTGCACCTGGATGGCCCCGCCTTGGCCGACCTGCTGCTCGAACTCGACGGCGAGGCCCCGGCCACCCCGGCCGCGGGCCAGGTCTCCGCCACGATGACCCCGGAACTGGTCGACGCCGTCACCCGCTGGGTGCGGCTGCTCGACACCCCCGACGACATCCGGCCGCTGGCCGCCCGCGTGGAGGCCGAGATCCTCTACCGCCTGCTCGGCAGCGCGCTTGGCCCGACCCTGCGCCAGTTCGCGGCCACCGGCTCGGCCTTGACCAGGGTGCGCGCCGCGGCCGACTGGATCGCCGCCCACTTCACCGAGCCCATCACCGTGGAGCAGGTCGCGGCGGTCGCACACATGAGCCCGGCCACCCTGCATCGGCATTTCAAGGCCGCCACCGGCATGAGCCCGCTGCGGTTCCAGAAGCACCTGCGACTCCAGGAGGCGCGGCGCCTGCTGGTGGCAGGCGACACCACGGCCGCGCACACCGCCGATGCCGTCGGCTACACCAGCGCCACCCAGTTCACCCGGGAATACCGCCGCGCCTACGGCCTGCCGCCGGTGCGCGACGCCGCCCGCCTGCGCGGCAGACTCACCGACAGCCGCTCCTAGCGGGCCTTACCGCATAACGGTTCGTGGCCTTGGATGATCAGCTGGTGGGTCGTGCTCGACGTGGAGGAGCACCGGCGCGGCGGCGATCTTGCCGATCATCCAGGCGCAGATGCTGACGTTGCGCAGTGCCTTGAAGGTGGCCTTGAACAGCGAGTTTCCCCGTTCGCCCGCGAGGTCGCGATCGTATAAGCCCTGGCAGACCGGCGAAGGAGCAAGTCTCAAGGTGATGTCGTATATGACTTTCGTACGACATCATTCGTGAGATTACGACGTCGAAATTGAGAACCTACAACGGTTGTAGGTTCTCGCCGGCCATGGCGTGTCGATCTTGTTGACCTGGGCGTTCTCGGTTCTGGTACAGCCACCTGTCCGAAGTTCCTCATCGCGGCATGAGCGGAATGTCAGTGTGGTGAGCCGGTGCGCCCGGCCTTCAGTATCCCCTGAGGTCAGGCCACCAGTGTTCGTCGACGATCAAATCGTCCGTGTCGAGCAGGTGGCGCTCGAACTCAGTGACGTCCACCCGCGGTGGGGCGGCGTCCATCGCAGCGGTGACTTCAGTCGGCAGTCTGACGTTGTGCGTTTCGACGTAGTGCGCGAGCCCTTCCGGCCAGATGAAGCGAACGCCGTTGGTCAGCTCCGCACTACCGTTCGCCTGCCCGCAGATGCGACAAAGCGACCTGCCGGCGGCAGCGGCGAACACGCTCCCGCCACGACGGTATTCCACCGCTCGATCGCGCAGCGCGGCATCGAGTGATTGATCGACGAACGACCGAACGTCAGGCCACCCGGGTGCCTCAGGACCGAGCCAATATCCGCTCAAACCGCAGGCTTCGGGTCGTTGCAGTCACCGAGCCATCATCCCAAGCGCCGATCGTGAGTGGTCGCTTCGGCTGTCGTGCGCTGGCGTCCCAGGAGTACGTCCAGCCTGAACCCAGGAGACCAGGTCGCCATCCGGTGCGATCATGGTGGCGGACGGCGGAACAGGGAGGGCTGGTTGGCGAAGCGACGGTACGTGGCGAGGGGCGTGCCCGGCGGCTATCGGATCTGGGACAACAAGGCGTCGCGGTGGTGGGGGGACCAGTACGAACTGTGCCCCGACGACCTGCTCGCCGAGCTGAACGGCGCACGCGACCCCGCTCGGATCACCGCCCTTCTCAAGCGCTACCGGGCACTCCGGCGCTGAGCCTGAGGAAGAACTGGCGGTCGCTGCGGACGGCAGCCCGGCTCTGGCCGCTGAGATCAGCCCGCTCATCACCCTGAGCGGGAAGCAAGTCGTGGTTTTACCCTCGAACCGGTGTCAACGAAGTACCCTCACCGCATGTCCCGCCCCGTGACCCGAACCTCGTTCAAGCACGCCTTGCTGCCAATCGCCAACCCCCGCGAGCTGCCCGCTCCGCAACGGTTGTGGGCCAATTCGGAATGGGAGCGGATCAGGCTGGGACTGCAGGAGAAGGACATGGACGACAAATGGGTGGCGCTGGTCGAAGGCGACCGGCTGTCCATCTATCGCGCCGGAGTCGGGCAGTGCGCCTACGACGCCATCTTCGCCCCTTGCGAAGGTGGCTACCGAATCACCACGGCCTGGATGGAGGCTGGCCGCAACGACCGGCCAGACCTGCACAGCGCCTTCCTCGAACTGCTGATCACCGGACAGATCCTGCGCTCGCCCGACAATGACCTATGGGCCAGGTTCACCACACTGGGCGGAATCCGCGCCCTCTTCGGTTCCTGACCGAGCTGCCCGCGGCGCTTAGCCGTGCCGCCATCGCCCCTCTGGCGCTTCCAATCTCGATGTCCTGGCTGGGGGTAAACCCTCTGAAGATCAACCTATGTCGACATTCGCTTCGAACGCGACCCTGTTGAATGCTGATCATGCCCGCTCCAGCCGCTAGACCGCGCTCTCATCGGCATGAGCGGACAACGATCAACAACGCTTGACCGTCTTGTTCGACAACCGGTATCCGTGGCGTCGAATCTTGGTATGTGCTGGTTCTACGACCACCTCTGCGCCACTGACCTGCAGATTTGGGTTTGCAACGGGTATTGCTGGGTGCACCAAACCCCAGTTTGCAGCCCATTTTTCTGGCGATTCCGAACAAGCATCTACCGATGGTCCACACACGGTCCGGAAACAATTCGGACCGCACCGGCTTGAATAGCCGCGGTCGGCACCACGTGCCGCCACCTTCAGTCGCCGGTACCGGCCACACCCAAGGTCGCCCCCCCCCAGAGTCACCAGTGCTTACGCGGAAAGACTCATTGGCATCAAGACGGTAATCGCCAACAGGCATGCCCTTTTGACGCCAAGCCGTATTCCTTCAGAGTTGACATTGCCGGCGACAGATCCCTTTTCGACAAGGACTTCCGAGACGTCGGCGTAGAGCCGCCACGACAGCGTGCACCCAGAGGTAGTCCGTCCCGAATCCCCTGAGACCGAGTCTTTCAAGATGACGCACCACACCCGTGCGGCATTGCAGGCTCCAGCCTTATCCTTGCCGACTGCCAAACCATCGGCGATCGCGAAAGTGATCAACAGGGGACCTCGCGACCGGTTCGACGGCGTTGCTCGCGATACCTTTGACGGCAGCACCGTGTCACTAGACTGACGAGCCGACTCGGTCGCCGGTTGAGCAGTTTCTGCCCCTGCAGTCGCGGTAGCGTCTATACCGGTCTCACCTGTCGGCGGCGTGAGACTCGAGCGAGGAGCCTCTGCCGCAGGCTCGGAGCCCGTGCCAAAAATCTCTCCCCCAACGACCATGCACCATCGATTATTTGCCAACATGGTAAGCAATCCAGCTACGAGCGCCACCACCGAGCCTGCCCAAAGCCAACGCTTCTTCCCAGTTGTTTCAGCCATCACCACGTCGGCTCTGAACGGACACTCGTTATACCTTCGCCCAGACGTCGGTCCAGGGCTTGCCTTAGTTACAGACCGGTTGATTCGATCTTCGCGGCATTCCCGGGAAGGCGACGACCTCCCTCAACTCCTGCGGGAGCAGGGACTGAAAAGGACAAGAATGTCGCAACGTACACGCATGCTGACCCGCGCCCGAGTAACCCGCCGCACTCGCCGCCACAGGCCTCGCACTGGGCGCCATGGGACTGATGACACCATCAGCCGCCGCAGCCACGGCGGCCGGCAGTGAACACCAGTCCGGCCCGTTCGGGAACAACGGATGCCACACCGACCCGACCGACGGCGGCTTCTACTGCACCGTCTTCGACATCGCCCCAGCAGCGAAGCCCGTTCTCGACGTGGCTGTCGGAGTGACCTGCCCCAACAGGGAAACCAAGGACTTCATCATCTGCATGTCGGACCAGTAACAGCCGGCCACCCCGCAGCGCGACGATCTCCCCGTCCAGCACCAGATAACCCAGCCCGGCCGCCACGCCCATGATCTCCGGGATCCGGTCGGCCAGGTCGATCTCCCAGCACGACTACGACACACCGCAGCGGTGAAGAACAGCGCACGCCAACCGTCGAACTCCGGGGTTTTGGGGCGGGGAAAGTCCGTTTCGTCGGCAGTCCGGGATTAGCCGGCCGCGGTGACTTCGGTTCAGGGGTAAACGACAAGCTAAACCTCTCCGCAAGGCGGAATCGGGGCGGCTTCAGGGGGGCGGTGGCTGCGCTGCCCCTGGGCGTACGGCACCGATCATCGGGCGAGCGCTGGGCGGCGTGTCTATGACCGGGCAGGGAGTCGGGCTTGCAGGCCGTCCAGGATCGCCTGGAGGCCGAATTCGAGTTCCCGGCCGGAGGTGGTGGCCGGGTCGTCTTCACTCCATCCCTCGCTGAGGGCGCGCAGCCGCGGGAACTGCATCGCGATCTCGGTCATCCGTGCGGCCCTGGCCTGGTCGTCCCCGTCACCGGCGGCGCGTGCTTTCCACGCGATCTCGGACGCCGCGCCGAGAGCGGT
>NZ_JBWKEB010000017.1:0-153349 GCF_056435665.1 Amycolatopsis sp. NPDC043887
AAACGCTCGGCTGGGACACCCCAGCCGAGCGCCTAGCTAAACTCCTCGCCGAAACCAGCTAACCACCCGTGTTGCAACGACCCCTGGAATCCGCCCCTTGCGGCTAGCGCAAGGAAGGGGGCCTTCACGTACTCTGATCGACCGAGCGCCACGGGATCACGACGGCTCCCCGCCGATGGTCCGCCAAGATTCGGTATCGCTCCACCAAAAGCCAATCCGACCAGGGAAAACACGCCAGAAACAGGACCATGCCACTCTTGAGCTCCTGGCATGACCTTGAGGATGGGCAAGACGCCTTCGCGGACCCGCGACCGGCCGTCAGTCAGCTCCGGTAGGTGGTAAGGCATCTTCGCTGCCGACGACCCACATCACTCACGACCTGGCTAGGCGTACATGGCCAGCCAGATCGCGATGTAGTGGGACACCGCGGCGAGAACCGTGCAGGCGTGGAAGTACTCGTGGTACCCGAAGGTGTCCGGGAAGTGGTTCGGCCACTTCACCGCGTAGAACACCGCGCCCAGCGTGTAGAACAGCCCGCCCACGCAGAGCAGGACGAGCGCCGCGACACCGGCGTGCGTGGCCAGTTCCGGCAGGACGAAGACGGCTACCCAGCCCAGCGCGATGTAGATCGGCACGCCGAGCCAGCGTGGCGCGTTCGGCCACAGCATCTTCAGTGTGACGCCGCCGATCGCGCCGCCCCACACGATCGCGAGCACGATGTACCCGGTCGGCTGGGACATCGCCAGAAGGGTGAACGGCGTGTAGGTGCCGGCGATGAACAGGAAGATCATCGAATGGTCGGCGCGCTTCATCCATTCGTATGCTCGTGGGCTCCACAAGCGACGGTGGTACAGCGCGCTGACGCCGAAGACGCCGAGGACGGTCAGGCCGTAGACCGAAGTGGACAAAGCGGCGATACCCGACACTGTGGACGCCGCGAGGCTGATGAGGGTCGCGGCTCCGGCGACAGCGCCGAAGAAGGACCAGAAGTGGATGTGCCCACGCAACCGAGGACGCGTGTCCACTACGGGCGCGGGGCCGGACGGCCGGGGTTCGGTCACTACGCTCACTCACCCAGGTTACGGCACCGTAGGTTTTTCGCCAGTGTCCGTGGCGCGTCCCACTGAGGCCCGCGAGGTGACTACTCTCCACTGGCGTGAGTCTTCGGTCCTTCTTGTCAGACGTCGTGTACAGCGCCTACGGCAGGCGCCTGATCCAGCAGGCCAAGGGGCGCCATCCACGCCACATCGCCATCATGCTGGACGGGAACCGCCGCTGGGCGCGCGAAGCGGGCTTCACCGACGTCGCCGACGGGCACCGGGCGGGCGCCAAGAAGATCGCCGACTTCCTGAGCTGGTGCAACGAGGCCGACGTCGAGGTCGTCACCATGTGGCTGCTCTCGACGGACAACCTCGGCCGTGCGGCCGAGGAACTGAGCCCCTTGCTGAAGATCATCACCGACGTCACCGACGAACTCGCCGCGCCGCACACGCCTTGGCGGCTTCGCATCGTGGGGGCACTCGACCTGCTGCCCCCGGAGGTCGCGAAGGCCCTCAGCGCGGCCGCGGAGCGCACCGAGGGGCGCACCGGGATGGAGGTCAACGTCGCGGTCGGTTACGGAGGGCGTCAGGAGATCGCCGACGCGGTCCGCAAACTCCTGCTCCAGCACGCAGACGAGGGCACCTCGATCCGCGAACTCGCGAAGATATTGGACGTCGACCACATATCCGAACACATGTACACCTCGGGTCAGCCGGATCCGGATCTGATTATCCGCACCTCGGGTGAGCAGCGGCTTTCCGGATTTCTGCTCTGGCAATCGGCGCATTCGGAATTCTGGTTCACCGAAGCTTATTGGCCCGCGTTCCGCCGGGTCGATTTCCTGCGTGCCATGCGCGATTACGCGTGGCGGCACCGGCGCTTCGGTTCCTGACCGGTGACATGACGAAGGCCCCGGCGTGCACTCCGGGGCCTTCGACGTCGACACTGAAGATCAGTGGTGGTGGTGCTCCAGCGAGTGGAGGATCAGAGCCGGGGTGGTGGCGACGCCCGTGTAGGCGCCGGCGACCAGGGAAGCGGCGCCGTAGCCCAGCGCGCCGCCGCCCTCGATGAAGGTGTTGTAGGCGTCGCCGAACGTGGGGTCCGGGGTGCCCGAGGTGTCACCGGTGGCGGCGAACGCGGTCCCGCCGACCATCATGATGCCCGCGGCGACGGCGGAAACGAAACCAGCCTTCTTCAGCACTTCGCACTCCTTGGTAGAGATGTTCAGGGATCGGGGGCACCGAATCCGGTGGGGGTGTCCCGCAGTGAGAAAATTACTCGCTATTCAGGATTTGTGACCGTCTCGTAAGCCCATTGTGTGAGGCACGAAAGGCCCGTTTCACTCGGTCCGGTTCTCTGTCTCGGGCACAAAATGCGTCCCGCCACGATGCGTGGTAGAACCCTCCGTCTCATCAGGTGAACGCCCTGTGTCGCGTTAATCCTTCCGGGTCACGTCGACGAGCGTCCCTGAATGGAGATCATCACTACACACCGTGACGGTGACCAGGCGTTGATGTCATGCGACCGACAGTGAGATGACGGTTTGGCGAATCACCGTGGTGGCTGCCTGCGCGATCGGCCGGACGCAGGTACCTTCCGGAAGTGAGGGTTCGCGTCCCATGCGGACTCTCACGGGAGGCCCTGGTCGTGGCGGTTGTCGACAGGGCGGCACAGCCGCCCAGTGGATGCACGAGGGGGCCGGCACCCGGCCCTCGTGGCCGTGCCGACTGACGTGAAAGACGTCGGAAGGAACGGTTAGCCAGGGAAGTGCCCGGCCCAGCGAGTGCGGGCGTGGTGCCACGCCCACGAGGGAGATGCCGTCGTGACTGCGCAGCGTTCACCCCGCAAGGCCTCTGGCCGTTCTTCGACCGGTGCCCCTGGCCCGGAGAAAGCCTCGATCTCGCCCGAATCCCAGCGGTCCACTTACGTGCTCGACACGTCGGTCCTGCTCTCTGACCCCTGGTCGGTGACCCGGTTCGCCGAACACGCGGTCGTGCTCCCGCTGGTCGTCATCAGTGAACTGGAGGCGAAACGTCACCATCCCGAACTGGGGTGGTTCGCGCGCGAAGCGCTTCGCATGCTCGACGACCTGCGTCGTCAGCACGGCAGGCTCGACGCGCCGATCCCGATCGGTGAGCACGGCGGCACCCTGCAGGTGGAGTTGAACCACTCCGACCCCACGGTGCTCCCGGTCGGCTTCCGCACCGACTCCAACGACCACCGCATCCTCGCCTGTGCGCTCAACCTGGCGGCGGAACGCGCGTCGGTCACGCTGGTGACGAAGGACATCCCCTTGCGTGTCAAAGCGGGCGCCGTCGGCCTCGAAGCCGACGAGTACCGCGCGCAGGAGGTGACGCCCTCGGGCTGGACGGGGATGGCGGACGTGGACGTCCCGCAGACCCTGGTCGACGCGCTGTTCAGCGGGTCTTCCGTGGATCCGGCGGAATCCGGGATGCCGGAGGTCGGTGAACTGCCCTGTCACACCGGGCTCAGGCTGCTCGCGGGCAGTTCGAGCGCGCTGGGGCGGGTCACCGCGGACAAGCGGATCCGGCTCGTCCGGGGCGACAAGGAGGCGTTCGGGCTGCACGGCCGGTCGGCCGAGCAGCGGGTGGCGCTCGATCTCCTGCTGGACTCCGACGTCGGCATCGTCTCGCTGGGCGGACGAGCGGGCACGGGCAAGTCGGCGCTCGCGCTCTGCGCGGGGCTGGAGTCGGTGATGGAACGCCGCCAGCATCGCAAGGTGGTCGTGTTCCGGCCGGTGTACGCGGTCGGCGGCCAGGATCTGGGCTATCTGCCCGGTTCCGAGAGCGAGAAGATGCAGCCGTGGGCGCAGGCGGTGTTCGACACCCTCGGCGGGCTGGTCAGCCAGGACGTCCTCGACGAGGTCTTCGACCGCGGCATGCTCGAGGTGCTCCCGCTGACCCATATCCGCGGCCGGTCGCTGCACGACACGTTCGTCATCGTCGACGAGGCGCAGTCCTTGGAGCGCAACGTGCTCCTGACCGTGCTCTCACGGCTCGGCACCGCTTCGCGGGTCGTGCTCACGCATGACGTCGCGCAGCGCGACAACCTGCGGGTCGGGCGGCACGACGGCGTTTCGGCGGTGATCGAGAAACTCAAGGGGCACCCGCTGTTCGCGCATATCACGCTGACCCGGTCCGAGCGCTCGCCGATCGCGGCGCTCGTCACGGAGATGCTGGAGGACCACGGATAACCGGAACCGGCGGAGTCCTCTTGGGACAGTCCTAAGAGGACTCCGCCGGGTTTCACCAGCCCGACGGCAGGGGGCGTCCTTCCGCGAAGCCGGCGGCGGACTGGATCCCGAGCAGCGCGCGTTCGTGGAACTCCTCCAGCGTGCGCGCGCCCGCGTACGTGCAGGCGGAGCGGACACCGGAGCCGATGGAGTCGAGCAGGTCTTCGACGCCGGGGCGAGCCGGGTCCAGCGCCATCCGCGACGCCGAGATGCCCTCTTCGAACAGGCCCTTCTTGGCGCGTTCGAAGACGTTGTCCGTGCGCGTGCGGGCGCCGACGGCGCGCTTCGACGCCATGCCGAACGACTCCTTGTACGGCTTGCCCTGCTCGTCGTAGCGCAGGTCGCCGGGGGATTCGTGGGTGCCCGCGAACCACGAGCCGACCATCGCCGCCGAAGCGCCCGCGGCGAGCGCCAGCGCGACGTCGCGCGGGTGCCGCACGCCGCCGTCCGCCCAGACGTGTTTGCCCAGTTCGCGCGCCGCCGCGGCGCATTCGGCGACGGCTGAGAACTGCGGGCGCCCGACGCCGGTCATCATCCGGGTCGTGCACATGGCGCCGGGGCCGACGCCGACCTTGACGACGTCCGCACCCGCGTGGATCAGGTCGCGCGTGCCCTCGGCGGTGACCACGTTCCCGGCGACGACCGGGACTCGCGGGTTCACCGACCGGACGGCCTTCAGCGCCGAGACCATCTTCTCCTGGTGGCCGTGCGCGGTGTCGACGACCAGCACGTCGACGCCCGCCGCGAGGACGGCCTCGGCCTTCGCCGCGACGTCGCCGTTCACGCCGATCGCGGCGGCGACGCGCAGGTTGCCGCCGTCGTCGACGGCCGGGGTGTAGATCTCCGCGCGCAGCGCCGCGATCTCGGTCAGGACGCCGGCGAGCCTGCCGTTTTCGTCGATGCCGAGCGCGAGACGGCCTCCGTGGTCGTGCAGGCGCTCGAACACCTCACGCGGCGGCGTGTCCAGCGGGACCGTGACGACCGCGGGCTCCGCGACGTCGGCGAGACGCGCGAAGCGGTCTACGCCGGCGCAAGCCGCTTCGTCGACGACGCCGACGGGCTTGCCGTCCTCGTCCACCACGACGACGGCGCCGTGGGCGCGTTTGCCGACCAGGTTCAGCGCGTCGGCCACCGCGTCTCCGCCGGTCAGCACGAGCGGGGTGTCCCACACTGTGTGACGGCTCTTGACCCAGCCGACGATGTCGGCGACCGCGGCCACGTCGACATCCTGTGGCAGGACGACGAGCCCACCTCGCCGGGCGACCGTCTCGGCCATCCGGCGGCCCGCGACGGCGGTCATGTTGGCCACCACGATCGGGATCGTCGCGCCGGTGCCGTCCACAGTGGACAGGTCGACGTCGAAACGGGACTCCACGTCCGACCGGTTCGGCAGGAGGAACACGTCGTCGTAGGTCAGGTCGTGAGCGGGCCGATGCCCGTCGAGAAAGCGCACGAGGCCCCAGGATACCCGCGTGGGACACTGTCGGCATGACCGACCGGGACCGTGACGAAGCCGGACGAGCCCGCAACGCGCGCCCGCGGGATGGTCTCGGCAGGCCGCTTCCGTACGGCGCCGACGGTGTCGAACGCCAGCCCGAGGGCATCGAACGGAGCCCCGAGGACACCGTTTCCGAGGCGCAGCGCCTGCTCGACGCGGGCCGCCCGTTTCACGCGCACGAGGTGTTCGAGGACGCGTGGAAGTCCACCGACGGGCCGGAGCGCGAGCTGTGGCGCGGGCTCGCGCAGCTCGCCGTGGGCCTGACCCACGCGGCCAGGGGGAACGGGAACGGTGCGGCCTCGCTGCTGGAGCGCGGCGCCGAGAACATCGAGCCCTTCCGCGAGGCCCGGCCGCACGGGATCGACATCCCGGGTTTGCAGGCTTGGGCGCGGACCATGGCTGAAGAGGTGAAGGTGCGTGCGCGGGTGGAGCCGGTCGCGCCGCGCCTACTGCGTGAGGGCCTGTAGCGCCGAGCCCGAGCGGTACAGCTCGATCAGCAGCGGCCGCGGCGAGAGTCCCGCCTCGGCGAGCCGATAGCTGGTCCGGCTCGGGAAGCCCGGCAGTTCCTCTCGGACGGCGAGGCGGCGCGCGGTCAGGTCGCCGAGGCGCTCTGTCAGCACCTTCGCGGACAAACCGGGCAACGCCGTGCGCAGGTCGCTAGGCGAGCGCGACCTCGACCGGACGGTCCGGCTCCGGCCTCCGCGTCCGGCCGCGGGCGTCCGGGACGAGTTCGCCGTCGAAGGTTTCCGTTCGGTGACCTGCTTCGCGGTCGGTTTCGCTGTCCGCATGACGCAGTCCCTCAGTGTGCCTTTGACCGCCGACCCCGCCGAAATCCTCGACACGGTCTACGAGCCGGACGCCGTGTTCGTCCGCCGGGACGGCGCGTGGGTGAGCGGCGCGGAACGCCGGGCCGCGAACGGCGGGATCCTCGCGCTCGGGAAGCCCGTCAAGGTCGCTCCGCGTCAGGTGCGCGTGGCCGGTGACCTGGCCTTGCTGATCGTCGACTGGGTCATCGCGAGGCGTGGCCAGGACGGGCTCTGGCGCTACGTGATCGACAACCCCTTCGGTGTCGGCACACCTTGAGTGCTCGACATACCGCGAGTATGTTACTTCGAGTAGGGATACTGCTCAGTAGGTAACGGCGGGAGGAAGCGCGGATGAGCGAGCCCAAAGAACTGCTGGCCGAACCGCTGAAACTGCGGTGTGGCGCGATCCTGCCTAACCGGCTGGCCAAGGCCGCGCTCAGCGAGCAACTCGGCGATCGCCGCAACCGGCCGACCGCCGAACTGGCCGAGCTGTACCGGACGTGGTCGCGAGGCGGTGCCGGGACACTGATCACCGGCAACGTCATGGTCGATCCGACCGCGCTGGGTGAACCGCGCAACGTCGCGGTCCCTCGGGAGCCGGACGCGACCGGGTTCAAGCCGTGGGCACGGTCGGCCGACGGGACCGAGTCCCGGCTGTGGGTTCAGCTCAACCATCCCGGTCGTCAAAGCCCGCGCTTCCTGTCCCGTCAGCCGGTCGCGCCGTCGGCGGTGCCGTTCGGCGACCGCGGCATCCGCTCGGTGTTCGCGACGCCGCGAGCGCTGACCGTCGACGAGATCGAAGCGATCATCGACCGGTTCGGCGTGGCCGCGCGGACCGTCGTCGACGCCGGGTTCGCCGGCGTCCAGATCCACGGGGCGCACGGCTATCTCGTCTCGCAGTTCCTGTCGCCGCTGACCAACCGGCGCACCGACGGCTGGGGCGGTGACGCGCTCCGGCGGCGCCGGTTCCTGCTGGAAGTGGTCGCCCGCGTGCGCGCCGAGGTCGGCGACACGGTGCCGATCGCGGTCAAGCTCAACAGCGCGGACTTCCAGCGCGGCGGGTTCAGCGAGGAGGACTCGCTCGAAGTCGTTCGCGAACTGGGCGAAGCGGGTATCGACCTCTTGGAAGTCTCCGGCGGCACCTACGAGAAGGCCGCCATGATGGGTTCCGCCAAGGCGAGCACTCTCAGCCGTGAGGCGTACTTCCTCGACTACGCCGCGAAGGCGCGGCAGGTCACCGACGTCGCGCTGATGGTCACCGGTGGCTTCACCAGCGCGCGAGGCATGGCGGAGGCGTTGCGCTCCGGCGCGCTGGACGTCATCGGCCTCGGCAGGCCGCTGATCGTCGACCCGGCGCTGCCCGGGCGCCTGCTGGGCGGCGAGGACGTCCGCGCGCGGCGCACGGCGCCGAAGACCGGCATCCGGCTGGCCGACAGCCTGCTCGAGATCCAGTGGCACACCCAGCAGATGCACCGGGTGGCCGCCGGGAAACCGGTGGACCGGCGGCTCGGCGCGGTGCGGACGCTAGTACGTGCCGGCGTCGCGGATCCGCTCAACGCTTTCCGGCGGGTCCGGGGCTAGTCCATCCATGCCCCCGCCGCCACCCTCAACGGAGGAGCCGCGCTCCCAGTCCCAGTTCTCGTCGGGTTCGTCTCGTCGGCTGAACGTGCGGTCGAAACCGACCGCGGCCGCCGCGAGACCGATGAACAGCACCCCGATCAGCACGCAGTTGAACGCGACGCCGCCGTAGCTGTTGATGCCCGGGTCGACGAACGGGTACGGGTAGAACCCGATGATCGCGCCGCGCACCAGTGTGACCGCGAGCCAGGCCAGCGGGTACAGCAGCGACCACCACAGGATCCGCCACGACAACTGGCCGCGCGGCCCGAACAGCAGCCAGCCCGCGACGCACATCAACGGCGACACCTTGTGCAGCATCGTGTCGGCGAAAACGGCCCAGCCGTGCAGTTCGTAAAGATCGGCGAGCGCGACCTGGAAGACGACACCGGTCACGGTGATGCCGACGAGCCCGGTGAGCCGCAGCACGCCGAACAGGGTCGACCGGCCCGCGACCCCGAGCGCGAGCAGCAGGCTGCCGGCGCCGACCAGGATGTTCGAATCGATGGTGAAGAAGGCCAGCAGGTTGGCCACCCGTCCGGCCGGGGTGTGGAAGGTGCCGCCGGTGGTGCCCGCGGAGACCGGGATCTGGGCGGCGAGACCGGCGATCACCACCAGCGCCGTCGCGCCGAACCAGGCACGCGCGATCTTGGAAGCCTGCATTCGCCTACTTTATGGGTGATCGGGTGGGGACGTCCCGTCACCACCGCACGCCGCCACTCGATCGGGGCGGGACGCCGCCGGGTCTTCCCGGCCATCGGGTCATATCGTGGGAAGCGATGGACGTCGAGCGGAGGCCCGGACGCCGCGGACGGGTCGCGCGTGGTCCGGCGGAGGACAGCGGACCCGTCGCCGAGTTCGCGCGGCGGCTGTGGGAGCTGAAACGGGCCGCCGGTGACCCTTCCTACGACCGCATGCGCGACGAGTACGGCGCGCTCGCGTCGAAGTCCGCGCTTTCGGCCGCCGCCCGCGGCGAGCGGCTGCCCAGCTGGGAGACGTCCTGGGAGTTCGTCCGCGTGCTGGCCGCCGGAGTGCTCGGCGGTGACGAGGACGAGGTCCGGCACGAATGGCGCGGTGAATGGGAACGCGCGCGCGACGCGCTGGCCGCCGGCGCGGCACCCGAACCCGCGCCGGAGCGTTCGCGCCGGACGGCGTTCCTCCTCGCCGGAGCCGTGGCGGTCGTCCTCGTCGCGGCGCTGGTGTTCGTCTTCGCCGCGCCGTTCGGTTCCGAGCCCGCCGCCCCGGCCGGCGACGCGTCGGAATTCGTCGCCGACGTGACCGTGCCCGACGGCAGCGAGGTCGCGGCCGGGTCGACCTTCGTGAAGATCTGGGAGTTCCGCAACGCGGGATCGGTCGGATGGGTCGGCCGCTATCTGGTCCGCGCCGGTTCGTTCGGGAATCCCGGCGAGTGCCGCACCCCCGACCGCGTCCCCGTCCCGCAGACCGCGCCCGGCGAGCGCGTGCGCGTCTCCGTCGAGGTGCGTGCGCCCGACCGGCCAGGACATTGCCAGGTGTACTGGAAGATGGCCGACGAACAAGGGCACATCCTGCTGCCGAACACCCGCGCGGTGTTCTTCTCGGTCCGCGTCATTTGACCCTCCGGGCCGATGGTCAAAGCGCTGACCTGCATGGACATTGATCTGTCGGCCATGGCCATTTCGCGGTCGTGAATCGCTTCCGGAGTGGCTTCGGTGACCTTTAACGTCATCGGCGTCCGGGAATTCCGGATGGGGATTTTCCGAAACACTCTCACATTAATTGCGGAAAGGGAATCCATGCGTCCGTACGTCAAGGTCGCCGCACTGGCCGGGGCCGCGCTCACCGTGGCGCTCCTGCCGGTCACCGCCGCACAGGCGGCTCCGGCGCCCGCTTCGGGCAGTGATCCGATCATTACCTGCGAATCCGGCTACCACGGCTGGATGCGCCGGGCCGGGAAGGACGCGATCTGCCTCAAGCCGGGCACGCGCACCTGGGACGTCAAGGTGTTCGAATGCGCCGGGGATCTGACGGTGCATTTCAAGAACGGCGAGAAGGCCTATTGCGGGGGAAACATGAAGATCGGCCTCGACCTGGCCGTCCAGTCCAATGTCGTCAAGACCGTTGTGGGGAACCGATGAAGAAGAAGCTGTTCGCCGTCGTCCCGGTCGCGCTGGCAGGCACCCTGCTGATGGCACCGTCCGCTTCGGCGGCGTCGAAGGTCTGTGAGGGCGGGCCGCTGATGGGCGGGAAGACCAAGGTCGTCGAGGTGAGCGCGGGGCAGAGCATCGACATCACCGTGCACAACCACGACTACCGGGGAATGCTCGTCCAGATCATCGACGACGTCTTCGACAAGGGCCTCTGGAGCGGGGCGATCGCGCCGGGCAAGGAGCGCACGGTCAAGCACGGCGTGCTCGGGGAGCCGCCGGTGTATCACAAGATCCGGTTCGAGGTGACCTCCAACCTGTCGAACAACTACACCTACCGGATCTCTTCGGACCGCTGCTACTGAGGCGTTTCGTCCTCTGAACGCGGTAGTTGCACGCGCAAGGACCGCGTTCAGAGGACTAAATGCGGGGAGTTCAGGGCTTGAGGAGGCCGCGGACGGTGTCGATGGTGTCGGCGTCGGCGGCCTCCTTGTCCGGCCGGTACCGCACTACGCGCGCGAAGCGCAGCGCCAGCCCACCCGGATACCGCGTGCTCACCTGAGCCCCGTCGAGTTCGATTTCGACGACGAGCTCCGGCCGCACGTGCACCACCCCATCCGTGCGGTGGGTCTCGATCTCCTGGAACGTCTTCGTCTGCCAGGCCAGCAACTCGTCGGTCATGCCCTTGAACGTCTTGCCGACCATGATCGGCGGCCCGCCGTCGGGGTCGCGGGCGCCGAGATGCAGGTTCGACAGCGTGCCGGTGCGCCTGCCGTGACCCCATTCCGCGGCGAGCACGACCAGGTCGATCGTGTGCACCGGTTTCACCTTGAGCCACGCGCGCCCGCGGCGGCCCGCCGCGTACGGCGACGCGAGGCCCTTGACCATCACGCCTTCGTGTCCGGCGGCCATCGCCGCTTCCAGCACCGCCTCGGCCGAGGCGGGCGCGATCTCGCCCGGGATGACGTGCTCGCCCGCGACCTGACGCAGGGCGGCGTTCCGCTCGGACAGCGGCGCGTCCAGCAGGTCGACGCCGTCGAGGTGCAGGCAGTCGAAGAAGTACGGCCGCAGCAACAGCGCCTTGACCTGCTCCTCGCGTGTGCTGCCGAACCGGCTCATCGTCTCCTGGAACGGCCTGGGCCTGCCGTCGTCGGTCAGGGCCAGCGTCTCGCCGTCGAGCACCACCGATGTGCAGGGCAAGGAGCGCACCAGATCCACCAGTTCGCCGACACTGCCGGTGATCTCCCGCAGCGTCCGCGTGTAGACGTGCACCTCGTCGCCGTCGCGGTGGACCTGGATCCGCGCACCGTCCATTTTGTACTCGACGAGCGTCTCGGTGTGCTCGGTGATCGCCTCGTCCAGCGACTCCGCCGGGGAAGCCAGCATCGGCCGGATCGGCCTGCCCAAGGCCAGCTTGAACTCCGCCAGCCGCTCCTGGCCGCCTGTCATGGCCGCCAGGCCCGTCACCGGGAGCTGCCCGGACAGCATGAACGCCCGCCGTACGTCTTCGGCCGGGATCTCGGCCGCCGCCGCGATGGCGTCCACCATGATCCCTTCGAGCGCGCCCTGCCGGAGCTCGCCGGTGAGCAGCCGGAACAGGAACTCCTGCTCCTCCTTGGTCATCTTGGTGAACAACGCCCGCAACGTCTCCGCGCGCAGCTTCACCGACCCCGAACCCGACGCCGCCCCCACCGTGCCGAACGCCGTGTCCACCTCGGCGACGGTCAACGACGGCTCAGCGGCCGGGGCCGCCTTCAGCTCGGCCAGCGTCCGCCAGCCGGTGCCGATGCGGCCCTGTGTCGGCTGGCCGGTGAGGAACGCGATGACCGCGGGCAGTTCCAGCTCGCCCGCGGCGCGCAGGACCGCGGCCAGGGTGGCGATCTTCGCCTTCCTGGACCTCGTGGCGGCCAGTTCGGCCGACGCGGTCACCACCTCGGTGAGCAACATGGGTCCATCATGGACCCGGGCACCGACAGTTTCGCGCCGAGCGGGCTCGGGCGGCGACGTAGTGAAGGCCTCCTTGCCTACTTTCAAGGTAGGGAAGGAGGCCTTCACGGCCTTGGCGCCATGTGGGCTCAGGCGTGCGCGGGATCGGCGACCCAGCTGGCGAGCAAGCGGAGCGCGCGTTCGCTGTCGGAGCCGGGCTCGGCGGTGTAGATCACCAGGGCCTGGCCCGGATCGTCGGGCAGCCGGAGCGTCTCGTAGCGCAGCCGGAGTTCACCCACGATCGGGTTGATCACGAGCTTCCACGCGTGAGCCTTCTCGCGCACGGTGTGCTTCGCCCACAGCTTCCGGAACGCCTCGCTGCCGAGGGAGAGCTCGCCGACCAGCTGGGCGAAGCGCGGATCGTCCGGATACTTCCCGCTTTCGGAGCGCAGGTTCGCCACGATCTCTTTCGCCACGGTTTCCCACTCCGGGTGCAGCTCGCGGGCGTGTTCGTCGAGGAAGAACATCTTCGGGATGTTGCGCTCGCCCGCCGGCCGCGCGGCGAAGTCGAAGGACAGCGCGGAGCCGAGCGAGTTCCAGGCCAGCACGTCTCCGTAGCGGTCGAAGATGAGCGCCGGGGTCTGGATCGCGTTCAGCATCGGCTGGAGTTCCGGCCGGATCCGCCGCGCCCGCGGCCGTGCGGCGCGTTTGCGTTTCGGGGCGGCCAGATTGCGCAGGTAGGCCTCCTCGTCACGATGCAGTCGCAACGCGCGGCTCAGCGATCCGAGGACGGAGTCGGACACGTTGCGCGCCCGGCCCTGCTCCAGGCGCGTGTAGTAGTCGACGCTGATCCCGGCCAGCTGCGCCAGCTCTTCGCGCCGCAGCCCGGCGACTCGCCGCTGGTTGAACCCCGTCGGCAGGCCGAGGTCCGCCGGGTCCAGCGCGGCCCTTCGTGCCTTGAGGAAGTCGCCCAGTTCGGCCGTCTCGGTCATGGCGTCGAGTATCCCGGAACGCGAGGGATGCGTGCCTGGTCCTGACAGACCCAGGCTGGTGAGGGCGTGCTGTGTCCCGAAAGTGGCTTTCGCGACGTCGGCGGGGACCCGGCCTTCACGGACCCTTCGGCGCACTTATGGTCCGGTCGATCAAGCACGATTTGGCTCTTCGGTTCGGTCCAAAAAGCGGCCACTGTGACGGTATGGACAACGAACGAAGAGGCGTGACGATCGGCGTACTGGGGGTGCTGATCGTCGGCGCGTCCGTGCCGGTGACGGGAATGCTCGACGGGTACCCGGTGATCACCGGGCAGGCGCTGCGGTACGCGCTGGCGGGCGTGCTCCTGCTGGCGTGGGCGCGGCTGAGCGGGCGCCCGCTGCCGTTGCCGGGAGCGCGCGACGTGCCGTCGCTGATCGCCCTCGCGGCGACCGGGATGATCGGGTTCCAGGCCTGCCTGCTGTTCGCGCAGCGCT
Organism: Amycolatopsis sp. NPDC043887; assembly: GCF_056435665.1. NCBI lineage: Bacteria > Bacillati > Actinomycetota > Actinomycetes > Pseudonocardiales > Pseudonocardiaceae > Amycolatopsis > Amycolatopsis sp. NPDC043887. The sequence continues at coordinate 13,734 of NZ_JBWKEB010000017.1, forward strand.
ACGCCGAACCCGGTCTGGTCGCCGCGTTCCTCGGCGGCACGCCGCTCGTGCTCGCGCTGGCGGGCCCGCTGGCCAAGGGGAAGCGGCCCTCGTGGGCGCCGGTGACCGGGGCGGTGCTCGCCGGCCTGGGGATCGCCGTGCTCTCCGGCGGCGGTGCGGCGCGCTGGCAAGGGCTGGTGCTCGCGGCGCTGGCCATGGTGTGCGAAGCGCTCTTCACGCTGCTCGCCGTCGGCGTGCTCGAAAGGCTCGGGCCGTTGGCGACCGCGACCTGGGGGTGTTTCGCCGCGGGGGCCGGCGGAGCGGTCGTCGGGACGATCGCCGACCCGTCCGGCGCCTGGGCGTGGCCGGACGGGCGTGAACTGATCGCGCTCGGCTACCTGACGGTCGTCGTCACCGCGATCGCGTTTCTTCTTTGGTACTCGGCGGTTTCGGCGCTGGGCGCGGACCGGGCCGGGGTGCTGGTCGGGCTGATGCCGGTCTCCGGCCTCGCCGTCTCGCTCCTGCTGGGCATGCAGGATTTCCGCTTCTCCCAAGTGATCGGGGTCGCGCTGGTGTCCTCAGGCGTCGTGATCGGCCTGCGCCGCCGCGAGCTTCGCGAGCCTGGCGCACTTGACGTCGAAGTGCTTGACGACGTCGCCGCCGATGATCGCGACCATGACCGAGCGCAGCGGCCCGCCGAAGGTGACCTTCTGGGCGAATTCGGTCCCGCCGTCGACCTCGGTCAGGTTCAGCACGAGCTCCATGGCACCCAAGGGAATCGGCTGGCGGAAGGCGATCTCGCGGTGCTCGGTCAGGGACGTGATCGTGAACGGCTCGGCGACCCGTGAGTGCACGCGGCCGCGGAATCCGTCCGGTACGAGGAAACCGGTCGAGCCCACCGCGGCGGGGCCGTGCAGTTCGACGCTGGCGAGGTCGGGATCCCAGTCGGGCCACCGGGTGAAGTCGGCCAGCGGCGCCCAGAGCGCGGACGGCGGGCAGGGGAGGATTTCGCGGGAGGTCCTGGTCCAGGTCATACCCGGACGATATACGGAACTGTTAGTCTCGTAAACTGGGGTCATGGTGAGAGGCAGGCCGAGGGAAGAAGGAATCGACGACGCGGTCCGCGCGGCCGTGCGGGCGTTGCTGACCGAGTCCGGTTACCAGCGCTGCACGATCGACGCGGTCGCGGCGCGCGCGGGCGTCGGCAAGGCCGCGGTGTACCGGCGGTGGCGGTCCAAGGCGGAGCTCGTGTTCGCCGCGGTGATCCATCCCGTCGAGCTCGAACCGCCGTCGGACACCGGCTCGCTGCGAGGTGACGTGTCCGCGGTCCTCGAAGTGATCCAGTCCTCTTTGGACGGTGTGGAACTCCGGCAGGCGCTGCCTTCGCTGCTCGCCGACGTCCGGGCGGATCCGGCGCTGGAAACGCGGTTCGGCGAGGTGTTCCTCGGCCGCGAACGCGGATATCTGGTCCAGATGCTCGATCGGGCCGTCACGAGAGGGGAACTCTCGCGACGGCCCGATCCGGCCCTCGTGCACGCGATCCTGCTCGGCCCGGTGCTGACCTGGCTGCACCTGTTCGCCGAGACACCGCCTTCGGGTGGGCTGGCGGCTTCGCTCGCCTCACCGCTCCACGCGGCCGTGGTCGCTCTCGGCGCTTAGCGGCCTCCGCGCGCCATGCGGAGTACGTCGAGGGCTTCGTCCAACTGGGCTTCGGTGAGCTTGCCGTTCGCGACGTGACCGCGTTCGATCACGACCTCGCGGATCGTCTTCAGCTCCTTGAGCGCCTGCTTCGCGATGGCGGCGGCCTCTTCGTAGCCGATGTATTTGTTGAGCGGCGTCACGATCGACGGCGAGCCCTCGGCGTACTCGCGCGCGCGGCCGGCGTTCACCGTCACACCCGCGAACACCTTGTCCGCCAGCAGTCGCGAGACGGCCGCGAGCAGCCGCGCCGATTCGAGCACGTTGCGCGCGATCACCGGCAGGTTCACGTTGAGCTGGAAGTTGCCCGCCGCGCCCGCGAAGGCCACCGCCGCGTCGTTGCCGATCACCTGGGCGACCACCTGGAGCGTCGCCTCCGGGATCACCGGGTTCACCTTGCCCGGCATGATCGACGAACCCGGCTGGAGATCCGGCAGCGCGAGTTCGGCGAGCCCGGTGCGCGGGCCGGAACCCAGCCAGCGCAGGTCGTTCGCGATCTTGTTCAGCGACACCGCGACCGTGCGCAGATGCCCGGACGTCTCGACGACGCTGTCCTGCGTCGCCTGCGCCTCGAAGTGGTCGCGTGCCTCGGTCAGCGGGAGTCCGGTCACCGAAGCCAGTTCCTGCGAGACCGCCGCGCCGAAGCCCTCCGGCGCGTTCAGCCCGGAGCCGACCGCGGTCCCGCCGATCGGCAGTTCACCGAGCCGCGGCAGCCCCGACTTCAGCCGCTCGACCCCGAACCGGACCTGCGACGCCCACGCGCCCGCCTCCTGGCCGAAGGTGATCGGCACGGCGTCCATCAGGTGTGTGCGGCCGGACTTCACGATGTCCGCCCATTCGCCCGCGCGCGTCTCGATGGCGGCGGCCAGGTACTCCAGCGCCGGGATCACGTCGGACAGGACGGCCTCCGTCGCGGCGACGTGGATCGTCGTCGGGAAGGTGTCGTTGGAGGACTGCGAGGCGTTGACGTGGTCGTTCGGGTGCACGTCGCGGCCCAGCGCCTTCGACGCGAGTGTGGCGATGACCTCGTTGGCGTTCATGTTCGACGAGGTCCCGGAACCGGTCTGGAACACGTCGATCGGGAAATGCGCGTCGTGTTTGCCCTCGGCGACCTCGTCCGCGGCCTTCGCGATGGCCTCGGCGACCTCGGCGTCCAGCACGCCGAGCCGCGCGTTGACCCGCGCCGCTGCGGCTTTCAGCAGGCCGAGCGCGCGGATCTGGGCGCGCTCCAGGCCCCGGCCGGAGATCGGGAAGTTCTCGACGGCGCGCTGCGTCTGCGCGCGGTAGAGGGCGTCGACGGGGACGCGCACCTCGCCCATGGTGTCGTGTTCGATCCGGTATTCCTGTTCAGCCATACCCCAAGTCTCGCGCAGCGCCTCTCGGCGCGCTCCGTGTCTTTCGGCACGCGAGCGCTAGGATCGATTGTGTTCTCGATCACGCCGCCCACCACCGGCCGGGAGAGTGCCGAATGAGCGAGTCCGCTGGGGAAACGTCGTACGACCTCGTCATCATCGGGGCAGGTCCGACAGGGCTTTTCGCCGCCTACTACGCGGGATTCCGCGGCCTTTCGATGGCCGTCGTGGATTCACTGCCGGAAGCGGGCGGCCAGGTCACCGCGATGTACCCCGAAAAGATGATCTACGACGTCGGCGGGTTCGCCGAGGTCCGTGGCCGCGACCTGGTGCGGGGCCTGCTCGACCAGGCGGCGCCGTTCAAGCCCGCGTATCTGCTCGGACGCAAGGCCGAGAAACTCGAAAGCGTCGAAGGAGGCGTCACCATCACCCTCGACGGCGGGCAGGTCCTGCGCGCCGGCGCGGTGCTGATCACCGCCGGGATCGGCGAGTTCACCCCGCGGCCGCTGCCCGCGGGCGACGGCTGGCTCGGCCGCGGCATGGTCCATTTCGTGCCCTCGTTGAAGGCACACGAAGGGCAGCACGTGGTGGTCGTCGGCGGCGGGGACTCGGCGTTCGACTGGGTGCTCGCGCTGCACCCGGTCGCCGCGAACGTCACCCTCGTGCACCGGCGCGCGAAGTTCCGTGCGGCCGAGTCGATCGTGCGGCAGGCGCGGGAACTCGGCGTGCGGATCGTCACCGACGCCGAGGTCACCCGGTTCCTCGACCGTGACGGCACGCTGGCCGAGGTCGAGATCCAGGTCAAGGGCGCCGAACCCGAGATCCTGCGCGCCGACACGGTCGTCGCCGCGCTCGGCTTCACCGCGGATCTCGGGCCGATCGAGAGCTGGGGGCTCCAGATCGACCATCGCGCGATCGCCGTCGACTCGACCATGGCGACCCCGCGGGAGCGGGTCTACGCGGCGGGCGACGTCGCGGCGTATCCGGGGAAGGTGAAGCTGATCGCGACCGGGTTCGGGGAAGCGGCGACGGCGGTGAACAACATCGCGGTCATGCTGGACCCGGACGCGCATCTGTTCCCGGGGCACTCGAGCAACGCGGAGTAGCGCGTGCGATGAAGGGGCCTTTCATCGCAAAATTTGCTATGAAAGGCCCCTTCATTGCACGTCAGGCGGGCGTAGGCGGCGTGATCTTCTCCGCGATCCACTGCGCGTACGCGACCACCGAAGTCGCGATCGACGGCGAGGTCGCGCACACCGGATCCGCGTTGCCCGGGCGGCTGATCGTGCCCAGCAGCACCCACTTCTCGTCGACCTTGGCGATCTCCGGCCCACCGGAATCGCCGTAGCACGAACCCGTGTTCCCGCCGGGGTTGTCGGTGCACAACTCGACCGCGCCGTCGAACTTCGCGGTGCACCGCGTGCCTTCGACGATCTTCGTGTCCAGTTGCCGCAGCTTCGCCGGACCCTTGCCGCAGCCCGAAGTCGGGCACGTCTGGCCCCAGCCGAGCAGCCGCGTCGGCGTTCCGGGCGCCACGACGGCCCCGATCGTGATCGGCGCCGCCTTCACCGGCGCGGCCAGCCGCACCAGGGCGAGATCACCGCCCGCGTGCTCGGGTTCGGGGTTGTAGGACGGGTTCACGACGATCTCGGCGAGCTTCGCGATTTCGCCGCCCTGGCTGTTGTCGGTGCTGCCGATCCGCGCGCTCAGGTTCGCCGGGTTCTTGCCCTCGACACAGTGCCCTGCCGTCACCAGCCAGTCCACCGCGATCAGCGTCCCGGCGCAGAAAGCCTTGCCGGAGGCCGAATGCAGGGACGCGATGAACGGATACGGCTCGTCGGCCTCTCTGCCGCCGACGAGGTCGCCCGCGCCCGTGGCCTGCCCGGCAGGCGTGAGGAGCATCGCCGCGAGCAGGACCATGAGCACGCGCTTCAGCACGGTTTCTCCTTAGGGGAGAGGGGGAACTACGTCGTCTTCCAGCGAATCGTCGAGGTGGCCGTCGAAGTTGACGGACGAGTACGAGCGGAGCTTGGTCAGCCGGTGGTAGCCGTCGATCATCCGGACCGTGCCGGACTTCGAGCGCATCACGATCGACTGGGTCGTCGCGCCGCCCGCGCGGTAGTGCACGCCGCGCAGCAGGTCGCCGTCGGTGACACCGGTGGCGCAGAAGAACACGTTGTCACCGCGGACGAGGTCGTCGTTGCCGAGCACGCGGTCGAGGTCGTGGCCCGCGGCCAGCGCCTTCTCGCGCTCCGCGTCGTCCTTGGGCCACAGGCGGCCCTGCAGTTCGCCGCCGAGACACTTCATCGCGCAGGCCGCGATGATGCCTTCGGGGGTGCCGCCGATGCCGAGCAGCATGTCGACGCCGGTGCTCGGCCGGGCCGCGGCGATCGCGCCCGCGACGTCACCGTCGGAGATGAAGCGGATCCGGGCGCCCGCCTCGCGGACCTCCTTGATCAGCTTTTCGTGCCGCGGCCGGTCGAGGATGCACACGGTGACGTCGGAGACGCTGGAGTTCTTGGCCTTCGCGACCCGGCGGATGTTCTCCGCGATCGGGGCGGCCAGGTCGACCTTGCCGGCGGCGTCCGGGCCGACGGCGAGCTTCTCCATGTAGAACACCGCGGACGGGTCGAACATCGCGCCGCGTTCGGCGACCGCGAGCACGGCGAGCGCGTTCGGCATGCCCTTGGCCATCAGGGTCGTCCCGTCGACCGGGTCGACCGCGACGTCGCAGTCCGGCCCGTCACCGTTGCCGACCTCTTCCCCGTTGAACAGCATCGGGGCTTCGTCCTTTTCGCCCTCGCCGATGACGACGACACCGCGCATCGACACGGTCGAGACCAGCTGGCGCATCGCGTCCACCGCGGCACCGTCCCCGCCGATCTTGTCCCCGCGTCCGACCCAGCGGCCCGCGGCCATCGCGGCGGCTTCGGTCACGCGGACCAACTCCATCGCGAGGTTGCGATCAGGGGCTTCAGGGCGTCGAGAAGAGCTGGCGGACGAGGTGGGGGTGGGCATGCGGCCTCCCGGGTCAGGAACTCGGCGGGGTCCCAGTCTCTCAGATACCCACGGTGGTTCGGTGGCTCAGGAGCATGGTGAACGTCACTGACCGTCGCCGGTCTCGTCTTCCACGGAGGACAACGCTGCCTCGATCCGTTCCCGAGCGCCTTCGAGATGGTGCTCGCAGACCTTCGCCAGCTGCTCGCCCTTCTCCCACAGGGCGAGCGACTGTTCCAGGGACAGCCCGCCCGCTTCGAGCTCGCGGACGACCTCCACCAGCCTGTCGCGGGCCTGCTCGTAGCCGAGTTCGGCGGTCTCACCACCGGGTTTGCTCACGCTGTGCTTCCTTCTACCGGACGTCGGTGCTTGCCGATACCCGCGCACACTACCGCGCCGGCCATGGCGTTGTCGTAACCCACGAAGGCGAGGGCGAACTCCTGGCCGTCACTCTCCGCGATCGCCGCGACCAGGTTCTCCTGGGCCCGCGCCACGCGTTTGCGGTGCACGGTGCCGTCCGCGAACCACCATCGGGTGCCGACATGCTCGGCCGTCGCTTCGGAGAGTTTGCGCAGCTGGGCGTCGAGGCCGCGTTTGGTGGAGAACTCACAGCCCGCCAGGAGCACGGTCCAGCACTCGGCGGCCGCGTGGTCGGTCAGCAGCGCGTTGCGCAGGACCTCGGGCGCGTCGGCACGTCTCGCGGCGTCGATGGTCAAAGGCAGGAAACTCGCCGTCAACGCCCCTCCTCCGGCTCTCCTGAGACGACGGCGCCGAGCGCGCCGTCGACCACGCGGACGCGCAGTTTCGCGCCGTCCGCGACTTCGGAGACGGACCGGAGTACCTGGAGGTCGCCTTGCGCGTCGGTGTACTGCACCACGGCGTAACCGCGTTCGAGGGTCGCCGCCGGGCCGAGCGCGGTCAGCCGCGCGCGGGCGCTGGCGATCTCGGCCTGGTCCTTCGCGAGCAGGGTGAGCATCGCGCGGCGACCGCGTTCGCGGTGGATCTCGACGTCGTCCGAGCGCCGCTGGATCGGGCCGAGCGGGTCGGCGAGCACGGGACGGCTGCGGATCTGGTTCAGCAGCCTGACCTGCGTGTCCACCCACCCGTGCAGGGCGCGGCGGCCGCGGTCGCGCATCTGACGGACGCGCTGGGTCTCCTCGCGCACGTCGGGCACGATCCGCTTGCTGGCGTCGGTCGGCGTCGAACAGCGGAGATCGGCGACGTGGTCGAGCAGCGGGGTGTCCGGCTCGTGCCCGATGGCGCTGACCACCGGGGTCCCGGCCGCGGACACGGCGCGGCACAGCGCTTCGTCGGAGAACGGCAGCAGGTCTTCCACGCTGCCGCCGCCGCGCGCGATCACGATGACGTCGACGTCCGGATCACGGTCCAGTTTGGACAGCGCCTGGAGGATCTGCGGGACGGCGAGCGAACCCTGCACGGCGGTGTTGATCACCTTGAACGCGACATGCGGCCAGCGGGCCTGCGCGTTCACCAGCACGTCGCGTTCGGCGGCCGACGCGCGTCCGGTGATCAGCCCGATTCCCTTGGGCAGGAAAGGGATCTTGCGTTTGCGTTCCGGCGCGAACAGGCCCTCGGCGGCCAGCAGCCGCCGCAGCCGCTCGATCCGCGCGAGCAGTTCGCCGATGCCGACCGCGCGGATCTCGTTGGCGCGCAGGCTCAGCGAACCGCGGTTCATGAAGAACGTCGGCTTCGCGTGCACCACGACGCTCGCGCCCTCGCGCAGCGGAGGTTCGATCGTGCGCAGCAGGCCCATCGGGCAGGTCACCGACATCGAGACGTCGGCGGACGGGTCGCGCAGCGTCAGGAACGCGGTGTTGGTGCCTTGGCGGGCCGAGATCTGCGTGACCTGACCTTCGACCCAGACCGCGCCGAGCCGGTTGATCCACTCGCCGACCTTACGGGCGACCGTGCGGACCGGCCACGGGTTCTCGGCGGTCGTGGACGGGCCCGCCGTGGCGGAGGCGGGTTCGGCGCTCACTGGCCTTCCGCGCCGTCGCCGTCGGCCTTCTTCACGTTCCCGATGCGCCGCGCGAGCATGCCGACGAACGACGCCCTGTCGGCGTTCGCCCGTTCGTAGGTCAGCAGTTCCTCCAGCTGCGCGAGGTCGAACCGGCGCAGGCGGGCGCGCAGCTGCGGCAGGGTGAGCGTGTCGTAGTCGTCCAGCCCGGCGGGACCGGAGGTCACGGGCGCGCTCGCGCTGTCGAACTCGCCGTCGGCGTGGTCCTCGGCGAGTGCGCGCTCCTCCTCGGCCCACGGGTCCTCGGTGAGCGCTTCGAGGTCGTGGAGGTGCCCGTTCCTCTCGGCGCGAGGTTCGGGGACTTCGGCGTCCTCACGCAGCGGGATCACGCACGAGTCGCGCTCGTACCGGCGTTCGCCGAGGTCCGGCGGGAGATCCTCGTCGAAGGTGGCCCAGCTGGGCGTGTCCTCGACCGGGCGAAGGCCCGACAGCGCGTCGTCGCCCTTGATCGCGAGTTCGGTGACGTGCTGCTGCACGCGCATGGAGAACTGGAGCACCTGGCTGACCACCGTGACGGGGAGCCCGGTGAGCTGCTTGGGAAGTTCGCGAACCCGCTCGGCGGTGGTGACGGCGAGGCCCGCGGCGACCCGGAGGGGGAGCGGGAGAGGCTTCATACGCCTAGCCTGCCGTATCTCGTCCATCCTGCCCAACCGAACGGGTGTGTCGGCTCACAGGACGTGACTCCACGCACATACTTCAGAGGGGTTCCCTGGTCACCTGAACGTGAGTGCGAGGAGCCCCCGGGCCAGCCCGTACCCTGGGGGTCATGAGTTCTGCGAGTCCCGGAATCACGCCCGCCGGCAGTCCGACGATCACCGAGTCCGGTGTGCCGGCAGGTGGCAAACGTGTCCTGCTCGCCAAGCCGCGCGGCTACTGCGCGGGTGTCGACCGCGCGGTCATCGCCGTCGAAAAGGCACTCGAGCTCTACGGCGCACCGGTCTACGTGCGCAAGGAGATCGTGCACAACCGGCACGTGGTGGAGACCCTGCGCGAACGCGGGGTGATCTTCGTCGACGAGACCTCCGAGGTGCCGGAAGGCGAACTGGTGGTGTTCTCCGCGCACGGCGTCTCCCCCGCGGTGCACGCCGAGGCGGCCGAGCGCAACCTGCGGACCATCGACGCGACCTGCCCGCTCGTGACGAAGGTGCACAAGGAAGTCAACCGGTTCGCGAAGGACGACTACGACATCCTGCTGATCGGCCACGAAGGCCACGAAGAGGTCGAAGGCACCGCCGGCGAGGCTCCCGACAAGGTGCAGCTCGTCGACACCGCCGAGGACGTCGACAAGGTCGAGGTCCGTGACCCGTCGAAAGTCATCTGGCTGTCGCAGACCACCCTTTCGGTGGACGAGACCATGGAGCGCGTCGATCAGCTGCGGGACAAGTTCCCCGGCTTGGCCGACCCGCCCAGCGACGACATCTGCTACGCCACCACGAACCGTCAGGTCGCGGTCAAGGCCATGGCCGCCGAGTGCGACCTGGTGCTGGTGGTCGGCTCGACGAACTCGTCCAACTCGAAGCGGCTGGTCGAGGTCGCGCTGAAGGCGGGGGCGCGCGCGTCGCACCTGGTCGACTTCGCGCACGAGGTCGACGAAGCGTGGCTCGAAGGCGTCGAGACCGTCGGTGTCACCAGCGGCGCTTCGGTGCCGGAGGTGCTGGTGATGGACCTGCTGGCGTGGCTGGCCGAGCGTGGCTGGGACAACGTCGACGAGGTCACCACGGCCAACGAGAAGATCGCGTTCGCGCTGCCGCACGAGCTGCGCAAGGCCGCGAAGGCCTGACGCCCGCTACGCGAAAGGGCCGTCCGAGGAGTTCCCCGGGCGGCCCTTTCTGCTGGTCAGAGGCTCAAGCGAGAGCAAAGGTCCCTTGCTTCACCGCTCGTCGTCCCACGGACGGCGGCGGGGCGGCTGCCCTCCGCGGCGCGGATCGTCCGCGCGCGGCGGACGGCGGCGCGGGGCACCGGGGGCGCTTTCGCCGCGGGGATCGCGACGGCGCGGTTCGCCGTCTTCCGGCGGACGCGGCCGACGGGGCTGACGTCCCGGCGGCGGCGGTTTGCGGGCGCCGGGTTCGGCGTCGCGGCGGGGACGTCGCTCGTCGTCGACCGGGCGGCGGCGGGGCGGCGCACCGTCACGCGGAGCACCGCGGCGGGAAGGCGGGGGCGGCGTCTGGCCGGTCCGGGACGCGGGGCGGCCACGGCCCGGCGCGGCGGCCGCGGCGGGACGGGCGGCGGGCTTGCCCTCGTCGCGACGCTCGGGTTTGGTACCCGGCTTCACCTTCACCGGAGCATCGGGATCGCGCTCGCGGTAGATCCGGAAGATGCCGATCGCCAAGGTGACGCCGGTGGTGATGGCCATCGTCGGGAAGCCGTTGATCAGCGGCGTGCCGACGTCGAAGGCTCTCGACAGCAGGTCCGTGCCCTTGCTGCCGTCCGAGGTCAGGAGGATGACCCCCGGGACGGTCACGGCGAGGACCAGGGGCGGCTGCACCATCGGGCCGAACAGCCCACGGCGCTGGACGGCCACCACGGCGGCCACCGCGCCGAGCGCGTAGCACGCCTTGAACAGCAGGCCCAGGTCCTTCTGCATCATCATGTCGACGAAGGCGCCAAGGATGGCGAGCCCGAAGCCCACCAGGACGGCCGCCCACCAGGGCAGCCCCCGCCTGGCGCCGACGAGCGGACGCTCGTCCCAGGCAACGGGGACGTCGTCGGCATCAGGATCGCTCTGGCGATCGCGAATCGCGGTCACAGGCCCCACCGTATATCCAAGCTACGGGCATACCGCCAACAGGCGGTGTGTCTATCGCCTGGTAGTGGTCATTCCGGACCACCCGGACGGACTGTCCGGGTGCTTACCGGAAGTACTACGAGTGAAGGACCCACAAGGTTGCCGGGCTGGCCGGAACGGAGCTCGCGATTCCGGAAGTCGCAGGTCGGGCGGTGCGGTCCGCATCCGGCCCGTGAGTGGTCAGGACGGGTGTCGAGGGTCCGGGCAAGGTGGCGTGGTACTCCAGGCCCGGCCGGTGAGGGACAAACGTCTTCGCCCCTCGCGTCACGCGGGATTTCGTGAAGGGCCCCTTCACTACCTTCAGGGTAGGCAAGGAGGCCTTCACGACCGAACGAGCCCGCCGCTCCCACCGGCTCGGACACGCCACCTTTGCCCCTGGTGAGAACCGTCCCGAGCATCACGAGGCCGGGAGTTCGTCCGTCTTCCTGATCAGCGGGACCGGCGCCGGGCTGCCCGCGGCGTCGGTCAGCGGCGAGACCGTGCTCCGGAAGCTCTCGAGCGCCTCCAGCTCCCGCCGCCGGGCCGAGATGAAGCGCTGCAGGTGGGTGCTCGACAGGTTCAGCGCGTCGACCGCGTTGCCCGCGGCCCGGTGCGCGGCCGCGGCGCCCGCCCGGACCTGCTCGACGTCCTCGACCAGCGCCCGTTCGGTCGCGGCGAACAGTGCGGCGGACGCCAGTACGGCGAACCCCGTCGGCCCGCAGAGGAAGACCCGCCGGTCCAGCATCCAGCGCAGCAGTTCCGGGTCGGTGTCCAGCGCGGCGACCACGGCCGCGTCGGACGGGACGAACATGATCGTCCCGTAGATCGCGTCGGCCCAGCGCTGGTAGCCCTTGCCAGCCAGCTCGGCCGCCCGCGACCGGAGCTGCCGGACGTGGACGCGCAGCGCGTCCAGCCGTTCTTCGGGGTCGTCGGTCTCGACGGCCTCGGCCCAGCAGGCCATGCTCGCCTTCGCGTCCACCGGCACGGTCCGGCCGCCGCCGACCCGCAGCACCATGTCCGGTTTCGCGGCGCCGCCGCCCGCCAGGTCCGTTTGCAGCGTGAAGTGCAGCTCCTCGCGGAGCCCGAGCGCTCGTGCGGTCTCCAGGAGGACCTGCTCGCCCAGCTCGCCCCGGCCGCTGATCGAGGCGAACGCGACCTCGTACCGGCGCAGCGCGAGCTGCTGCTGATCGGCCTTCGCCCGCTCGGCGGCGACCTGTTTCGCCGCCGCGTCCGCCCTCCGCATGCCGTCGTTGTACAGCCGCCACAACAGCGCGACGGCCGCGAGCAGCAGCAACGCGAGCACGACGGCCGCGGTGGTGATCACCGTCGCCACCGGTACCTCCCCTCCGGATCCGAGTCGGGGACATCATGGCGGAACCGACCGACAAGAACGGAACGGCGCGGTCGCGCTCCGTATCTGACCTGCACCGTCCCCGGCGTGTCGGAAAGCGCAGTGCCGTCAAGGGCGCGCCTCCCCTCTCCTGCCGGTGCGCGGCCCTACCTTGGGCTGCGTGAAGCTCCTGCACACGTCCGACTGGCATATCGGCCGTACCTTCCACGGCGCCGATCTGCTCGCCGAGCAGGAAACCGTGCTCGGCCATCTCGCCGATCTCGTGGCCGCCGAGTCGGTCGACGTCGTGCTCGTGTCCGGCGACATCTACGACCGCGCGGTGCCCTCGGCGGAGGCCGTCCGCGTGGCCACGACCGCGCTGGGCAGGATCCGTCAGGCCGGCGCGGCACTGGTGATGACACCGGGCAACCACGACTCCGCGCCGCGGCTGGGCGCGTTCGCCGAGTTCGCCGCGGCGGGCGGGCTGCACCTGCGCGCCACGATCGGCGGGCTCGCCGAGCCGGTGCTGCTGTCCGACGAGCACGGCGAGGTCGCGCTCTACGGGATCCCGTATCTCGAACCGGAGCCCGCGCGTCACGCCCTTGGCGTACCCGAGGCCCGCGGCCACACCGGCGTCCTCACCGAGGCGATGCGGCGGGTCCGGGCGGATCTCGCGGGACGGCCGTCCGGAACGCGTTCGGTGGTGCTCGCGCACGCCTTCGTCACCGGCGGCGAACCGACCGAATCCGAGCGGACCATCGCGGTCGGCGGCGTCGAACAGGTGCCGGGTTCGGTGTTCGACGGCGTCGACTACGTCGCACTCGGCCACCTCCACGGCCCGCAGACCCTCGCCGAGCACCTGCGTTATTCGGGCAGCCCGCTGGCGTACTCGTTTTCCGAGACGCGCCAACGGAAATCGGTCTGGCTGGTGGAACTCGGCGCCGATGGGCTCGCCGAGGTCCGGCGCCACGAACTACCGGTGCCGCGCCACCTCGCGATGCTGCGGGGCGAGCTGGCGGATCTCCTTTCCGATCCGGAGCACGACGGCCTCACCGAACACTTCCTCTCCTTCACGGTCACCGACCGGGTCCGCCCGATCGACGCCATGCGCAAGCTGCGTGAGCGGTTTCCCTACGCGGTGCACATGGACTGGCAGCCTGAAGGCGGGCACGACGGTGCCGCGCTGAAGTACGCCGAAGCCGTCCGCGGGCGATCCGACGTCGAGATCACCCGGAGTTTCCTGGAGGACTGCCGCGGATCCGCGCCGTCGGAGAGCGAAGAGCGGCTGGTGCTGGCGGCGCTGGGCGCGGCGGGCAGGGAGCGCGAAGTATGAGGTTGCACCGGTTGGAGGTCGCCGCTTTCGGTCCGTACGCGGGCCGCGAGGTGGTGGACTTCGACGTGCTCGGCGCCGATGGGCTGTTCCTGCTGCACGGTGACACCGGAGCGGGGAAGACGACCCTGCTCGACGCGATCGCGTTCGCGTTGTTCGGCACCGTCCCCGGCGCGCGGGGCGAGGTCAAACGGCTGCGCTGCGACCTCGCCGAGCCCGACCAGGTCACCGAGGTCGTCCTGGAACTGACCGTGCAGGGGCAGCGGATGCGGATCGCGCGCAACCCCGAGTACCAGCGACCGAAGCGCCGTGGCGAAGGGATGACCGTCCAGCAGGCGAAGGCGGTGCTGAGCTGGGTCGGCACCGTACCCGCCGGACACGTGGCCGAGGGCATCACGCGGATCGACGAGGTCGCGCGCACGGTCGAGCGGCTCATCGGCATGACGCACGAGCAGTTCTTCCAGGTGGTCTTGCTGCCGCAGGGCGAATTCGCGCGGTTCCTGCGCGCGAACACGGCCGAACGCGAGGAGCTGCTGGAGCGGCTGTTCGGCACCGAGCGCTTCTCCGACGTCGAGAACTGGTTCGCGAATCTGCGTGCCGAACGCGGCCGCGAGTTGCAGGCGCGGCAGCAGACGCTTCGGGAGTGGGTCGCGCGGTTCGCGCAGGTCGCGGGGCAGGAGGCGCCCGAGGAAGGGCAGGCCGAGTGGGTCGGGGAGGTGCTCGCCGAGTCGGCACGGCGCGTCGCCGAGGCCCAGGAACGCGACACGAAGGCTCGGACGGCGGCCAAGAAGGCTGAAGCGGTCTGGCAGGAGAACCGGTCCACCGCCGAACGGATCCGCCGGGTGCGCACCGCGTACACGCGGTTGTCGGTGATCGCCGAGCAGGCGGGCCAGCGTGCGGAGTGGGCGGAAGAAGTCGAGGCGGCGCATCGTGCGGCGGGTGTCGTCGCGGAGGCGGATCTCCTCGAGCGCAGGCTGGATCAGCTCGCGGAGGCCGAAGCCGCCGAGGCGCTCCGGGCTCGGGAAGTGCCGGACGCGGTGGAGAGTTCGGCAGCCGAGCTTCGCGCTCGCGCCGGCGGGTTGCGGGAAGAAGCGGGCGCGCTCGCCGAACTCGTGGCGGAAAGCGAGCAGCAGCAACGGGATCTGGTCAGCCGCGATCAGCTGAACGCCGCCGCTGAGAAGGCGAAGAAGCAGGCCGAGGACTTCGCCGCCGAGCTCGGCGCGGCGCCGGAGAAGGTCTCGGCTTTGCGGGCCGAAGCGGCCGCTGCCGCCGAAGCCGAAGCGAAGCTCGACGGCGCCCGCGCTCGTGTCGACGAGCTGACCGCGCTGGTTCGTGACGCCGAAGAGGTGCCCAGGACACGACAGGCCGTCGAGCGGGCACGTGCGGCGGTCAGCGAGGCCGTGGACGGCCATCAGCAGGCCCGTCAGCACCGGCTGGATCTGCGGGAACGGCGTCTCGAAGGAATGGCGGCCGAACTCGCCGCCGGTCTTCACCCGGGCGAAGACTGCCCGGTCTGCGGCGCGACGGAGCATCCGTCGCCGGCGACGCACACCGGCGGCTTGGTCGACCCCGAGGACGAGCGCCGCGCCGAAGCCGCGGAGCAGCAGGCGCACGTGCGGCGCGAGAAGGCGAAAGCCGCGATGCAGGAAGCCGAAAACCGCCTGACCGTCCTGATCGAGCGGCTGGGCGAGCACACCGAGGAGACATTGCGGGCCGGGCTCGCCGAAGCGCGCGACCTGGTCGCGACGCTGTCGGAGACGGCTCGCCGAAAGCCCGCTCTCGAGACGCGGCTCCTCGAACTGGAACGGAAGATCGAGCAGCTGACCGAACAGCGCGGGGCGGCCGAACGCCGCGCGGTCGAGGTGGCGACCGAGGTGCGCGGGCTGGCCGAGCGGCTGGCCGAGCGCGAACGCCGGTTGGAGGCCGCGCGCGGTGAGTTCGCCGACGTCGCCACCCGGCGGCGTCATCTGCTCGGCTTCGCGGCCCGCCTCGACGCGTTGGCCGAAGCGCGGCTGACCGTCGCGGGTGTCCGCGAGCGCCGTGACGAGCAAGCGAAACTGGTCAAGGAAGCGTTGCGGGCCAAGGGTTTCGTGGACCTCGACGAGATGCGCGCCGTGGCGCGGCCGGACGAGCAGATCATGAAACTGGAAGCCAGCCTCGCCGACGCGAAGGTGATGGAGCGGGCCGCCCGCGAGGAACTCGCACAGCCCGAGTTGTTCGGCATCTCGCCGGAGGACGAGATCGACGTCGCCGCTTCGGCGGACACGGCGCAGGACACGCGAGCCGAGGCCGAGCAGGCCTTCGCGGCGCTGCGGACGGCGAAGACGCGGCACACGGACCTGACCGGGCTGGCCGAGCGGATGACGTCCTCGATGGCGGAACTGGCGCCGGTCGAAGAGGAGTATCTCGAACTGAAGGCGCTGGCCGAGGTGGTCAACGGTCGTGGGCAGAACGCGCGGAAGATGTCGCTGCGCTCGTACGTCCTCGCCGCGAGGCTGGAGGAGGTCGCGGTCGCGGCGACGGCCCGCCTGCGGACGATGAGCCAAGGCCGCTACTCCTTCGTGCATTCCGACGCGGCCGGGGCGCGGGGCACCCGCGGCGGGCTCGGCCTCGACGTGCTCGACGACTACTCCGGCACCATCCGGCCCGCGAAGACGCTTTCGGGTGGCGAATCCTTCCTCGCGTCACTCTCGCTGGCACTGGGCCTCGCTGACGTCGTCGCCGCCGAAACCGGCGGAGCGCTGCTGGACACGCTGTTCATCGACGAGGGCTTCGGCACGCTGGACGCCGAGACGCTCGACATCGTCATGAACATCCTCGACGAGCTTCGCGCCGGCGGTCGCGTGGTCGGGCTGGTCTCGCACGTGGAGGAACTGCGGCAGCGGATCCCGACGAGGCTGCGGATCCGGAAGTCGCGTACGGGCTCTTCGGTGGAGATCCACGCCGCCTGACCCTGCCGCCCCGTGCTATGAAAGGCCCCTTCATTGCAAAATTTGCAATGAAGGGGCCTTTCATAGCACTTGCGTGAGGAGGTCAGGCCGCTTCGTGCGTCAGCAGCCACTGCTTCGCCGGGACACCCCACCGGAAGTTCCCCACGCCGCCGCCGGTCCGCACCACCCGGTGGCACGGCACGAACAGCGCCGCCGCGTTCTTCGCGCACGCCGACGCGGCCGCCCGCACCGCCGCCGGATTCCCCGCCAGCGCCGCGTACTCCGCATAGCTGACCGGTTCGCCCGCGGGCACCTTCCGCAGGATTTCCCAGGCGTGCTCCCGGAAAGCGCCGGACCGCTGCCGAACCTCGATATCGGCGGCGGCGTCCAGTTCGCCGTCGTGGTAGCGGCGGATCGCGGTGCTCACCGGGCCCAGGTCCCGTCGCTGCTTCACTTCGCCAGGGGTGAGGGAAGGCGAGATCAGTGGCGTCAGTTCGCCGACGTCGCCGGTCCAGCCCGAGGCGAGCACGGCCCCGTCGCCCGCCACCACGGCGGTGAACGGGCCGATCTTGGTGTCCATTGTGGACCAGTACGCGATGCTCATCATTCTCCCTTTTCGGCGCGCCACAAGTACATGCCGGCGTACGAGGACCAGGGCTGCCAGGCCCGTCCGCGTTCGGCCAGCGTCGTTTCGTCGTCGGTGATGCCCAGCGCCGCCGCTCCACGGCGCAGCGCCGGGTCACCGGTCAGCAGGACGTCCGGCGCGCCCAGCACGCGCATCAGGACGTAGTCCGCGGTCCCCGGCCCGATTCCCGGGACGTCCAGCAGTTCCGCCCGCAGCTCCCCGGGATCGCGGCCGACGTGGACCGCCACCCCGTCCGCCAGCGCGCGGGCCACCGCGGCCACTCGTTCCGGGCCGTGTTCGGCGACCTGGGCCGCCGTCGGGAACAGCGTGGTCAGCCCTTCCAGCGACTCGTCGCAGCTGGGCAGGCGTTCACCGAGAGCGTCGGCGAGCGACGCCGCCTCAGCGGGGGACAGCATCGCGCGCAGCACGAACTCGTCGCCGTCGACGGTGCCGGGTACCCGGATGCCGGGGATCGACTCGACCAGCGGCGCGAGGGCGGGGTCGGCCCCGAGGACCCGCGCGACCGCCTCGGGATCGGCGTCGAGGTCGAGCAGCCGCCGCACCCTGGCCACCGCGCTGCTCAGGTCGCGCAGGTCGGTGAGCCGCAGGTCGCAGCGAACGTGGTCGTCCTTCGCCGTCAGCCACACGACGCCGGGGCCGTGCGCGAGCCGCAGCGTGCGCCCGTAGCCGGTCACTCCGGAATCGTCGCGCGTCACGTGCTCGACGCCGGGGACGGCCTGGTCGGCCAGGAAGTCCAGCACCCCGGCCGCGTCGAACGGCTTGCGGAACGGCAGCCGCAGGCTCAACCGTGTCCCGGTCGGCAGCTCCTCGGCCTTACGACGGCGCAGGCTCGCGGCGCGAAGCTGTGAAGGCGTCGTCGCGAAGACCTCCCGGATCGTCTCGTTGAACTGGCGGACGCTGGAGAAGCCCGCGGCGAACGCGACGTCGGTCAGCGGGAGGCCGGACATCTCGATCAGCAGCCGCGCCGAGTGCGCCCGGTGGGCCCTCGCCAGCGCCAGCGGCCCGGCACCGAGCTCCGCGGTGAGGACGCGGCCGAGCTGCCGTTCGGAATAGCCGAGCCGCCGCGCGAGCCCCGGGACGCCGTCGCGTTCGACGGTCCCGTCCGAGATGAGCCGCATCGCCCGAGCGGCGAGGTCGGCCCGGATGTCCCAGTCGGGGGAGCCGGGAACGGCGTCGGGCAGGCAGCGGCGGCAGGCGCGGAAGCCGTTGGCCTGCGCGGCCGCCGACGTCGGGTAGAAGCGGACGTTCTGCTGCTTCGGCGTCGACGCGGGGCAGGACGGACGGCAGTAGATCCCGGTGGTGGCGACGGCCATGATGAACTGGCCGTCGAACCGGGAATCACGGGCGGCGACGGCGCGGTAACACCGTTCGGCGTCGCGCCAGACGGCCCGTTCGGCCAGGGTCTGCTCGGTCATGACATCGATCGTGCCACCAGGTCGGAGGCACGGCTGGCGGAAATCCGACACGGCGATCAAGGCCTCGGCGGATGGGGCGGCGGGCGGCACGTAGACTTCTGGCCCGTGAGTCTCACCCTCGGCATCGTCGGCCTGCCCAACGTCGGCAAGTCCACCCTGTTCAACGCGCTGACCCGCAACGACGTGCTCGCGGCGAACTACCCGTTCGCCACGATCGAGCCCAACGTCGGCGTCGTCCCGCTGCCGGATCCGCGGCTGGACAAGCTCGCCGAGGTCTTCGGCTCCGAGCGGACCGTGCCCGCCGTCGTGTCCTTTGTGGACATCGCGGGAATCGTGAAGGGTGCCTCCGAGGGCGCAGGCCTCGGCAACAAGTTCCTCGCGAACATCCGCGAGGCCAACGCGATCTGCCAGGTCATCCGCGTGTTCGACGACCCGGATGTGATCCACGTCGACGGCCGCATCGACCCCGGCAGCGACATCGAGACGATCAACACCGAGCTGATCCTCGCCGACCTGCAGACCCTGGAGAAGGCGCTGCCGCGGCTGGAGAAGGAAGCGCGGACGAAGAAGGAGAACAAGCCCGCGCTCGACAACGCCCAGAAGGCGAAGGAGATCCTCGACGCCGGGCGGACCCTCTTCCAGGCGCAGAAGGAGGTCGACTTCGAGGCCCTGCGCGAGCTGAGCCTGCTCACCACGAAGCCGTTCCTCTACGTCTTCAACGCCGACGAAGGCATCCTGACCGACGAGTCGCGCCGCGAGGAGCTGGCCAAGCTGGTCGCCCCGGCCGACGCGGTGTTCCTCGACGCCAAGGTCGAAGCCGAACTGCTCGAACTGGACGACGAGGAGTCCGTGCGCGAGCTGCTGGAGTCCGTCGGCCAGCACGAGCCCGGTCTCTACTCGCTGGCGCGCGCCGGCTTCCACACCCTCGGCCTGCAGACGTACCTGACCGCGGGGCCCAAGGAGTCACGCGCCTGGACGATCCCGCAGGGCGCGACCGCCCCGCAGGCCGCGGGCGTCATCCACACCGACTTCGAGCGCGGCTTCATCAAGGCCGAGGTCGTGTCCTTCGCCGATCTGATCGAGCACGGCTCCATGGCCGCCGCCCGGTCGGCGGGCAAGGTGCGCATGGAGGGCAAGGACTACGTCATGGCCGACGGGGACGTCGTGGAGTTCCGCTTCAACGTCTGATCGGTCGGGGTGCAACTCGGGCCCGCGGTTCGCTGCATGGAGTGACTGTTCGGTGTTCGGTATTGGCCGAACACCGAACAGTGTGGAGCATATGGTCGTGGACTTGCTTCCCTCGACGGCTTCGACTCGGCTCGTCGCAGCCTGCCGTGCACCTGCGTGAAGACCTCACTTCTTCAGGGTGTCGAGGTTCGCCGACAATCTTGAGCCTGGTGTGCATCGGAGAGCCGTGGTGTGCTGCGATGCCGGATCGGCGACGAAACGATCCGAGTTCAGAGTCGTCAGGAACAGCTCGGGCGCGACCTCGGTATGGAAACGCTGGTCTGCGTGCTGATCGCCGACCGGATCCTGCTGTCCGAAGTCATGGCTTCGCTGTCCGCCGTCCGTCCGGTCTTCCATTCGGAGGCCGACTTTCGGTTCGCCTTCGCGCAAACACTTGCCGGACTGGCGCCCGAGCTGAAGATCCGACTCGAAATGCGACAGCCCGGCGACCGGCGTGAATTCGTGGATCTCGTGTGCTCAGGCGCCAGGAGGACGCTGGTGGAGTTCAAGTACGCCACCGCCCGATGGGCAGGCGAGCAGGGGGCGGACGCTGAGTGGTTCTCGCTTCGCGACCACACCGCCATGGATCTGGTCCGCAGGAATTTCGTGTTCGACGTATCGCGTTTGGAGCGGTTCGTCGAGAATGGTTGGGGCGACGACGGTCTCGCCATTCTGCTCAGTAATGTTCCGGGTCTCTGGAACCCGCCCGGGTCGAGGCTGACGCGAGACGCCCAATACCGTCTGTACGAGGGGGCGGTCCTGACAGGCAAGCTCCACTGGGGCACCGAGGTCGCCCCGGCACCTGCCAGCGACCGCACGCTGCGCGGCCGCTATGAAGCGAGATGGACGGATTACACCGATCTTACTGGAGACCGCGGGAAGTTTCGCTGGCTCGCTTGGCGCGTCGAGAGCCAGGCGTCGGTGAGTGGTGAGAACGGTTGGAACCCAATGTCACGTAGCTTAAGTTGATCTTGGGCGGGGTTGACGGGTGGGGTTAAGGCTCCCTTCTCTGTGTCTGATGCGACGAAGGGCTGGTCGTGGGTCGGGTTGGTCGTGAGTGGCGTTTCGGGTTCTAACCCGAAACGCCACTCACGACCCCCTCGTGCAATCGACCATCCGGGCATCGATCGGACATTGAGTCAGCGAAAAGTGTCCTTGGTGGACACTCAGGGGCGCGGTCGGCTCCTGTCGGCCACGGCAACCGAGCGCGTGACCTGCGGCAATCCTCACCGCTTACGGTCAAGACCCCCATCCAAGATCAACTTAAGCTACGTGACATTGGATCAGAACCGTCCTCACCACTCACGACACCTCACTACTTCCGCAGCAGGCTGTACGCCGCCGAGCCGATCAGCTCCAGCGAAACCTGAAGCCGCTCAAGGGAAACGTTGTCCTTGATGGTGTCTTCCGGCGTGTGGTAGGTCGGCTCCAGCAGCGCCGGGCCGGATTCGCCGCGCCAGCTGAAGTTGCCCGAAGCGATCCCGCGCTCGAAGAACGGCACGTGGTCGCTCGAACCGCGCGCCACCGGGCCCTTGACCCGCGGGTCGTAGCCGAGCCGCTTGGCGGCGGCGTTGACGGCGGCGGTCGTGGCGTTGTCGGCGCCGTCGACCGAAAGCAGCCAGTAGGTGATCGCCGGGTCCCAGCTGGTGGCGACCATGTCGTTCTGGAAACAGCCCGCGATCCGCTTGGCTTCCGGGTCGGACAGGTTCTTGACGTAGTGCCGCGAACCGATCAGCCCGTACTCCTCCGAGCCCCACAGCGCGAACCGCAGCGTCTTGTTCGTCGGCAGGTATCGCAGGACACGCGCCAGTTCCAGGCAGAGCACGGTGCCGCTGCCGTCGTCGTTGGCGCCGGGGGAGCCGGGGACGCTGTCGTAGTGCGCGGTCACCATGACCACGCCGTCGTCCTTGCCGGGGAACGTGGCCGGCCGCTCGGCGATGACGTTGTACGACGTCAGGTTCTTGTGGTGGGTGGCCGTCGCCTTCACCGTGACCGAGCCCTTGGCGAGCCGTTCGCGCAGGCGCTCCACCTGCACCTGGGCCAGGCCGAGCACCGGAATGGTGACCGGGGTGGCGAGCGTCGGGGAGAACGCGGACAGCTTCC
This sequence comes from Amycolatopsis sp. NPDC043887, assembly GCF_056435665.1. NCBI lineage: Bacteria > Bacillati > Actinomycetota > Actinomycetes > Pseudonocardiales > Pseudonocardiaceae > Amycolatopsis > Amycolatopsis sp. NPDC043887. The sequence goes on from NZ_JBWKEB010000017.1 coordinate 35,543, forward strand.
GTGCCGGGTCGGCGCCGATCCGGCCGAGCAGCACGGCGTCCGCTCCGCGCTGCGCGGCCATCAGGTACGCGTCGGCCTTGTTGGCCACGGCGGCGATCAGCACGATCTTGCCGGTCAGATCGTCGGGCAGCGTGCTGCCGTCACCGGCGTCGACGACGACGGCCTCGCGCGTGACGTCCTGCGCGCCCTGCGGCGACGAGCCGGTCTGCCAGCTGTCGCGGCCGATCGACAGGCTGCCCAGGAACTTGTCGGCGATCGGGAACGGCTGCAGCGTGACCTGGTAGCGCAGGTCCCGGAGCACCTTCGCGATGTAGTCCCGCGCCCGCAGTTCGCCTTCGGTGCCGGCGATCCGGGGACCGATCTTGTCGCTGAGCACCCGCAGGTGCTCCAGCGCCCGCCGCGACCGCACTCGCGCGACCACCGGGTAGTCGCCGAATTCCAGCGACGGCGGGAACTGCGCGCCCGGACGTTGCTGCGTGGCCGCGGCGGCGGTGCCGGGGTTCAGCCCGATCGTCGCCGCGCCCGCCAGTGCCACCGCGCCCGCGAGCACCTCACGTCTGCGCAGACCTGCCATGGAACACCCCTCACTTCTCGAAGAAACTCGTTCGAGTAGCTAAGAGTCACGGGGCCGCCGGGGCAACCTCCGATCGTCCCCTTTTTCCGGTTCACCGCACGGCGACCCGGCGCACTGGATTTCGGGACCACCGGCCCGGAAGCGGCATTCGTGGCTCCGCGGGTTTGCGCAGGGACGAGTGCTACCAGAGTGGTATCATCGGCGAATGGCCATGACCCTGAGGTTGAACGACGAGCAGGAGCGCGCTCTCGCCCTGCTGGCGGAGGCCGACGGCGTGAGCAAGCACGAAGCCACCGTTCGCGCCATCACCGAGGCCGCCGCGCGCCGCGTCCGCGACGATCGTGTCCGTGCGCTGTCCCGGAACGGCCGCGAGCGTTACGCCGCTCTGCTCGACCGTCTCGCTCAGTGATCGAGTACCTGACCGTCGAAGATCTCCTGGCGCTCGCGGAGGATCTCCGTGTGCCCAAGATCCGCGATCTCGGGCTGCTCGACTCCGCCGCGCACCGGCCGCAGGCTTCGTTGATGGGGCGGGACGCCTATCCGACGCTGCACGAGAAGGCGGCAGTACTGCTGGAGTCGGTCGTGCGCAACCATCCGCTCGTCGACGGGAACAAACGGCTGTCCTGGATGGCGACGTTCGTCTTCTACGGTCTGAACGGGTACGACCTCGACGCGCCGGAAGACGACGCGTACGACCTGGTGATCGCCATGTCGGTCGGTTCGCGCACCTACCAGGACGCCGCGGTCGAACTGGCGGCGTGGGCGAGGGTAACTTCGGACGGGTGAAGCCGCTGGGTCCCGACATGTTCGCGCCCGGCTGCCCGTCGAACCTGACCCCGTTCAGGATCGGCGACAAATGGGCGGGCCTGGTCGTGCTGTGCCTGGAAGAAGGGCCGCGCCGATTCTCCGAGCTGCGGGTGCCCTTGAGGGGAGTCACGCCGAAGGTCCTCACGGAGACCTTGAGGGCTCTGGAACGGGACGGCATGATCACGCGGACGGTGTACGACGAGACGCCGCCGCGGGTGGAATACGAGCTCACCTCGCTCGGCCGGACGTTGTTCGAGCCGATGGAGGCATGCCGTGAATGGGCGGCGAAGCACCTTCCGGAGCTGGTCGCCGCCCGCGAGGCCTACTCGGGCTAGAAGGAGCTAGCCGAGCAGGCCGAGCACGACGATCGTCAGCAGCGTGATGGCGGCGGCGAACGTGGTCACCCAGGCGCGCTGGGCGGCGGTGATGGAGGCGTTGTTCACGGCGGTTCCCCGGGGGAGAGAAGCGACAGGTCCGCCCGGAACAGCGCGTTGATCAGGCTCCGCGTTACCTGCCGGACGCCGGTGTGACCAAGATCACTGATCGTGCTGGTGATGCCGATCGCGCGCCGTGTACCAGAGCACTCCGGCGGCGGCCGCCACCATCGCGCCGAACGCCGAGAACCCCACCACGATCGCTTGCGTCATCACTCGTCCTTTCTCGTTGTGTCCCTACCGGGATGACGTCCGAGAAGCGGAGTCGTGGCGCGATCGTCGCGGACGTCACATGCCGTCGAGTACCCCGTCGATCTGCGACGCGAGCGAGAAGTCCTTCTCCGTCAGCCCTCCGGCGGAGTGCGTGCTGAGCCGGAACGTCACCGTCCGCCAGCGGATGTCGATGTCGGGATGGTGGTCGGCCGCCTCCGCCAATTCGGCCACCTTGCCCACCGCTTCGATGGCCTTGGGGAAGCTCGGCAGCTTCGCCGTCCGCTCGATCGTCACGCCGTCGCGGGTCCACCCGGAGAGCTTGGTCACGGCTTCGTCGGCCTGCTGGTCGTTCAAGATTTCCGCCATGACTCCATGGTGGTACGCCGTCGGCTACGCTGCACGTTTGCCACGGGTCCCCCCTTGAAGAACGCAGGAGGCTAGATGAAACGCGCCCTCCGCACGGTCGTTGCGGCAGGCACGGTGGCCGCCCTCGTCGCGGGCTGCTCGCTCTCCGGGAACACGGGGAACGACCCGAAGGCGCCGGCGACGGTCACGCTCGTGACACACGACTCGTGGCTCGCCCCGCAGGAGGTCCTCGACGCGTTCGAGCGGCAGTCCGGGATCAAGATCTCCGTGCTCAAACAGGGGGACGCGGGCGCGCTGACCAACAAACTGGTGCTGACCAAGGCGAACCCGATCGGGGACGTCGCGTACGGCATCGACTCGACGTTCGCCTCGCGCGCGCTCACCGAGGGCGTTTTCGAGCAGTACACCAGCCCGGAGGCCGATCGAGGCCCGCAGCGCTACTCCGTCGACCCCGAGCACCGGCTCTCCGCGGTCGACCTCGGCGACGTCTGCGTCAACATCGACACCCGGTACTTCGCGGACAAGGGGATCCCGGAGCCGAAGTCGTTCGCGGACCTGGCCGACGCCAAGTACAAGGACCTGATGGTCACCGAGAGCCCCGCGACGTCGTCGCCCGGCCTGGCGTTCCTGCTCGGCACCGTCGCCCAGTTCGGCGAGGAGGGCTGGCAGGGGTACTGGACACAGCTGAAGGCCAACGGGCTCAAGACGGTCAGCGGCTGGGAAGAGGCCTACCAAAAGGAATTCTCCGGTTCCTCGGGCAAGGGTCCGCGCCCGATCGTCGTCTCCTACGCCTCTTCGCCCGCCGCCGAGATCGGTGACGACGGCAAGCCGCGCACGAAGGCACTGCTGGACACCTGCTACCGCCAGGTCGAGTACGCGGGGGTGCTGAAGGGCGGCAAGCAGGTCGAAAAGGCCCGCAAGGTCGTGGACTTCCTGCTGTCCCAGCAGTTCCAGGTGACGGTGGCGAGCAACATGTACGTGTACCCGGCCCGTCAGGGCGTCGAGCTCCCGCAGGGCTGGGCACAGGCCGCGCCGCAGCCGCAGCAGCCGAAGACGCTCGAACCGGCCAAGATCCAGGCCGGGCGCGAGCAGTGGATCGCCCAGTGGCGCACTCTTCTAGAGGGCTGAGTACTTCCAGGCTGACTTCCCGGGGAGCCGGGCTGGCCGCACTCGCCGTGCTGCCGCTCGGCTTCCTCGTGGTGTTCTTCGCCTGGCCGGTCGCGGCGATCGTCGCGCGCGGATTCGGCTCCGGCGGGGTCGGCACGGCCATCGGTGACCCGCTGACCTGGAAGCTCGCCGGATTCACCGTCGCCAGTGCCGGGGTTTCGACGATCGTGGCGGTGCTGGCGGGCCTGCCGGTCGCGTTCCTGCTCGCGCGGGTGCGGCTGCCGGGGGTTTCGCTGGTCCGGACGCTCGTGCTGGTGCCGTTCGTGCTGCCGACCGTCGTGGTCGGCCTGGCGTTCCGCGCCCTCTGGCCCGACGGCGGCCTGCTGCCCCTGGTGCTGGCGAACGCCTTCTTCAACGTCGCCGTCGTCGCACGCACGGTTTCCGGGCTGTGGAGCCATCTCGATCCGCGCACCGTGGACGCGGCGCGGGCACTCGGCGCGTCGCCGTGGCGTGCCTTCCGCTCGGTGACGCTGCCCGCGCTCGCCCCGGCCGTCGCGTCTTCGGCCGCGGTGGTGTTCCTGTTCTGTGCCACCAGTTTCGGTGTCGTGCTCATCCTCGGCGGGGCGAAGTACCGCACCCTGGAGACCGAGATCTACCTGCGCACGGTCGAACTGCTCGACCTCTCCGGCGCGGCCGCGTTGTCGCTGGTGCAGTTCGCCGCCGTCGTCGCCGCGCTGGTCGTCGGCACGCTGGCGAGGCGGCGCCGGGAGAACGCGGTCCGGCTGCGTTCGCGGAGCGAGACCGCGCGGCGACCGAGGGGTGGCGAGTGGTGGGCGGTGTCCGCCGGGCTCGCGGTGGTCGCGCTCCTGATGACGCCGATCGTGGCGTTGCTGGTCGAGTCAGTGTCCACTTCGGACGGCTGGAGCCTCGCCGGGTACGAAGCGCTCGCCGGGCACGGCTCCCGTGGCGCCCTTCAGGTTTCCGGCTGGGACGCGGCGTCGATGTCGCTGCGGACGGCGTTCGACGCGACGACGCTCGCGATGATCGTCGGTGTGCTGGCCTCTGTCGTGCTGGTGGCGTTGCGCCGCACGCCGGGCAGGCTGGCCAGGGGCATGGGCGAGACGATGGACGCCGCGCTGATGCTGCCGCTGGGTGTGTCCGCGGTGACCGTCGGTTTCGGCTATCTCGTCACGCTCGACGCGCTCCCCGGCGACTTGCGGACGTCTCCGCTGCTGGTGCCGCTCGCGCAGGCGCTGGTGATCATCCCGCTGATCGTGCGGATGGTGCTGCCGGTGCTGCGGTCGGTCGACGTCCGGCTGCGGCAGGCCGCGTCGACGCTCGGCGCGAGCCCGGGCCGGGTGTGGCGGGAGATCGATCTCCCGCTGACGGCGCGTTCGCTGGTCGCGGCGGCCGGATTCGGTTACGTGGTCGCGCTCGGCGAGTTCGGCGCGACGAGCTTCCTGGCCAGGCCGGACGCGCCGACGTTGCCGGTCGCCGTCGCGACGCTGATCTCGCGGCCGGGGGAGCTGAACAACCAGATGGCCTACGCGGCCTGCGCGCTGCTCATGATCGTGACCGTGGTGGCGGTGGTGCTGATCGACCGGTTCGGCGCGGTCCGTGGGCAGAATTCGGTAGGGGAGTTCTAGTGTCGCTGTCGGTACGGGATCTGACCGTCCACTATGGATCCTTCGCGGCGGTGAAGGACGCCGGGCTGGACATCGCCGACGGCGAGGTGCTGGCGTTGCTCGGCCCGTCCGGTTCGGGGAAGTCGACGCTGCTGCGGGCGATCACCGGCCTGGAGCCGCTGACGTCGGGCACCGTGCGGTGGGACGGCGAGGACCTCTCCGGTGTCCCGGTGCACCGGCGGGGGTTCGGGCTGGTGTTCCAGGACGGGCAGCTGTTCCCGCACAAGGACGTCGCCGCCAACATCGCGTTCGGGCTGCGGATGCACGACGTCCCCCGCGCCGAGCACGCCGGACGGATCCGGGCGCTGCTCGATCTGGTCGGCCTGGCCGGTTACGAGCGGCGGAGGGTGACCGAGCTGTCCGGCGGGCAGGCGCAGCGGGTGGCGCTGGCCCGCGCGCTCGCGCCGGAACCGCGGTTGCTGCTGCTGGACGAACCACTGTCCGGTTTGGACGCCGGGCTGCGCGAACAGCTGGCGATCGACCTCGCGGCCCTGTTACGGCGCAGCAAGATCACCGCGCTGCTGGTCACGCACGATCAGGAGGAGGCGTTCACGCTCGCCGACCGGGTCGCCGTGCTCGACGACGGTGAGATCCGGCAGGAGGGCGCGGTACGCCGCGTCTGGCGGCAGCCGGTGGACGAGGACGTGGCGCGTTTCCTCGGGGTGACCACCTTCGTCGACGGCGAGGCGTCGGGCGGGACGGTGCGGACCGTGCTCGGCGAGGTCACGCTGCCCGACGTCGAGGACGGCGCGGTGCGGCTGGGCCTGAGGCCGCACGGTCTGCGGGTCGCCCCGGAAGGTGTCGAGGGCGAGGTCGTAGCGGTGGTGCACCGGCGGGAGCACGTGCGGCTCGTGGTAGCTCCCGGCGGGGATCTGTCCACTGTGGACGCAGTCGCGCCGGTCGCCGCCGATCTGCGCCCCGGTGACACCGTGTGCCTCGCGCTGGACCCGGACGGCGTCGCCCGGCTCCCGCTAACGCTCGGGGGAACGGGCGACGATGACCGGGCATAGCGCGTACGAAAGCACCTGCTGGCTGGTCGACCCGAGCAGCATCCCGGCGAATCCGCCCCGGCCACGGGTACCGACCACGAGGAGCTGGGCACGGTCGGCGTATCCGAGCAACACTTCAGCCGGCTTCCCTCGGGTGACGACGCGCTCGACCGAGACGTCCGGATACCGGCCTTGCCAGCCGGCGAGCCGCTCGGCCAGCACTTCGCTCTCGCGCTCCTCGATGTCGCTGGCGTTGTACGTCCACTCTGTTTCGTCGAACAGTGCCGACGGGAGGACGTCGTCCCAGGTGTGGACCGCGACCAGCGGCGCGTCGCGCCTTGAAGCCTGTTCGAAGGCGAGCGCCAGCGCGGCATCGCCGGTGTGCGAGCCGTCGACACCGACCACGACCTGGCCTTCCGTGGGCGGGTCGTCCTCGGCTACGTGAGAGCGCACCACCGCGACCGGGCACTTCGCGTGCGCCGCGAGGGCGATCGACACCGAGCCGACCAGCAGCCTGCCCAGCGGACGGATCTGTTCCGGGCCGAGCACCAGCAGGCCGGCGTCCTCCGACATCGCCAGCAACGCCTGCGCCGGCTTCTCGTGACGCAGGTCCAGAGCGACCTTCAGGGAAGGTTCCACCTTCCGTGCCACGTCTTCGGCCTCGCGGAGCAGGCGGTGTCCTCGCATCTCCGCCATTTCCGCGAGCTCTTCGCGCGTCGGCAAGGGTTGTGGATACTCCAGGGAGTCCTTGTCGAACGCGAGTACCAGCCGGAGTCCGGCCCCTCGGCGACGCGCTTCCGCCGCCGCCCAGCGGACGGCCAGTAGCGAGGACGCGTTTCCGTCGACCCCGGCGACCACGGGCCTGTCCGCTTGCTCGTTCACGACGATTCGCTCCTTACCTCGGACAGTGCGTCAACACGACTATGTGCCTTCGCGCGGCGTCGGCGGCAGATCCGGACGGCTCGGGTCGTCGGGACCAAATACCCGGAGTGGCGGGCGCCGAAACCTGGTGCCGCTTCGCGGTGCGTGAGGCCGGACAAGGCCTCACGCACCCGCGGGTCACTTGACGCGGACGACCTCTCCCTCACGGCGGCGCTGGCGGTAGTTGGTCATTTCCCGTTTGACGACCGGGGCGAGCAGGTAGAGCCCGATGATGTTGAACAGCGCGAGCAGGAACAGGACGGCGTCGGCGAAGTCCAGGACACTGCCGAGGGTGAGCACCGACCCCACCACCACGAACAGGCAGAACACCACGTGATAGAGCCGCTCACTGAGCACGCTCTTGCCGAACAGGTAGGTCCAGGCCTTCTGTCCGTAGTAACCCCACGTGATGATGGTGGACACGGCGAAGAGCACCACGGCCACGGTGAGCACGTAGGGGAACCAAGGCAGCGCGCTGGCGAACGATTCGGAGGTGACCGTCACCCCGTCCGGGGTGGGGCCGCCCGCGGCCACGGTGGCCTTGGCGTCGGTCCAGAACTGGGTTTTGGCGATGATCACCGTCAGCGCGGTCATGGTGCACACGATCACGGTGTCGACGAACGGCTCGAGCAGAGCCACGTAACCTTCGGTGATCGGGTGCTTGGTCCGGACGGCGGAGTGCGCGATGGGGGCGGAGCCCAGTCCGGCTTCGTTGGAGAACGCCGCACGCTGGAAGCCCACGATCAGCGCGCCGATGGCGCCACCGGCCACGCCTTCGGGAGCGAAGGCGCCGCTGATGATCTCGCCGAAGGCGGCGGGCACCGAGGTGATGTTGGCGCCGATGACGACCAGGCAGGCGACCACGTAGACGACGCCCATGGTGGGCACGAGCTTGCTGGTCACCGCGCCGATGGACTTGATACCGCCGGCGATCACGAGGCCGACGAAGACGGCGAGTGCTATCCCGAAGATCAGGGCCGCGCCGTCGCCGCCGAGAAAGCCTTCGTCACCGCCGGTGACATTGCGCAACTGAGCGAAGCTCTGGTTGGCCTGGAACATGTTGCCGCCGGCGATGCCGAAGAACAGGATCATCACCGCCGCGCCCGCCGCGAGGATCTTGCCGAGAGTGCGTCCGCCCTTGGTGGGGAAGCGTTCGGCGATACCTCGGCGCAGGTAGTGCATCGGGCCGCCGGAAACGGTCCCGTCGGCGTGCACCTCGCGGTATTTCACCCCGAGCGTGCACTCGACGAACTTGGTGCACATGCCCAGGAGACCGCAGATGATCATCCAGAAGGTGGCACCGGCTCCGCCGATGGTGACCGCGACGCCGACACCGGCGATATTGCCGAGGCCGACCGTGCCGGACAGGGCCGAGCTGAGGGCCTGGAAGTGGGAGATCTCGCCGGGCTCGTCCGGGCGGGTGAACTGGCCGCGGGCGATCTGGGTGGCGAGGCGGAAGGCCCGGAACTGGACGAAGCCGAAGTAGACGGTGAAGGCGGCCGCGGCGACGACCAGCCAGGCGACGATCCAGGGGAAGGTGACGCCGAAGACGGTGACCTCGGCGAAAACGAAGCCGGACACTGCGTCGGAGATCGGTTTGAACACGCTGTTGATCGTGTTCTCGATCCCCGACAGCATGCCACTTTCCGCGGCGAGCACCTGGTCGGATGCGGACTGGGGATGTGGCAGGGGCCACGTTGTCTGGAACATGGGGGACAAGTCGACACAAACCGGACCGAGTGCACAAGGGTGTGGCCGATTAGTCTGTGGTTCGTTACCTGCTGACAGGGTTCCCTTAAGGTTAGCCCGGTGTCCGCTCGACCTCCGCGCTCAACTGAGCGCGGAGGTCGTGGATCCTTCAGCCGTCCCGGGTGGTCAGGCGCGCGTAGGCGATCGAGAGCCCGATGGCGATGTAGCAGGTAGCGCGCAGTGCCCCTTCGCCGAGCAACGCGGTGTCCACCGGGTCCATCAACACCGATGCGGGCGCCTGCGACCAGTTCTCGTTGAGCAGGAACGGATGCAGCCACGACACCGCGTCCAGGAAACCGAGGATGGTGAACACGATCGTCCCGGCCAGCACCGAGGCGACGACCAGCATCGGATGTTCGGTGAACGCCGAGATCGCGAGCGCGACCGCGCCGACCGCCCACAGTTGCAGGACCACCCACGCGGCCACGAGCAGGACGCGGCCCAGCGCGTCCCAGACGCTCAGCGTCGAGCCGGTGAGGGTGAACATCGAGTCGGTGCCGCTGATGAGCAGGCCGGTGACGAATCCGGTGAACGTCATGGCCAGTACGGCGATCGTCGAAACCGTCGCGACGCCGAACGCCTTGATCGCGAGCAGCCTGCCCCGGCCGACCGGCGCGATCAGCCAGCCGCGCAGCGTCCCGTGGGCCGCCTCGCCGGCGATCGCGTCCGCCCCGGCCATCGCCGAAGCGAGGGGGAGCAGCAACCCCAGTGTCATGGTCAGTGCCGCGACCGGCAGGATGAAGCCGTTGTTGACCGCGGAAGCGAGCAGCGCGCCATCCCGTCCGCCGCTCGTTTCCGAAGCGTCGACGAACGTCAGCGCGACCCCGATGATCACCGGGATCAACGCGAGCAGGCCCAGTACGGCGAGCGTGCGGGGCCGCCGGAAGATCCAGCGCAGTTCGGCGCGATACAGCCGGAGCAGGCCGACAGTGTCCTGCCCGGTCCGTGCCGCGGGTGCCGCGGCCAGAGCGTGGGTCACGACTCCCCCTCACCGTCTACAGTGGACTCCGGCTGGGTCAGCCGGGCGAACAGGTCTTCGAGTCCGGTCCGCGCCCTCGTCGCCTCGTGCACGGCCACTCCGGCCGTCACCAGATGACGCAGCACGTCGGGGGCTTCGGCGGCGGTCAGGTCGACGCGGACGCCGTCCGGCGTGAGCCTGCTGCCGATCCTGTTCTCCCGCAACGTCTCCACCGCTAGTTCGGCGTCCGGCGTCCGCACCAGCAGCGCCGCGTTCCCCGACTCCAGCAGTTCCGAGAGCTCGCCCTGAGCGATCACGTTCCCGGACTGGAGCACCGCGACGTGCGTGCAGGTCGCCTCGACCTCCGCCAGCAGATGCGACGACACCAGCACGGTGACGCCGTCGGCGTGCAGTTCGCCGATGATCCGGCGGATCTCCCTGGTGCCCGCCGGGTCGAGGCCGTTCGTCGGCTCGTCGAGCACGACCATCCGCCTTGGCACGAGCAGCGCGCTCGCCAGCCCCATCCGCTGCTTCATCCCCAGCGAATAGCCCTTGTAGCGCCGGGTGGCGGCGCCGGTCAGGCCGACGCGCTCAAGCGCCGCGTCGACCGCTCCGGGGATTCCCGCCGAGGCCAGCCGCGGTTCGGCCGCGGCCACGCGCAGCAGGTTCTCCCGCCCGGAGAGAAAAGGGTGGAAACCCGGCCCCTCGACCAGCGCGCCGACGTCGGGCAACGCGTGCGCCGCCTCGTCAGGCATCCGTTTGCCGAAGAGTTCGACCTCGCCCTCGGTCGGCCGCACGAGACCGAGCAGCATCCGGATGGTCGTCGTCTTGCCCGAACCGTTGGGGCCGAGCATCCCCAGCACGGCGCCTTCGGGGACGTCGAGATCGACGTGGTCCACGGCCACCGTGCGGCCGTAGACCTTGCGCAGGCCCCTGGTGCGGGCCGCCATGGGTACCGCCGGAGCGGACGCCTCCTGGGAAGCGTCCGCTCCGGCTTCGAACGTGGTGGTCACTTCGCGGCCAAGGCCTCGAAGAGGACCTGCTCCGGCACCGCGCCGACGGCGTAGCGGCCGTCGTCGGTCAGTACGCCGGTGCCGACCTTGGTGGTCACCAGCCAGCCGCTGCCCCAGGCACCGCTGACCGGCTTGGCGAACCGCGAAAGCAGCGCCTTCGGGTCGACCTGGCGGCCCTGCTCGTCCTTGGCCTCGCCGGCCTTCGCCAGCGCGTCGGCCGGGATCTTGCCGGTGATCGCGGTGTCCCAGCCGTCGCCGACGACCTTGATCTCGGACTTCGCCTGCTCGGCCAGCTCACGGTTCTTCGGGTCGACCTCGGCGGTCTTCTCGGTCACCTTCGCGCCCTTGGGCGGGGTGAACTCGAAGTTCGACGCGGGCTGGGCCGCGAAGTTGATCTCGCTGAACGAAGCCTCGAACGCCGGGGCGGACGTGCCGTTGGCCAGCACCGTGACCCGCAGCGGCAGCCGGGTCTGGTCGTCGATCGCGACGCGGATCTCGCGCAGGAGCGTCCGCTCGGTCGGCTTCGGGGTCAGCACCAGTTCGTACGCGGCCCGGTTCGCCACCGAGGCCGTCCCGTCGACGGCGATCGTGCTGCTCTCGCGCACCTTGGCGAGCAGTTCCGAGGCGACCGAGGCCGGGTCGACGGTCTGGGCCTTGTCCTGGTGCTCCTTGGCCAGATCGGCCGGGATGGTCACCTTGGTGGCCGAGTTGTCCTTGGAGTCGTACTCCCAGACGGTCTGGCCGTTCCGGACGATGGTCTGCTGGCTGGAACCCTCGGTGAGCGAGATCTTGCTCTTGCCCGTGCCGTCGGTCGAAACCTGCGCCGAGTCGATGTTAAGCGCCGATACACCGGGCAGGGTGCTGCCGACCTGCGGCAGGCCGAGGTCGTTGCTGACCTTGACCTTCCCGTCGAACGCCGACGGCTTCGCGTTGAGCGTCGACTGCACCAGCTCTTCGGCGCTGACCTGCGGCAAGACGGGCGCGTCGCCCGCGGTGGCCGGCATCGCGACGACGACGAGCCCGCCGACGCCGAGAGCCGTCCCCACCACCGCCGCGGTGATGGCCTTCCTTTTCGGATCCATGCTGTCTCTCCCTGTTTCCCCGAACCCGGAGTGTGCTCGGGTCTTGGCGACAACGCTTCCCCGGAAACGCTGAGACACCACTCAGACTCCGCCGCCGCAGCTGAGATGGCGCTGAGAGGTCGCGCGTGAGCTGGTCGAAGCGTGAATGATGAGGGACGTGAAACCTCGAGTACTGGTGGTCGACGACGAGCCCGGCGTGCGCAAGGCGTTGCAGCGGGGGCTGCGCGCCGAGGACATGGACGTGGTCACGGCGGCCGACGGCCCCAGCGGTCTGCGGCTCGCGCAGACGGGGTCCTTCGACGTCGTCCTGCTCGACATCATGCTCCCCGGCCTTTCCGGCTACCGCGTGCTCGAACGCCTGCGCGCCCTCGGTGTCACCACACCGGTACTGATGATTTCGGCGAAAGACGGCGAGGTCGACCAGGCGGACGGCCTCGACCTCGGTGCCGACGGCTACCTCGTGAAACCGTTCTCGTTCGTCGTCCTGGTCGCACAGGTGCGCGCGGTGCTGCGGCGGGCCTCGCCGGAGGCCATCCGCGGGCCGCTGCGCATCGGCGCGCTCGAAGTCGACCGGAGCCTGCGGCAGGTCCGCTACGACGGCGTCGAGGTGGCGTTCAGCCCCCGTGAGTTCGCGCTGCTGGAGGTACTGGCCGGCCGGGCGGGAACGGTCGTCACCAAGGACGAGCTGCTGCGCGCCGTCTGGGGTGACGAGCAGGCCGCGACCCGGAACGTCGTCGAGGTCTACGTCGGTTACGTGCGCCGCAAACTCGACGCGGTCGGCGCGGGCGCGCTGGTCCGGACCGTACGCGGGCACGGTTACCTGGCGTCGGACCCGCAGCTCGACGAAGTGATCGCCCCGGCGGGACAGGGGTGATCGGCTCGCCGTCTTGGTGGCGCCGCCGATCGCTGGAGGTCCGGATCACCCTGCTCACGGCTACGGTCACGCTCGGTTTCCTGCTCGGGCTGGCGGCGGTCGCGGGGGACAATCTCCAGCCGCTGCTGATCGGCTCGGTCGACGACGAGCTGAGTGCCCAGCTGGAAACCGCGAAGGCCGACGTCGCCGCGGGACGGGCGCCGTCGGGATCGGCGGTCACCGTCCGCGTTCTCGACACCGGCGGCGGCCCGGTGGACGGCCTCCCGCCCGCGAACCTCGGCCCTTCCGAGGTCCGCGCGCTGAAGGCGGGCGAACCCGTCACGACCGGCGGTGAGCACAGCTGGCGGTGGGCGGGCACCGTGGTCACCGCCCCCGACGGGCAGCAACGGCTCGTCGTCGCGGGTGCGGGCTTGGTCGGCTTCGGGACCGCTGTGCACTCCGGCGGGCTGTGGCTGTTCGTGGTCGCGTCCGTCGGCGCGGTGGGTGCGGGGATCGCGACGTGGCTGCTGGTGCGGTTCGCGCTGCGGCCGGTGGCGCGGATGCGCGGGTCGGTGCGGGTGCTCCCGCCCGGCGCGCGGCTGCCGCTCCCGGATTCGCACGACGAACTCCGCGCGCTGGCGGAGGAGTTCAACGCGTTGCTGGCCAGGCAGGAGGAAGGCGCCGAGCGGCTTCGCCGGTTCACCGGGGACGCCGCGCACGAGCTCCGGTCGCCGGTCGCGTCGATCCGCGTGCAGGCCGAGGTCGCGGTCACCAATCCCGATCCCGACCTCTCGCAGGAGACACTCGCCGACATCCTGGAGGAGGCGGAACGGCTCTCCGCGCTGCTCGACGGGCTGCTGGCGCTGGCGAGGTCGGACGCGGGGGAGGTCCCGCCCGCGGAACCCGTCGAGCTGGTGAGCGAGGTGCGGGCCGCGGTCGCGCGGATGCCCGCCGGCGCGCCGGAGATCCGGGTGAGCGGCACGGTCGGGACCGCGTGGGCGCTGGCCACGCACGCCGAGGTCGAACTGGTGCTGAGCAACCTGCTGCGCAACGCCTGCCGGTACGCGCGGGGCCAGATCGTGGTGTCGGTGCTGGCGGCGCGGTCCACCGTGCGGGTGGTGGTCGACGACGACGGGCCGGGGATCGCGCCCGAACACCGGGAGCGGGTGTTCGACCGGTTCTACCGCGTGTCCGATTCGCGGGCCCGGTCGTCCGGCGGCACCGGGCTGGGGCTGGCGATGGTCGCGGAGGCCGTCCGCCGCCGAGGGGGCCGCGTCCGCGTCGGTGAGTCACCCGATGGCGGGGCGCGTTTCCAGGTCGTCTGGCAGGCGGCGCGGCCTGGCGCCTCGGCGTGATTCGCGTGCCCAGGCACGGAACACGCGTGCTTGAATGTCGAACACACGTGCTTGGAGGCGGAACACCTGTCTTCCGGCTTCAAGCACGCCTGATCCGGGCTCAAGCACGCGTGATCCGGGTTCGGGCACGTGCGGTCGTAGGGTGAGCGTGTGGTGATCGTGGGTGCCGCCATCGTGCGGAACGGACAGCTGCTGGCGCAGCAGCGGGCTTGGCCCGCCGACCACGCCGGGCAATGGGAACTGCCGGGCGGACGGGTCGAGGACGGCGAAAGCGACGAAGCCGCCTTGGCCCGGGAATGCCTGGAGGAGCTGGACGTCGCCGTGACGGTCGCGGGCCGGGTCGGGGACGACGTGCCGCTGCCGAAGGGGAAGGTGCTGCGGATCTACGCCGCTTCGCTGGTCAGCGCGGGGGTCGAGCCGCGGGCGGTTGAGCACAAGGACGTCCGGTGGATCTCCGCGCACGACCTCGACGACCTCGACTGGCTGCCCGCCGACCGGATCCTTCTGCCCGCCCTGCACGTCCTGCTCGCAAGTCCGTGAAGGCCTCCTTCCCTGCCGCCAAGGTCAGGGGCCCGGCAGAGTCGCATAAACGCCTGCCGGTGCCGGGCGATGTCCACAAAGGACGCCAGATGTCAGGTGAATATCCGTTTGATGCCTATATATACGTTTTGCGGAGGGTCGTGAGTGGTAAGGACGGTTCTAACCCTCTTTATCACTCACGACAGTCCTTCGCAAAACGCCCGAATCGGGTACGGCCATCCCGAAGGTGTCCCCTGTGGACAGTCGAGAAGGTGTCAGGCCGTTGTGACGAGTCCTCCACCGCTCTCTCGACCAGCGGATAGACGACTTCGCCGGGCCCCGGAGTCCCTCAAGGAGGCCTTCACGGACCTTCAGCCGGCGCCGATGAGCCGCAGCGCGGACTGGAGCCGGTGCTCACCCCGTTCCGCCGCCCGGACGGCACCCGCCTTGCGCACCCGCTCCAGCTCACCCGGGTCCGCCAGCAGTGCCAGCGCGCGCTCCCGGACCGGCCGCAACTCCTCGATGAGTGCCTCGGCGACGGCCTCCTTGACCTGGCCGTAGGAGCCGAACCGGTCGGCGAGGTCCTCGGGCTTCTCCTTGACGCACGCCGCGAGGATGTCCAGCAGGTTCGCCATCCCCGGCCGGGTTTCCGGCGCGTAGGCCGGTGTCGACCCGCCGTCGGTCTTCGCGCGCTTGACCTTCCGGCGGACCTGGTCGGGCTCGTCGAGGACGAAGATCACCCCCGCCTCTTCCTTCGTCGACTTCGACATCTTCCGCGTCGGCTCGGCGAGGTCCATGACCCGCGCGCCGGCGGGCGGCAGCGCCGCCTTCGGCATGGTGAACACGTCGCCGTAGGTGGAGTTGAACCGCTTCGCCAGCGTTCGCGCCAGCTCGACGTGCTGCCGCTGGTCCTCGCCGACCGGGACCTCGTCCGCGCCCTGCAGCAGGATGTCCGCCGCCATCAGCACCGGATAGGTCAGCAGGGACAGCCGCACCCCGGCCCGGCCCTTCGACTTCTCCTTGAACTGGATCATCCTGGCGGCCTCGCCGTAGTTGCAGGTGCACTCCAGGACCCAGTTGAGGGCGCCCAGCTCGCGGGCGATGTCGGACTGCACGAACACGCGATCCGGCTCGATCCCGGCCGCGATCAGAACGGCCAGCTGTTCGGAGGCCATCGAACGCAGCTTCGCCGGATTGTGCGAGTTGGTCATGGCGTGCAGGTCGGAGACGAAGTACAGGTCGTCCGGCCCGCCCTCGTCCGCCCAGCGCCGGATGGCCCCCAGGTGGTTCCCGACGTGGACGTGGCCGGACGGGGTGATCCCGGACAACCTGATCATCTGCCTTCTTCCTTCCGGATTCGGGCCGCCCCGGGTCCGGGCACGAAAAAGGCCGCCCGGTGGGGCGGCCTGGTGGTGCGCGTCTGGTTCAGCGCAGGACTTCGGGGCCGCCGGAGGGCGGCCACCACTGGGCGTTCTGCGCGCGCATGTGGCTCATCCTACAGAGCGGCCCGCGTTTCGTCCTCTGGATGCGGTGGTTCGACGTCGAACCACCGCATCCAGAGGACGAAACGCGGGTGATTTCACTCATTACGGGCACGTAGCGTCAACACTTCATATCGGCCGAGGCAGTACACCCGTCATATTGGCGATGCGGGTCTACCTTCGACTCATGTTTGTCGTCCTGCTGACCTACACCGCGCCCATCGAAGAAATCGACTACGTGCTCCCGGACCACGCCGACTGGCTGACCAAACAGTACGAGAACGGTAATTTCCTCGCCTCCGGCAGGCGCAACCCGCGCATCGGTGGCGTGATCATCACCAAGCCCATGGCCAGGGGAAAGCTGGACGCGATCCTCGCGACCGACCCCTTCTCGATCAAGCACATGGCCGCCTACGAGGTGATCGAGTTCTCGCCGACCAGGACCGCGCCGGAACTGCGGGCGATCAACGAGGCGGTGGTGCATTGACGATCTTCTAAGCGGCCTTCGCGATCTTCGTCTTCGCCTTTTTCAGGGCGAGGACGGGGCATTTGCCGCACCTCGACTTCGACCGGCAGCATTTCTTCTTGACCTTGCCGGACTTCATCCATTTGCGCACGAGCTTGTGCGGGTCGTCAGGTAGTTTCTTGCCCACTCGCGCTCCTTCTCCGACCGGCGTCGGCGACCTCTACACGTTAGGTGAGCCTAACCGATCTGGGGGCGTGGGGCTGCTCACAGTCGGGCTACAGGTATCCTGGTGTGGTCCGCGTATGGCCAAAGTCGGCCGGGCGTGTCTCGAACGCGCGAGCGCGGGCACCACACCCGAACTTGAAACCTTTGGAGCCTTCGCGTGCCCGCAGCCAGCGCCACCGCAGTCGATGCCGGCCGCTCGTCCGGCAAGACCCGGCCCGACCTGCGCAACGTCGCCATCGTCGCACACGTCGACCACGGCAAGACGACCCTCGTCGACGCGATGCTCCGGCAGTCCGGCGCCTTCGAGGAACGCGCCGAACTCGTCGATCGCGTGATGGACTCCGGGGAGCTCGAGCGGGAAAAGGGCATCACCATTCTCGCGAAGAACACCTCCATCCGCCGCAAGACCGACGAGGGCATGGTGACGATCAACGTCATCGACACCCCCGGTCACGCCGACTTCGGCGGCGAGGTCGAGCGCGGCCTGTCCATGGTCGACGGGGTCGTGCTGCTGGTCGACGCCAGCGAGGGCCCGCTCCCGCAGACCCGGTTCGTGCTGCGCAAGACCCTCGAAGCCGGCCTGCCGGTCATCCTGGTCGTCAACAAGACCGACCGGCCCGACGCCCGGATCTCCGAGGTCGTCGAAGAGACCCACGACCTCCTGCTCGACCTGGCCGGTGACATCGAGGACGCCGACCTCGACGCGATCCTCGACCTCCCGGTCGTCTTCGCCTCCGCGCGTGCGGGCAAGGCGAGCCTCGGGCAGCCCGCCGACGGCGCGGTGCCCGAGAGCGAGAACCTCGACCCGCTGTTCGAGACCCTGATGCGCCACGTGCCGCCACCCTTCGCCGACCGCGAAGGCCCGCTGCGCGCACTGGTCACCAACCTCGACGCCTCCAACTTCCTCGGCCGGATCGCGCTGATCCGCATCCACTCCGGCAGCCTGCGCAAGGGCCAGACGGTGGCGTGGATGCGCGAGGACGGCACCATCCAGAACGTCCGCATCTCCGAACTGCTGGTCACCGAGGCGCTCACCCGCGTCCCGGCGACCGAGGCGAGCGCGGGCGAGCTGGTAGCCATCGCCGGTATCCCGGAGATCACCATCGGCGACACCCTCGCCGACGTCGAGAACCCGGAGGCGCTGCCCCGGATCGCCGTCGACGAGCCCGCCATCTCGATGACCATCGGTGTCAACACCTCGCCGCTGGCCGGCCGCAGCGGCGGCGACAAGGTCACCGCCCGCCTGGTGAAGGCGCGCCTGGACCAGGAGCTGATCGGTAACGTCTCGATCCGCGTCCTGCCGACCGAGCGCCCCGACACCTGGGAGGTCCAGGGTCGTGGCGAGCTGGCGCTGGCCATCCTCGTCGAGCAGATGCGCCGCGAGGGCTTCGAGCTGACCGTCGGCAAGCCGCAGGTGGTCACGAAGATGATCGACGGCAAGCTGCACGAGCCGTTCGAGCGGCTGTCGATCGACTCCCCGGAGGAGCACCTCGGCGGCATCACGCAGCTGCTGGCCGCCCGCAAGGGCCGCATGGAGCACATGGGCGGGCACGGCACCGGCCGCATCAAGCTCGACTACGTCCTCCCGGCGCGCGGCCTGATCGGCTTCCGCACCGACTTCCTCACCGAGACCCGCGGCACCGGTATCGCGAACCACGTGTTCGAGGGGTACTTCCCGTGGGCGGGCGAGATCCGCACCCGTCACTCCGGTTCGCTGGTCGCCGACCGGTCCGGCCCGATCACCGCGTACGCGATGATCCAGCTGGCCGACCGCGGCACCTTCTTCGTGGAGCCGGGCGCCGAGGTGTACGAGGGCATGGTCGTGGGCGAGAACCCGCGTGCCGAAGACCTCGACATCAACATCACCAAGGAGAAGAAGCTGACCAACATGCGTCAGTCCTCCGCCGACGTGATGGAGACGCTGGCCCGCCCGCGCAAGATGGGCCTGGAGGAGGCGCTGGAGTTCTGCTCCGTCGACGAGTGCGTCGAGGTCGCCCCCGACGTCGTCCGGATCCGCAAGGTCACGCTGGACGTCAACCAGCGCGCCAAGGAGCGCAACCGCAACAAGAACCGCGGCTGACCCCGCTCGTCCCACGCCGGAGGGCGCCTGCTCACTCACCGTGAGCAGGCGCCCTCCGGCGTTTTCGGGTCCAAATGTGGTCACGCACCGTATTCGGACGGGCGTTCTTCGTTAAAGAAAGGTCCTTTCCCGACAATTTCGATGGAAAGCCGATCTCCTTTTCGGACGGTGTTCACATCACCGGAACACCCCGGACGGAACGGCGACGGAGCGGCCACGCGCGCCGGGCGGCGAACGCGGTTCCGGGCGGGCGCGAAACAAAAGACGCTAAATGCGTCCGGATAGGACTCCCGGTCGCGATCGTTTCGGTCATCAATCGTGCGGCGGCGAACATTCCGGCGGCCGTTCCGGAATGTTCCGGGTTTGCGGAACCGATTGCCGCGCGAGCGCGCTTCGGCGCGTCCGAAAAGCCTCGGCCCGGCAGGAACCCCGGGGGCCTCCCGGACGTCCACCGGAGGAGGACGGCATCCGGTCGGGCGACGGCCGGGCCGATATGGGAATCTCGCTGCCGAGGCCATGGCCGGCGTGATAGCTCTATGGCGACCAGGCGAGGGACAAACCAGGAGGATCCAGGCGTGCGGTCACCGACCACAGCGGCGTCCATGCTGGCGTGCGCGGCCGTGCTCCTCGCCGCCTGCAGCAACACCCCACCCCCGCCCGTGGTCAGCTCCTCGGCCTCCCCGGTGAGCACGTCGACCACGAAGACGCCTTCCCAGGTGGTCGTGGGTGTCGACGACGTCCTCGGCGGCTACAACCCGCACAACCTCGCCGACGCCTCCCAGGTCACGTCGGCGCTTTCGCAACTGCTGCTCCCGTCGGTGTTCCGCCCGAAGGACGACGGAAGCTTCGAGCTGGACAAGAACCTGATGAAGTCCGCCGAGGTCGTCTCGCAGCAGCCGTTCACGGTCGCGTACACGATCCGCCCGGACGCCTCCTGGTCCGACAGCGCGCCGATCGCCGCCGAGGACTTCGCCTATCTCCGCGAGGCGATGCGCGACCAGCCGGGCGTCATCGGCGCCGCCGGCTACCGGCTGATCTCGGATATCCAGTCGCGTGAAGGCGGCAAGCGGGTCGAGGTCACCTTCGCGAAGCCGTATCCGGGCTGGCAGACGCTCTTCGGCAACCTCCTGCCCGCGCATCTGCTCAAGGACGCCCCGAACGGGTGGCAGGGCGCGCTGGCGACGACGTTCCCGGCGGTGGGCGGCCCGTACTCGATCAAGGGACTCGACACCGCGCGCGGAGAGATCACCCTGGAGCGCAACGAGCGCTATTGGGAGAAACCCTCCGCCCTCGACCGGATCGTGCTCCGTGCGGCCGATCAGGACGGCACACTGGCCGCCCTGCGCAGCGGCAACGACCAGTTCGCGATGACCAGGACCGACGGCACCGGCCTCAAACGGCTCGGCGAGCTCGGCTCCGCCGTCCAGCTGCACACGGTCGCGCGTCCCACGGTCGCGCAGATCCTCCTGCGGCCGGTGAGCTCGACGCTGTCGGATCCCCAGGTGCGCGAAGGCGTCACCGCGCTGATCGACCGCGGCAAGCTGATCACCGAGGCGACCGACGGCGGGCCGTCCGACAAGCTCCGCGCCGACGCGCAGGTCCGCGTCCCGTCGGCTCCCGGTTTCCAGCCGACGATCCCGGCCCCCGGCCCGCCGTCGGCGGCGGATCCCGCCAAGGGCGAGGAACTGCTCAAATCCGCCGGATACACCAAGGAGGCGGGCACCTGGCGGAAGAACGGGAAGAACCTTTCGCTGGTGGTGGCCTCGCCCGCCAAACAGGAGCCGTACGCGACGATCGCCAAGGAGCTGACGGCGCAACTGGTGGCCGCGGGGATCGAGGTCAACGCGATCGCCCCGCAGCCGAGGGAGCTCTTCTCGACGATGCTGGCCATGCCGGTGCTCAACGGGATCCAGCAGACGACGCCGGAGGGCGCGGGCAACGTCGGTATCGACATCGCGGTGATCGGCCAGGTCACCGGCGGTGCGGACGTCGCTTCGGCGCTGGCATCCACCTTCGGCTGCCGTCCGGATCAGCTCACCGACAAGACCAAGGCCGTCGTCCCGGGGAACCCGCTGGGCTTCTGCGATCCGGCCCTGCAGGCCCCGATCGACGCCGCGCTGACCGGCGCCACCTCGGTGGCCGACACGCTTTCGGCCCTGGAACCGGAATTGTGGCGTCGGAATGTTGCCATTCCGTTGTTCCAGCTGGCCGATACCCTCGCCATCGGCTCTGGTATTTCCGGAGTAACCGCTGGTCCTCCTATGGTGGGCCCTTTCGGGTCCGCGGTGAACTGGACACGGGGTCCGAAGTAGCCGTTTCGAGTCCGAGTCGGACCCTGGAGGGTGACGTTTCCCGGCACGTTCGAGTGGTGGACTGATTCCTCAAGGTAACCACTGTATTTCTTGATGTCAGCCGCAAGTTACCCTTTGGTCACGATCCCTCCGTAACTGGTGACTGTTCGTGCATTTCCTTTCTAGCGTGCACCGGCAGTGCGCCAAATGAGTGTTGCTTGGCGTGTCATAGGCTCCGGGCCATCTCACCGGAGCGGTGTGGGGTCCTGTTCCGATCTCAGGAACCCAGTGCTAGGAGGGCACACTTCATGAGGAAGTCCAAGGCAGTCTCCGCCTGGTCGCTGGTCGCGGCCTCCGCGCTTGCGCTGAGCGCATGCAGCGGTGGCGACAGCGGCAGTACCGACCCCAACGGGTCATCGACCGACATCAAGAGCATGGCGACCGGCAAGGCGCAGAACGGCGAAAACTTCAAGCTCGCGGACACCCCGGGGTACGAAGGCACCGTCACGGTGGGCATCGACGACGGGTACTCGGGCTACAACAACGACACGCCTGACACCAACTCGTCGTACAACACCTACATCCTGACCGCCGTGCTCGCGGGCGCCGACGTGCTCGACGGCAACAACAAGGTGCTGCTGAACAACGACGTGTTCGACTCCTGGGAGGTCACCTCCAAGGAGCCGCAGACCGTCGTCTACAAGATCAAGCCGAACGTCAAGTGGTCGGACAACGAGGCGTTCGACTGCGACGACATGTACCTGTCGTGGCTGGCGCACTCCGGCAAGGCGAAGACCGCCGACGGCAAGCAGGCCTTCCTCGCCGCTTCGACCACCGGCTACTCGCTGATCAACGAGGCGACCTGCAAGGACGACCTGACCTTCGAGACCAAGTACACCGAGCCGTACCTGGACTACAAGGGCCTGTTCAACTCGACGGCGATCATGCCCGCGCACATCGTCGAGAAGAACTCGGGCGTCGCCGACATCACCAAGCTGACCCCGACCAGTGACGCGGCCCAGCTGACGAAGGCCGGTGACTTCTGGACCAACGGGTTCAAGGGCTTCAAGGCCGAGGACATGCCGGGTTCGGGTCCGTACAAGATCACCGCGTTCGACGCCAACCAGAAGGCCGTCACGCTCGAGAAGAACCCGAACTGGATCGGTGGCAAGGGTGGCCCCTCCAAGATCGTCGTGAAGGCGATGGAGGACACCAAGGCCATGGCGACCGCGCTGCAGAACGGTGAGATCGACATCGCCGCTTCGACCCAGCCGGACGCCACCGCGGCGAACACCATGAAGGGCCTCGCGGCCCAGGGCATCACCTACGGTTCGGCCTCGCAGCTGACCTTCGAGCACTTCGACCTGAACTACAAGCGCATGTTCAAGGACAAGTCGCTGCGCAAGGCGTTCTTCGAGGTCGTCAACCGCCAGGAGATCACCGACAAGCTGCTCAAGGAGGTCCAGGCCGACGCGACCCCGCTGAACAGCATCGTGTTCATGCCAGGTGAGCAGGGCTTCAAGGACCTGTACAGCAGCAAGGCCGGTCTGGGCGCCGAGGCCGCGGCCAAGACGCTGACCGACGCCGGCTGGGTCAAGGGCGCCGACGGCATCTTCGCCAAGGACGGCCAGCGCGCGTCGTTCAAGATCACGCACAACCAGAACGCCCGTCGTACGCAGACCGTCGAGATCGTCATCTCGCAGGCCAAGCTCGCCGGTATCGAGATCACCGACGAAACGGACGCCAACTTCCTGAAGGGTGGCCGTCTCGCGGCGGGCGACTACGACGTCGCGCTCTTCGGCTGGTCCGCCGCTCCGTTCAAGGCCGAGCAGAAGTCGATCTACATCACCCGTGTCGACGACAGCAGCCAGAACTACCAGGGGCTGTCGAACCCGACGATCGACTCGTCCTTCGAGGCGGCCGTGAAGGCCACCGACGAGGCCGTGCAGCTGGAGAACTACCAGAAGGCCGACCAGGCGATCGCGGACGAGTACGCGACGCTGCCGCTGTTCCAGACCCCGTCCATGTGGGCGTTCAAGGGCATCGACCGCACTTACATGCAGTCGTACAACGGTGTCCTGTGGAACGTCGGTGAGTGGGAGCAGAAGAAGTAGGGCTTCCGCCCCGCTTTTTCACCACTCGCTTACGCAATCGGAGGTGGTACGGGGTCCGGCCAAAAGCCGGGCCCCGTACCCGCCGGAAGTAGCTGTTGACCGTAGGGTTACCGCCACTACGGTGGACAACCGGGCAGCGGTCCAGCACTTCGGCGGCCAGGCCCGGATGAGGAGCAGTTCGTTGAACCTGGTGATCTACATTCTTCGCCGTCTGGCGATATCGATTCCCGTCCTGCTGGTCGGGACTTTCCTGTGTTTCGTCATGGTCGCCGGCACCGGCGACCCGCTGGGCGAGCTGAGAAGCAATCCTGCCATGAGTCAGGAGACCTTGAACCAGGTCGCCAGTCAGCTCGGTCTCGACAAGAACATCGTCCTTCGGTACTTCGACTGGCTCGGCGCGTTCGTGACGGGCGACTGGGGCATCTCGATCGCCCAGGGCAACGCGCTGGCCCCGGTGTTCCCGAAGGTCGTCGCCGCGTTCGAGGTCACCGCCAAGCTGGTGATCGGTGCGGAACTGCTCGCGCTGGCACTCGGCGTTCTCGTCGGTGTCGTCGCGGCGGTCAAGCAGTACTCGATCATCGACTACATCGCCACGACGGTGGCGTTCCTGCTGTTCTCGATGCCGATCTTCTGCGTCGCGATCGTGCTGAAGAACTCCGCGATCGAGGTCAACGGCTGGGTCCGTGATCTGGGCCTTACCGATGTTCTCGGTAACCCGTGGATCCGGACCACCAGCCCGGAATCGCTGAACTTCGACGGTCCGGGTGGTTTCCTCGCCAGCTATGTCGGTGCGTACCTGCTGCCGACGCTGTCCATCATGGCGATCAGCTTCGCCGCGTACAGCCGGTTCCAGCGGGCTTCGATGCTGGAGACGCTGAACGCGGACTACGTCCGGACAGCGCGCGCCAAGGGCCTCCCCAATGGGCGGGTCATCTTCCGGCACGCCTTCCGAAACGCTCTCATTCCGGTGACCACCTTGTTCTCCGTCAACTTCGGTGCCGTGCTCTCGGGCGCGATCATCACCGAGACGGTGTTCAACTGGAATGGCATGGGCAAGCTGCTTGTCGAAGCCGTGACCAAGAGCGATCCGCAGGTGATGATGGGCTGGCTCGTGGTCATCGCCACCAGCATCATCGTCGCCAACCTGATCGCCGACCTGATGTACGGCATCCTGGACCCGAGGATTCGCGTTGGCTGACTTGAACTCCCTCATCGAGGCGGATGACGCCGCCGCCGAAGGCAAGCTTCCCCCCGAAGCCCTGCCGGAGCCGCGTAGCCAGGGCAAGCTGGTCCTGCGCAAGTTCCTGCGGCACAAGCTGGCGATGGTCTGCACGGGGGTGCTGCTGCTCCTGGTGCTGACCGTGTTGATCATGCCGATCTTCTGGCCGTACGACTACGAGGACAGTTCCTTCCCGTCGTTCGCCAAGCCCAGTGCGGACTATCCGCTCGGGACGACACAGGTCGGCAAGGAGATGGTGTCGCAGATCCTGCGCGGCACGCAGTACTCGTTGCTGATCGCGCTCATCGTGTCGCTCGTCGCCACCACCATCGGCACCGTTTTCGGGGCCATGGCGGGATATCTGCGCGGCTTCACCGATTCGGCGATCTCACGTGTCACGGACCTGTTCCTGATCATCCCGCAGATCGCCGCCGCCGCCATCCTGGCGAAGGTGTTCGGCGGCGGTGCTTGGTACATCGTCGCGTTGGTGCTGGCCTCCTTCGGCTGGATGCCGATCGCCCGTATCGCCAGGGCCGAAGCGATGTCGCTGTCCCAGCGCGAGTTCGTGGACGCCGCCCGCGCGTCCGGCGCGGGGACGTTCCACATCGTGTTCAAGCACCTGGTGCCGAACATGGTCGGCCTCATCACGGTCAACGCGACCCTCGCGGTCGCGCAGGCCGTGCTGATCGAGGCGGCACTGTCGTTCATCGGGCTCGGGGTGCAACTGCCGGACACGTCGCTCGGCCGCGTCATCCTCGAGAACTACGCGCAGCTCCAGGCGCGGCCGGCGCTGTTCTTCGGCCCGTTCGTCGTGCTGGTGCTGATCTCGCTGACGATCAACTTCATCGGTGACGGCCTGCGGGACGCTTTCGACCCGCGGCAGCGCCGCCAGAAGGCGTAAGGCCCTCTTTAGCGCGTGAAGGCCCCCTTCCCTCGGCTCAGCCGAGGGAAGGGGGCCTTCACGCGCTGCGGGGCATTCGTGCACCGTGACAGGTGTCGCGAAAGCCACTTTCGGGACACGCTGCCAGGTCCCTCTAGCGACTCCAGAGGAGCGAAGGCCTCCTTCCCTACTTTGAGGGTAGGGAAGGAGGCCTTCACGGACCGGGAGCCGTAACTCGCGTGATCAGAGCCGTAACTCGCGTGCTTGGAGGCGTAACTCTCACATCTGTCCGGAGACACGCGAGTTACGGCTCCAGACACGCGAATGCCGCCTTCAATCACGTGAGTTACGGCTCCAGACACGCGAGTGGCGTCCAGATACACAAAGGCCTCCTTCACCGCGTCCAGCGCGGTGAAGGAGGCCTTCACGGAAACGTCAGTCGGCCACCGGGGCCAGCTTGCCCGCCTCCCAGGCCGCACGCCGCTCGGCCTGCAGCACCGGGTCCGCGACCGGGGCGGCCGACAGCAGGCGACGGGTGTAGTCCTCGCGCGGCGAGTGCAGCACCTGGTCACGCGTGCCGACCTCGACCAGCTTGCCGTGCTGCATCACCGCGACGCGGTCGGCCAGCAGGTCGACGACGGCGAGGTCGTGGCTGATGAACAGGCAGGCGAACTGCAGCGAGCGCTGCAGGTCCAGGAACAGGTCCAGCACCCGCGCCTGCACCGAGACGTCCAGCGCCGAGGTCGGCTCGTCCGCGATCAGCAGCGCCGGGTCGAGCGAGAGCGCCCGCGCGATGGCGACGCGCTGGCGCTGGCCGCCGGACAGCTCGTGCGGGTAGCGGTTGCGGTAGTGGCCGCCGAGCTCGACCTTGTCCAAAAGGGACGCCACACGCTCGTTCAGGGCCTTGCCCTGCAGGAACTTGTGCAGCACCATCGGCTCGGCGATCGATTCGCCGATGGTCATCTTCGGGTCCAGTGTGGACGCCGGGTCCTGGAACACGATCGAGAAGTAGCGGCGCAGCGGGCGCAGCTCCTTGTTCGACATGTTCGTGATGTCCTTGCCCGCGATCGACACGGTGCCCGCGGTCGGGGTCAGCAGGCGGATCGCGCACCGGCCGACGGTCGACTTGCCGGAACCGGACTCGCCGACCAGGCCGACGATCTCGCCCTTGGCGATGCTCAGCGAGACGTCGTCCACCGCCCGGTTCTTCGCCTGGCCGCGACGGCCGGGGTACTCCAGCACGAGGTTCTTGATCTCGAGCGCGGGCGCGTTCTCCTCGATCACCGCGGCGAGCTCGGAGTCCTCGAGCCGGATCTCCTCGGCGATCTTCGTGGCCTCGTCGCTGTCGGCGGAGATGCCCTCCTCGAGCAGGCGGCGGCCTTCCGGACGCTGGCCGAGCACGGGGACCGCGGCGAGCAGCTTGCGGGTGTACTCCTGCGACGGCGACGCGAACAGCTCGCGCACCGGCGCCTCTTCGACGATGTTGCCCTGGTACATCACGACCACGCGGTCGGCGAGGTCGGCGACGACACCCATGTCGTGCGTGATCAGCACGATCGCGGTGTCGAGGGTGTCACGCAGCTTGCGCAGCAGGCCGAGGATCTCCGCCTGCACGGTGACGTCGAGCGCCGTGGTCGGCTCGTCGGCGATGATGACCTTCGGGTCGCACGAGATCGCCATCGCGATGACGACGCGCTGCCGCAGACCGCCGGAGAGCTGGTGCGGGTACTGCTTGAAGCGCAGCGGCGGGTTCGGGATGCCGACCATCTCCAGCAGCTCGATGGCGCGCTTGTCGGCGGCTTCCTTCGAGATGTCCTGGTGCGAGCGGAGCGCCTCGCGCAGCTGCCAGCCGACGGTGTAGACCGGGTTCAGCGCGGTCATCGGCTCCTGGAAGATCATCGCGACCTGGTTGCCGCGGATCTTCTGGAGGTCCTTCTCCTTGAGGTCGGCCAGGTTGCGGTCGCCGAGGCGGAGCTCGCCCGCGATCCGGCTCGTCTTCGGGAGCAGCCCGAGCACCGACATCGAGGTCACCGACTTGCCGGAACCGGACTCGCCGACCACCGCGACGATCTCACCCGGTTTGACGTCGAAACCGATGCCCTTGACGGCGTTGACCACGCCCTCGTCGGTCGGGAACGAGACGCTCAGGTCGGAGATGGACAGAACCGAACCCGACACGCCGCCGAGGTCCGACGATGCTGCTTCAGTGCTCACCAAGATGCCCTTCGTGGGGGTACTTATAAGTCACGGCGCAGTGCCCGTGACGGTGTCAACGCGTCCTCGGCGGTAAAGAGTGCCTCGGACGTGCGCGAGGATAACCGAGAGCCGCCCGACTAAGGTCGGTGCTCGGGGCTTCCGTTCCCGACACCCTATAAAGGAAAGCGCGCCGTGTTCGAATTAGTCTTCAAGCCGTGATCTCCGATCTGCCCAAATTGCTGCTCGTGCACGCCCATCCGGACGACGAGAGCATCACCACCGGTGGCACCATCGCGCGTTACGCCGCCGAAGGCGCCGAAGTGACCGTTGTCACGTGCACTCTCGGTGAGGAAGGCGAGATCATCCCGCCGTCCCTCGACGGTCTCGGTTCGTGGGCCTCGGACCAGCTCGGCGGCTACCGCGCGGGCGAGCTGGCGTCGGCCTGCGCGGCGCTGGGCGTCACGCGGCACCGGTATCTCGGCGGCATCGGCCGCTGGCGTGATTCGGGCATGGCCGGGACGCCGTCGGCGGCCCACCCGCGGGCCTTCTCCGGCGGCGACCTCGACGAGCAGGCGGCTCAGCTCGCCGAGATCCTCGACGAGGTCCGGCCCCAGGTCGTCGTCACGTATGACGCCTTCGGGGGTTACGGGCACCCCGACCACATCCGTGCGCACGAGGTCACGATGGCAGCGGCGCCGAAGGCCGCGTCGGTCGAGCGGGTCTTCCATACGGTTTCTTCCCGCGACGCCGTCGCGGCGGGCCTCGCCGCGCTGCGCGGGCGCTCCCCGTTCCGAGTCCCCGAAGACGGCGAACTGCCGGTGACGCCGGACGAGACCATCACGACCGTCCTCGACGTCGGCGCGCACATCCCGGCGAAGGCGGCCGCGCTGCGGGCGCACGAGACTCAGGTCAGCGTGCCCGCTCCGCCGCATCTCGCGGATCACTTCGCGCTGAGCAACGACATCGCGCAGCCGATCACCCCGGACGAGTACTTCGTGCTCGCATACGGACCGGCCGAAGGCACAGCGGCCGATCTGTTCGGGGGCCTCGCGAGGTGAACACGCCGCTCACCTCGCGGCAGCGTCTGCTGCTGGCCCTGCTGACCTTCGACGCGTTCCTGCTCGGACTGCTCGAACTGTTCTTCCTGCCGCTCCGGCTCGACGGGATCGTGCTGCCGAAGCTCGGGGACGCGCCCATGCCGGTGACCGTGGTGCTCGCGGTGATCACCACCCCGCTGCTGGTGCGGGCGACCGCGAAAGTGGTGCGGCCCTCCTTTTCGGTGATTCCGCTGCTCGTCTGGGTACTAGTCGTACTCGGAATGGGCGCGACCGGGCCCGGTGGTGATCTGGTGCTGATACAGGACTGGCGGGCCTTGCTGCTGATCGGCGGCGGGGCGCTGCCCGGAGCACTGGCGCTGGGTGGTGGTCTGGGAAGGGCGGCGAAAGCCGCGAAGGGAGTCAGCGGTGGGTGAAGCGATTTCGGACCGCCAGGTCGTGGCGGTGCTGCGGCCGTTCGTCCGTGCCTGCGGGCCGATGGTCGACGCGCTGCGTGACGCGGATCCGTTCGGCCTCCAGGCCAGAGGGCGCCGCCACGAGGATCTCGACGGCGTCGAGCCCGGGCTGAAGGACAAGCTGCTCAACGGGATCACCTCGGTCAAGGTGCCCGGCACCGCGGCGTGGGCCGAGATGTCGAACTACCAGCGGACAGACTGGTGGGTGAACCGGGTCGGCCGGTTCACCGCGCTGATCACCGCGATCCCCGGCCTCGGCGGAGCGCTGGCCGACCGGCTGCCCGTGCAGGACGCGCTCGGTTCGGCGGCGCAGGGGGTGTTGCTGTGCGCGATCGCGGGGGAGTACGGCGTGACCGACGTCGGCGCCCGCGTCCGGCTGATCGCGTGGGTCCTCTTCGAACGCGACATCGATCCGGTGATCGCGGCGGGCAAACACGCCGAACACGACAAGGCCGCCGAAGACGACGAAGCGGCGAAGCTCACCGAAGAACTCGACGACGCCAAGAAGAAGCACGGCAAGATCACCCTGAAGGCGGCCGCCGGCACGCTGTGGCGCCTCGGCCGTGGTCTGCTCGGCATCGTCGACGAACTGGAAAAGCGCCCTCGCGGCCGTCTTTTCCACCGTGCGCTCGGGAAGCTGCCGGTCGTCGGCATGGCGGGCGACTACCTCGGCGAGCGGTCCGGCCTCAAACGCGTCTGGAAGCGGGCGCACGAGTGGTTCACCGAGCACCCCGAGGGCGAGCTCACCTCCAGAACATGAACGCGTCTTGTCCATATTGGGCGCCGCGCGAGAAGCCGCCGACGGAGTCGAAGACCGCGTAGGAGCCCTGCCACAGCAACGAGCTGGCTCCGGGTACGAGGAACAGCACGGC
The DNA here is from genome assembly GCF_056435665.1 of Amycolatopsis sp. NPDC043887. NCBI lineage: Bacteria > Bacillati > Actinomycetota > Actinomycetes > Pseudonocardiales > Pseudonocardiaceae > Amycolatopsis > Amycolatopsis sp. NPDC043887. Next base: position 65,502 of record NZ_JBWKEB010000017.1, read on the forward strand.
GAACAGCGCGAGCGGCGCCCACGGCCGGACCTTCGCACCGAGCTCGCGCGCACCGGGCGAAAGGTACGGCTCGATCGCGCCCCAGCCGTCGAGGCCGGGGATCGGCAGGATGTTCAGGATGAACGTGACGATCTGAAGCAGCGCCAGGAACGAGAGCCCGATCACGAGGCCGCTCGCCATCGGCACCAGCGCGACGACGAGGGTCAGCAGGACACCGACGGCGAGGTTGCTCAGCGGTCCGGCGAGCGAAACCCACGACTGGACGCCGCGTGACCGCAGGCGTCCGTGTTCGATCCAGACCGCGCCGCCCGGCAGCGGGATGCCGCCGATGATGAGGAATACCAAGGGCAGGATGATGGACAGTGCCGGATCCGTGTATTTCCGGACGTCCATGGAGAGGTAACCCTTATGGGCGACGCTGTGGTCACCACCCCGGAACGCCACTACGGCGTGGCCGAACTCGTGCAGCGTCAGGGACGCCACCCAGCCACCGGCGACGAGCAGGACCACTCCGGCGATGGTCAGCACGTCGTAGTCGCGGGTGTAAATCGTGGTCGCGTCACCGAAAGCCGCCAGTACACCGCCCAGGACGGTGACCGCGAGGATGCCGAGGAAGATCGGGCTTGGCCGCACTGCTGATCTCTGCACCCCTCCAGTCTTCCGTATGCCCGATGTGAAGTTCTCGGCGTGTCCCCTTGCGCTTCCGCGCGCGGGTATCCCCCGAACTCGCTACTCCGCTTGACCTGACCGCACTACACGGGTGTAATCACAGTGATGTCATTCGTCGCTGGAAGGGGGCGGCGGATGGTGTTTCAACACCGCCAGCCTGGGGAGTGCGTGGACAGCGAGGAGGCGGACGTGCGGTTGGAAGCAGATGGAAGGGAATGGGGGCAAGTCGTGGGTTGGGGTGAGGTCCCGGAGCAGCAACTGGGCGATCTCACCGAGCTTTTCGACGATGCCTCCGCGGAAGAGCAGGACTGGCAGGAACGGGCCCTCTGCGCGCAGACGGACCCGGAGGCGTTCTTCCCCGAGAAGGGCGGCTCCACCCGTGAAGCCAAGCGGATCTGCCTCGGTTGCGAGGTCAAGGACGAGTGCCTCGAGTACGCCCTCGCGCATGACGAGCGGTTCGGTATTTGGGGCGGGCTCTCCGAACGTGAGCGTAGGAAACTGAAAAAGCGAGCTGTGTGACGGCGATCTCCGGTGGCCTGTGCGCGCCGGAGATCGCTCCTGCCCGGTTCCACCTAGTGGGGCCACCAACGGGTGACAGGGTCGCGTCGTAGGGTGGCGGCACTCGACTTCGCCGCCACATCTGGAGTGCCCGTTGTCCCGCACTGCCGCGTCACCTGTGTTGCGCACGGTCCCCGTTCTGGCCATTGTGGTCTGTCACAACGGCGAGAACTGGTTGCCACTGGCGCTTTCCGCGCTGCGGCGCAGCGGAGTCCGGCCGCGGCACATCCTCGCGGTCGACACCGGATCCACCGACGGGACGGCGAAGATCCTCGCCGACGCGGCGTCCGTCGGCGAAGCCCCGGTCTTGGACGGAATCCTCACACTTTCCCGTGATGTCGGCTTCGGCGCCGCCGTAGGTGAGGCCGTCGAGCACGCCGTCGAACGCTGGGGTGATCCCGGTGGCTGGCTCTGGCTGCTGCACGACGACTGCGCGCCGGAACCCGACTGTCTCGAAAACCTGTTGGCAGCGGCCGAAAACGAGCCCGAGGCGACGGTGCTCGGCCCGCTCGCGGTCGACTGGAGCGACCCGCGGCTCATCGTCGAAGCCGGGCTGTCGACCGACGCCATCGGCCACCGGCAGCAGATCTCACCGGACGAGAACGACACCGCCGTGCTCGCGGTGCCGAGCGCGGGATCGCTGGTGCGGCGGGAAGCCTGGCACGAACTCGGCGGCTACGACCCGCGCTTTCCCTTGCTGCGCGAAGATCTCGACTTCGGCTGGCGTGCCAACGCCGCGGGCGGCCGCGTGCTTTCGGTGCCGGCGGCCCGGCTCCGGCACGCTCGCGCGCTCAGCACCGGACAGCGCGAACCGGACGCTCTCGGTCTTTCCCTCGCGACGGCGAACCGCGCGCACGGGCTGCGCGTTTTCCTCGTCAACTGCTCGCCACTGTCCTTTTGGTTCGGTCTTTTTCGGATTCCGCTGTTCGCGGTGCTGCGGGCGCTCGCGTTCCTGGTGCTGCGGCGTACCGGCGAGGCCGGGGCGGAGCTCGGGGCCACCTGGTACCTGCTGCGCGGTCGCGGCGGACTGCGCGCGGCCCGCGCCGAACGCCGGGAGACCGATCGGCCGGGCCACGTCCGCGGGTTGTTCACCGGCCGGATGACGCGGGTGCGCAACGCGGTGCGCGCCGGTGTCGTCGGTCTCGTCCGGCGTGGCGTGGAACGGGATTTCGCCCTCGGGACGGTGCCGGAGAGCGTCGATCAGGGAGGGGCCTGGATCCCGCCGGAGGCGGTGAAGGCCGGACAGGATCGCCCGGTCGGTCCCGGCGCGCTGCCCGCGGGGGCGATGCGCGGTGTCGGCTCGCGGGGGACGGGTCTGCGGCGGCCCAGCGGGGTCGTCGCGGTCGCGGTTCCCGAAAAGCCCACGGCTCCGGAGGAGGGGCCGAAACCGTCGCCGGTGCCCCGGGACGGCGGGCGGCGGCCGGAACCGGAACTCGTGTTCGTCGAGGTGGACCGGAAACGCGTCCTGGGCGCGACCGTGTTCGCCCCGCCGGTGATCATGCTCGTGGTGCTGACGGCCCTCGCCTTCGTGATCAACGGTTCCCGGCTCGGGCTGGACCTTTTCGGCGGGAAGCTGCTGCCGGTCGGCGGGCTCGGCGAGATCTGGTCGTCGTATCTCGCGCCGTGGCACGCGATCGCGGGCGGGACGGCGAGCCCCGCGCCCGCGACGTTGCCGGTGCTGGGCACGCTCGGCGCGATCTTCACCCCGATCGGCGGGCCGGCGGCGCTGGTCGCGATCCTGCTGATCGGTGACATCCCGCTCGCCGCCCTGAGCGCGTACGCCGCCACTCGGCACCTTCGCGTGCGTCGCTGGGTTCGGGCCGTCGTCGCGGCTGCGTACGGCGTGCTCCCCGCGGCCACCGCTTCGGTCGCGCAGGGACGGCTCGACGTCGTCGTCGTGCATCTGCTGCTGCCCCTGGTGATCGCGGGCATCGTCGGGCTGCTCGTCCGCGCGGACTCGCGATGGCTGCACGTTTCCGCGCTGAGCGCGATCGGGCTGGCGCTGATCGGCGCCTTCTCACCGCTGGCGCACGCGCTGGCGCTGGTCGGGTTGCTGATCGGGTTCGTGGTGCTGCCGTCGCCGACCGGGCTCGCGCGGCGGATCGCTTCGGTCGGCATCGTGGTGTTCCTGCCGCTGGCGTTGCTGCTGCCGTGGCCGAGTGTGCTGCTGCGGCATCCGGAACTGCTGCTGCACGGGCTCGGTGGCGGTGCCACGGCCGCGTCCGGGGCCGACCTCGCCGGACTGGACCCGGGCGGTCCCGGTGCCTGGCCGATCGGGGTGGCGCTGGTCGCCGCCGCGATCGTCGCGCTGGTGGTCCGGCCGTCGAAGGGCGCCGGCGGCGGTGTCGCGGTCGTCGTGCTGGGTGTGCTCGGGCTCGTGGCGGTGCGGTTCGTTGCCGTGACGCCGATGTCGGGCGGCGCGCACGCGACCGGATACGCCGGGGTGCCGCTGCTGGTGATCAGCGCGGGGTTGCTGTGGACGGTGCTGGCGACCTGGCAGCGAGGCGGGTCCGGGGTCGATCCCGCGCCGTGGCTGGCGAAGGTCACGGCCGTGGCGGGGGTGCTCGTGCTGCTGGCGCTGGCGACCGGTGCGGTCGTCGCCGGACGGGAAGGGCCCCTGCGGGCGGGTGAGCGTCCCTCGCTGGCTCCGGAGATCTCGGCGGAACTGGTTTCGAGCGGCCGCTCGGTGCTGGTGATCGGTGACCTCGCCCGGCAGACCGGTGGGCGGTTGCCGACTTTCGGCGACGACGAGTTCGCGCCGACGCCGGGCAGCGCCGATCGGCTCGCCACGTGGCGCCGGGACCTCCTGCGAGGCTCGCCGGACGCCGTCAAGCAGGCCTTCGCGGCCGCTTTGGCCTCGGGGGTCTCGTATGTCGTCCTGCCGAGCGGTGCCGACGGCGGTGCTTTCGTCGAACTCGCGCGGGATCTGGTCGCTCCGGCGGCGCCGACTTCGGACGGGCGTCCGGTGCTGCGCCTGCTGCCCGCCGGTGGGCAGGTGGCGTTGATCTCGCCGGAACTGGCGCAGGCGGCCGTGACCGGGAAGGGCGCGCCCGGAGCGTCGCCCGGGGTGGCGCCGGTGCAGGCCGGGCTGCCGGACGTGCGGGTGCGCGTCTCGGAAGGACCGACCGGGCGGCTGCTCGTGCTGGCCGCGGAGTTCGAGGCGGGCTGGCAGGCGAGCGTGGACGGCAAGGCGGTGCCGATCGTGCGGGCGTGGGGGCATCAGGTGGCGGTCTCGGTTCCGCCCACGCCGTCGGAGGTCGTGGTGGAGCACCAGGGGACCACGCGGAATCTGCTGCTGTTGGCGCAGGTGGCCGCGGTGCTGTTCACGCTGCTGACGGCCGTTCCTGCGCGGAGGCGTTCTCCGGTTTCTTGAGCGCTTGTCTCGGTGGGTCCTGCTTGCGCTTCTGTCCGCTGCGCTTGGGCTCGCTGGCCTTCAGGACATTCGGCCGGGGTCACCGGGCTTCTGCCGCTGGGTTTGGGCTCTGATGTCCCCAATGTGGCATTTGGGTCGCTCAGCGTCCCCACTGACGCATTGGCGACATCGCGCCTCCGACGGTAGGCCCGGTCGCCACGGCTTGGGAACCCTCTGAGCTACCTGGCCCACACGTCGGCCCCAGAGTTGCCCACAGCCCCTTCCCCTTGTGGACAACTCGGCGCTCCAGCGCTGTTTCCGCAGGTCCCGTCGCCGCCCCGCGATACACTGGGCTGGGGACGCCCCCCGGGGAAGGGCGGGGGCTGGGGTGCGGAGGTGAGGGTTATTCGCCTTCGATGACGTCGGGTTCGACGCCGAGGTAGCCCGCGACCTGTTCGACGAGGACGTCGTGGACGAGTTCCGCGAGTTCGCCGGGGTCCTTCGCGCGCGCTTCGAGTGGGCGGCGGTAGAGGACGATGCGGGCCCGCGTCGGGAGGCCGGCGCGGTCGACGCCGGCGGGCACGAGCCGCGAGAGCGGGACGGCGCCGTCGTGCAGGACGCCGTCCACTCCGGTCGGTGCGCCATCCGAGCGAACTTCAGGGACGTCGTCGACGGCGACGTCGAGCTTGGTCAGCTCGTGCCGCCACCGCGCTTCGATCGGTTCGAGCGCGTCCAAAACCAGCGCGTCGAACCTTTCCGCCCTGCTAGCGGCGGCGGGAAGGGTCGACGGATACAGCGCTCCGCGCAGGCCCCGGCCGTGCCGGTCCCGTCGCATCCGCCGTCGCTGTCGGGAATCACGAGCCGTCGCCACGAACCGAAGGGTACGCGCTCGGCGATTCAAAGCGCGTGTCGCCGGTACGCCCGGCCCGCGACGCGCTATCGTTCTCGATCGTGCGGAGCGTACGAAAGTGTTCGCGAACGGGTTGTCTCGAACCCGCTGTCGCCACGCTCACGTATGCCTACAGTGATTCGACAGCCGTGGTGGGCCCACTGGCCACCGCGAGCGAGCCGCACTCCTATGACCTCTGCGAGGCGCACGCCCTCCGGCTGACCGTGCCCAAGGGCTGGGAAGTCGTGCGGCACGAAGGGGCCTTCGCCGCCCCGGACCCGTCCGCCGACGAGCTGACCGCGCTGGCCGAGGCCGTGCGCGAGGCGGGCCGGTCCGACAAGCCCGCGCCCGAGCCCGAACCCGAGGGCCCCTCGGGCAGGCGCGGCCACCTGCGCGTCCTGCCCGGCCGCGCCTGACGCGAGGGCTCGCCGGTAGGCTTTCGAGCGCGCCAGAGGGCGTTGTAACGAGACTATTGGCGGGGAGCAGGCGTGCCAGACCTTTCGGGCATCGTGAAGGCCTACGACATTCGCGGCGTGGTCGGTGAGCAGCTGGACGCGGCACTCGTCCGCGACCTCGGATCGGCGTTCGCCCTGTTGATCAAGCCGGAGTCCGACTCCGTGGTGATCGGCCACGACATGCGTGACTCCTCGCCCGAGCTGTCCGCCGCGTTCGCCGACGGCGTGACCTCGCAGGGCCTCGACGTCGTGTCGATCGGCCTCGCCAGCACCGACCAGCTGTACTTCGCGTCCGGGTCGCTCAACCTGCCGGGCGCCATGTTCACCGCCAGCCACAACCCGGCGAAGTACAACGGCATCAAGCTGTGCCGCTCGGGCGCCGCCCCCGTCGGCCAGGACTCCGGTCTCGCGGAGATCCGCGACACCGTCGAGCAGGGTGTGCCCGCCTTCGAGGGCCAGCGCGGTTCGGTGACCGAGAAGGACGTCCTCGCGGACTACGCGGCGTACCTGCGCAAGCTCGTCGACCTCTCGGGCAGCCGTCCGCTGAAGGTCGTCGTCGACGCCGGCAACGGCATGGGCGGCTACACCGTTCCGACGGTTTTCGCGGGCCTGCCCATCGAGGTCGTCCCGATGTACTTCGAACTCGACGGCAACTTCCCGAATCACGAGGCCAACCCGCTCGACCCGAAGAACATCGTCGACCTCCAGGCGAGGGTGCGCGAGGAAGGCGCCGACGCGGGCCTCGCCTTCGACGGCGACGCGGACCGCTGCTTCGTCGTCGACGAGCGCGGCGAGCCGGTCTCGCCGAGCGCCATCACCGCGCTGGTCGCGATCCGCGAGCTGGAGAAGGAGCCGGGCGGCACCATCATCCACAACCTGATCACGTCGAAGGGTGTCCCGGAGATCGTCGCCGAACACGGCGGCAAGCCGGTGCGCACCCGGGTCGGGCACTCGTTCATCAAGGCCGAGATGGCCAAGAGCGGCGCGATCTTCGGCGGGGAGCACTCCGCCCACTACTACTTCCGTGACTTCTGGCGTGCCGACACCGGCATGCTGGCCGCGCTGCACGTGCTCGCCGCCCTCGGCGAGCAGACGGGCCCTCTGTCCGAGCTGACAGCGGAGTACTCGCGCTACTCGGCTTCCGGTGAGATCAACTCCACCGTCGACGACCAGGTCGCGCGCATGATGGCGGTCAAGGACGCGTTCGGCGCCCGCGACGGCGTCGAAATCGACGAACTGGACGGGCTCACCGTGCAGCTTCCCGGCGGCGGCTGGTTCAACCTGCGCCCGTCCAACACCGAGCCGCTGCTCCGCCTGAACGTCGAGGCCGCCGACGCCGAGGCCGTCCGGGCACTGACCGAAGACGTATTGGCGATCGTCCGTGGGTAACGAATGTGTCGTGAAAACGCACATTGAGACGTCCCACAGGTAGGGAGTAACCATGGCCGTCACGTTCGACGCACAGTTGCTGGAGATCCTGGCCTGCCCGTCCCCCGATCACGCGCCGCTGCGGCCGGGGACGACGGCCGACCCGGAGGCCGACGCGCTGACCTGCACGGAATGCGGTCGCGTGTATCCGGTCCGTGATGGAATTCCGGTACTGTTGCTGGACGAAGCCACCGAGCCGACGACCCCGGATGGCGCCCATGCCGACGGTCCCTGACGAGTCCCTGCTCGACGATCCCGCGAGGCTGGCCGAGGCCGACACCGCGGGGCTTCTCCGTGCCGCCGCCATGGCGGGCGCCCAGGTCCGGGCGACCGCCGAAGCCGCGGCCGAAATCGAGCTGAGCGATCGCCTGGACGTCGGGCGCCCGCGCTCGCTCGTGCTGATCGACCGGCCGGGGGTCAGCCGGACGCTGACCCGGCTGGTCGCCGCGCTCCTGACCCCGTCGTGCCCGGTGCCGGTGGTCGTCGCCGAGGTGGTGCCGAGCTGGATCGGCGCGCTCGACGTGGTCTTCGCGCACACGGACGACGCCGGTGACCGCGAGCTGGCCGCCTCCCTGGAACGCGCCGCCCGGTTCGGGGCGACCGTCGTGCTGTCCGCGCCCGGCGAAGGCCCCGTCGCGGCCGCCGTCGCGGGCAAGGGGCTGCTGCTCGCGCCGAGGCTCCCGGTCCCGCCGGAGATGGCGTTCCCGCGCGGGCTCGCCGCCGCCCTGCTCACCGCGAACGCGCTCGGCCTGCTGGTGGCCGACCTGGAGCAGCTCGCGGACCAGCTCGACGCGGAGGCCGAGAAGGATTACCTGGCCAGGGATTCGTTCGCGAACCCGGCCAAGGCGATGGCGCTGAAGCTGGCCGAGCGCCAGCCGCTGCTGTGGGGGCTGGACCCGGTCGCGGTCGCCGTCGGCGAGCACGCGGCCCACGCGTTCGCCGCGCACGCCGCCGTCGTCTGTGACGTGGAGGACTACCGCCAGGCACTGGCCAGGCCCGCTTTGCGGCGGGCGGCGTTGTCCGGCGGCGTGGATCGCGATATTTTCGCGGACCCTGAGGAGGGGGACGGCGCGACGCCGAGGGTGCTGCTCCTCTCGGTTCGGACCGGGCCCGCCGCGGAGGCCGCCCGCTATCAGGCGGAAGACCTGCTGCCCGGCAGCGACGTGATCGCCCCGGCCGAAGAGATCGAAACGGACGAGATCGTGCGTGCGGCCGTTCTCGCGCTGCGTTTCGAGCTGGCCGCGGTCTACCTGGGGCTGGCCGTCGGCAGCATCGGCGGCGCCGGGAGGTACACGCCTGCAACGGCGTGAGTCCCGAGCGCGACGTAAGCAATGAGGGCCGACACCACCCGTGCCCGGCGAGGAGTTGAGGTGACAGTGGAGCTGCTGCGCAATGCCGTGCGGCCCTACGCGTGGGGGTCCAGAACGACGATCCCCGAGCTGCTGGGGCGCCCGGTGCCGGCGCCGCATCCGGAGGCGGAACTGTGGATGGGCGCCCACCCCGGCGACCCGTCCCACGTCATCGGCCCCGACGGCACCGAGCGGAGCCTGCTGGAGCTCGTCGAAGCCGATCCCGTCGGTCAGCTCGGCACGACCTGCGCCGGCCGCTGGGGCGGCAGGCTGCCGTTCCTGCTGAAGATCCTCGCGGCCGAAGAGCCGCTTTCGATGCAGGCGCACCCGTCGGCCGCGCAGGCGGCGGAGGGGTACGCGCGCGAGGAGTCGGCGGGGATCCCGCGCGACGCCTCGAACCGCAACTACCCGGACCCGACGGCCAAACCGGAACTGGTCTGCGCGCTGACGGAGTTCCACGCGCTGGCGGGCTTCCGCGACCCGGAACGCACGATCGCGCTGCTGAAGGCGATCGAGACGCCCGGGCTGGCGAAGTACGCGGTGCTGCTGGAGGCCCAGCCGGATCCGGCCGGGCTGCGCGCGCTGTTCACCACGTGGATCACCCTGCCGCAGGCCGCGCTCGACGAACTGCTGCCCGAGGTCCTCGATTCGTGTGTGAAGCACGTCCAGGAACGCGGCGAGTTCGGCGTCGAATGCCGGACCATCCTGGAGCTCGGCGAATCGCATCCCCGGGACGCGGGGGTCCTCGCGGCGCTGCTGCTCAATCGGCTCACCCTCAGCGCGGGCGAGGCGATCTACCTGCCCGCCGGCAACCTGCACCTGTACCTGCACGGCACCGCCGTCGAGATCCTGGCGAACTCGGACAACATCCTGCGCTGCGGGCTGACCCCGAAGCACGTCGACGTGCCGGAGCTGCTGCGCGTCGTCGACTTCGCGTGTGGCGAGATGCCGGTCCAGAGCGGAGAACGCGAGGAGCGCATGTCGGTGTATCGCACCGACGCGCCGGAGTTCGAGCTGTCGCGGATCGAATGGGACGCTGGGGACGGCGGCGAGGTCGCCGTCCACGACGTCGGGCCGCAGATCCTGCTGTGCACCGCCGGTGGCCTGCTGGTGACGGCCGACGACGGCGAGCAGGTCGAACTCCGCCGCGGCCAGTCGGTGTGGCTCCCGGCCGCCGATCCGGAGGTCCGTGTGCGTCCGTTGTCCGGGGAACGCACCCAGGTGTTCCGCGCCACCGCCGGCACCTGCTGATTCCTCGCGTTCAGTCCTCTGGATGCGGTACTTGCGTGTGCAAGGACCGCATCCAGAGGACTGAATGCGTGCGCGCTTGCCGAAGTGTGTGCGTTCCGTGTGGTGGGTTCCGCAACTATCGCCCGAAGGGGTGACCCGGCGCTTGGCGTCGGCTCGTCCCGGATGTCGATAGCCAAGGAGCAGTAGTAGTGACTTCCCATCCCGACACGGCGAGCGGACGCGCTTACCGGGTGCCGGTCTCCGCGCGCCCCACCGCCCTCCTCGCCGCGCTCGGAGCCGCCGTGGTGACCGTGCTCGTCCCGGTCGTCGACCTGGTGCTCCCGCTGCCGAGCGGCCAGGACCTGGTCGGCTCCGCGCAGGCGCTGTCGGGGCTGGCGGGCGAAACGATCGAGTCCGTCAAGGCCGCGGGCTCCGGCCTGCACGGACTCGCCGCCGGCGCGGAGAGCAGGCTGAGCCTTCCGCTGGTCGTGCTCGTCTCGCTCGGCGCGCAGGTGCTGCTCACGGCCGCGCTGGTGGTGACCGGCAGCCAGCCCGTCCGCGTGATGCTGACCGTCGCCGGGCTGATCAACGTGTTCGCGGTCGCGCGCCTCGGGCCCGCCGCGCCGCCGGTGTGGGACGCCGCGGCCAACGGCGTGCTGGTGATCGTGCTGGCCTGGTTCTCCGCCGGACGGCGAGAACCACGGCTCGCCGCGGTGTGATTCCGGACTGATGGTGATTTCCGGGTGGTGCCCGTCTGAGGGGTCGGGCACCCCCCGGTCAGGCCGGGGCGGGTTCGGTGAGCGACAACAGCAACCGGACGAGGGTCGAAGCGTTGGCGTCGTGGGGGACTTCCAATCGCTTCGCCTCTTCGCCCGCCGCCTCGGCCGCGTTCGTTTCCCCGACGGCCTCGTACGCCCTGCGCAACACGTGCAGGGTGAGGGCCGTCGCGGGTTTCCCGCCCATGGCGCGGAATTCGTCAAGGCACTGGCGCAGCACGGGAATCGCGCGATCGGCCCGCCCGTCGCCGATCCAGCTCGCGGCGATCGCGCGCGTGCACGAAAGCTCTCGCGGTCGTTCTTCGAGCGCTCCGGCCAGCCGTCGCGCGTTCTCGTAGGCCTTCACCGCGTCGTCCCGCCGTCCGGCGCCCGCGAGGATCGCACCCTGGGTGCGTAACGACTTCGCCAGCGCCGATTTCGCCGTCGTCCGGCGCAGCACACGGACCGATTCCTCGATCGTCGCCAAAGCCTCCTCCGGGCGGCCGTCGAGCATCAGCGACCACGAAAGTCCTTGCAGGGCAACACCGAGCTGCCGTTCGTCGCCGCGTTCGCGCGCGTGCGCGAGACTACGCCTGTCGATCTCCAGCGCCTCGGAGATCTTGCCGAGGCGGTGCAACGCCGCGGACTCCGCCTGCCGCGCGTATGCCCCACTTTCCTCCACAGTGGACAGTTCGCGGGCCTGGGTCGCGGCGTGCAGGGATTCGCCCGCCCTGCCGAGCCCGACGAGGCAGCGCGCCAGGTTCGTCTCGACCCACGCCTGCGCGGAAATGTCGCCCAGCTCCGCCAATTCCTTCGAACACACGCGGTAGCCCTCGGCGGCGAGCTCGTACTCGCCGCGAACGTGCAGCAGTACCGCCAGGTTCGCCTCGGCGATGACCATGATGTGCCTGTCACCGGCCTCGCGGGCGGCGTCGCGCAAGGTCTCGTACGCCGTCCGCATGTCGGTGTAATGACTGTGCAAGTACAGGTACGCGCTCAGCCTTTCCAGTATCCGCAACGCTTTCCGCCGCCAGCCGACGGCGCACAGCGACGAGACGGCGGTGACCAGGTTGGCCCGCTCCACGGAGAACCAGGTGCCGGGGTCACGCAGCAGCCGCTCGACCAGCTCGCCGGCCAACGGCTGCGCGGGCACGTCGTGATCCGACAACGGCATCGGCACCGTCCTCGGCAAGCGGCGGGCCGCCGTGTCGGCGAGGCACAGCGCCGCGTCCGACACCTTCGCGACCGTCGCGACCCGCTCGGCGTGGGTCTCCAACGCCCGGCCGAGTTCCGTGGCGAACAAGCGCACGAGATCGTGGACACGGAACCGCTGCTCGCCCGTCGGATCGAGACCGGTGGCTTCGAGCAGGCTGGCCTCGACGAGTTCGTCGATGGCCTCGTCGGCGTTTTCGCTGTCGGCACTGTCGATCAGCGTCGACACCGCCCACGCGGGCAGATCGAGGGTGCGGCAGCGACCGATCAGCCGGAACGCGCGCCGCGCCGCCGGGCTCAGCGCCTGATAGCTCAACGCGATACTGCCGCGGACCTGGAGATCGCTGACCTGGAGTTCGTCGAGGCGCGAGACCTCGTCCTCCAGTTTCCCGGCGAGTTTCCCGAGCGGAAGACCAGGCCGCATCGCGAGCCTGCTGCCGGCGATCCGCAACGCCAGCGGGAGATTGCCGCAGGCCTTGGCGATGCGTTCCGCGTCCGCGCGTTCGGCGCCGACCCGGTCCGGCCCGGCCAGCCGCGCCAGCAGGGTCATCGCCTCGGCGCCGGACAGCGGCGCGAGATGGAGCCGATCCGCCCCCGCGAGCCCGGAAAGCCGCTGCCTGCTGGTGATCAGCACCGCGCTGCCCGGCGTTCCCGGCAGCAGCGCGCGAACCTGGTCGGGGCTCGCGGCGTCGTCGAGCACCACGAGGACCCGCCGATCGGCGAGGCGGCCGCGATAGACCGCCGCCCTGGCCTCTACGTCGTCCGGGATGGCCGGACCGGTGACGCCGAGCGCGCGCAACAGGTCGCCGAGGACGTCGGCGAGTTCGCGGGGGTCTGAGGCGCCTGCCAACGGGACGAACAGCTGACCGTCCGGAAAGGACCGGCGGAGCCTGTGTGCGGTGCTGACCGCGAGCGTCGACTTGCCCGCGCCGGGTTCGCCGGTGATCACCGCGACCGGGACGCCCTTGCCGTCGCCGAGCAGCGCGGAGAGCTTCGCGATCTCGCTCTCGCGGCCGGCGAGATCCGCGATGTCCGGCGGCAGCTGGCAGATCGGGAAGACCGGCGCCGCCTTGGCCGAGGGCACCGGATCCTCACCGCGCAGCACGGCGGCGTGGACCCGGCGGACCTCGGCGCCGGGCTCCACGCCGAGCTCTTCGACGAGGGTGGCGCGCAGATCACGGTGGACGGCCAGCGAATCGGCCTGCCGTCCGGCGCGGTGCAGCGCGATCATCAGCTGTGCGGCCAGCCGCTCGCGCAGGGGATGTTCGGTGATCATCGCCTGGAGTTCACCGGTGAGTTCGCCATGCCTGCCGTCGGACAGTTCGGCGTCGACACAGTCTTCGAAGGCGGCGAGCCGTTCCGACTCGAGGCGGGCGATGTCCGCGTCGAGCCGGGGGACGTGCAGTCCGGAAAGGACCGGCCCGCGCCATTCCGCCAACGCCCGGCGGTAGTGCCCGGCGGCGGCCGCCGGATCGCCCGCTCGCGCCGCCGCCTTCCCCGCCGCGGCGGCTTCGCGGAAGGACAGCAGATCGAGGTCGGCCGGCTCGACCACCAGCCGGTAGCCGTGCGGATCCCGCTCTATCTCCAGCCCCTCGAACCGGGCCCGCAGGCGGGAGACGTACGTGTGCAGATTCGAGGAATACGACTTCGGTGGCGTGTCCGGCCAGAGGGTCTCGACCAGGGCGTCGACCGGGACGGACGAGTTCGCGTTCAGCAGCAGGACGGCCAGCAGGGCGCGCTGGTGATCGCCGCGCGGCGTCGTGCGCCGCCCGGGCGGGCTCTCGATCGTCAGCGGTCCGAGCACGCCGAATCGCGGCACGGGCACCTCCCCAGGTCATGAGAGGGGCGAGACTAGCGAGGAGGCCCGACAATTCTGCGACCTGTCCCGCCCGCCGTGTCCGGGCTCATCCGCACTGCTAGCCTTCGAACCCGGCATATCGGGACACCAATGGGGAGTTGCACGTGTCTGCAGGTGGCGGAACCAAGGCGATCATCGCCGCGCTCGTGGCGAACGCCGGAATCGCGGCCGCGAAGTTCACCGGCTTCCTCATCACGGGGTCGTCCTCGATGCTGGCCGAGTCCGTGCACTCGCTCGCGGACACCTCGAACCAGGGGCTCCTGCTGCTGGGTCAGAAGACCTCGCAGCGCAAGGCGACCCGCACCCACCCGTTCGGCTTCGGGCGGGACCGGTACTTCTACTCGTTCATCGTCGCGCTGATGCTCTTCAGCCTCGGCTCGGTGTTCGCGCTGTACGAGGGCATCCACAAGATCAGCGAGCCGGAGGCCCTGACCTCGCCGCTGGTGGCGGTCGGCATCCTCGTGGTCGCGATCGGGCTGGAGTGCTACTCCTTCTACACCGCGATCCAGGAGTCGAAGAAGATCAAGGGTGACGCGGGCTGGTGGGCCTTCATTCGCCAGGCCAAGACGCCAGAACTGCCGGTGGTGCTGCTGGAGGACGCGGGCGCGCTGCTCGGTCTGGTCTTCGCGCTCGCGGGTGTCGGGCTTTCGGTGATCACGGGCGACCCGGTGTGGGACGGCATCGGCACCGTGACGATCGGTGTGCTGCTCGGCATCATCGCGATCATCCTGATCATCGAGATGAAGAGCCTGCTGATCGGCGAAGGCGCCTCCGAGTCCGACCTCGACGTGATCGTCGACGAACTCGCCGCGGGCAAGGTCGAGCGGGTCATCCACATCCGGACGCTGTACATCGGCCCGGACGAGATGCTGGTGGCCGCGAAGCTCGCGCTGGTGCCGGGGCTGGAGACCGCGGACATCGCGCAGGCCATCGACGACGCCGAAGCGCGTGTGCGGGCGAAGGTGCCGACGGCGAAGCTGATCTACCTGGAGCCGGACCTGGACCGCGCGCTGGTCTGAGCCGGCCAGGTGCCGACTCACTGCTGACCCGCACGAAAGTGAGGGGTCGCCGGCGCGGAGTTGTCCATGAAGGATTTAGGACACTCAACGTCCCAAATTCTTCATCGACACGGACAGCCCTGGTCCCGGCCATGATCGGCCGATGGTGCGGGACTCGAATACCGGTCAACCAGTACCGAATCGCCGCTCGCGTGCCGGACTGAGCGGCTGCTCGCGAGAGGAAACCGCCTGCCGCCATCCGGAGCAACCCTCCTTGCTCCGGCGATCACCGCCAAGACCTCCCGGTACTTCGTTGCTCTCCCACCGCGCTGGCGATCCGGGCGGAGGATAGGGTCCCTTGAACCGCAGTCAGGTGTAGGAGGTCCAGGGTGCCCGGAAACGGTCTGTGGCGTACGAAATCCATCGAGCAGTCCATCGCGGACACCGACGAGCCGGGGACCAAGCTCAGGCGGAACCTGAGCGCGTGGGACCTGACCGTCTTCGGGGTCGCCGTCGTCATCGGTGCCGGTATCTTCACCCTCACCGCGCGGACGGCCGGTGACTTCGCGGGGCCGTCGGTCTCGCTCGCCTTCGTGTTCGCGGCCATCGCCTGTGCACTGGCAGCCCTCTGCTACGCGGAATTCGCGTCGACCGTCCCGGTGGCCGGGAGCGCGTACACGTTCTCCTATGCCACGTTCGGCGAGTTCATGGCGTGGATCATCGGCTGGGACCTCATCCTGGAGCTCGCGGTCGGCGCGGCTGCGGTGTCGAAGGGCTGGTCCGCGTACCTCGAAACCGTGCTCTCCTACATCTTCGGCAAGGGCACGAAGACGACGTTCGAGCTCGGCCCGATCCCGGTCGACTGGGGCGCCTTGCTCGTGGTGCTGGTGCTCGCGACGCTGCTCGCCGTCGGCACGAAGCTGTCTTCGCGGTTCTCCATGGTGATCACCGGGATCAAGGTCGCGGTGGTGCTGTTCGTGATCGTGCTGGGCATCTTCTACATCAAGGGATCGAACTACACCCCGTTCGTCCCGGACGCCCAGCCCGCCGCGGAGTCGGCGTCGACCGGCGTCGACCAGTCGCTCTTCTCGCTGATCGCCGGTGGCGGCAGCAGCGCGTTCGGCGTCTTCGGGCTGCTGGCCGCCGCGTCGCTGGTTTTCTTCGCGTTCATCGGGTTCGACATCGTCGCGACCACCGCCGAGGAGACCCGCAACCCGCAGAAGGCCGTGCCCCGCGGCATCTTCGGCTCGCTCGCCATCGTCACGGTGCTGTACGTCGCCGTGTCGCTCGTGGTCGTCGGCATGGTGAACTACAAGGATCTCGCCACCTCGGCGGGTGACGGCGGCAAGAAGACGCTCGCGTCCGCGTTCGCGGCCAACGGCGTCGACTGGGCGGCCAACATCATCTCCGTCGGTGCCCTCGCCGGTCTGACGACCGTCGTCATGGTGCTGATGCTCGGCCAGATCCGGATCATCTTCGCGATGTCGCGTGACGGCCTGATGCCGCGCGGCCTGGCGAAGACCGGCTCGAACGGGACCCCGAAGCGCGCGACCGTCGTCGTCGGCGGGCTGGTCGCGGTCGCGGCGACGTTCTTCCCGGCGGACAAACTCGAGGAAATGGTCAACGTCGGAACGCTGTTCGCCTTCGTCCTGGTCTCGGCGGGCGTGCTGGTGCTGCGCAAGACCCGGCCCGATCTGCCCCGCGCCTTCCGGGTGCCGTGGGTCCCGGTGATCCCGATCCTGGCGATCGTCGCCTGCCTGTGGCTGATGCTGAACCTGACCGTGCTCACGTGGCTGCGCTTCCTGGCGTGGATGGCGCTGGGCGTCGTCATCTACTTCGCCTACAGCCGTCGCCGATCACTGCTCGGCAAGCAGGACAAGGGCGAGGTGCCGACGTCCGTTTCGGACTGATCATTCTCGTTTCGGCGGCCCACCATTCCTTTGTGGATGGTGGGCCGTTTTCGTCCCTGGCCCGTCCGGTCTCGGAGTGATAACACCCGGGGTCCCGGTGCCGCCGTAAAATCCGTGTGCGATACCGTCCGGGACCTTGCTTCCCCCCTGATGGGTTAACGCGACTCCTGCAGAAGTACCGCGAGTTGACCGCGTTCCCTCGGAGGTGGCGCCGCGCTTCGCTCGTTTGTTCCCCCGATCGGTACAGGAGAGCTCCGAATGCAGACCAAGCCCAGACGGCGTGTTCGTTCCGCCGTCACCGTCGTCGCCCTCGCCGCCGTGGCCCTCGTCGGGACCGCAGGCACCGCCCTCGCGACCCGCAGCGACGACCGCGCGACCCAGGTCGTGGATCGCAACGCCACCACTTGCGAGGGGGCCAAGGTCCCGGGCAAGGTCCTGCCCACCTCGGACCTGACCTTCACCGGTGGCACACAGCAGGACAAGTACCTCGACATCACCGCGGTCGCCAAGGGCGTCACCGTCACGGCGATCGTGGTCAAGGGCGGCCATGGCTACAACGTCTACGTGCCCGGGGAGAAGGGGCTGCCCGAGAACCCGCCGTGGACGCAGCTGCGTTCGCCGCTGAACAAGGGTGACCAGCAGGCGGACATCAGCCACTGGTTCGTCTGCGGTGAGAAGACCAAGCCGTCCGAGCCGACGAAGCCGACCGAGCCGACGAAGACCACCACGGCCAAGCCGCCGACGACGGCCCCGACTTCCCCGGACAAGCCGTCCCAGACGTCGGAAGCCCCCAGCAGCACCACCACCGCCCCGGCCCCGGTGGTCGACGGTAACGGCGGCAACGGCGGCGGCCTCGCGGACACCGGTTTCGACAACGCCTGGCTGCTGTGGGCCGGTGGCCTGCTGGTCCTGGCCGGTGCCGGCGTCCTGGTCCTGCTGCGCCTGCGCCGCAAGGCCAACTGAAGCTAGCTGACGCCTGAAGGCCCTCTTCCTCGTGAAGGGGGCCTTCAGCGCATCTGCGGGAAGTCCCCGAACAGCGATCCTTGCTCGCCCCAAGGGTTCTTCGGGCGTGGCCTGCCGAGGCCGGCGGCCATCGCGACGGCGTTGTCCCATTCGGCGTCGACGACGTAGTCGGTGTGCTTGAGGACCCCGGGTGCCCAGCGGTGCCGCCCGGTCGGCCCGCGCATCGGGTCGGGCAGCCAGTGGTCGCCGCCGAGGACCAGGACGCCCTGATCGTCGGCCTCGGCGGCCAGCGGTCCGGTCCCGCCGCCGGGCAGGTAGCCGTCGCCCAGCAGTTTCCCGGCCACCACGCGATGACGCCACGTCGTGACGCCGCCGCCGAAGATGTCCGTGCCGCGGCACAGCGCACGCCAGCGGCCGTCGAGGCCTTCGAACAGTCCGGCCAGCTGCGCCTGCGGCAGCATGGCGGGGAAGGCACGCTGGTAACCCCATTGCAGCGGTGACCCCGCGGTCAGCAGCCCGACCCGGTCGCGGTCCTCCGGCGGGAGATCGGCGATCACGCGTGCCGCGGCGAGCACGGTCAGCAGGCTGCCGAGGTTGTATCCGGAAAGCACGACCCTGGTGCCCGGATCGGCCAGATGTTCCTTGACCCGGTCCGCGAGTTCCGGCACGACCTTGAGCGCGTAACTCGGCGGAACGGTCGGATGGGCGGCACGCGGCCAGAAGCAGACGAGATCCGCCAGCGCGCCGAGGTGACGGCTGCGTTTGGGGGTCGTCGCGGCGGCGAACACGACGCGCAGCAGCCCGGCCGCCATCGCGCCCAGCGCGAACACGCCGATCGCGGAGAGAGGCTTGAACCAGCCCGGCAGCGGGCCGAAACCGAAGCGCAGCACCAGGAGCGCCCCGCCGCCCGCCGCCATCGCCAGCGCCACCGTGAGCGCGAGATGGTGCAGATGCTTGCGTTCCCACGACGCACGCGCCCAGGCACTCGCGGCTTCCTCTTCCTGTGCCTTGTCGATCTCCATCAGCGCGACGATCTTCGGGATGCCGCGGCGCAGCCGTCGCAGCGGGACGGCGACCGCGAAGCCCAGCACACCGAGCACGACGGCGAGCGCGAGACCGGCACCCCACAACACGGTCACGAGCGCGTAGGTGTCGGGCAGCCGGAGTTCGTTCGCGCCGACCAGCTGCCGCAGCGCGACCGCGAGCCCCGCGCCGAAGCCGCCGCCGAGCAGACCGGCCAGCGCGACGACCGGCGCCGCCGCCCACCCGCCGAGCCACGGCCGCAGCCGGTGCGGCAGGTGCTTCCACGCCGGCCGTCCGAGCAGGGCCGCCGGGACGAGGATCAGCGCGAACAGCACGGTCACCGCGACCATCGCGGCCCCGAGCGCCTCGACCGTCCCGTCCGCTCCACCGAGCCCACCGCCAGGGAGCCCCGCGGGCAGCGGCGTCCGGCGCACGACGGCGATGCCGACCAGGACGACGGCGACCCCGATCAGCCCGCCCCGGATCACCGGCCCGGCCGAGAAGCCGACCGTCGAGGCCACCAGCGTGGCGAGGACGAGCGCCAGCGCGCAGATCCAGACGATCAGGTCGAACGTCGCGGACGGCAGCCGGAACGGCCCGCCGAGCAGCGGAAGCGCGACACAGGTCAAGGCGGCGACGGTGTGGAGGGTGCGCAGGCCGGGCGTCCGCGGCTGGTCCTGCGGTTGCAGCGGGCTCGAACTGGGGACGCGGTGCAGCCTGTTCCGCGAGCGCCAGTCCGACGACGGGATCCGGTCGAGCACGAAGATCAGCGCCAGCAGCGGCAGCACCCCGATCGCCGTCCGCAGCGGCGCGAACTCCCGCAGGAACGACGGCGCGCCTTCGAGACAGGTCGAGCCCGGCGCGAGGCACTGCGCGGCGAAAAGGTCGAGCGAGACCACCGCGAGCTGGCTGATCAGCAGCATCGTCAGCAGCAGTGACGCCACCCGCAGCAGACCTCGGCAAACCGCGCCGAGCAGCGCCGCGAACCGCCTGCCCTCCGGGACCGGCGGCAGCATCCAGTGCGCGACGTTCGCCAGCGAGAACGGGAACAGCAGCGCCCAGGTCGCCTTCGCCGCGCCCCCGGAGGTCATCCCGCTCCACAGGTAGCCTTCGAGGATGCGCGGGATCGAACGGCCGAGCGCGGGCAGCACCGGGCCGGGAGCGGGACGGCGCAGCCGGTCCGACGGCCGGATCAGCCTGCCGATCCCATCGCCCGCGACGTCGACCACCGACGTCGAATCCAGCAGGCTTTCACCGCTCGTGCCCACTAGCCCGGGTACGCGTATTTCGACGACGCGGGTATCGGGACCCGGCATGACCACGGTGAAGGCCTCCAAACCGTTCCAGTGGGCTTTGAGCCGACAACGGTACTGTTCCGATGTCATCCAACCTTGGAGGAAGCGCGCATATGACCCCCGAAAGCGTTGCCAAGCGGCACGACACCCGCAACGGCATCGAGTTCGCCGTCGCCGATCTCGAGGCCGCCGAGTTCGGCCGCAAGGAGATCCGCCTCGCCGAGCACGAGATGCCGGGCCTGATGGCGCTGCGCCGCGAGTACGCCGAGGTCTATCCCCTGCGGGGAGCCCGGGTTTCGGGCTCGCTGCACATGACCGTACAGACCGCGGTCCTGATCGAAACCCTCGTCGCGCTGGGGGCGGAGGTGCGCTGGGCCTCCTGCAACATCTTCTCCACCCAGGACCACGCCGCCGCGGCGGTCGTCGTCGGCCCGCACGGCACCCCCGAGGAGCCCAAGGGTGTCCCGGTGTTCGCCTGGAAGGGCGAGTCGCTGGAGGAGTACTGGTGGTGCACCGAGCGGATGCTGACCTGGGACGGCGAGGGTCCCAACATGATCCTCGACGACGGCGGTGACGCCACCATGCTGGTGCACAAGGGAACGGAGTTCGAGAAGGCCGGTGTCGTCCCCGCCCCGGACGAGAACACCTCGGACGAGTTCCGCGTGTTCCTGCAGCTGCTGAGCGCCTCCGTCGCGGCCGACACCGGCAAATGGACCAAGATCGGCGAAGGCGTCCGCGGGGTCACCGAGGAGACCACGACCGGCGTGCTGCGGCTCTACCAGCTCGCCGCGGCCGGTGAGCTGCTGTTCCCGGCGATCAACGTGAACGACGCGGTGACCAAGTCGAAGTTCGACAACCGCTACGGTATCCGGCACTCACTGATCGACGGCATCAACCGCGGTACCGACGTCCTCATCGGCGGCAAGGTCGCGGTCGTCTGCGGTTACGGCGACGTCGGCAAGGGCGCCGCGGAATCGCTGCGCGGCCAGGGCGCGCGGGTGATCGTCACCGAGATCGACCCGATCTGCGCGCTGCAGGCGGCGATGGACGGCTACCAGGTCAAGAAGCTGGAGAACGTCCTCGGCGAGGCCGACATCATCATCACGACGACCGGCAACAAGGACGTCGTGCTCGTCGAGCACATGGCGAAGATGAAGCACCAGGCGATCCTGGGCAACATCGGCCACTTCGACAACGAGCTCGACATGGCGGGCCTGCAGCGTTACCCGGGCATCCGGCGCATCACCATCAAACCCCAGGTCGACGAGTGGGTGTTCCCGGACGGCAAGAGCATCATCGTGCTGTCCGAGGGCCGCCTGCTGAACCTGGGCAACGCGACCGGGCACCCGTCCTTCGTGATGTCGAACAGCTTCTCCAACCAGGTGATCGCGCAGATCGAGCTGTTCACCAAGCACGAGGAGTACGACAAGGAGGTCTTCCGCCTCCCGAAGAAGCTCGACGAGAAGGTCGCGAAGATCCACCTCGACGCGCTCGGCGGTGAGCTCACGAAGCTGACCAAGGAGCAGGCCGAGTACATCGACGTGGACGTCGAAGGTCCCTTCAAGACCGACCACTACCGGTACTGACGGCTGCCATGAAAGGCCCCTTCATTGCAAAATTTGCAATGAAGGGGCCTTTCATCGCACGCGCTAGCGCCACTCGACCTCGATGCCGGCCAGCCCCGGCCCGGCGTCGCTGAAGAAACCGCTGGTCACGCCGCCCATGTCGAGGGGCAGCTCCTCGGACTCGACGGGCACGGCGTCGTCGCGCGTCCGGAACTGCCGGGTGCAGCGGGCGGGCAGCGCGCCGAGCGCGAACTTCAGCTGCACCAGGTAGCTCGAGCACTGGTCCCGCAGCATCCGGAAGTACCCCGGCGACGCGGTGCCGGAGTCGTCGCGGACCTCGAAGCAGAACACGTGGATCTCGCCCTCGGCGAGCTTCCGGTCGAAGAGCAGTTCGGTGGCCATCGTCTCGGCCCCGGCGTTGCGCCGGATCCGGCCGACCCGGCAACCCTCGGCGGTGATCAGCTCGACGTCGCCGATGTTGCAGCCCGGGTCGCCGTTGTAGACGGTGACGTACCGGTCCGGGCCGTGCCGCCGGGCCCGGCACACCAGCCGGGTCTGGAGGCCGACCTGCCGGTGCGCGGCGTCGAAGGTGATCGTGTCGTGCACCGAGAGCATCTCGAGGTCGGCGTTGTAGCGATTGGACGACGGGTACGCGCCCAGTTCGGCCAGCAGCTGGTCGACGATCGAGCCCATGTCGCCGGACCGGATGTCGTGGAACGACGCGGCCATCTGGTGTCCGCGCGCCCGCGCCGTCCGCGGTCCGATCAGCACGACGAGCGCGTCCGGGGGCAGTTGCAGCACCGATTCCAGCGCACGCACCGCGGGCAGCGCCTTGGGCACCTCCGGCTGCCGCAATCCGCGCTGCCAGTAGCTCAACGTCGACTGTCCGATTTGGACGCCGCGGAGCCCGAGGTGGGCGCGGAGCCGGGCGAGTGACAGGCCCCGGTAGGCGATCGCCTGCCGGAGCGCGTGGTGGAATTCGCCGCTGCGGAGGGCCTCGACGAGTTCTTTGGGCAAGGCTTCGAGCGGCTGACGGCGCGTGCCGTCGATGATCGTCGGGGTGTCGTCGTTCGAGGCATGCCCTCCCGCCGAGGACGCGTCAGCTCGAGTCGAGGCGAGCTTTCCCGCCGAGAACGTATCGGCACCGTCTCGTGTCACCGCTCGTCCCTTCACCAGACCAGTGTGTGCGCTGAGCGTGAACACCGCGGAACGTTCACGTTAGCAGCGCACTGTGAACACTACGTCCCCCGTTCGGGGTGGTTGACCCCGGAAGAGTGACCGTTCCGGGGTGTGGAAACGCCCCGGAACGGTCCGTTCCGCCGAGTGCCCATCTTGCTCTGTGTGAGCCTGCTGTTCACCGTTGTGACCACATTGGTTCGCCATGGTGACCAGGAGGCCCGTCGTGCCTGTGTTCTCGAGGAGGTTTTGCGCCGCCGGCGCCGCGAGTCTCGTGGCGTGGCTGGCGATCCAGACCCCGGCGAGCGCGCTGCCCTCGCCGCCTGCCCGCCAGAACCCCATCGCCATGCAGACGCAGGAGAAGTCCCAGTGGTGCTGGGTGGCTTCCGGCAACACCATCGCGGCACACCACGGCGTGACCGTCACTCAGAACGAATTCTGCCGGATCGCCCACGACGAGCGCCGCCGGGAGTGCGCCGACGAGCCGGGAACGCTGGGTGACGTCCGGCGCGCCTTCGGCAAGCTCGGCTTCGCGGCCCCGGGGAACTACCTCAAGAGCCGCATCCCCTTCGCCGCCGTCCAGGCCCAGACCGGCGACGGCAAGCCCGTCCAGACGCGGGTCGGCTGGGCCGCGGGCGGCGGCCACATGCACGTTCTCTACGGCCACGACGCCGGCCGGAAGTGGATCTCGTGGGGGGATCCACTGCCCACCGGCAACCGCTACAACTGGTCGACCTACGACTTCTACTCGGCGAACAAGTCCTTCACCTGGACCCATACGCTCACCGGGATCCGGCGATGAGCGCGCGGAAGTTCCTCGGGCTCGCCGGGCTGGTCGCGGTCGCACTGCTGGTCTCGGCGCCCGGAGCGCGCGCGGATCACCTGTCCGGTGAAGATCTCGCGGCCGCGAAGGCGGCTGCCGACGACCCCACGCTGCGTGTCGAAATCGGCCGCTTCTTCACACAGACGGGTGGTTCGGGCACTGCGCCGTCGGTGAGCGTCGTCGACGAATCCTTCCCGGTTTACGAGCTTTCGAGGGATTTCGTCGCCGGTGACGGCGCGGTCGCCGGGCGGCTCGCCTACGTCGCGGTACCGGTGGCGGCGTCCGACGGGCGGACCGCGACCGTCTGGTCGGTCCGCGGCGACGACGGCGTCTGGCGCGTCGGCAACATCGCGTCGGGTGACCGGGAAAGCGAACTGGCCCGGCGGCTGCCCGCCGGTGCGACGCTGCTCCACGAACCCCAGGTCGACGCCTGGTACGCGCTGCGCGACGGGCGGGTGACCCTGCTCGACTCGGGTGCCAGCGGCTACGCGAGCGGCGCCTCGGCCACCCTCGCGGAGTACCAGAAGACCGTCTCCGGCCGGTACGGCGCCATGCTCGCGAACTCGCCGTATGCCCAGGAGGGCAAGGCAGGCGGCTACAACGCCCAAGTGATGCCGCGCGGCGACGGCGGCCCCGCGCCCGACGCGCAGGACACCGGCTTCGTGCCGCTGCTGATCTTCGGCGGCTTGCTCCTCATCGGTGTCGCCGGCTTTTTCCTGCACTCGAAGAGGCGCGTCCCCTAGCGGACCGGTGGGCCGGACGTGAGCTGACCCGTCTGGCCCGCCGGTCGACCACCTCGTCATCCATGCCCCCGCCACCGCCCTCAACGGAACCGCTTCGCGGTGCTGGTCATATTCTGAGCGCGTGGGACGACTCGTGGTGATCGAAGGTCTGGACGGTGCGGGCAAGCGCACCCTCGCCGACGCGCTGACCGGCGCGCTGAACGCGGCCGGGGCGAGCGTCACGTCCATCGCTTTCCCGCGGTACGGCGAAAGCGTGCACGCCGACCTCGTGAAGGAAGCGCTGCACCGCGGCCACGGCGACCTCGCCGACTCCGTCTACGGCATGGCGATGCTCTACGCGCTCGACCGGCGGGGCGCGGCCGACGAGATCCGCGCTCGTCTCGGCGATCACGACGTCGTGCTGCTCGACCGGTACGTCGCGTCGAACGCGGCGTACGGCGCCGCCCGGCTCCACCAGGGCGCGGACGGCGAGTTCGTGCGCTGGCTCAAGGAGCTGGAGATCGACCGGTTCGGCCTGCCGGTGCCCGTCGCGCATCTGCTGCTCCGGGTCACCGCCGACGTCGCCGCCGACCGCGCGCAGCGGCGCGCGGAGAGCGACGCCGACCGCGCGCGGGATTCCTTCGAGACCGACGACGCGCTCCAGAAGCGGTGCTCGGTGGTCTACGACGAGCTCGCCGCGACGGGCTGGCTCGCGCCCTGGCACGTCCTCGACGGCGTCGCCGGCGTGGACACCCCGGCGCTCGCCACCTCCCTCCTCCGCACTTAGTCCTCTGAATGCGGTACTTGCTCGCGCAACTACCGCATTCAGTCCTCTAAACGCGTGAGCAGCCAGGAGTGGAACTCGCCGATGTGGTGTTCGGACGGCATCAGCACCCCGCCGCCGCGGTAGGCGCGGGACGCCATCGCGGGCTGGCAGCGTTCGCAGGCGTCGAAATCCTGCTCGTTGACGCGGTGGAACAACTCCACCGACCGGGACACGTCCCGGCCCGACGCCACGACCTCCTCGGAATAGAGCCAGTCGCATTCGACGACCGTCCGGTCCGGCGCGAGCGGGTACATCCGGTGGAAGATCACGTGGTCCGGCACCAGGTTCACGAACACCTGCGGCCGGATGGTGATCGCGTAGTACCGCCTGTCCTGCTCGTCCGCGACACCGTCGAGCCGGTCGAAGCCCGTCGTGCCGTCGATGGTGAAGCCGTCCACGGCCTCGCCGAATTCGGCGCCGTGCCCGACGTAGTACTGCGCCGCGTAGCCGTCGGCGAACTCCGGCAGCAGCTCGGTCAGCTCCGGATGGATGGTCGCGCAGTGATAGCACTCCATGAAGTTCTCGACGATCAGTTTCCAGTTCGCCTTGACGTCGTAGGTGATCCGGCGCCCGACCGAGAGCCGGTCGAGACCGTACCGCTCGATCGATTCCAGGTCGCCCAGCCGTTCCCGCACCGCGCCTTCGACGTCGTCCTCGAACGACGGCGGGTCCGCGGCGAGGCAGACCCACGCGTAACCCAGCCATTCGCGCAGGCGGACGGCGTGCAGCCCGTATTCGGAACGGTCGATGCCGGGAAGGCTCGCCAGGTTCGGCGCCGCGATCAGCTCGCCGTCGAGCCCGTACGTCCACGCGTGGTACGGACACTGGAACGCGCGTTTCACCGTGCCGGACTCGTCGGTGCACAACCGGGCCCCGCGATGGCGGCAGACGTTGAGGAACGCCCGCAGTCCGCCGTCCCGTCCGCGGCTGACGAGCACGCTCTCCCGTCCGACCTGGACGGTCCGGAAGTCGCCGGCCGACGGCAGATCCGCCGCCCGGACCGCGCAGAACCACTGACGTTCGAAGATCTTTTCCTGCTCGGCAGCGAAGATCGCGGGATCGGTGTAGTAGCCGCCACTCAGCGTGGGAATGAGACTCGTCATCTCGGGACTCCGGCGAACCGGGCGGGATCGAACAGGGCGACCGGATGCCCGGTCGCGCCGTCCACGACAAGGTCGGCGAGGATCTCACCGACCACCGGGACGAACTTGAAGCCGTGCCCGGAGAACCCGCAGGCGACCACCACGCGTTCGTGCGCGGGATGGCGGGAGATGACGAAATGTTCGTCGGGCGTGTTCGTGTACATACAGGTCGCCCCGCGCAGGAAGGTGCCGGGCAGCGCCGGCATCTTTCGCCGGACGAACTCCGAGATCTCGCCGACCTCCTCGGGGTGCACCGTCCGGTCGATGGACTCGGGTGTGCAGGTCTCACCGCCGCGGAAGAACGCGACCTTCACGCTCCTGGCGTCGTCGTGCGAGGGGAAACCGTAGAACTGGCGGCCGTTCGCGCCTTCCCAGACGTAGATCGGATGCCGTCCGGCGCGGAACGGCTCCGCCCCGCCCGACGGCGCGAACCAGTACTGGACCTGGCGTTCGACGGTGAAGACGATGCCGAGCTCGGCGAGCAGTTCCGGCGCCCACGCGCCGGGGCAGATCACCAGTTGTCCCGCCGTGTAGAAGTTCTGTGACGTCCCCACCCGGACACCGGTGGACGTCTCCCGCCACGAAAGGACCTCCTCTTCGTGGTGCAGCTCCGCCCCGGCCCGCGCGGCGAGCTGGAGATGCGCGGCCACACTGCTTTCCGGCACCACGAACCCGGCGTTCTCCTCGTACAGCGCGATCTCGTGATCGTCCGGGTTCATCGTCGGGAACCGGCGCCGGATCTCCGCCGCGTCCAGCAGCTTGTGCGGCAGCTCCCATTTCCGGGCGCTGGCAAGGCTTCCCGACACCGTCCTGGACTCGGGGCCGCCGAGCATGATCCCGCCGCACCGGGTGAAGATCTTCCGGCCGGAGTCGCGTTCGACCCCGTCCCACAGTTCGTGCGCCCGCAGCAGGAGCGGGACGTACGCGGGATCCTCGAAGTACGCCTGCCGGGTGATCCGCGAGCCGCCGTGGCTGGACCCGAGGTTGTGCACGGGCGCGAAGCGGTCGATGCCCAGCACGCGCTGACCTCGCTGGGCGAGCCGGTACGCCGCGGCGCTGCCCATCCCGCCGAGGCCGATGACGATGACGTCGTAGTGGCTCATGCGGCGCTCCTGATCCGGTTCATGCCGGGGTCGAACAGCGGTTCACGCGCGACGACGGCGGGGATCCGCTCGCCGAAGTACTCGATCTCCAGGGGCCTGCCCGGCTGGGCGAACTCCAGCGGAAGCCAGGCGTACGCGATGTTCTTGCCGACGGTGTAGCCGTACGCGGCGCTCGTGACGTACCCGGCGGGACGCCCGTCGGCGAACACCGGCTCCTTGCCGAGCACGACGGAGTACGGATCGTCGACGGTGAGACAGGTCAGTTTCCTGGTCACCGTTTCCTCCGAGCGACCGGCCAGCGCGTCCCGCCCGATGAAGTAGCCCTTGTCCATCCGCACGGCGAAGCCGAGCCCGGCCTCGTATGGATCGTGCTCGGCGGTGACGTCCGTTCCCCACAGCCGGTATCCCTTCTCCAGCCGCATACTGGAGAAGGCGTCCCGGCCGGCGGCGATGATCCCGTGTGCCTGCCCGGCTTCCCAGAGCGTGTCCCACAGACGGCGGCCGAGGTCCGCGCTCGTGTACAGCTCCCAGCCGAGTTCGCCCACATAGGACAGTCGCATCGCGGTCACCGGCACCTGGCCGACGTACGCCTGCTTCGTCTTGAAGTAGCCCATCGCCTTGTGCGAGAAGTCCGTTGTGGACAGTGGCTGCAGTACCGCTCTGGCCAGCGGTCCCCACAGGCCGATGCAGCAGGTACCCGGCGTGGTCTCGTGGATCTGCGCGGCACCGTCGCCGGGGAGATGCCGCCGCAGCCAGTCGATGTCGATCGCGCTGTTCACGCCGACCTGGAACCTTTCGGCGCCGAGCCGGGCGACGGTCAGGTCGCCGCGCACGCCGCCGTCCTCGTCGAGCGACAGCGTGTAGGTGACCGAACCGGGCTTCTTGTCGAGCTGGTTCGTGGTCATCGTCTGCAGGAACGGCAACGCGCCGGGGCCGGTGAGCTCCACCCGTTTCAGCGAGGTCATGTCGAACATCGCGACCCGTTGCCGCGCGACCAGCGCTTCGGCGCCGCCGATCGGCGACCAGTACCGCGCGGCCCAGTCGTTGCGCTCCGGGATGAGAGCGACCTCCGGAAGGTCCGCGTTCGCCTCGTACCAGTGCGGACGCTCCCAACCGCTCGCTTCGAGGAAGAACGCGCCGAGCTCCTGCTGCCTTTCGTAGAAGGGACTCGTTCGCAGCGGTCGCGGATCTTCCATGGGCTGCAAGGGGTGGACGACGTCGTAGACCTCGGTGAAGCTCTGGCAGCTACGGGCCATGACGTAGTCCGGGGCGAGCTGCACCTGCTCGAACCGGGCGAGGTCGCACCCGTGCAGGTCCACGCCGGGCTGGCCGTCGACCAGCCACCGCGCCATGGCCCTGGCGACTCCCGCCGAATGCGTGATCCAGACGGCTTCGGCGACCCAGAACCCGTCGAGCTCCGGGTGTTCGCCCAGCAACGGCATCCCGTCCGGGGTGAAGGAGAACAGGCCGTTGATGCCTTCCTCGACCTTGGTCTCGCCCAGCGACGGCAGCAGGTCGACGGCGGCGGCCCAGGACGGCTCGAAATCCGCGGGGGTGAACGCGAGTTCCGACGGCATCCCCTCGCCGGCGCCGATTTCGTGGGGAGGCAAGGGCATCGGCGGGTGCCCGTACGCGCCGATGCCGATCCGATCGACGTGCTCGCGGAAGTAGAGATCGGCGTCCTGATGCCGCAGGATCGGCCGCGTGGCCTCCTCGGTCACGCCGGCGAGTGACGGCAGCGGGCTGGTGCGCGCGTACTGGTGCGCCATCGGAACGAGCGGGATCGCGAGGTCCACCAGTTCGCCGAGCAACGGCCCCCACATCCCGGCGCACGAGAGCACGATGTCCGCGCGGAAGCTCCCGGTCTCGGTGGTGACGCCGGTGACCCGGCCGCCCGACCCTTCGATCCCGACGACCTTCTGGTGCGCGAGGAACTTCGCGCCGCGCGCGATCGCGCGGCGTGCCTGCGCCTCGGCGGCACGCAGGGGTTTGGCCAGGCCGTCGGAGGGGATGTGGAACCCGCCGAGCACCTTGGCCGGATCGAGCAGCGGATGCAGCGCGGCGCATTCGTCCGGCTCGACGAGCCTGCTTTCGACGCCGGACGCGGTGGCCCAGCCGTGCCGCCGCTTGAGATCGGCGAGCCGTTCCGCCGTCGTGGCCACCTCCAGCCCGCCGACGGTGTGGAAACACGGGTTCCCGTCGAGGTCGAGCGCGCCGTACTTCGCGACGGTGTACGCGGCGAACTCGGTCATCGTGCGGCAGGAGTTGGTCTGGAAGACCAGACCGGGTGCGTGCGAACTCGACCCGCCGGTGGTGAACAGGTCGCCCTGGTCCAGCACGGTGAGATCGGTCCAGCCACGTTCGGTGAGCTCGTCGGCGAGGGCGCAGCCGACGATGCCTGCGCCGATCACGACGACGCGGGGTCCTGGGGGCATGATGCGGGGTACCTCCTGCCTGCCCTGGAGAATCCACAAAGGACACGAGGGCATCGGGGTGACAGGCGCTGTTGCGGATGAGGCACGTTGTTCCGTCTTCAGCAACAAAGTGCGGCACGTGCGGGCGCGCTGTCAAGAGCCCGAAGAGGTCGGCCTCTTCACTCGGTGAAGTACCCCAGCTGCGCCGAAAGATCCGCCGACGCCTCGGTGAGCGGCCGGACGATCTGCCGCACCCGCTGTTTCGACAGCCGGTACGACGGGCCGGAAGCGCTCATCGCCGCGACGACGTCGCCACCGGGGCCGCGCACCGGCACCGCGACCGCGTGCATCCCCAGCTCCAGCTCCTCGAAGCAGGCCGCGTACCCGTCCTCGGCGACCCGCTCCAGCTCGGCGGCCAGCTCCTCAGGATCGACCGTGGTCCGCGGCGTGAACCGTTCGAGCTTCCGCCGGAGTAAACGTTTGCGCTCGACGTCGCCCATGTACGCGAGCAGCACCTTTCCGCTGGACGTCGCGTGCAGGGGAGTGCGCTGCCCGGTCCAGTTCTGCGTGGTGATCGCGGCCGAGCCGCGGGCCTGGCTGACGTTGATCGCGACGCCGTCGTCGGCGATCGCGATGTTGACCGTCTCGCCGAGCGTCTCCGCCAGGCCCTGGCAGGTCTGCCTGCCCAGTTTCGCCAGGTCCATCCGGCCGGTGGCGGCGCCGGCGAGCCGGACGACACCGAAGCCGATCGCGTACTTCCCGCGTTCGCCGAGCTGCTCGACGAGACCGCGATTCTCCAGGACACTCAGCAGGCGCGACGCCGTCGACTTGTGCACGCCGAGTTCGCCCGCGATCTCGGTGATCCCGGTTTCCCCGTTGCGCGCCAGCAGTTCCAGCACGCTGATCGCGCGGTCGACGGACTGCACCTGACTGGGCGTTGCGTTCCCCGCGTCCTGGTTCCGCATGACGCAACAGTAGCCGTTTCGCCCGCATTCGCTCGGCTGAGTGGGCGAATCCCTTGACGTACCGGTCCCTCCGGGGTGATTGTTGCGCAGAGCACATCCTGTCTCGTAATACGCAACATCAACCACCGTCGGTCCTTTCCCCGGAGGCCCCGATGATCCGTGCCTGCTCCGTCTCCGAACTGGCCGAAGGCGAAGCCCTTCGCCTGCCGGGCCCCGTTCCCGTCTCGGTCTTCCATGCCGGGGGCGCCTATTACGCCCTCGACGACACTTGCAGCCATCAGGACGCGTCGCTCGCGGACGGCTGGATCGAGGGCTGCTACGTCGAATGCCCGCTGCACGCCGCGCGATTCGACCTGCGGACCGGCGCCCCGGACTGCCTGCCGGCCAAGAACGCCGTGCGCACATACCCGGTCGTGATCGCGGACGGCGTGATCTACGTGGACACCGAGGCGCGCCAGGAAGTGGCTTGAGAACGATCGCCGTCGTCGGCACCTCGCTGGCGGGACTTCGCGCGGCACAGGAGTTGCGCGGGCGGGGTTTCGACGGGCGGCTGGTGATGATCGGCGCCGAACCGCCGTACGACCGGCCGCCGCTGTCGAAGGATTTCTTGCTGGGCAAGGTTTCCGCCGATGATCTCGCGCTCACCGGGCAGGACGATCTCGACGCGCTGGCCGCCGAATGGCATCTCGGTGTCCGCGCCGAGAAGCTCGGCCGCGAAGGCGTGACGCTCGGCGACGGCACCACGATCGCCGCCGACGGCTACGTCATCGCGACCGGGGCTGTGGCCAGAACCCTCGACGCGGCAAGGGATCTGTCCGGCATTCACACCTTGCGGACCCTCGGCGACGCGGTCACGCTGAAAGCCGCTCTCGCGGCGGGGCCTTCCTCGGTCGTCGTCATCGGCGCGGGATTCATCGGCGCGGAGGTCGCGTCCGCGTGCCGCCTGCTCGGGCACGAAGTGACGGTGGTCGAGGCGACGCCCGTGCCGCTCGCCTCGGTCCTCGGCGCGCGGATGGGCGCGGTGTGCGGGGAACTGCACGCCGAGAACGACGTCCGGCTGATCACGGGCGTGCCTGTCGCAGGGTTCGACGGTGACGGTCGCGTCACCGGCGTGCGGCTCGCCGACGGCCGCGGGCTTCTCGCCGATCTCGTCGTCGCCGGAGTGGGGGCGCGGCCCGCCACCGGATGGCTGACCGGCTCCGGGCTCGCCGTCGACGACGGGGTGCTGGTCGATTCCGGCTGTGTCACAGCGAATCCCCGAGTGATCGCGGTGGGTGACGTCGCGCGGTACCGCTGTCCACTGCGCGGCGGGCGGGTCCGCGCCGAGCATTGGACGGCGGCCTCGGAACAGCCGGGCGTCGCGGTCGCGAATCTGCTCGCCGGATCGACCGTCACGCATTTCGCACGACACGGTTACTTTTGGTCCGATCAGTACGGACGGCGGCTCCAATTCGCCGGAGTGGCCACGGAAGACGTGCGGATCGCCGAAGGGGACGTCGCTTCGAAGCGGTTCGTCGCGACCTATCACCGCGGCGACGTCCTGGCCGGTGTGTTCGCGATCGACTCGCCGAGGCCGTTCACCAGGCTCCGACGTGCGCTCTAGGGCCCGAAGACCCTACTCGGATGGAGCAATTTGCCCGATTCGATGATCTTTCTGGTGGTCACATCGCCGGGTCGCGCGCTCGCGCGGGGAAACTAGTGCGAACATAGGTTTATGAAGGCACGTGTTCTGGTCGTCGACGACGACCCTGCTCTCGCGGAGATGCTCACCATCGTGCTGCGTGGGGAGGGGTTCGACACAGCGGTCGTGGCCGACGGCTCACGGGCGCTGCCCGCGCTTCGCGAGCTGAAACCGGACCTGGTCCTCCTCGACCTCATGCTGCCCGGGATGAACGGCATCGACGTCTGCAAGGCGATCCGGGCCGAGTCCGGCGTGCCGATCGTGATGCTCACCGCCAAGAGCGACACCGTGGACATCGTCCTCGGGCTCGAGTCGGGGGCCGACGACTACGTGGTCAAGCCCTTCAAACCGAAGGAGCTCGTGGCCCGCGTCCGCGCCAGGATGCGCCGCACCGAGGCCGAGCCCGCCGAGTCGCTGACGATCGGCGACCTCGCGATCGACGTCCCCGGCCACGAGGTGACGCGCGAGGGGAAGGCGATCCCGCTGACCCCGCTCGAGTTCGACCTGCTGGTCGCGCTCGCCCGCAAGCCGCGTCAGGTGTTCACCCGCGAGGTGCTCCTCGAGCAGGTGTGGGGATATCGCCACGCCGCCGACACCCGGCTGGTGAACGTGCACGTCCAGCGGCTGCGTTCGAAGGTGGAGAAGGACCCGGAACACCCCGAGGTGGTGTTGACCGTTCGTGGCGTCGGGTACAAGGCCGGCCCGCCGTGATCACCCCATGAGCGGACGCTTGCGAAGGCTTGCCCAGACCACGATGCGCCACTTCCGGCGCATCGTGGTTTTCGTGCGCCGCAAGGCCGTCTCGTTCAACGAACTGTGGCGGCATTCGCTGCAGTTCCGGGTCACGGTGTCCACACTGGCGCTGTCGTCGGCCGTGGTGTTCGTGCTGGGCATGGTGCTGCAGAACCAGATCACCGAACGGCTGCTGGAGACCAAGCAGAACGCGGCGATCGCGCAGACGAGGGCGGTCGTCGAGACCGCGGCGGGCGAACTGATCGGCGTCGGCACCGAAAGCCCCGAAGCGCTGACCGCGCGGATGAAGAACGCCCTGAAGAAGATCACCAGCACGACGACTTCGCAGGACAGCGCCGGATCGGCCGCCGGAACCTTCGAACCGGTGCTGGCGGCCGGCGGCCGCGATCAGTCGAGCAAACCGGTGTTCGCCGGCCCCTACGACCGGGTCCCGGAGCGGCTACGCCAGTTCGTGGAGACCGAACAGGTCAGCCACCTGATCCACACGGTCACCGACGCCGACGGCGGCAAGACGACGTACCTGATCGTCGGTGCCCCGGTGAGCACGATGATCAACCCGCTCCAGCTCTACCTGCTGTATCCGCTCACCAGCGAGCAGAACACCGTCTCGACCGTGCAGAACACGCTGCTCGTCGGTGGTCTCGTGCTGCTGCTCCTGCTGGCCGGGATCACGAACCTGGTCACCAGGCAGGTGGTCCGGCCGGTCCGGCAGGCCGCCGCGGCCGCCGAACAGTTCGCGGGCGGAGACCTCGACCAGCGCCTCGCCGTGCTCGGCGAGGACGACCTGGCCAAACTCGCCGTCTCCTACAACGAAATGGCCGCGAGCATCCAGCGGCAGATCCGCCAGCTGGAGGAGTTCGGCGGCCTGCAACGCCGGTTCACCTCGGACGTCTCACACGAACTGCGCACCCCACTGACCACCGTCCGGATGGCCGCCGACGTGCTGCACGCGTCGCGCGAGCAGTTCCCGGCCGGGCTCGCGCGCTCCACCGAACTGCTGGTCGACGAGCTCGACCGGTTCGAGGCCCTGCTCGGCGACCTGCTGGAGATCAGCAGGCTCGACGCGGGCGTCGAAGAGCTTTCCGCCGAGCTGATCGACGTCCGGCCGATCGCGACCAGGGCCGTCGAGCAGGTCCGGGTGATCGCGGGCAACGCGGGCAGCTCGGTCGAACTGGTGCTGCCGGAGGAGGAGGCGCACGCCGAGGTCGACGCGCGCCGCGTCGAGCGGATCCTGCGCAACCTGCTGGCCAACGCGGTGGACCACAGCGAAGGGAACCCGGTGGTGCTGACCCTCGCGGTCAACGAGACCGCGGTCGCCGTCACCGTGCGGGACCACGGTGTCGGCCTGCGGCCGGGCGAAGCGGAACTGGTGTTCAACCGGTTCTGGCGCGCCGACCCGTCCCGTAACCGCCGGACCGGCGGCACCGGGCTCGGCCTCGCGATCAGCCAGGAGGACGCCCGGTTGCACGGCGGCGTGCTCGACGCGTGGGGCGAGACCGGTCACGGCGCCTGTTTCCGGCTCGTGCTGCCGCGGCGGCAGGACACGCCGATGGGGGAGAGCCCGCTGGTCCTGCCCCCGCCCGATCACACTCCGACGGACACGCACGGGTCCTCCGGGCTGCTCGAAGTCCGCCCCGCCCCCGACGCGATCCTCGCCGAGCCAGAGGAGGTCGGCCGGTGAAACGGCTCCTGCCCCTGCTCGCGGTGTTGCTGCTGCTCGCGGGCTGCGCGAACATCCCGCTCGAATCCCAGCCCGCCGTCGTCTCCGGGGACAAAGCCGGGCAGGCGCCGGCGGACGTCGCCGAACCGGCGGCCGGGATCGACCCGCTGACCGTCACCCGCCAGTTCATCCGCAACTCCGCGACCCCGGGCACGG
The DNA here is from genome assembly GCF_056435665.1 of Amycolatopsis sp. NPDC043887. Taxonomy (NCBI): domain Bacteria; kingdom Bacillati; phylum Actinomycetota; class Actinomycetes; order Pseudonocardiales; family Pseudonocardiaceae; genus Amycolatopsis; species Amycolatopsis sp. NPDC043887. The sequence goes on from NZ_JBWKEB010000017.1 coordinate 100,492, forward strand.
CGAACGCCGACGCGCGGGTCTACCTCGACGAAGAAGGCCGGCGCAACTGGAAGCCGTCGCCGGGGCTGACGATCATCGACGACACCTTCGGCACCGTTTACGACACATCGTCGTCGTCGGGGAACCCGGACGAGCAGGTGGTGAACGTCCGCGGGTTCAAACTCGGCAACCTGAGCCCCGACAGCGCGTTCATCCCGGTGAAGGCCGAGTACTCGCAGCAATTCAAACTGCGGAAGCAGCCGAACGGCCAGTGGCGGATCGTGGACCCGCCGCAGGAACTCGCCGTCACCGACGAGGATTTCGCGCTCAACTACTTCCGGGTGCCGATCAGCTTCTATTCGCCCGACTCCGGCGCCTTCGTCCCCGACCTCCGCTATGTCGCGGCGAAACCGCAGGCCGGATTGCCCGGCCGGGTGATGGACCTGGTGCTGCAGGGACCGTCCGAAGGGCTTAAGGGCGCGGTCAAGGACCTGCTCGGCGACCAGGTCACCACCGAAAGCAACGTCCGCAGCACGGACGACGGGACACTGGACATCAACCTGACCGGCGTCGGCGGGGCCAGCCTCGCGGACCGCAACCTGATCGCCGCGCAGATCGTCCTCTCGCTGCAGACGGTGACGCTGAGCCGGATCCGGCTGCTGGCCGACGGCACCGCGCTGGTGCCGGACCACGAATACTGGCGCGCCAGCGAGCTGCCCAACTACAACGTGGACATCGCGCCCAACTCGGAACTGCTGGGACTGATGACCGTGAACGGGCGGGTCCGGTCGCTCGGCGACGGACAGCCGGTCGGTGGTCCCGCGGGCAACGGCGGGTACAAGGTGGTCAGCGCCGCGCAGTCCGTCGACGGGAAACGGCTCGCGGTGGTCGAAGAACGCGACGGCAGGCAGTGGCTCCGGGTAGGCGACCTCGGGCACGACCTCGCCTCGGTGGACCTGTTCGGCGGCAGCCTGAGCCGTCCCACCTGGCGCCCGGTCGCCCGTGGCGGCGGGCTCTCGGGCGAGGTCTGGACGGTCGTCGACCACAACACCGTCGCCAGGGTCACCCTGGCCGCGGACGGCCGCTGGGTGAAGGCCGGCGTCGACGCGACCATGCTCACCGGCCTCGGCCAGATCACCGAACTGCGCCTTTCGCGCGACGGATCGCGGCTGGCCGCCGTGGTCAACGGGCAGCTGGTGGTCGCCTCGATCGTGCGGACGGCGGACTCGGTGGCCCTGCGGGCGCCGCGGAAACTGCAGGAACGCGACCTCAAGGACGTGGTCGACGTCGACTGGGCGACCCAGGACCACCTGATCGCCGCGACGTCGTCGACCTCGCTGCCGGTGGTCAAGGTGCCGCTGGACGGGCAGCGGATGGACGCGTTCAACAGCTCGAACCTGACCCCGCCGGTGCACGGCGTCACCGCGGCGCCGAGCAGGCAGAACCTGGTCGCGGACGCGGGCGGGCTGTGGGTCGCCTCCGAGCTGGGCGAAGTCTGGCGGCCGCAGGCGCACACCGTCACCGACGCGGACCCGTTCTACCCAGGCTGAGCACTTCGCTTACTTCGGGGCGCCCGCATGTCGCGAAAGCCACTTTCGCAACGCGCCATCCCTTGCGGTGGGGAGCAAGGGACCTTTAGTACCGCTAGCTTTCCTGGCGGCGCTAGCGATCCGTGGCGGCAGAAGTCCGTGAAGGCCTCCTTCACTACCCTGAGTGTAGGCAAGGAGTCCTTCACGGACAGAAGCCAAGCCGCCCGGAAGCCTTCTCCCCAACTGCGGTCCTGACTGGTCCCCTTAGGACGAAAAGGGTCCAAACCGGACCTCTCACGACACGACGTGCCCTGGAACTGTCGGAGCCCTGGCCGACACTCGCCCCATGTCCAAGCTCCTTGATCTCCTCATCCCCGCCCGCTGCGCGTCCTGCGGAGCACCGGGCGCGCCCTGCTGTGCCACCTGTCAGACCGCTTGGGGTTCGCTCAGCGAGATCATCCGCGGCCCGACGGCCGGGCTTGTGCCCGTGTACGCCCTGGCCCCCTACGCCGGCGAGGCCCGCCGCCTGATCCTCGCCTACAAGGAACGCGGCCGCCGCGACCTCGCGCCTTCCCTGGGGCGGGCGATCGCCGAAGCCCTCGCCCAGCTGCCCGATCCGGAGCCGGAACCTTGTCTCGTTCCGGTGCCCTCGCGGCGGCACGCCTCCCGTGTGCGCGGCGGGCCGCACGTCCGGCGGGTTGCCGAAGAATGCGTGAAAGTACTGAGAGGCAAGGGAAAAGTCGCGACAGTGGCGCCGGTCCTCAAGCTGAGGTCCGGAGTTCGCGACGCCGTGGGACTCAGCCGGGCCGAGCGGTCGGCGAACCTTGACGGCCGGATCCGCCTCGCTCCCGGAGCCTGCCGGGAGAAGGTCGTTCTCCTTGACGACGTCATCACAACCGGAGCGACCGCCGCCGCTTGTACGCGTTTTTTGGACATAAGCGGAATTCACGTTTCCGCGGTGGTGGCGCTGGCCGCCGCCGGGTGATCGTGCTGTCACCTACAAGAGTGATGAATGATCGGGAACGCGAATGGGTACAAGGGCGTTGACGGGATATGAGGGAGCTTGAGGGGAACACTCCGACGGCCCGCCACTCCACCGGGGTGGCGGCGGATTCCCTCGGGGACGGTGTCCTAGGCACCCTCCGCATTTTCCTGTCCGAAGGCTTGCGCCGTCCGCGTGAAAACAAATCACGGGGTCGACGCCCGACAGGCCGGATTGTCGCGCTGGCCGCACGATCTTCGTCGCGTGCGGTGACGAGGTCTCACGTCCTGATATCCCCCGGCTCGGGGGCTGTTGCTCGCGGCGTGATGCAGCTAACGTGCAGCGCTATCAGCAATCCCGGCAGGCAGGGAGGTGACCAGCCCATGTCCCTGGCGCCGGAGCCGCGCTGAGTCCGCGCTCGGACATCCGACACGAGACGTCGTGACCGTATGCCGAGTTCCCTCACCGCCCGCGATCCGGGCTTCGTCCCCGCATTACCGGCGCCCTAGTGAACACATCTACAGCTCGCAGTCATTTCAGCGAGGGAGGTCGTGTATGGACATCGTCGTTAAGGGCCGCAACGTGGAGGTGCCCGACCACTATCGGGCACTCGTCAGCGAAAAGCTGGCCCGGCTAGAGCGCTACGACAAGAAGGTCATCCGTTACGACGTGGAGCTCTTCCACGAGCCCAATCGCCGGCAGTCGAAGAACTGCCAGCGCGTCGAAATCACCGGTAAGGGCCGAGGCCCCGCCGTACGCGCCGAAGCGTGTGCCGGCGACTTCTACGCAGCGCTGGATTCCGCACTGAACAAGCTCGAAAACAGGTTGCGGAAGACACACGACCGCCGGCGCGTGCACTACGGCCGCAGCCGCCCGGAATCCGTCGCCGAGGCGACTTCGATGGCGGCCGCCGGTGGAATGACCACCGACACCCGACATCTGGCGGGTACCGCTGTACTCGAAGCGCCTGAGGCCGAACCCATGGCCAACGGTTTCGCTGTCGAGGGCGGTGACTTCGAGATGCCCCAGCAGCAGCGCTGGGACGACGGGGTGACCGAACACCAGCCCGGTCGCGTCGTCCGCGAGAAGAAACATGACGCGGAGCCCATGACGGTCGACCAGGCTCTCTACGAGATGGAACTGGTCGGTCACGACTTCTACCTGTTCAACGACGCCGACGCCGGGTGCCCGAGCGTCGTCTACCGGAGGCGAGGCTTCGACTACGGCGTCATCCGGCTGAGCTAGCCGGCCCCACGTCCAGACGGCGGCCCGCACGCGTCCCGTGCGGGCCGCCGTCATGTCCGGATCAGGCGGGACGCGGCCTCGTCCCGTCAGTTACCGACCGACGGTGCGTGCGCGAACACCGAGGTGTTCCCTACGATGGGGGCGGACGGTGGTGCGTTACCAGGCGCCACCGCGTACGAGATTGCCCGGGACCGGCTCGGGTGCGATCACAATCAGCTAGTGAGGTCGACCGGATGGTGCTGAACCGCCTGCTCCGCGCGGGCGAGGGCAAAATGGTGAAGCGGCTGCGACACATCGCCGATCACATCAACACCCTCGAAGACGACGTCAAGGATCTGTCGGACTCCGCGCTGCGGGCCAAGACCGACGAGTTCCGTAAACGGCACGCGGACGGCGAGTCCCTCGACGACCTCCTGCCGGAGGCCTTCGCGGTGGCGAGGGAGGCGGCCTGGCGCGTGCTCGGCCAGCGGCCCTACGACGTCCAGCTGATGGGCGGCGCCGCGCTGCACCTCGGCCAGGTCTCCGAGATGAAGACCGGTGAGGGCAAGACCCTGACCCAGGTCCTCCCCGCGTACCTGAACGCCGTCTCCGGCAAGGGCGTGCACGTCATCACGGTGAACGACTACCTCGCCAAACGTGACGCCGAGTGGATGGGCCGCATCCACCGCTTCCTCGGCCTCGAGGTCGGGGTCATCCTGGCCGACCAGACGCCCGAGGTCCGCCGCCAGCAGTACGCCGCCGACATCACGCACGGCACGAACAACGAGTTCGGCTTCGACTACCTCCGCGACAACATGGCGTGGAGCCTCGAAGACTGCGTGCAGCGCGGCCACAACTTCGCGATCGTCGACGAGGTGGACTCCATCCTCATCGACGAGGCCAGGACGCCGCTGATCATCTCGGGCCCGGCCGACCAGTCCTCGCGCTGGTACATCGAGTTCGCCCGGATGACCCCGCTGATGAAGCCGGACGTCCACTACGAGGTGGACATCCGCAAGCGCACCGTCGGTGTCACCGAGAAGGGTGTCGCGTTCGTCGAGGACCAGCTCGGCATCGACAACCTCTACGAGGCCGCGAACACGCCGCTGGTCGGCTACCTGAACAACGCGCTGAAGGTCAAGGAGCTCTACAAGCGCGACAAGGACTACATCGTCCGTGACGGTGAGGTCCTCATCGTCGACGAGTTCACCGGCCGCATCCTGCACGGCCGCCGCTACAACGAGGGCATGCACCAGGCGATCGAGGCCAAGGAAGGCGTCGAGATCAAGGCCGAGAACCAGACGCTCGCCACGATCACGCTGCAGAACTACTTCCGGCTCTACGACAAGCTGGCGGGCATGACCGGTACCGCCGAGACCGAGGCGGCCGAGTTCCACCAGACCTACAAGCTGGGTGTGGTGCCGATCCCGACCAACAAGCCGATGGTCCGCGCCGACCAGGCCGACCTGATCTACAAGACCGAGCAGGCCAAGTTCGAGGCCGTCGCCGAGGACATCGCCGAGAGGCACGAGAAGGGCCAGCCGGTGCTGGTCGGCACCACGAGTGTCGAGAAGTCCGAGCACCTGTCGAAGCTGCTGCTCAAGCTGGGTGTCCCGCACGAGGTCCTCAACGCCAAGCACCACGACCGGGAGGCGCTGATCGTCGCCCGCGCCGGGCGCAAGGGCGCGGTCACGGTCGCCACCAACATGGCGGGCCGCGGTACCGACATCGTGCTCGGCGGCAACCCGGACATCATCGCCGACGAGGTGCTGCGCGACCGCGGCCTCGACCCGGTGGAGCACTCCGAGGAGTACGAGGCCGCCTGGCCGAAGGTGCTCGAAGAGGTCCAGGCCGACACCAAGGCCGAGGCCGAGGAGGTCCGCGCGGCGGGCGGGCTGTACGTGCTCGGCACGGAGCGGCACGAGTCGCGCCGGATCGACAACCAGCTCCGCGGTCGTTCCGGCCGTCAGGGCGACCCGGGCGAGTCCCGGTTCTACCTGTCGCTCGGTGACGAGCTCATGCGCCGCTTCAACGCGACGATGGTCGAGCGGGTCATGACCACCATGCGGCTGCCGGACGACGTGCCGATCGAGCACAAGATGGTCTCCAAGGCGATCAAGAGCGCTCAGACGCAGGTCGAGCAGCAGAACATGGAGATCCGCAAGAACGTCCTCAAGTACGACGAGGTCATGAACGAGCAGCGCAAGGTGATCTACGCCGAGCGCCTGCGCGTCCTCGAAGGCGAGGATCTCCGCGAGCAGATCGAGCACATGCTGGTCGACGTCATCAACGCGTACGTCACCGAAGAGACCGCCACGGGCTACGCCGAGGACTGGGACCACGAGAAGCTGTGGACGGCGCTGAAGCAGCTGTACCCGGTCAAGGTCACCTGGGAAGAGCTCACCGAGGACGACGACCTCGACGCCGACAAGCTTCGTGAGGCGTTGCTCGAAGACGCGCACCGCGCGTACGACGAGCGCGAAGCCGAGATCGACGCGAAGGTCGGCGAAGGCGCGATGCGCAGCCTGGAGCGCCAGGTGATGCTCACCGTGCTCGACCGCAAGTGGCGTGAGCACCTCTACGAGATGGACTATCTCAAGGAGGGCATCGGCATGCGGGCCCTGGCGCAGCGCGACCCGGTCATCGAGTACCAGCGCGAGGGCTACGACATGTTCCGCGCGATGCTGGAGTCGCTGAAGGAGGAGGCCGTCGGTTTCCTGTTCAACCTCCAGGTCGAGCAGGCCGAGCCCACCACCCCGGCGCCGGAGTCGGCGTCCGCGCTGCCCGCCGGTGTCGGCTCCGGGAACGGCCAGGCCGCCAACGGCGACGGACGGCACGCCCGCCCGACGCCTCCGCAGGCGCCGGCGACCGACACCGAGTCCGTGCCGTCCGCCTTGCGGGGCAAGGGACTCGGCGGCGGTTCGCGGTCCGGGCTGACGATGTCGGGCCCGTCCGAGGACGGCGGCGTCGAGTCGCATTCGGACAGTGCCGGCAGTGCCGGTGGCGACCAGGGCGGAACCCGCCGGGAGCGTCGCGCCGCGCAGCGCGCATCCCAGAAGAAGGGCAAGAAGGGCCCGCGCCGCTAAAGGCCCCAAGGCGCGTGAAGGCCCCCTTCCCTCGGCCACGGTTTCGAATGACCAGCCGAGGGAAGGGGCCTTCACGCGCTTCAGGCCGCGAGCGCGGAGACCCGTCTCGGCGGCTTCAGCAGGTGGAAGCGGGTGCACACCCAGCCCGACGGTGTCCGCTCGAAGCGGGCGGCCAGCGCGAGGCAGCGTCCGTTCTGTTCGACGGTCGCGCAGGCTTCGACGACGCCGTCCGCCGGATGCCCCAGGTGGACCGACTTCGGCCGGTAGCCGCCCGAGGGACGGCGGCGGCCGCTGTCGAGCAGCGCGCTGTGCAGCGCCGGGTCGAGGATGGGCCGCACCTGGACCGCGGGACGGCGCCCGTCACAGGCTTCGAGGATGGTGGTCAGCAGCCTGCCGACCTGCCGGCCGTCGGGGGTGTCCGGTCGCGGCCGTGGTTCCTCCACGACGGCTTCGCCGAACAGCGGCAGGTCCAGCACGAGCTGGTTGTCCGGCGCCGCGGCCCGGTGCACCAGGCCGTCCGGCCTGCCGGCGACCCGGTACGGCGGCTCACACGGTTCAAGCCGTCTCAGTACGTACGACTTCATCTGACAGTCCCCCTCCGCGGCCCCCTCGGCCGCGCCCAGCAACTAAGGGGCAGATGGCGGGCGGAACCGCGACAAGGACCGCCCGAGAGGATGAACCGGGCGGCGATCGCTTGTGTACGGTGGGCCCGTGCTGAAAGGGCTGGTCATCGACTACGTCGGGGTGCTCACGGACGCCGGCGCGGACGAGCTGTACGGCTTCCTGCGGGCGGCGAGGGAGCGCGGCATCAAAACGGCCTTGCTCTCGAACGCTCCCGGCGCCTCCGACGAGGCCAAACGGTCGCTCGGCCCGTTCTTCGACGCCCTCGTCTTCTCCGGTGAGGTCGGCGTGGCCAAACCCGAACGCGAGGTCTACCTGCTCACCGCGGGACTGCTCGACCTGCCCGCCGGCCGGTGCGTGTTCGTCGACGACGCCGCGCACAACGTCCGCGCGGCGGTGGCGGCCGGGATGGCGGGGGTGCACCACACCTACGTCGAGGAGACGCTGACCGAGCTCAGCGCCTTGTTCCCGGCGCCTTAGCGCGCCGCACCAGCTCGAAGGACAGCACCGCCGCGGCGGCCGACACGTTCAGCGACTCGACCTCGCCCGGCATCGGGATCGACACCCACTCCGTGACCAGCTCGCCGACCTCGGCCCCGACGCCGTTCGTCTCCCCGCCCAGCACGAAGGCCGCGCGCTGCGGCAGCTCGACGTCGAACACCGAGCTTCGGGCGGAAGCGCCCATCGCGAAGATCCCGTAGCCGGCCTCGGTGAGCATCTCGGCCGCCTCGCGCGCGCTGCCGCATCGCAGCACCGGCGCGCGGAACGCGACCCCGGCCGAAGCCTTGACCACCATCGGGTCGAGGGCGGCGACGCCGCGCCGCGGTACCACGACCCCGTCCAGCCCGGCCGCGGTCGCCGTGCGCAGGATCATCCCGACGTTCGCCGGGGTGGTGATGCCGTCGAGCAGCAGCACCCGCGACGGCGGCCTGCCGTCGGACAGGGCCGCGTGCAGGGAGCGCATCCGCGGGGCGACGACGTCGGCCAGCACGCCCTGGTCCTGTTTGCCGTTGCCGGCCAGCACCTTGACGCGATGCGCGCTCGCGCGCTGTACCGGTACCCCGGCGGCCTTGGCGGCACGCTGGATCTCGGCGGCGTTCGGCCCTCGCACGGTGTCGGCGAGGATCACCTTGTCCACCTCGAGCGCCGCGTCGTCCAAGGCCTCGAGCACCGGTTTGCGCCCGTACACCGTCAGGAACCGGTCCTTCGGCGAGATCACCGACTCATCACCCACACCGGCGAGTGTCCCACTGTGTAAGGATCGGCTCATGCCCGACCGCCTCTCCGCGCTGGACGCCTCGTTCCTGTACGTGGAAGACCACTCGACCCCGATGCACGTCGGCGGTGTGGCGATCTTCGAGCGGCCGCGCGACGGCTTCACCCACGAGCAGCTGCTGGACCTGATCGGGCAGCGCCTCGCCTTCCTGCCGCGTTACCGGCAGCGGGTGCTGGAGGTGCCGGGGCATCTCGCCAGGCCGGTGTGGGTCGACGACGTCGACTTCGACCTGAACTACCACGTCCGCCGGTCCGCGCTGCCGCAGCCGGGTTCCGACGGCCGGCTGTTCGACCTCGTCGCGCGGCTGATGTCGCGGCGGCTCGACCCGGGACGGCCGCTCTGGGAGGCGTATTTCGTCGAGGGCCTCGCGGGCGACCGCGTCGCGCTGGTGACCAAGACGCATCAGTCCGTCGTGGACGGGATCGGCACCATCGAGCTCGGGCAGCTGATCCTCGACGCCACCCCGCAGGAGCCGGAACCGTTCGACGACACCTGGCATCCGCGCCGGGAACCGAGCCGTACGCAGCTGATCCTCGACGCGGTCGCCGAGACCGTGCAGCGGCCGACGGAGCTGGTGGAGAACGTCCGCTCCATCGCCCACGACGCCACCGCGATGGCGGGCAAGGTCACCGAAACGGTCGGTGACGTCGCGTCGGCGCTGAAGACCATGGTGAATCCGGCGCCGTCCGGGCCGCTCAACGTCCGCACCTCGGGCGGCCGCGTGTTCGCCGTGGTCCGTACGCGGCTGGAGGATTTCCGCAAGGTCCGCGCCGCGCACGGCGGGACGGTCAACGACGTCGTGCTTGCCGCGATCACCGGCGCGCTGCGGGAATGGCTGCTCTCCCGCGGCTCGAACCTGACCGCGACGACCACCGTGCGTGCGCTGGTGCCGATGGCCGTCCGCGACGCCGAGACGGCCGAGTTCTCGACGCCGGCACTGGTCGGGAACCAGGTCGACGCCTATCTGGTCGATCTCCCGGTCGGGGAGCCGAACGCGGTCCTGCGGCTGCAGCACATCGGCCACGCGATGGCGGACCACCTCGACTCCGGCCGTTCGGTCGCCGCGCGCGGGCTGCTGACGGTCGGCGGTTTCGCCCCGGCGACGCTGCATTCGCTGGGCGCGCGGGCGGCCGGGTCGATGTCGGGGCGCATTTTCAACGTGCTGATCACCAACTCACCGGGCCCGCAGGTGCCGCTCTACGCGGGACAGGCGAAGATGGTGGAGATGTTCCCGGTCATGCCGCTGGTGCGCAATCAGGCGCTGGCGATCGGGGTCACCTCGTATCACGGCGGTGTCTACTTCGGACTGAACGGCGACCGCAAGGCCGTGTCCGATGTGGACCTGCTCGCCGGGATGATCGAGGAATCGTTGGAAGAGCTGAAGGGTGCGCACTGGTGAGGGTCTATCTACCGGCGACGATCGCGATGCTCCGTGAGCTCGAAACCACCGGCGAGTTCCGGGCGCGGAGTGGCACGGGATTCGCGCTGACCCCGGCGCTGCGGGAGTCCTACGCCAGCGGTTCCGACGAAGAACTCGAATACGCCGCGCTGCTCGACGCCGCGAGGGCGTCGCTCCGGCTGATCGCGGCCGAGGAGAAGCCCGAGCCGCGGCGCGTGGTGATCTCGGCAGACGTCGAGGAGGTCACGTTGCGCCCGGATCTCGACGCCGCCGTCGTCCGGCTGTCCGGGCCGGTGAAGATCGCCGGCGTCGCCGCGATCCACGTCGACGCGGCCGAGGCCGCCGAGACCGTGCAGGCCGCCGCCGCGGTGATCGACCAAGCCGACCTCGGCGACCCGGACGCGGAGTTCACCCTCGGCGACGCCGAAGACCACGAACTCGCCTGGTACGCGCCTCAAGAACTCCCGTTCCTGCTGGAACTCCTGTAACCCCTCCGCGTTTCGTCCTCTGAATGCGATCCTTGCACGCGCAACTACCGCATTCAGAGGACGAAACGCGTCAGAACCAGGACGGGCCGGGAACCGGGCGCTCGGGGCGCCAGCCGGTCGCTTCGGTGAGCCGGGCCGAGACGACGCGCTGCGAGCGCGCCAGCACCGACATCAGGCCCAGGCGGTTCGCCAGCCACTTCGGCAGCGCGCGCGGACGGCGGACACCGGCCGCCGCGGCCATCGCCTCGCCGAGTTCCTGCTTCCGCACCGGATCCGCGGCCAGGTTGTAGACGCCGCTCGGTGCCCGCAGCGCCGCGATCGCGCCCGCCGCCGCGTCGTCCGGATGGATCGCCGCGGTCCAGTCGGTCCGGCGGCCGAAGATCAGCGGCGAACCGCGCCGCGCGGCCGCCAGCATCGTCGTGGTCATCGGATCGTCGGCGACCAGGAGCCCGATCCGCAACCGGATCGCGGTGCGCCCCTCGTCCGCCAGTTCCGCGATGTTCGCGTGCGCCACCGTCGAAGACGCGATGTTGCCGCGCAGCTCGAGGGGCGCGTCCTCGTCCAGTTCCTGGTCACCGCCGTCGGCGTAGACGAACGAAATCCCTTCCTGCACCACGATTCCCACCTCACCGACCCGGCGCACGGCATTCGCCAGCGTCCTGCTGCCGGTGATCCGCACCCGGTCGTTCTCGGCCCAGCCGGACAACGTCATCGCGTGGCGCGCGTCCGGGATGCGGGTCGCGACGTTCAGCACCGCGTCGTGCCCGTTCAGCGCGCCTGCCAGGGAATCGACGTCGAACAGCGAACCCGGCACCGGTTTCGCCCCGGTCGCGCGCACCGCCGCGACCCGGTCCACCCCGCGGGCCAGCCCGCTCACCTCGTGGCCTTCGGCCAGCAGACGCCGCACCAGCGGGCGCCCCAGCACCCCGGTCGCCCCGATCACCATCACCCGCATGTCCGCTCCTCCTGTCCCGCCTTCACGAGAGGGACGAGACGCGCGCGGGGAACGTGACGGGTCAGCCCGCCGGGATCTCCCCGATCTCCTCCGGCGGCGGCGCCTGGATGTCGGCCTGCGTGCCCCATTCGCCGTAACGCGTGACGATCCGGGCCGTCGCGCTGTCCGGGACACCCGAAGCGGCGAGGACCGGCGCGAGGTCGAGCACGATCCGCACCGGCCGGTGCGTGTCGTCGAGCCAGACCTCCATGGGGATCTTCCCGACCTTCCCCCGCAATTCGCCGACGGCCTCGGCCGACAACCCGGCGGGCAGATCACCGCCCAGCGCGGCCAGGTCGACGTCCAGCCGGTAGTGCTCGGCGGGCATCCCGTCGAGTTCGGTGTACCCGGATTCGGTGAGCGTGCCCGCCTTCCGCACCTGGTCGAGCGCGCGGGCGGGGTCGTTCTGCTTCGCCAGCTGGTCGATGCTGCCGCCGGCGACCTGCGAAAACGGATCCGCGCCGTCGGGGGAGACCTTCACCCAGGGTTTTCCGCCGGGGACGTCCTCGCGGGCGGCTTCCGGGACCTTGGCGAAGACGATCTTGTCGACGAGTCGGAGTTCGAGGGGTTCGCCGAGGAAGTCCGTGGACATGGCCAGCGCGGTGCCCGCCCCCGCGACCCTCGCCTGTCCCTGGCTCTTCGACCGCATCGTGCCCGCGGCGACCTCGGTGACGAACTTCGCGGCCTTGCCGTCCATGGCGGACGTGGCTCCGTCGGCGAGCGCGCGGGCGTCGGCGAACGACACGGCTCCGCCGTCGCACGCGCCGAGCAGCGCGCCGGCGACGAGCACGACGGTGGACAGGGCCGTTCTCCGCATGAGGACCTGCTTTCAAAGGCGGGCGCCCAAGCGAAACACAGCGGTGGCCCGCACCCCGATCGGGGGACGGCTCAGCGGCTGTCGCCGACCGCCTCGGGCGGCGGCGCGATGATCACCACGTCCGAAGCCCAGCTGTCGTACTTGACCGTGGCCTTGCCGATGGTGACCCGCACCGGGCGCTGCTCGCCGTCCAGCCACAGCTCGGCCGGGGCACCGCCGAGGTCGAGGACGTACCGCGTGGCGGCCGTGCCGTCCGCATCGGCCTGTTCGGACTTGGTGACCTTGCCCGACTTCGAGATCCGGTCGATCGTCCGCGTCGGATCCATCGTCTCGACGACGTTCGTCAGCAACACGCCGTTGGCCGCGGAGAGCGAATCCTTGCCGCCGGCGGTGATCTTGACCCATTCCTTGTCGGTCTTGAATTCCCGGACCTGAGTGTCCGACAGGTGGTAGTAGAGGACGCCGTCGGCGAAGATCAGGTCCCGTTTCTCACCCGCGACCTCGGCGACCATGGAGAACTTGCTGTTCTGGCCCTCGTAGAGCCCGGAACTGGTGACCACGACCTTGCGGCCGTCCTCAGTGGTGGTCTCCAGCGCGATCTTGGACGAGCGGGCCTTCTGCGTGCCCGCGGCGGCGGCCGAGGCCAGTTGCGCCGCGTCGTTCACCGGCTGTGCCGCCGGTTTCCCTTCCCCGGAGCAGCCGCCCAGCAGCAGGAGAGCGGTACAGACGACGGCGAATCCGGTGGCACGCATGGGACTCCCTCGGGTGAATGGTCTGTACCACTACCGTAGCGCCTATCGCGTGAATTTCCACCGTCCGATGGTCCGGAAGCGCGTGAAGGTCTAGCCGCCCATCAGCTCGATGTAGTCGGCGACCTCCCCGTCGGGCGGCGGGGAGACATCGACGGCCGCTCCCCAGTCGCTGTAGGTGTAGGTCGATTTGGCCTCGACCGTCTCGGGTGCCCCCATCCCCTTCATGAGCGAGGTCATGTCCATGGTCATCTTCACCGGAAGCTGCTCGGCGTTGATCCACAGCTCGGCCGGAACCCGCAGGTCCTTGCCTTCGAGCCGCTTCTCGACCTCTGCCCGCTGGTCCGCGGGCAGGTCGTCGCCGAGGAACAGGTCGAACTGCTTCCGCATGTCGAATTCCACGAAGTAGTGGTTCACCGGCACGCCGTTCAGCTGGGTCTGTTCCGACTTGATGATCTTGCCGGTCTTTTCGACCATCTCCAGCTGCTTCGCCGGGTCGCCCATCTCGAACGACCGCTGCATGGCCTTCCCGATGGCCTTCCTCCGGGGTTCCTCGCTGTCCAACGGGATCTTTCCCCAGGTCTTGGCTGTCTTGAGCTCGGCCCGTTGGTCGCCGGACAGCTTGATGAACAGGATCCGGTCCACCAGGCGCATCCCGACCGTTTCGCCGTCGACGGTCATGTTCGCCTCGAGCTTCGTGGCGGGACCGTCGTAGAACGCCTTCACCGTGCCCGTGACCGCTTGGGCCCCGAGCATGCCGTCGATGATCGTCGTGGAGGACTTCGCCTTCTGAGTCCCCTGCTTAGCGGCCTCGACGAGGCCGAGCGCGTCGGTGAACGGGCTGGCCAGCGCGAGTTCGCCGCCGCCCTTGGTGTTCTCGGGGGTCGCCTCCGGACGGGTGCCGCAGCCCGTGACCACGAGGGTCAGGGCCGCGGCCACCGCGACGAACTTGAAGGTGGCACGCACCTACCGGCCGCCGGCCTTCTTCATGATCTCCGCCAGGTCGCCGACCTGGTCGGCGGGCGGGGCGGTGATGTTCACCGGGCTGCCCCAGTCGGTGTACTTGACCGTGGTCTTGGCGACGCCGTCACCGGGGGCGCCCATGGCCTTCACGAACGCGGTCTGGTCCGAAACGACCTGCACCGGCAGCTGGTCGGCGTTGAGCCACAGCTCGGTGGGGATGGTGACGTTCTTGCCCTTGAGCTTCGCGTCGAGCTGCTTCAGGACATCGGCGGGCAGGGGGATGCCGATGTCGCCGACGACGAGGGCGATGGCCTTCTCGACCTCGATCTCGATGACGTAGTGGTTGGTGAGCTCACCATTCAGCTCGACCTGGTCCGACTTCGTGATCTTGCCCGCCTTCGAGACCTGCTCGAGGGTGCGCGACGGGTCACTGTCCTTGATGGCCTTCGACATCGTCTTGCCGAGCACCAGCGAGATGGGGTCCTGGCCGTCGGCGGAGATCTTCACGTACGACTTGTCGGTCTTCAGCTCGGCCTTGTCGTCCGCGCCGAGCTTGCAGTACAGCGCGTTGTCGACGTAGATGATCTCCGGCTTCTCGCTGACGTCCTCCAAGGTCATCGAGAACTTGGTGTTGTCACCGTCGTACACGCCCTGCCCGGTCACCGTGTTCTTTTCGGTGCCGGCGACGGTCTCCATCGTCACCTTCGACGACTTGGCCTTCTTGGTGCTCTCGCGGGTCAGGGCCGCGAGCTGGATCGGGTCGCCGAGCGGCGCCGACAGCAGGCTCTTCTGCTCGGAAGGAGCAGGAGCGGGAGCAGCCGCGGTGGGCTGCTTTTCGCCACCGCAGGCGGACAGCGCCAGGACGGCGGCCGTGGTGATGGCGGCGAGTGTGGTTACGCGCTTCAAGGGGACCCCTCAGAAAAGTTGATCTAATCCGAACGGGTTATCGCGCGAAGCCGAAATTAGTTACCGATCGTCGTCATGCCCAGCTCGGGAGCCCAGAAGGCGCCGCAACGAGGTCAAACGCTCCGGGCTCGCGTCACCCTCGGTGACCACGTCGTCGAGTGCGCAGTCCGGGTCCGAGGGCGGCCCGAGGTGCCCGCAGCCGGATGGGCACTCCTCGGCGGCCTCGGCGAACTCCTCGAACGCGAGCACGATGTCGTCGGCGGTCACGTGGGCCAGTCCGAACGAGCGGACGCCGGGGGTGTCGACCACCCAGCCGCCGCCGGGCAGGGGGAGCGCGACCGCCGCGACGGACGTGTGACGGCCCTTGCCGACCGCGCTGACCACGCCGGTCGCCAGTCCGGCGTCCGGCACCAGCCGGTTGACCAAAGTGGACTTCCCGACCCCGGAATGCCCGACCAGCGCGGTGAGCCTGCCCTTGAGCCGTCCGGTCAGTTCTTCCGGATGCTCGTCGTGCCGGGTGACCACCGCCGGGATGTCGAGGCCCGCGTAACCGGCGAGGAGTTCGTCCGGGCTCGCGAGGTCGGCCTTCGTCAGGCACAGGACCGGTTCGAGGCCGCCCGCGTAACAGGCGACGAGACAGCGGTCGATGAATCCGGTGCGCGGCGGAGGATCGGCCAGCGCGGTGACGATCAGCAACTGCTCGGCGTTGGCGACGACCACCCGTTCGAAGGGGTCGGTGTCGTCCGCGGTCCGGCGCAGCACACTGGAGCGTTCGTCCACCCGGATGATGCGGGCGAGGGTGTCGGGCCTGCCGCTCACGTCGCCGACGATGCCGACGGTGTCACCGACGACGACCGGGACCCGGCCCAGCTCACGGGCCCGCATCGCGGTGACGACCCGGTCCGGATCGGAGTCGATCGCGCAGGTCCAGCGGCCGCGGTCCTTGCCGATGACCATCGCGGTGGAGGCGTCCGCGTGCTCGGGGCGGCGTTTGCTGCGCGGCCTGGTGCCCTTGCCGGGACGGATCCGCACGTCGGATTCGTCCAGCCTGCGCCAGTCCTTGCCAGCCAAACCGCCTCCTGCTCTTCGCACACCGCGAAACTATGATCCCATGCTGCTCGCCAACGCCTCGGTAGCGTGTAACGATGGCTGTCGATCAGGGAGGTTTTCGCATGTGCGGGCGTTATGCCGCGACCAAGGACCCGGCGGCGCTGATCGACGAGTTCGCCGCGGTGGACCTGACCGAGGGCCGGGTCCGGACCGATCACAACGTGGCGCCGACCAAGGTCGTCCCCACCGTCGTGCGGCGGCATCCGCGTGACGCGGACGGCGCGGTGCTCGAAGACGAGCCCGCCGTGCGGTCGCTGCGGATGATGCGCTGGGGGCTGGTCCCGTTCTGGGCGAAGGACCCCGGCGTCGGCTCGAAGATGATCAACACGCGTGCCGAGACCGCCAAGGAGAAGCCGTCGTTCAAGAAGGCGGTTTCCGCGCGGCGTTGCCTCGTCCCCGCCGACGGCTGGTACGAGTGGCGGCGTGACGGCAAGGAGAAGCAGCCGTTCTTCATGACCGGACCGGGCGACGAGTCGCTCGCGTTCGCCGGGATCTGGGAGACCTGGCGGCCGAAGGACGACAAAGAGGCCGACCCGCTGATCACCTTCTCCGTGATCACCACCGACTCGGTCGGCAGGCTCACCGACATCCACCACCGCATGCCGCTGCTGATGCCGCGCGAAAAGTGGGACACCTGGCTCGACCCGGATCTGGCCGACGTCACCGATCTGCTCGTCCCGCCCCCGGCGGACCTGGTCGACACGATCGAGCTGCGGCCGGTGTCCAGCCTGGTCAACAACGTCCGCAACAACGGTCCGGAGCTGGTGGACCGCGTCGAACCCGCCGCCGAAAGCTCGCTCTTCGAGCTGCCGAACTCATGACGAAGCTGGAGATCGACACCGCCTACGGCCCCGCGCGGGCCGAGCTGCACTGTGCCGAGGAAGGCGTCGCGGTGCTGATGCTCGGCCACGGCGCCGGCGGGGGGATCGGCGCGAAGGACCTGGTCGCGGTCACCCGCGCGGCGCAGGCGGCCGGTGTCCACGTCGCGCTCGTCGAGCAGCCGTACCGGGTGGCGGGCCGCCGGGCGCCCGCTCCCGCCACCCAGCTCGACACCGCCTGGCTCACCGTGGCCGACGAGATCTCCGCGCGCTTCGACGATCTTCCGCTCGTGTTCGGCGGCCGGTCGTCCGGGGCCCGCGTCGCCTGCCGGACCGCCGCGACGGGGCAGGCGGTGGCGGTGCTCTGCCTGGCCTTCCCCGAGCATCCGCCGGGGAAGCCGGAGAAGACCCGGCAGGGTGAACTGGACGCCGTCGAGGTCCCGACCCTGGTGGTGCAGGGTGACCGGGACCCGTTCGGCCTGCCCAAGGCCGGGCCGCATCACGAGATCGTGGTGCTCAAGGGCGACCACAACCTCAGCGCCGACCTCGAAGGCGTGTCACGCGCGGCCGCCGAGTGGCTGGAGCGTGTGCTGCGGCCGCTCACCTGAGAACCGCCGCCGGGCGTAGTGCACGGTGACTGCGGCCAGCAGCGGGCCCCAGAGCAGGATCGGCGCGTAACAAGCGGCCATGACGACGCCGTAGACCGGCGAGTCTTCCCAGCTTCCCGGCGCCATCGAAGAACCGGCCTCCGCCCAGCCGAACGGTGCTCGGACGCTCAGCGCGGTCAGGGTGATCGCGCCCGCGGCGGCCGGGAGGATCGCCGCGAGCGGCGGGATCCGGCGGCCACGCAGCCCCGGGATCCAGCGCGGCCACACTTCACCCCAAGGCCGGACGAGCCCGAGGGTGAGGAACGCGAGCGCTTCGGCGAGCAGGCTCAGGCCGAAGGCGTAGGCCGTGCCCCAGCCGGGGACGCCGAACTCGTCCAGCCCCTGCGCGGTGAACCCGACCGGGATGCCGAGGCCCATCGCGATCCGCCACAGCCCGGAGGGCAAGGTCGCCAGCAGCGTCGCGTGGGCGGCGAGGTTCGCCCACCTCGGTACGCCGGGCACGGTCTTGGTCATTTCGTCGCTCCCAGGAGTCGTCGTTCACTTGCCGACGACGATTCCCGAGCGTGGCCGCGTGATCTTCCCGCTGCGGACCGACTCCCCTCCCTCGCGAGAGTGAGTCTCCTCCCGCATTTCGTCCTCTGAATGCGGTCCTTGCGCGTGCAACTACCGCATTCAGAGGACGAAATGCGGGAGGTCAGCCGGCGATCGGGGCGACCACGGCACCGGTGAGCCGCGCCAGGTCGCCGGGCGCGAGTTCGACCTCCAGCCCGCGCCGCCCGGCCGAGCAGTGCACGGTCTCGAACTTCTCCGCCGACGAGTCGATCACCACCGGCAGCGTGCTCCGGTGTCCGAGCGGTGAGATCCCGCCCAGCACGTATCCCGTCGCGCGCTGCGCGGCGGCGGGGTCGGCCATCTTCGCCTTCTTCCCGCGCACGGCGGCCGCCAGCGCCTTCAGATCCAGCTGGCCGGTGACCGGGACCACACCGACGGTCAGTTTCCCGTCGACCTCGGCGACCAGTGTCTTGAACACGCGCGCGGGGTCGAGCCCCAGCGCTTCGACGGCTTCGAGGCCGTACGACTCGGCCCGCGGATCGTGGTCGTAGGCGTGCAGAACATGCGCCACCTTCTGCTTCGCCAGCAGCGCCGTCGCCGGGGTTCCCTTGCCTGCCATGGGCGGAGTCTACGAGCGCGCCGGGAATGCCCGACCGGGCGTCACTGTTGAAAGGCACGTGTCCACCACACTCGAAGCTCCCCGAATCCTGATCCCGCGCACGCCGGGCGGCCAGGTGATCCGTCCGCGCGTAAACTCGACGACGTCTCATGCGCACAAGCGCATCGACGCCGATCGGGAAGGGAACGGTTTGCCGAGCACGCAGAATCCCGCGCCGGACACGGGCACGGACGCCGAAGAGGCGGCCGCGCGGGCCGAGCGCTTCGAGCGGGACGCGATGCCCCTGCTCGACCAGCTGTACTCGGCCGCCATGCGGATGACCCGGAATCCCGCCGATGCCGAGGACCTCGTCCAGGAGACGTACCTGAAGGCGTACGCGGCCTTCGCGTCTTTCAAGGCGGGCACGAACCTCAAGGCGTGGATGTACCGCATCCTCACCAACACCTACATCAACGGCTATCGCAAGCGTCAGCGCCAGCCGGTGCAGCAGCCCACCGAGGAGATCACCGACTGGCAGATCGCCAAGGCGGAGAGTCACACCTCCAGCGGGCTGCGCTCGGCCGAGGTCGAGGCGATGGACAACCTGCCCGACGCCGACGTCAAGGAAGCGCTGCAGAAGCTGCCAGAGGAGTTCCGCCTCGCGGTCTACCTCGCCGATGTCGAAGGTTTCGCGTACAAGGAGATCGCCGAGATCATGGACACGCCCATCGGCACCGTGATGTCCCGGCTGCACCGCGGCCGCGCCCAGCTCCGTGACCTGCTCGCCGACGTCGCCCGCGAGCGGGGCTTCATCCGCTCGGGCAAGCAGCAGGAGGTGGCGGGGCGATGACCGAGGACTACTGCGCCGGCGCGGACGACAAGGTCAGGTGCGAGGAAGCCCTCGCCGACATCTACCTGCTGCTGGACAAGGAGTGCAGCGCCGAGCGCGACGCCGCCCTGCGCAAGCACATCGAGGACTGCCCGCCGTGCCTCGAGGAATACGGCATCGACGAGCACATCAAGCAGCTCCTCGCGCGCAAGTGCGGCGGCGACCACGCGCCGGACGACCTCAAGTCCCGGCTGCGGGCCTCCATCCGCCAGACCGTGCAGACCAAGGGCTCGATCACCATCGAGCGCACCGAGGTCAAGATCGAGCAGACCTTCGAGCAGTAGCGCCTCAGGACACACGAAGGCCCCCGTACCGATCGGTGCGGGGGCCTTCGCTGTCTGATCGATGATCAGGAGTTGGGCTTCTTGCCGTGGTTCGCGCCGTTCTTCTTACGGTCGCGACGCTTGCGGGCGCGCTTCGACATGTTTCACTCCTCGTCCGAGTGGCCCTCGCGGGGTGATACGACACCGCTGGGCCAGGGTCAACCTCTCCAGTGTGTCATGCGGCCCTCACCCTGCTTGGATGGGGACGTGTCCACCCTTTCCGATCTGCTCGCGGAGAACACCGGCCTGTCCGGTGAAGCCGCGGACCACCTCCAGACCGTGGTCGCCGAATGGCAGCTGCTGGCCGACCTGTCCTTCGCCGACTTCCTGCTGTGGGTCGCCGTCTCGGAGGAGCTGCAACCCGACGGCGGCGACTACGTGTGCGTCGCCCACGCACGCCCGACGACGGCGCCGACGGCCCATCCGGAGGATGTCGTCGGCTCCCGGTTCACCGTCGACGAGCACCCGCAGCTGGCCAAGGCCGGCCGTGAGGTGCGGATCTGCCGCGAAGAGGATCCGCACTGGTACCGCGACCTGCCGATGCGCCGCGAGGCCATCCCGGTGGTGTTCGCGGGCACGGTGATCGCCGTCCTCAGCCGCGAGACCAACCTGGCGGCCTCACGGGTGCCCAGCCCGCTCGAGATCGCGTATCTCGGCAGCGCGGGCGACCTGTGCCAGATGATCGTCGACGGCACGTTCCCCAGTCCGGGGAACCAGACGGACACGCATACGAGCCCGCGGGTCGGCGACGGCCTGATCCGCCTCGACCCGACCGGCACGGTGGTCTTCGCCAGCCCGAACGGGTTGTCGGCCTATCACCGGATGGGGCACGAGTCCGACCTCGTCGGGCAGCGCCTCGCGCCGCTGACCCGGTCGCTCATCCGTGACCCGTTCGACGCGACCGAGGTGTCGCACCGGATCATCGAGGCGCTCGACGGCAAGCCCAGCAGCCGGACGGAGGCGGATTCCCGCCGCGGCGCCGTAGTGCTCTTCCGTGCGCTGCCGCTGCGTCCCGCCGGGCAGGCCGCGGGCGCGCTCGTGCTGGTGCGCGACGTCACCGAGGTGAAGCGCCGTGACCGCGCTCTCCTTTCGAAGGACGCGACCATCCGCGAGATCCACCACCGCGTGAAGAACAACCTGCAGACCGTCGCCGCGCTGTTGCGGCTCCAGTCGCGCCGGACCTCCAGCGAGGAGGCGCGGCTGGCGCTCGGCGAGTCCGTGCGCCGGGTCTCGTCGATCGCGATGGTGCACGAGGCGCTGTCCATCTCGGTGGACGAGCGGGTCGACCTCGACAAGCTGCTCGACAACGTCCTCCCGATGGTCGGTGAGGTCGCGACGGCGGAGTCGCAGGTCGGGCTTTCGCGCACCGGTTCGTTCGGAGTCGTCGTCGCCGAGATCGCGACGCCGTTGGTGATGGTGCTGGCCGAACTCGTCCAGAACGCCATCGAGCACGCGTTCCCCGACGGACGGCCGGGCAAGGTCGAACTCGTGGTGGAGCGCTCCGCGCGCTGGCTCGACGTCGTCATCCGCGACAACGGGCGCGGACTCCCCTCGGGTTTCTCACTGGAACGCAGCGACGGCCTCGGGCTCCAGATCGTGCGGACACTGGTGGAGTCGGAGCTGCGCGGATCGCTGTCGATCAGGGGATTGCGCGGGGAATCCGAAGAGACCGGCGGACGACGGCTGGGAACCGAAGCGGCGCTGCGGATCCCGTTGTCGCGACGTCTCTAGTGGACTGTCCCTTTTGATCATCCACAAGGGACAGTCTCATCCGGACACGTTTTAGGGCCGGCGCCCGAAGAGAAAATGGCGCCGGCCCTGTAACGGTTCCGCGGGAGGACTTGAAAAAAGTCCGCTGAAGCCATACCCCCGTGAGGGCGTGTCGGCCTCGCTTGTTAAGCTCAAGTCGGGTACGTGTCACCTCGCGAAGCACGGCCATGCGGCCATCGCGCCGCGGGAGTTTCCCGAAGCTTGGGGTCTTGCTCAGTTGTGAGTAATGCGATGAAGCGTGCTGAGTCCGAAAGACTCAGGCGGAGGTACGCGTGCCGATGTGCGTACGACGGCGCTTCAGGGCCCGTCGCTCGTCCTCGCTCATCCCGCCCCAGACGCCTGCGTCCTGCCCGCTGGCCAATGCCCAGGCCAAGCAGTCGGAAGCGACGGTGCAGCGGTGGCACACGGCCTTCGCCTGCGCTACCTGCGACAGAGCAGGACCGCTGGTTCCCACGGGGAAGAACAGCTCGGGGTCCTCGTCTCGGCAGGCCGCGTCGTGGCGCCAGTCCATGTTTCTGAGCTCCTTCATAACGGCGCGGTACTCCGCGCCATAGTCGTCATGGCGGTCGTTTTTTGGGTGCTTGTGAATGCTTTCACGAAGCACCCGTTTCGACAAGGGTTTTCTGAAGATCGGTGAGTCAGCTCACCCGGCCGAGCGACGCTTCTGACCTGCGGTTTCGGTCCGAAACGGCCTTCCGAAGGGAAGGTCGATGCGGTGAGCGGAGGTTCTGCGTCGATGAGCGGCAGTTCGTACTTTGCCGCAGGCGATCAGCGGACCGGTCGTCAGACGATTACCGTCAGTGCTTCCGGGACGCTGAAGAACTCCACCCTCTTCCGCTGGCCGACGAGGTCGCCGTCCACCTGGAAGTTTACCGGTTCAGCAGCGTCTATGCGGATCATCGGCAGGTCATCGTGACGAAGGAGACGTCGCCCGCGTTGGTCGCTCTTCGTGAGCAATGCCTGCCGTACATGCTTGAACACGGTGGGCAATCCCAGACCGCTCAACGCGAAAAGGCCCAGTCCGGTGTCGAACGAGCTGTCCGGGTTCAGGTGGACGGGACGGTTGCCCAGGTAGCTCCACGGATCGGTGTTCGACACGAAAGCGGTCAGCACTTCGGTGGGCTCTTCACCCGGGATCCTGACCGTGAGCGGCGGGCGGCCGAGCGGAGGCCGCAGATGCGACGCCACCGCGGCCCTCAGGTAGAGCCCGGCGGTGGTCTGCTTGCCCCGGCGTTTGGCCACGCGGCCGACGACGTCCGCGTCCCAGCCCATGCCGGCGTTGAAGGTGAACCAGTGGCCGTCGGCGATCCCGAGGCCCACTTCGCGGCTCCGGTCGTTCTCGATGGCGTTGAGGAGCTGATGGGTCGCTTCCACGGGATCGTGCGCGATGCCCAGCGCCCTGGCGAAGACGTTCGCCGAGCCGCCCGGCACGACACCGAGCATGGGGGCGCCGCCGACCTTCGCCGGATCGCCGTCGGCGTCCGCGAGCAGACCGTTGACCACCTCGTTGACCGTGCCGTCGCCGCCGTGGGCGACCACCAGGTCGATCCCGTCGCGGGCGGCGGACCGCGCGACGGCCATCGCGTGACCGCGGTAGTCGGTCTCCACCACGTCGAGTTTGACCTGGCTGGCCAGTGCGTGCGCCAGCACGTCACGGCCACCGGCGGTGGTCGAGGTGGCCTGGGGATTCACGACGAGGATGGCACGCACATACCGCAGGGTAAGCCTCTTCGGCCCGAAGAGGGGAGCGTCAGGTGACGCGAAGCTCAATGGCCCGTGCGTCCTCGAAGCAGCACCGTATGGCCCTGTGGCGGGCGTCCCTCCTCACTGTCGGCTGGTGACAGCGCGTCGTGACAAGTGCACCCGGGCCGACCGCCCGCTCATCGACGACGCTTCCAATTCTTCCCATGCGGTGGCGAGGGAAAAACGGCCGACCGGGTGGCATACGATCGAAAGTGCTCACGTACGGTGACCCGCCCTGGTGGAGCGCCGTGTCCGGAAGCCTGGAAGGCTGTTTCGCCGTGTCCATCGCCGACAAGCTCTCGCCCGCGCCCCGTGAAGTCCGCCTCGCCGGGGCCGTCACCGCGCTGCCGGGGCTCGCCCTGATCGTGTTCGCGATCCTGCTCCTGGTCAATGGCCAGGCCGGACCGGAGAACCTCCTGGCCGAGGTCGCCTATTACCTCGTCCTCGCCGCCGGAACGCTGGCCTGCGCGGCCGGCCTGATGATGGGGAAGACCTGGGCGAGGTCGCCCGGCGTGGTCGTCGCGCTGATCCTGGTGGGCGTCGGCTGGTACGGCGCGGGCCCGTCCGGGCAGCCGGTGTGGGGAGTGCCGCTCGCGCTGATCGGCGTCGCCGTCATCGTGCTGCTGTTCCGCCGCCCTTCGCGCGCGTGGGCGCTCGGGATGCAGGAAGGCGAGAGCGAGGAAGAAGCCGCCGAGCGTGACGGCGCCGCGGGTCGCGCGGCGCGTCGTGAGCGCGAGGAACGCGACTCCTGAGCACGCGAGTCACGCCTTGGCTAGACCTGGGCGGCGAGCGCCTTCAGGGGTGCGTCAGTGAGGCGGTCGACGGTCCATTCGTCCATCGGGACCGCGCCGAGGGACTTGTAGAACCCCTGCGCCGGGTTCCAGTTGAGTACCGACCATTCGAGGCGGGCGTAGCCGCGCTCGACGCAGACCGCCGCGAGGGTGGCCAGGAGCGCCTTGCCGAGGCCGGAGCCGCGCTGCTCGGGGCGGACGTAGAGGTCTTCCAGGTAGATGCCGTGCACGCCGCGCCAGGTGGAGAAGTTGAGGAACCAGAGCGCGTAGCCGACGATCTCGCCATCGACCTCCGCGACGTGCCCGAACAGCCCCGGCGCTTCACCGAACAGTGCGACGCGCAGCTGCTCGGGCGTGAGGTGGCATTCGTCCGGGGCGCGTTCGAACTCGGCGAGGTCGTAGACGAGCTGGACGACGGCGTCCACGTCTTCTTCGCGGATGCGCCGGATGCGGTCGTCGCCCATTTCAGTCCTCTGTGGTGGGGAGCAGGTTGAGGTGTTCGATCTGCGGCTCGCCGCGTTCGTCGCCGAGCACCGCGACGCCGGCCGGGTCGAGTCCGAAGTGGACGCCCGCGGTCGACGGGAGGCCGATCCAGCGCGCGACCAGGACCCGGCTGAAATGCCCGTGGCCGACGAGGATCACGTCACCCTCGCCGAGCGGTTCGCGGACGCGTTCGATCAGCTTGTCGGCGCGGGCGTTGACGTCCTCCGCGCTTTCGCCGCCGGGGATCGGATGCGACCAGACCGTCCATCCGGGAACGGTCTCGCGGATCACCGGCGTGGTGACGCCCTCGTAGTCGCCGTAGTCCCATTCGGCCAGCTCTTCGGTGACCTCGTCGACGCGCAGCGCGGCCAGCGCGGCCGTCCGCAGCGCGCGGGTGCGAGGGCTGGAGAGGACGAGCGCCGGGTTGCCGCCGAGCACCGCGCGCAAGGTGCCGCCCGCCGCGCGGGCCTGCCCCTCGCCGGCGGCCGTGAGCGGGATGTCGGTGCGTCCGGTGTGCCGTCCGTTGACGGACCACTCGGTCTGACCATGCCGGAGGAGGAAGAGCCGATGTGCCACGTTGCGAATATAGCCTGCGGTCCGGTTATGCTACTGGCGAGTAACATGATGAGGAGACCGTGATGGCGCAGAATCCGACCTACGCGATGTGGAACCGGCTGGCGGGCAAGCCGGTCGGCAAACAGCTGTTCTCGGCGGCGATGTGCCTGCGTGTGCCGTACTTCCGGACGGTGCTCCCGTCGGTGCGCGAGCTGCGTCCCGGCCGGTGCGAGGTGACGTCCCCGAAGTGGTGGGGTGTTTACAACCACATCAAGACTTTTCACGCGATCGCGGCATGCAACCTCGCCGAGATCGCCATGGGCATGCTCGCCGAGGCGACCGTCCCGACGACGCATCGCTGGCTGCCCAAGGGGATGACGGTCGAGTACGTGGCGAAGGCCGAGACGAGCCTGCGCGCGGTCGCCGAACTGCCGGAGTTGCCGGAATTCGGCGACGAGGGCTTCGAGCTCCCCGTGCCGGTGACGATCACGGACACGAACGGAAAGACCGTCGTGACCGCGACCATCACCATCTGGGTGACCAAGAAGAAGTGAGCGCCTCCGCAATTAGTCCTCTGGATGCGGTCGTTGCGCGTGCAACTACCGCATTCAGAGGACGAAATGCGGGTCGTCAGAGGGGTTTGAACTGCACGTAGGTCGCCAGCTTGAAGGTGTTCCGCCCGCTCGCGGACGGCAGGCCGAGCAATTCGTCGGCTACTTGCGTCAGCGGGCCGCAACCGGTCGTGCGCGGCAGGGCGAGCTGCGAGTCGACGACGCCGAACTTCACCGTCG
The DNA here is from genome assembly GCF_056435665.1 of Amycolatopsis sp. NPDC043887. Taxonomy (NCBI): domain Bacteria; kingdom Bacillati; phylum Actinomycetota; class Actinomycetes; order Pseudonocardiales; family Pseudonocardiaceae; genus Amycolatopsis; species Amycolatopsis sp. NPDC043887. The sequence goes on from NZ_JBWKEB010000017.1 coordinate 126,536, forward strand.
TGGGGTTCTGCGAGATCACCTCGAAGGGGACCGCGGGATCGTCCTTGACGACCGAGTGCAGTGGCTCGGCGAGGGTGCCGACCGCGCATTCCTTGGGCAGCAAGGGATGTCGCAGGGTCGCGTAGAGATCCAATTCGCCGCGGCGCTCGTCGTTCGACTGGAAGTCCGAGTAGCCGCCGTACTTCAGCTGCAGGCTCGTGCCGAAAGCGCCGCGGATCCGGGCGGGAGCGTGCCGTAGTTCGCCGAACACCTGCGCGTACTTCCCGGCCACTTTGCCTTCGGAGAACGTCAGTCGCATCTCCCCGAGCGGGATCTCCCGGTCGCCGATGGTGAGGACTCCTTGGGAGACAAACGCTTCGCAGCGCCAAGTGCCCGGGTCGGCGTTGGCGGGCGGGGCGGGGCAGGCGGAGAAGTCGAAGTCGGGCAGCGGCGACGGTGCCGCCGAGGCGTGGCCGGGGAAGGCGATGAGGGCGGCTGCGGACAGTGCGGCCGCGGTCGCGGCGAGAAGACGTCTCATGACCCGAAAGCGTGGTCTGCGCGAGTTTGAATCACATCGGGGAAGCCACCCAAGGGATCCCTGGGATCGCCACGTTCGGGTGAAAATAAACGGTGTTTACCCAGCTGACGCGAATCCGCTTCGGATTCGCCCTTGAAGACGGCTCGAACAGCGGGCGATCATCGGCCCATGTCCCCACTGTCGCGCCGCGGGTTCCTCGGGTTCACCGCGCTCAACTCCGCCGCCGCTCTCGGGCTCACCACGATTTCCACCGCACAGGCCGGAGAATCGTCGCCGGGCTTCTCGACGGCCGTGATCGTCGGCACCGGGTACGGCGCCGCGGTGACCGCGCTCCGGCTCGGCGAAGCCGGGATTCCCACGGTCATGCTCGAAATGGGCAAACTGTGGGCCGACCCCGGTCCCGACGGCAAGGTCTTCTGCGACATGCTCCGGCCGGACCGGCGGGCCGCGTGGTTCAAGAACCGCACGCAGGCCCCGCTCGCGTCGTTTCTCTGGATGGACCTGGCGAACCGGGACATCAAGCGGTACCCCGGTGTGCTCGACAGGGTGGACCACGGCGACATGTCCGTCTACGTCGGACGTGGCGTCGGCGGCGGTTCGCTGGTCAACGGCGCGATGGCCGTGACGCCGAAGCGGTCGTACTTCGAGGAGATCCTGCCCGGCGTCGACGCGGACGAGATGTACGGGAAGTACTTTCCCCTGGCCAACCGGGCCCTCGGCGTGAACCATATCGACCCGCACTGGTTCGAAACCTGCCGTTCCTACCGCTACGCGAGGGTTTCCCGGAAGGCCGCGACGCGGGCAGGCCTCAAGACGGTGTTCGTGCCCAGCGTCTACGACTTCGAGTACATGAAGCGGGAAGAAGCGGGCACGGTGCCGAGGTCGGCCCTCGCGTCCGAGGTCATCTACGGCAACAACCACGGCAAACGTTCCCTCGACAAGACCTATCTCGCGGCCGCGCTGGGCACCGGGAACGTGACCATCAAGACACTGCACCAGGTCCGGGGGATCACCCGGCAGAGCGACGGCACGTACGTCCTCACCGTGCACGAAACCGCCGAGGACGGCGCGGTCGTCGCGAGGACACAACTCGGCGCGAAGTACCTGTTCCTCGGCGCCGGCAGCCTCGGTTCGACGGAACTGCTCGTGCGGGCACGGGAAACCGGCACGCTGCCCGGACTGAACGACGAGGTCGGCCGCGGCTGGGGTACCAACGGCAACGTGATGCTGGGCCGCGCCAACCACGCGTGGGATCTCGGCGGATCGCTGCAGTCGGGGATGCCCGCGCTCGGCATCGACGCGTGGGACGACCCGGTGAACCCGGTCTTCGCCGAGGTCGCGCCGGTGCCTGCCGGGGTCGAGACCTGGCTGAGCCTCTACCTGGCGATCACGAAGAACCCCGAACGCGGCCACTTCACCTACGACGCCGCCACCGACTCCGTGCGGCTGCGCTGGAACGCCGCGCAGGGGAAGCCGTCGATCGACGCGGCGAAGTCGTTGTTCGACAAGGTCAACCGGGCGAATCGCACGATCTACCGCAGTGACCTGTTCGGGGATACGCGGTCGTTCGAGAACCGGTTCACCTATCACCCGCTGGGCGGATTGGTGCTGGGTGAGGCCACCGACCTGTACGGCCGGGTGAAGGGCTATCGGAATCTCTACGTCACCGATGGGTCGCTGATCCCGGGCAGTACCGGCGTGAACCCCTTCGTGACGATCACCGCGCTGGCGGAACGGAACGTCGAACGGGTGCTGGGCGAGGACGTGGCGCGCTAGCTCAGTTCTCGGCCCGCAACTTTTCGTAGTAGGCCACGCAATCTTCGTACCGAGGAAGCACTCCCTGCTCCAAGGCCTCCTTCAGATAGGGCGCCGTGGTGTCCTTTTCGGACACCACGGGTTCGATCTCCTGGGGCCAGGGGAGCGCGAGATCCGCGTCCATCGGGTTGACGCCGTGCTCGCCCACCGGGTTGTACGGCTCGGAGCAGAAGTACGTCATGACCGTGTCTTCTTCGAGTGCCATGAAGGCATGGCCGAGGCCTTCGGGGATGTAGACCGCTTTGTACTCGGTGCTGTCGAGCAGCACGGAGGCCGATTCGCCGAAGGTGGGCGAGCCGACCCGGAGGTCCACGATGATGTCGAGCAGCGCACCTCGCGGGCAGTACACGTATTTCGCCTGCCCTGGCGGGGTGTCCGCGAAGTGCACGCCGCGGATCGCGCCGCGCCGGGAGACGCTGGTGTTGGCCTGGCCAAGGCGAAAGCGGTGCCCGACCGCGTCGGCGAACGCCTGTTCCTGGTACGGCGCCACGAACAGACCGCGGTGATCGGGGAAAACCCGCGGGGTGAACTCGAAACAGTCGGGGATGCTGAGGCGCCTGGCTTGCATGACCCCAATGCTAACCAGGGCTGAGGCCGCCTTCCCAAACCGGATGGACGTCTTGCGAAACATCTCTTGAGCTGCGGAAAGCCGGGCCGGTTTGTGACATCAACCGCACCAGAGGGGCACACTGGTCCGCACGCCTGTCACAATGATCTGACCGCTGCGTCCGCGGCCGTCGCCACACCCACGGCACCGATGGCCGATTGGACGCTTCGCCGACAGGCCGGCGCTACCGCGCTGGGCTGCCGTGTCGGAGGACGAGTTACCCCAGGTGGCCGGGCCATGCCCAGTTTGGCCTGCTCACCGGCCAGTTCCCCCGCTCGCAGTCCCAGGAGAATCCCATGACCTTCGCTCGAATCGAGACTTCGCCGTCCTTAGACACGGCGGAAGCAATGACGGGAACCACGATGACCACGCCAGTGACGGACACCGAGATCTTCGAGGGTCACGAGGGCGGCAAGCTCTCCGTGGCCGCGACGCGCCCGATCTCCTCGCCCCGTGACCTTTCGGTCGCGTACACGCCTGGCGTGGCGAAGGTGAGCCGCGCGATCGCCGAGGACGCGGCCAAGGCGAAGCGGTACACGTGGGCGGACAGGCTGGTCGTGGTGGTCAGTGACGGTACGGCGGTGCTCGGCCTCGGTGACATCGGCGCGAGCGCCTCGCTGCCGGTCATGGAGGGCAAGTCGGTCCTGTTCAAGACCTTCGGCGGGCTCGACTCGATCCCGCTGGTGCTCGACACCACCGACGTCGACGAGATCATCGAGACCCTGGTCCGGCTGCGCCCGTCGTTCGGCGCGGTGAACCTGGAGGACATCTCGGCGCCGCGCTGCTTCGAGCTGGAGGACCGGCTCAAGGAGGCCCTCGACTGCCCGGTCATGCACGACGACCAGCACGGCACGGCGATCGTCACGCTGGCCGCGCTGCGCGGGGCGAACCAGGTCCTCGGCAACGACATCTCCGGCCAGCGCGTGGTCGTCTCGGGAGCGGGCGCGGCGGGTGTGGCCTGCGCCAGGATCCTGCAGAACGCCGGCGTCGCGGACGTCACCGTGCTCGACTCGCGCGGCATCATCCACGAGGGTCGCGAAGGCCTGAACCCGATCAAGCAGAAGCTCGCCGAGACCACGAACACGGCCGGTCTGCGCGGCGGCCTCGGCGAGGCGCTGAAGGGCGCCGACGTCTTCCTCGGCCTGTCCGGGGCGACCATCGACGAGACCCTGCTGGCCGGGATGGCCGACGACGCGATCGTGTTCGCGCTGTCCAATCCCGACCCGGAGGTCCACCCGGTCGTGGCGTCGCGGTACGCCAAGATCGTGGCGACCGGGCGCAGCGACTTCCCGAACCAGATCAACAACGTGCTGGCGTTCCCCGGCGTCTTCCGCGGCGCGCTGGACTCCGGCGCGCGGGCGATCACGGAGAACATGAAGCTGGCCGCGGCCGAAGCGATCTTCGCCGTGGCGCAGGACGACCTCGGCCCGGACCGGATCGTCCCGAGCCCGCTGGACCCGCGTGTCGCGCCCGAGGTGGCCGCCGCGGTCGCGAAGGCCGCCGAGGCCGACGGCGTGGTGTGACGGTCCCTTTCACGCTCGCTCAAGCGCCATGAAAGGCCCCTTCATTGCCAAATTCGCAATGAAGGGGCCTTTCATGGCGTGTGGGGGTTGCGCACGTCAGCCGGTAGGGATGGACAGATCGGCGCCGGGGACGAGGACGGAACCGGACAGCTGTGAGTCGGGCGAGTAGATCGTGCAGAAGACGGTGCGCACGCCGTTTCCCAGCTCTCGCGTCCAGGCCCCAGGTAGCTCAGCTCGGCGTGGACACCTGACGCCTCGAGTCGCGGACGGTCCACGTTCTTGGCCATGATCCGCTGGCACTGAACCACGGCCTCCGCTCGCAGCTTTTCGGCACCGGGCCAGGAGGTGTCCGCCGGAGTGAAGGCCCCGATCGCTTCGGCGGCGTGCGCGCTCCCGCACGAAGTGAGTTCGACGGCGGCGAAAGTGCCTTTGACCGCGGGTTGATCGAAGCATCGCCCGACTTCAGGTGCGTGCGTCGGCGTGTCCTGCCGGCGGGGTCGCGCAACTCACGCTCGGCGGGCTCGCGGTGTAGCGGTCCGGGTCCCCCATGGTGTTCCCGAGCAGCGCGACCCAGCCGATGGCCCAGAACGTGGCGGCCGCGAGGCCGCCGATCACCAGGCCCCCGGCCCTGCTGTTTCCCCGGGCCGGTCTGGGTGAGGGCGATGATGCCCAGGATGATCGCGGGGAGCAGCGGCAGGCAGCCGGCCAGGCCCAGTACGAGCGTGGCGATCGCCACGCCGCTGGTCGAACCTGTACGGCTGTGCGATCGGCGTTCCGTGGCCTTGAGGTCCGTGCATGGGACCGAACCTGGAAAGACCGCAAGAAGTTCCGATGACACAACGGCCGGAAGCGCGGCTCAGCCGAGCAGCTCGGCCAGCCGGTGCCGCGGCAGGTCGATCAGCCGCGCGTCCGTCAGGTCCGGCGGCACGTCGAGCGAGACGTTCGCGAGCCGTGCGTGCGCCCGGGTCAGCAGTTCTTCCTGGTGGTCGACGGCGTCCGCGACGACGATGGCGTGCCGGTTGTCCGGGGTGCTCCGCAACAGCCGCAGCTTGTACTTCGCGCCGATCAGCCGGTTCAGCGCGGCCTGCGCCTCGGCGTTCGTCAGGTCGGGATGCGAGTTCGGGACCAGCAGCGCCAGCCTTCGCGCGTTGGTGCCCAGCAGGGTCCGTAGCAGCCACGGGCCGGGGTCGGCCGAAAGGTCCATCGCGACCGCGTCGCCCTCCGGGCCGGAGCCGGACCAGTCGACCGGACGCGACTCGAGCGCCAGCCCGCCTTCGGTGGCGATCTCGTGCAGCTTGTCCAGCAGTGACGGCTTGGCCGCACCGGCGGATTCCACCGACTGCGGGCCGTGCGTGTAGATCGCCGCCTTCCCCTTGCCGCCGCGGTTCTTCTTCGACTTCGCGGTCGGCTGGCAGACGTAGAGGTCCGCCGCGCTCCCGATCGCCTGCGCGCCGAAGTACCGGTTGAAGTCCGGCAGGATCGCCTCGAAGGTCAGCCCGAGCGTCGCGAGCGCCCGCTGCACCTGCGAGCCCAGCGCGGGATGGCGCGGGCTGTAACCGTAGGCGAGCAGCAGTCGTCCGTCCGAGGGTTCGGTGAGCGCCTGCACCCCGCGTGCCGCGAACAACCCCATTCCTTCGGGGGTGTAAGGCGGATCACTGAACACGAGATCCATCCGCCCGGTCACCGAGGGTGGGAGGCCGACGCGCAGATCCGTGTGCAGGGTGCGGATGGACCGCTCGCCGAGTTCGTCGATGTAGGCGAGAACACGATCGTCGAGGTCGACGACGGTGAGGTCCGCGTCGGGCCGCAACGCGCGCACGGCCAGTGAAGTGAGGTCGTGGTCGCCGAGGAACAGCAGCTTCGCCGTGCCGAGGTCGTACCGCTCGTCCAGCCACAACGCCCGGTTCAGCACCGTTTCCGGCGTCGCCTGCACGTGGTCCAGCGCGGCCAGCGGTGCGGGCACGTTCTCGACGTAGCTGGTGATGGTCTTCAGCAGGTCGGGGTCGGATTTCCGGTCCCGTGCCTCGAAGCGCGCGTACTTCTCGCGCGCGGCGGGGGTCAGCCGGAAGCGGGCCTCGTTCCGCTCGAGGTCGTCGCCGAGCGCGTTCAGGACGTCTTCGACACTCCGGCGTGGCGCGGTGCTGATCCGGACCAGTTCGCCGAGGTCACGCCAATCCGTCCGGAGCAGGGAAATCACCTGATGGAGCGGTCGCACGTGGACACCGTGCGCCGCGAGGACGTCATCGACGGAGGAACTCACGCCACGCAGCCTAGGCCGTGTCCTGTGCGGCACGCTCGCGGTCTCCACGCCCAGGCTGCCCCTGGATCACGGAGCCCATCGAGCGTGCCGCACAGGACACGGCCGGTGACCCGCCCCCTGGGACACCGTGCCAACAGGGCCGATCTGGGCTACGGTTTTTCGACCAGACATGGGGAGAGACACGTGACTATCGAGTTCCGTGGCGTGACCAAGCGGTATCCGGACGGGACGGTCGCGGTCGACGACCTGAACCTCACCGTGGAGGACGGCACCATCACCGTCTTCGTCGGGCCGTCCGGCTGCGGCAAGACCACGTCGCTGCGGATGATCAACCGGATGGTGGAGCCGACTTCGGGCACGGTGCTGCTCGACGGCAAGGATGTCAGCGACGGCGACCCGGCGTTGCTGCGCCGCGGCATCGGCTACGTCATCCAGCACGCCGGCCTCTTTCCACACAGGACGGTGCTGGACAACGTCGCCACCGTGCCGCTGCTGTCCGGCTGGGACAAGGGCAAGGCACGCAAGCGCGCGGCCGAGCTGCTCGAAACCGTCGGCCTGCCCGCGGAGCTCGGGAAGCGGTACCCCGCACAGCTTTCCGGTGGCCAGCAGCAGCGCGTCGGCGTCGCCAGGGCGCTCGCGGCGGATTCGCCGGTGCTGCTGATGGACGAGCCGTTCTCCGCCGTCGACCCGATCGTCCGCGAGGAACTGCAGGACGAGTTGCTGCGTCTTCAATCGCAGCTGGGGAAGACGATCGTCTTCGTCACCCACGACATCGACGAGGCCGTGCGGCTGGGCGACAAGATCGCGGTGCTCCGCGTCGGCGGGGTGCTCGCGCAGTACGGCACGCCTTCGGACGTGTTGCGTCATCCCGTCGACGACTTCGTCGCGTCCTTCGTGGGCAAGGATCGCGGCTACCGCGGGCTGTCCTTCCTGTCGGCGGACGGGATCGTCGTCGAAGAGGTCAAGCGGGTCGAGGTCGGCAAGCCCGCCCCCGGGCCGTCCGACGACTGGCAGGTCGCGGTCAACGCCGAGGGCCAGCCTCGCGGCTGGCTGCGTCCTGGGTCCACTGTGGACGGTGAGCTCGCGGAGACCGATCTCGTCGCGGGCGGATCCCTGTACGTCCAGGGTGCGCCGATCCGGGGCGCGCTCGACGCCGCGCTTTCGTCGCCCGCGAGCCTCGGTGTCGTGGTCGACGCCGACCAGAAGGTCCTCGGCGTGGTCAGAGCCCAGCAAGTCCTCGAGGTGATCGAAGCGCCGTCGCTGAGTTCCTGATGGGGGACTTCTTCGCGGAGCTCGGCCGCTACCTGGGCAGCGCCAACAACCGGTCGCAGTTCTTCGGCGACCTGCTCGACCACATCTATCTTTCGCTGGTCCCGCTGGCGCTGGGCCTGGTGATCGCGGTGCTGGCGGGTTGGCTCGGCCATCGCTACCGGGCCGTGTGCAACGTACTGCTCGTGGTGTCGAACCTGCTGTACACGATCCCGTCACTCGCCCTGTTCGTGGTGATCCCGGGCATCATCGGTTCGAAGATCCTCGACAGCGTCAACGTCATCGTCGCGCTCACCGTCTACACCGCCGCCCTGCTCGTGCGCCCGGTGCTGGACGCGCTCGACGCCGTCCCGCCGCACGTCGTCGCCGCGGCCACGGCGATCGGCTACAAACCCGCGCGCCGCTTCCTCGCCGTCGAGCTGCCGCTTTCGGTGCCGGTGCTCGCGGCGGGCGTCCGGGTGGCTTCGGTCAGCAACATCAGCCTGGTCAGTGTCGGCGCGCTGATCGGCACAGGCGGGCTCGGCGTGTTGTTCACCGACGGTTTCCAGCGCGAGTACTTCTCGCCGATCGTCGTCGGGATCGTCGCGACCCTGCTGCTCGCGCTGATCGTGGACCTGGTGCTGGTCCAGCTCCGCAATCTCCTCACACCCTGGGACCGGGTGGCGACCAAGGCGGGGGCGAAATGATCGGCGACGTCCTGAACTGGTTCGGCGACCCGGCCCACTGGCAGGGCGCGGACGGCGTCCCGGCCCGGCTGTCGCAGCATCTCGGCTACACGGCGCTGGCACTGGTCTTCGCCCTGTTCATCGCGATCCCGCTCGGGCTCTACGTGGGGCACACGGGCCGCGGCGCGGTGCTGCTGGTGAGTGGCGGCAACGCGATCCGCGCGTTGCCGACGCTGGGGCTGGTGACCTTCCTGTTCCTGCTCTTCACCGAAAGCGAGCTCTCGACGATCATCGGGCTCGTGGTACTCGCCATCCCGCCGATCCTCGCCGGGACGTACGCGGGTCTCCAGGCGACCGACCACGGCGTGGTCGACGCGGCGCAGGGCATCGGAATGACCGGCTGGCAACGGTTGTGGAAGGTCGAGGTGCCCATCTCGCTGCCGCTGGTGCTCGGCGGGGTGCGGAACTCGGTGCTGCAACTGGTGGCGACGGCCGCCGTGGCCGCCTACGTCGGGCTCGGCGGGCTCGGCCGGTTCCTGCTCGACGGACTGGCCATTTTGGACTATCCGCAGGTGGTCGCGGGCGCGGTGCTGACGACGTTGCTCGCGGTCGTGCTCGACCTCGCGCTGGCGGGTGTCCAGCGAGTGCTGGTGCCCAAGGGAGTTCGGCTGGCGCAGGCCGCGAGCGGGAAGAAGGCGAAGGCATGAGGCGGAGGGTGGCGGCTCTGTTCGCCGGTATCGCTTTGCTCGCTGCGGGCTGTGGCAACCCGCTCGCCGGAGGCGCCGAGGGCGGGGCGACCGGCGACATCATCATCGGCGCGTCCGACGTCGGGGAAAGCCTTCTGCTGGCCCAGATCTACGCGGGCGCGCTGCGCAACGCGGGCGCCGAGAACGTGACCGTGCGCCCGCCCGTCGGCAGCCGCGAGGTCGTCGTCAAGGCCCTGCAGGACAAATCGCTTTCGGTGGTGCCGGACTACAGTGGCAACCTGTTGCGCTACTTCGACAAGGACACGCAGGCGACCACACCGCGGGACGTCTACGCGCAGCTGAAACAGAAGCTGCCTTCCGGGTTCGAGGTCCTCGAACAAGCGCCCGCGGAGGACAAGGATCTGCTGGTGGTGCGCAAGGAACTCGCCGATTCCGGGATCCGGACGTTCTCCGATCTGGGCAAGCGGTGCGGGGAATTCGTGTTCGGCGGTCCCGGCCAGTGGAGCAGCCGCTGGAAGGACAAGATCAAGGCGCTCTACGGCTGCGAGTTCGCCGAGATCCGCACGACCGACACCGGCGGCCCGGTCACGGTCGCCGCGCTGAAGTCGGGTGACATCCAGGTCGCGGATCTGTTCAGCACGTCGTCGTCGATCGCCGCGAACGGGTTCGTCCCGCTGGTGGACGACAAGAACATGTTCCCCGCGCAGAACATCGTGCCGCTTGTCGCGAAGGGGACGTTGTCGCCGAAGGAGGTCGACGCGTTGAACCGGGTTTCGGCGGTGCTCACGACCGACGAGCTGACCGAGTTGAACGTCCAGTTCAGCGAGGAGAAGCGCAACCCGCTCGACGTCGCCGAGGAGTTCCTGCGCCGGAACAACCTCCTCGCGCCCGCCTGACCCCATGCATTTCGTCCTCTGAACGCGGTCCTTGCGTGTGCAACTACCGCATTCAGAGGACTAAACGCGGAGGACGGCTAGAGGCGGTCGAAGGCGGGTGAGTAGCGGAACTCGCCCTGGAGACCGGGCGTGTACGCGCGCAGGGTGCGGACCTGGAAGTGCGGCGCCCATTCCGCGACCGGCGGCGTGATCCCGTGCCGCGCGGCGAGCACGAAGCCGAAGCGGGAGTAGTAGTTCGGGTCGCCCAGCAGGACCACGGCGCCGTAACCGAGCGCGTCCGCCGCGCCGAGCACGGCGTGCACGAGCGCGGAGCCGACGCCGGAAGCGTGATGCTGGGGCAGGACTCCGAGCGGGCCGAGACCGACCGTGGACTTCTCGTCGGAGCCGAGCTTGGCCGGGCTGCAGCAGACGTGCCCGACGACCTCCCCGTCGCGTTCGGCCACGATGGACAGTGCGCCGATCAGGTCACCGTCCTCCCGCAGTTCGTCGACGAGTTTCGCCTCGACCACCGGGACACTGAGTTTCTCGAACGCGGCCAGATGGACGGCGTGGATCGCCTCGCGGTCGGCCGGGGTTTCCTGTCGGAGCAGCATGCGCCCGAGTGTGCTCCATCCGAAGGTAGGATGGAAATCGTTTTCCGCGCCGCGAGGTCGCGACTTTAGTAGGCGGCCATCCGTGTGTACTTCCACGGCGTTGAAACGGCCGAGGGGACGGAAAACGACCACCAGATGTGCGGATCCCCAATTCTTCGTGGGCCGTACGGCGGTAAAACGCGACTAAAGGCGGGGGCTGAACGGTGCCCGAGCTGCGTCGACGCGACGTCCAATACTACCGGGATGTCCGTAATGCAAGGTCTTCCTTGGGGTGAAACCGCGACTTAGTCTCAGCCTGCGCTCCTAAGTGGAACGCGCTTCACCTCTGAGTCACCCCAACGATCCGGCGGGCTTCGTCATGCCCGTGGGTCGACCCTGCCTGGGAGGAATATCTTGAACAATTCCCTGGGAACCTTGAAGAGACGACTGCCCGCCTTCGGTGTGGCCGCGGCCGTCGCCGTGCTGACGGCGCTGGGCGGCACCACCGTCGCGTCGGCGGCCGAGGGTTCGATCGTCAACGCGGGTAGCGACAAGGCGATCAAGGACAGCTACATCGTCGTGCTGAAGGACGGCTCGTCGGTCGAAGCCACCGCGAAGAGCGTGACCCAGCGCCACGGCGGCACGGTCGAGAAGACCTTCGCGTCTTCGGTCCGTGGTTTCTCCGGTGCGCTGACCGAAAAGCAGGCGAAGCGCGTCGCCGCCGACCCCGCCGTCGCGTACGTGGAGCAGAACCAGACCGTCTCGATCTCGGCGGACCAGCTGAACCCGCCGTCGTGGGGCCTGGACCGGGTCGATCAGCAGAGCCTTCCGCTCAACCAGAAGTACAGCTACAGCACCACGGCGTCGAACGTCACCGCGTACGTCATCGACACCGGCATCCTCACCACGCACCCGGACTTCGGCGGGCGCGCGACCCATGGCCGTGACACGGTCGACAACGACAACAACGCCACGGACTGCCAGGGCCACGGCACCCACGTCGCCGGCACCATCGGCGGTACCGCGCACGGTCTGGCCAAGGGTGTCAAGCTCGTCGCCGTCCGCGTGCTGAACTGCTCCGGTTCCGGGACGACCGCCGGCGTCATCGCCGGTGTCGACTGGGTGACCGCGAACGCCGTCAAGCCCGCCGTCGCGAACATGAGCCTCGGTGGTGGCGCTTCGACGACCCTCGACCAGGCCGTCCAGCGGTCGATCGCGGCAGGCATCACCTACGGTCTCGCGGCCGGTAACGACACCGGTGCCAACGCCTGCAACACCTCGCCCGCCCGCACGCCGGAAGCGATCACCGTCGGCTCCACGACGAACACGGACGCGCGGTCGAGCTTCTCCAACATCGGCACCTGCCTCGACATCTTCGCGCCGGGCAGCGGCATCACGTCGACGTGGCTGAACAACGGCACCAACACCATCAGCGGTACCTCGATGGCGACCCCGCACGTCGTGGGCGCGGCGGCCCTGTACGCCTCCGCCAACCCGACGGCCACGCCGAAGCAGGTCCGTGACGCGCTGGTCGCCAACGGCACCAAGGACAAGGTGACCAACCCGGGCACCGGGTCGCCGAACGTGCTGCTCTACACCGGCGCCGGCGGTGGCCCCGACCCCGAGCCGACCCCCTGTGGCACGCAGACCAACAGCGGCGTCGTCGCCATCCCCGACGCCGGTGCCGCGGTGACCAGCACGATCACCGTCGCGAACTGCGCCCGCAACGCCTCGGCCACCACCAAGGTCGCGGTGAACATCACGCACACCTACGTCGGTGACCTCGTCATCGACCTGGTCGCGCCGGACGGCAGCTCCTACCGCCTGAAGGGTTCGAGCAACGACTCGTCCGACAACATCAACACCACCTACACCGCCAACGTCTCGAGCGAGGCCGCGAACGGTGCCTGGAAGCTGAAGGTCCAGGACGTCTACCGGATCGACACCGGCACGCTCAACAGCTGGTCGCTGACCGTCTGATCCACCCCTGGAGTACGTGAAGGCCCCCTTCCTCCTGCTGGGAAGGGGGCCTTCCCGTCTCCGGAGAGTGATTCGGCGCCCAGTTGCGGCGTTCGTCCACTAAGGACCTTCGCGAGGCTTTAACCTCTCCGCATGCAGCCCGGACCGCCCTATCAGCAGGGACCTCAGCAGCCGTATCCGCCGCAGGGATATCCGGGGTATCCGCCGCCCGGATACGGCCCGCCGCCCAAGAAGTCGAACACCGGGCTCATCGTCGGCCTCGTCATCGGCGCGGTCGTGCTGCTCGGCGGTGGCGGGGTCGCGGCCTTCCTGCTGCTGTCCGACTCCGGTTCGTCGTCGACCGCGGCGCCGACGTCGTCCAAGAAGACCGGTCCGCCGGACAAATACTCCAAGCTGCCCACCTGCCAGAAGATCGGGACCGGGGTGAGGAACCTGCCGCCGCTCGAAACCCCGAAGGGCGAGGAGCCGGCGAGCACCTCGAACAACGACATCATCTACACCGCGTCGTCGTGTTCCTGGCGCGAATACGGGGCTCCGTCGGCTTCGGTGACCATGTACCTGGCGAAGTCGAAGGAACCGGGCACCGGTGCCGGCGAGGACTGGGCCAAGGCGGGCTACGACAATGCCATGCGGGACGGCGGCGAAGTAATCCCCACCCTCGCCAAGGCGACGAAGGCCGGTTACAACGACATCCGGTCCGATGGGCAGTGCTCGATCAAGCTCTACCAAGGCAACGTCGAAGCGCAGATCATCGTGAGCGGCGCCGACCCGTCCAAACCGCTCGACCAGACGCTGTGCAAGGAGAACGCCTTGAAGGTCGCGAAGGCGACCTCCGAGGCGATCGGTTAGCCGATTTCGGTGACCTGGACCTGCCCGGTCGGCCCGTCGCCGAACGGGTTCTCCCAGCCGTGCCACTCCGCGGCGAGGACGTAGAGCGAACGCCCGTCCTCGCCGCCGAGCGTGCAGGAGAAACAGCCTCGGTCGGCTTCGACCTTCTGAAGCACTTCGCCTCCTTCGCGGACGCGGACGCAGTGCTTGCCCGCCACGTCCGCGTACCAGACGGCGCCGTCGGCATCGAGGCAGATGCCGTCCGGGTGGTCGCCGCCGAGCTCTGCCCATACCCGCCTGCCGGACAGCGAGCCGTCCTCGGCGATGTCGAACGCGGTGAGCCTGCTGCCGTACGACTCGGCGACGATCAGCGTCGCGTCGTCGGGCGTGACGGCCATGCCGTTGCCGAACAGGATGCCGTCGGCGACCTGGCGCATCTCGCCGTCGGGGGTGACGACGGCGATGGCGCCCGGCGCCTGGAAGTCGTTCATCCCGTTGACGAAGGCGTTGCCGCGGCCGTCGACCACGACCTCGTTCCAGAGGGAGGCGACCGGGCTCAGATCCGCGTAGGTGCTCAGGTCCGCGTTGAGCAGGCGAGCGTTCGGGCCGTCGACGATGAGAAGGCGGCCGTCGGGGAGCCAGTCGAAGGTGATCGGCATCGCGGTCGGCACGTTCGCGATCAGTTCGCTCTCACCGCCGGGCGTGACGGCGAGGATCTGACCGCCGCCCCAGTTCGCCAGCCAGAGGCGGCCGTCGTGCCAGCGGGCGGATTCGGGGAGCTTGAGGCCGTCGAGCAGGGTCTTCATGGTGTCTCCTTCGGTCGTTTGCCCACTACACGAACGGGCCTCACCGTTTTCGACACCTCAACGCCGTGAAGGCCTCCTTCCCTACCTTGAGAGTAGGGAAGGAGGCCTTCACGGACTTCTAGGCGATCAGTCGAAGGCCCGCGCGATCAGCGCCTTCTGCTCGACCTCGTGCACCTTGGACGAACCGGCCGACGGCGCCGCCATCGGACGACGCGACACGACGTCCAGGCTGGAGAACACCTCCGGGAGTTTCCGCGGCAGGTTCAGGCCGAAGAACGGCCACGCACCCTGGTTCTCCGGCTCCTCCTGGACCCAGACCGCGGGAGCGCCGTTGTAGCGCTCGAGCGCCGCCAGCAGCTTCTTCTTCGGCAGCGGGTAGTACTGCTCGACCCGCACGATCGCGATGTCGTTCGCCTCGCGCTTGGCGCGCTCGGCCACCAGCTCCCAGTACAGCTTGCCGGAGGTCAGCAGGACCTTGCGCACCTTCGACGGGTCGACGTCGGCGTCGTCGATGACCGACATGAACTTCGACTGGCCGGTGAAGTCCTCGACCGCCGAGGTCGCCGCCTTGTTGCGCAGCATCGACTTGGGGGTGAAGACCACCAGCGGCCGGTTGACCCCGTCGAGGGCGTGACGGCGGAGCAGGTGGAAGTAGTTCGCCGGCGTGGACGGCACCGAGACGGTCATCGAGCCTTCGGCGCACAGCGAGAGGAAGCGCTCGATACGGCCGGAGGTGTGGTCCGGGCCCTGGCCTTCGTGGCCGTGCGGCAGCAGCAGCACGACGTCGGAGAGCTGGCCCCACTTGGCCTCGCCGGAGGAGATGTACTCGTCGATGACGGTCTGCGCCCCGTTGACGAAGTCACCGAACTGCGCTTCCCACATGACCAGCGCTTCGGAGTTGGCCACGGAGTAGCCGTATTCGAAGCCGACCGCCGCGTACTCGGACAGCGCCGAGTCGTAGATCATCACGCGGCCCTGGCCGTCGGCCAGGTTCTGCAGCGGCGAGTACTCCTGGCCGGTCTTGCGGTCGATCAGCACCGAGTGGCGCTGGGTGAAGGTGCCGCGGCGGGAGTCCTGGCCGGACAGCCGCACCAGGCGGCCTTCCATGGCCAGCGAACCGAAGGCGAGCAGCTCACCGAACGCCCAGTCGATGCCGCCCTCACGGGACATCTTGTGGCGGCGTTCCATGACCGGCTTGACCCGCGGGTGCGGGGTGAAGCCCTCGGGCACGTTGAGGAACGCGTCGCCGATGTGCTCGATGACCTCGGTGGTGGTCGCCGTGGGCACCTTCGCCGGGACCTGCTGCTCCTCCTCGACCGAGGGGCTGGCCTTCGCCGGGTGCTTCTCCAGCTCGCGGACCTCGTTGAACACGTGCTCCAGCTGGCTGGAGAAGTCGCGCAACGCGGCTTCGGCCTCTTCGACGGAGATGTCGCCGCGGCCGATCAGCGATTCGGTGTAGGTCTTCCGGACCGAACGCTTCGTGTCGATGATGTCGTACATCGCCGGCTGCGTCATCGAGGGGTCGTCGCCCTCGTTGTGGCCGCGGCGGCGGTAGCAGATCAGGTCGATCACGACGTCCTTGTGGAACGCCTGGCGGTAGTCGACGGCCAGCTTGGCCACCCAGTGCGCGGCCTCGGGGTCGTCGCCGTTCACGTGGAAGATCGGCGAGCCGATCATCTTGGCGACGTCGGTGGCGTACTGGCTCGAACGAGAGTGCTCGGGCGCGGTGGTGAAGCCGACCTGGTTGTTGACGATGACGTGCACGGTGCCGCCGGTGCGGTACCCGCGCAGCAGCGCGAGGTTCAGCGTCTCGGCCACGACACCCTGGCCCGCGAAGGCCGCGTCGCCGTGCATCAGGACAGGCAACACAGTGAAGCCCCCTGTGTCACTGTCACCCTTGTCGAGGATGTCCTGCTTCGCGCGGACGATGCCCTCGAGGACCGGGTCGACGGTCTCCAGGTGCGACGGGTTCGCGGTCAGCGACACCTTGGTCTCGCCGTCGCCGAACATGCGGAAGTACTTGCCCTCGGCGCCGAGGTGGTACTTCACGTCACCGGAACCGTGCGCCTGGCCCGGGTCGAGGTTGCCCTCGAACTCCTGGAAGATCTGCGCGATCGGCTTGCCGACGATGTTCGCGAGCACGTTCAGGCGGCCGCGGTGCGGCATGCCGATGACGACCTCGTCGAGTTCGTGCTCGGCGGCCTTGTCCAGCAGCGTGTCGAGCAGCGGGATCGCCGTCTCGCCGCCTTCGAGGGAGAACCGCTTCTGGCCGACGTACTTGGTCTGCAGGAAGGTCTCGAACGCCTCGGCGGCGTTGAGCTTCGAGAGCACGTACTTCTGGACGGCGGGGTCCGGCTTCTCGTGCGGGATCTCGACGCGGTCCTGGATCCAGCGGCGCTCCTCGGGGTCGAGGATGTGCGTGTACTCGATGCCGACGGTGCGGCAGTACGAGTTGCGCAGCACGCCGAGGATGTCGCGCAGCTTCATCCGCTCCTGGCCGGCGAAGCCGCCGACCGGGAACTCGCGGTCCAGGTCCCACAGGGTCAGGCCATGGGAGAGGACGTCGAGGTCGGCGTGGCTGCGCTGCCGGTAGTTCAGCGGGTCGGTGTCGGCCATCAGGTGACCGCGCATGCGGAAGGCGTCGATCAGCTCGATGACGCGCGCGGTCTTGTCGACCGGGCCGTCCGGGATGTCGGCGACCCAGCGGATCGGCTCGTAGGGCAGGCGCAGGCTGGTGAAGACGTCGTCGTAGAAGCCGTCTTCGCCGAGCAGCAGCTCGTGGATGCGCTTGAGGAACTCGCCCGACTCCGCGCCCTGGATGATGCGGTGGTCGTAGGTCGAGGTCAGCGTCATGATCTTGGAGACGCCGAGGTCGACCAGGGCCTTCTCGCTGGTGCCCTCGAAGTGCGCCGGGTACTGCATGGCGCCGACGCCGATGATCGCGCCCTGGCCCGCCTGCAGGCGCGGCACCGAGTGGTTGGTGCCGATGCCGCCGGGGTTGGTCAGCGAGATCGTGGTGCCGGCGAAGTCGTCGGCGGTCAGCTTGCCGTTGCGGGCCTTCTTGACGATCTCCTCGTAGGCCTGCCAGAACTGCATGAAGGTCATGTTCTCGGTGGCCTTGATGGAGGCCACGACGAGCGTGCGGGCGCCTTCCTTGCCCTTCATGTCGATCGCGAGACCGAAGTTCACGTGCTCCGGCGTGACCGCGAACGGCTTCCCGTCGATCAGCTGGTAGTGCCGGTTCATGTTCGGGAAGTTCTTCAGCGCGCGGACCATCGCGTACCCGATGAGGTGCGTGAAGGAGATCTTGCCGCCGCGCGTGCGCTTGAGGTGGTTGTTGATGACGATGCGGTTGTCGGCCATCAGCTTCGCCGGGACCGCGCGCACACTCGTGGCCGTCGGCACGGACAGCGAGGCGTCCATGTTCTTCGCGATCGCCGCCGCGGCGCCGCGGAGCTGCTTCGACTCCGGCTCGGCGTCCTTCTCGGCGGGGGCCTTCTCAGCCGCCTTGGGCGCGGCCTTGGGCGCCGCCGCCTTCGCCTCGGTCTTCGGGGCCGTCTTCGGCGCAGCCTTCGCCGGGGCGGTCTGCTTCGCGGTGGACTCGGCGTTGCGGACCGTTTGCGGCGTCGGCTTGGCGGCCTGGCCGTTGGTGTCCGGGCTCCCCTTCGCGGTCTCCGCAGAGGTCTGACGTGCGTCGTCAGCCTTCGCCTGCGCGTCCTGCGTTGGCTTGAAGTCCGCGAAGAAGTCGTGCCAGGCGGCATCGACTGAGCTGGGGTCGGCAAGGAACTGGTCGTACATTTCCTCGACGACCCACTCGTTGGGGCCGAATTGTGACGCAGGGCTGCTGCTGGACACGGCTTGGACTCGCCTCTATCCGTCTCGAGATCTTGAACACCGCTGATGCGCCTACCAGGCTAACCCCCTCGGTCGCGGCCGTGTGATGGAACTGGCCTGTGTGAGGCGTGGCGCACTAGGTGATGGGTCACTGTCTCGATCAAGAGACCGAAAATAGGCCCCGTCCGCGTCCTGCGGGGGAGCAAGGGACCTTTGCTCTCGTTTTCACCGTCCGTGCTGGTCAGGTCACTGTCCCGTCGGTAAAGGTTGGCTGGGACGTCGTGCCCGGACAGCCTGGAGTTCACGTCAGGGGGTTTCCCTGGGTGGAGGATGCGGCCGGTGTCGTGCCGGCCGCCGATCGCCCGCGAGGTGGTGGCAGCCGATGTGGCTGGACGAGTGCCCGTCGTTCTGGGACGAGGGGCGTGTGCGCCCGCTGGTCACCGAGTCCGGCAAGGTCGTGCTGATGTGCGACTCGTGCTCGGCGGTCTGGCCGACGCTCGCCGACTTCAAGGAGATGGAGCACGTCGAGCCCGACGAGCCGGACTGGACGGTGACGGCCGGGGTGCATGTCCGGCCGGGGACCGTCCGCTGGGCTTCGGCTCAGGACCTCGAGGTCGCCGGGATGAGCGGCCTCGAGTGGCGGCCTTAGCCGGGGTACGGACGCTCCGCGGGTAGCAGCGCTTCGGCGTCTTCGATGCGGTTCGCCGCGACCAGGGCGCCGACCTCGCGCATGACCGGGGTGACGTCGGTGACCGCCGTGATCCATTTGTCGACATAGCGATCGACGGCTTCGCCGCTCAGGCCCATCTGGAGCGAACGGTGCTTCAGGGCACCGAGCCGGATGCTGCGTTCCGGATCCCACTGGATACGGACCGGGCTGGCCCTGACCTCGTCCTGCCACGTCTTCAGGTCGGGGTGGACGTCGGGGTCGAAGTGGCTGAGCGCCGCGTGTTCGAGCGCCCACGCGAAACCCTCGCGGGTGATGTCGAGGGCGAGTACGCGCTCTTGGCCGGGCTTCGCGGCCCAGCCGCAGCGGTACGCCATCCAGAGGAAGGACGGCTTGATCCAGGTCATGCGTTCGCGTTTGAACGGCGGCACGAAAGTGCCCGCCTCCAGTGCGGCGTCGGCGATGGCCGGCGAGTACGCCTGATAGACGCGGATGGTGGTCTCGGTGTGCACGGCGCGGATCTGCCGCGCCGGGATCTCTTCGTTCATTTCCCGTGCAGCGTGGCAGACGCCGGTGTCGGCGCGCGACCGAAATTCCCTTGCCCGTCGGGTCATGCTGAACGCATGGCATTGCTGCGCAAGGGTTCGCGACGGATCGTGGTCGACGAGACCGCTTATCGGTGGATCGTCCGGCGGAAGCCCACCTACGCACAGGACGGCGGATATTTCCTTTCGTACGGGGTGGAATTGGAGGACGCGCGGGGTGCCGTTCTGGTGGTCCGGACGGACCACGCGCATCCGGTGAACTACATGGGGGTGCCGTCGAAGGCCGTGCTGCCTTCGGATGTCGAACGGGCGATCCGGCTGGCGCTGGCGCGAGGGTGGGAGCCGTCGGCTCCGGGGGCGCAATTCCAGCTGGATCTCTCCGCCGCGTGAACGGCGTTTCGGGCTGGAACCCGAATTGCCGCTCGCGACACCCTCCGCCGGATCCGCGTTCCTGGTGAGCGGGGCGGATGTCGTGAATGGTAAGGACGGTTCTAGCCGTCCTTACCACTCACGAGGGGACCTGGGCCAGCCTGAACGTGCCGTTGCCGGCGTTCTGGTGTCCGTGAAGGCCTCCTTCCCTACCTTGAGTGTAGGGAAGGAGGCCTTCACGGACCCGCGATCGACCGGTAGTCACCTCCGGTAGGTACGCAAGACACCGTTGGCTCTAACCGTCCTTACCACTCACGAGGCCCAGAACCGGCGATGTCACGTGACTGACCGGACGACACACGTGATCCGGTGGACGACACGCGTGACTGGACGGACGACACGATCGCGGCCGGGGTTCCGCCACGAGTCGTCCGCCCGATCACGTGTGTCGGCCATCCAGTCACGCGAAACCGCCACCACTCACGAAAGCTGGTCAGCCCAAGGACCAAAGGCGCGCGTAGTGACCGTCCGCCGCGAGCAGTTCCGCGTGCGTGCCCTGTTCGATGATCCGGCCGTGGTCCAGCACCACGATCCGGTCCGCCTTGGCGGCGGTGGCGAGGCGGTGCGCGACCACGAAGGTCGTGCGGCGGCGCGCGAGCTGCTCCGTCGCGCGCAGGACGGCGGCTTCGGTGGACGGGTCGAGGGCCGCGGTCGCCTCGTCGAGCAGGAGGACGTCCGGATCCACGAGTTCGGCGCGGGCGAGGGCGACGAGTTGCCGTTGTCCCGCCGAAAGAGACCGTCCGCGTTCGCCGACGGGCTGATGGAAACCGGCAGGGAGCGCGGCGACGCCGTCGAGCGCGCCGACCGACCGTACCGCTTCCTCGACCTCCGCGTCCGTCGCGGAAGGCCTGCCGTAGCGGACATTGTCCGCCACAGTTCCCGAGAACAGATGCGCTTCCTGCGGTACCACGCCCATCCTGGTGCGCAGTGCGGCCAGGTCGTACTCGCGGATGTCCGTGCCGTCGATCCGGACCACGCCGCCTGTCGCGTCGTAGAAGCGCGCGACGAGCTTCACCGCCGTCGACTTCCCGGCGCCAGTCGCACCGACCAGGGCGACTGTCTCCCCGGGCGCGACCTCCAGTGTCAGTTCCTTCAGCGCGGGCTCATCCGTTGCGGTGTAAGCGAAATCGACGTCCTTGAAGGAGACTTCACCACGCAGCCGCTCCGGGACCGGGACCGGGTTTTCCGCCGCCGGAACGGAGGTCGGCGTGCGCAGCAGATCGCCGATGCGCGTCAGGCCGACCCGCGCCTGCTGGTAGCCGTCGAACACCGAGGACAGCTGCTGGATCGGCGAGAAGAACTGACCCAGGTACAACAGGAACGCCACCAGCACACCGGCCGACAGCGTGCCCGCCGCCACCCGGTTCGCGCCGACGATCAGCACGACCACCTCGGCCAGTCCGGAAAGCATTGCAGCGAAAGGAAAGTACGTCGCGACATAGCGCTGGGCCCGCAGCCGTGAACGCCGGTACTCGTCGCTGCGTGAAGCGAACTTCTCCGCCGTCCGCTCCTCGCGGGTGTACGCCTGCGCGACCCGCAGCCCGTTCACGTTCTCCTGCATGTCCGCGTTGACGACACTGACCCGTTCCCGGGCTTCGGTGTACGCCTTGGACGACGCCCGGCGGAAGATCACCGTCGCCACGATGAGGATCGGCAGCACCGCGAGCGCGTACGCCGCCAGCCCGATGTCGGTGATCATCAGCGCCGCCGCGATCCCGACCAGTGTCAGCGCGCTCACCACGGCCTGCGCGACGCCGGTCTGCAGGAACGTCGAGAGCGCGTCGACGTCGGTCGTCATCCGGGTCATGATCTTCCCGGACAGTTCGCGTTCGTAGAAGTCGAGCCCGAGCCGTTGCAGATGGGCGTAACTGCGGACGCGCAGCGAATACAGCACCGTCTCGCCGACCCGCGCGGTCATCCTGGTCTGGAGGTAGACCACCAGCCAGTCCGTGAGGATCACCAGCGCGCCGATGACGGCGGCCAGCCAGATCACCGCCTCCGCCCCGGCGCGCACCCCGTTGTCGATGCCGTGCTGGTAGAGCGCGGGCATCGCGATGGTGGCCAGCGCGTCCGCCGCGACCAGCCCGATCACCACGGCCAGCGGGCCGCGTACCGGTTTCAGCAGCCGGCCGAGGCGGAACTTCGGTTCGGGCGCGGTGACATCGGTGCCCGGCAGGCGCGGGACGTCGGTGGCGGGTGGCAGTTTCCGGACGCCTTCGACGAGTTCGGGGCTGGGCGGCAGGTCGACGTCCCATTCGCCGCCGGTGCCCTTCCGCTCACCCGGCAGCTCGTCGGCCTTGTCCTGCTCCGGCCACAGCGCCGGGGTGATTCCCGAGGGGCCGCAGTCCAGGCCTTCGCAGCGATGTGGCTCCTCGACGTCGTCACCCGGGCCCGCGACGAGTTCGCGGAACAGCGGACAGCGCGCGAGCAGCTCCTCCTCGGTGCCGACGTCGACGACGCGGCCCTTGTCGAGCACGGCGATCCGGTCGGCGAGGGCGAGGGTGGAGCGGCGGTGCGCGATCAGCAGTGTCGTCCGGCTCGCGGTGACCGACCGCAGCGTGTCGTGGATCGCGGCCTCGGTGACCGTGTCGATGGCGGAGGTCGCGTCGTCGAGGACCAGCACGCGCGGATCGGTCATCAGCGCCCTGGCGAGGCCGAGCCGCTGTCGCTGGCCGCCCGAAAGCGTGAGGCCGCGCTCGCCGACGAGGGTGTCGTAGCCGTCGGGGAGGCGCTGGATGAACTCGTCCGCCTCCGCCGCCCGCGCGGCCGCGCGGATCTCCTCGTCGCTCGCGTCCGGCCTGCCGTAGGCGATGTTGTCTCGTACCGACGAGGAGAAGAGGAACGCCTCCTCGAAGACCACGCCGATGACGCTGCGCAGTTCTCGCCGCCGGACCTCGCGGACGTCGAGGTCGCCGACCTGGACCGAGCCGCTGTGCACGTCGTAGAACCGGGGGAGCAGCAAGGAGATCGTCGACTTGCCGGAACCGGCCGTGCCGACCAGCGCGAGCGTCTCGCCCGGCCGGGCCTCCAGGGTGAGACCGTCGAGGACGGGATCCGACCGCGTGTAGCCGAAGGAGACGTCCTCCAGCCGGACGCCGAGCGGTCCTTCGGGCAGCGGCCGCGCGTCCGGACTGTCGACTACGTCCGGCTGCGCGTCGATCAGTTCGTTGACCCGTTCCGCGCCCGCCCTGGTCAGCTGGGCCTGCACGACGAGGCTCGAGATCATCCGTGCCGGGCCGATCAGGATGGACAGATAGGTCGCGAACGCCAGGAAGGTGCCGAGGCTGACTTCACCCTTCAACGCGAGGATGCCGCCGACCGCCAGTACCGCGACCTGACCCGCCGCGGGGAGCGCGGCCGTCGTGGCCGTCGGCAACGACGAGAGCCGGGCCGCGCGCATGCGTTCCGCGAAGAGCTTCTTCGCCGTCTTCTCCAGCTTCGCGACTTCGCGCGCCTCCTGGCCGAAGCCCTTCACGACGCGTACGCCGGTGACGGTCTCCTCGACCTGCTGCGCGACGTCGGCCGCGCGCTGCTGGGCCGCCCACGTCGCCGGGAAGAGCCGCTTCCGGCTCACCGCCATGATGATCGCGATCGCGGGGGCGACCACCATCGCGATCAGGGTCAGCGTCGGCGACATCCACAGCATCGCGCCGAGCGACAGCAGCGCGAAGATCACCGAACCCGCCGAAAGCGGCACCTGCATCAGGACCGACGTGACCAGCTGCAGATCCGAGATCGCGCGGGAGGCGACCTGGCCGGTGCGCAGCGCGTCCTGTTTGCCGCCGTCGAGCCGGGAGACCGCGTTGAACACCTGGCGGCGCAGATCATGCTGGACATCGAGGGCCAGCCGCCCGCCGACGTACCGGCGGGCGAAGGCGTTGCCGAAGGTCAGCACCTGCAGCACCGCCATCACCGCGGCGAGCAGGCCGAGCCGGGAGGTGTCGCCCGCGACGGCGTCGTCCAGCGCCTCGCGGATCAGCAGCGGACCGGCGGCCTGCAGCCCGACGCCGATGATCGCCGCGCCCAGCGAGAGCACGACGAGCCAAGGATGTTTCCAGCACGAAGCGGCCAGGCGGCGGATCCAGCCTCCGGTGGGCGCGGGGGCGGTCTCACGAGCCGGACTGGCTTGACGCGGACGAGGTGGAGCAGTGGTCACCCCGCAAGCCTATGCGTCCGCACCGACAGGACCGGCCGGTTCGCGCAGGGCCGAACGCGATGAAAGGCCCCTTCATCGCGAATTTTGCAATGAAGGGGCCTTTCATGGCGCTTGTGGACGGTGACCTACGTGATGTCCTTCTTCTGGTTCACGGCCCAGCCGGCCAGGAAGAAGATCATCGTCCAGCCGAAGAAGATCAGCGCCGAGGCCCACCACGAGAACGCGCCGGGCGCACCGGCCGCGTACTGCAGCGCCCACGCGGTCTCGTCCTGCAGGCCGGGCACCTTCACGCCGGCGGCGCCGAACGCCTCGGCGCCGATGGCGCCCACGATGCCGTTGACCGTGCCGTTCGGCAGGACCCCGCCCAGCCACGTGATGTCGGCGGCGCCGAACATGACGAACACCAGGACGTTCTCGACCACCAGCATCCAGATGGTCAGCGTGATGATGCTGCCGACCACGCTGCGCCAGACCGCGCCGACCCCGATGCCGAACAAGGTCGCCAGGATCGTCGCGAGGACACCCGCGCCGAGCACGCCCAGCCACTGGCCCGCCGTCGGCAGGCGCGCGCTGTCGACCGTGATCACGGTGCCGAGGCTCGCCGCGCCCACGATGATCACACCGTAGATCGCACCCCAGGCGATGTAGGTGATCATCTTCGCGCTCAACGCCGAAACCCGGTTCGGGGCGGTGAGGAACGTCGTGGTGATCGTCTTCTTCGTGTACTCGCCGGCGAGGGCGAAGACACCGAAGATGATCGGGATCATCGTGCCGATGTTGATGCCGTGCCCGAGGGCGAGCAGGCCGACGGGCAGTTCGCCGGTCGAGATGCCGAGCGCCTCGGTCAGCTCACGGGTGTCGGAGCGGCCGAGGAAGTCGCTGAAGTCGTTGGTGACCATGCCCCAGAACAGGGCGAACGCGAAAGCGAAGACCACCGCGGGGATCATCAGCGCCCACCACGCCTTGAGCGTGAGCGTCTTGCGGAACTCCGCCTTGATCAGGTTGCCCATCAGCCCTGGCCTCCCCAGCCCTCGTCCTGGCCCTGCTGCTGCGCCTGCTGCTGAGGCGGCGCCTGCTGGTACTGCGGTTGCTGCGGCGGCTGGCCCTGCTGCTGGAACTGCTGCGGCGGCGCGAAACCGGGCGGCGGCGTGTTCTGCGGCGCGTAGCCGGGAGGCGGCCCCTGATAACCGGGCGGCGGGCCCTGATATCCCGGAGGCGGACCCTGGTAGCCCGGCGGCGGGCCCTGCTGGAAACCGGGCGGCGGCGCGGCGTACTGACCCTGCGTCAGCTGGAAGAACATCCGCTCCAGATCCGCCGTCTCCTCCTGCATGCCGTAGACCGCGATGCTCGCCTTGGCCGAGATGTCACCGATCTGCTGCACCGTCGCGCCGGACACCGCGACCCGGCCGTCCGGCATCGGCGAGACCTGCGTGATCCCAGCCTCCTGCAACGCGGCGACGAGGCCGTTCGCGTCGGCGGACTGCACCAGCACCCGGGACTGGTTGCTCTTGCGCAACTGGTCCAGCGAGCCGTTGTAGCGCGTCATGCCCTGGCTGATGATCACGACCTGGTCGATCGTCTGCTCCACCTCGTTCAGAAGGTGGCTCGAGACCAGCACCGTGCGCCCCTCACGCGCGTACGCGCGCAGGAAGTTCCGAAGCCACAGGATGCCTTCGGGATCGAGCCCGTTCGTCGGCTCGTCCAGCACCAGCACCTGCGGATTCCCCAGCAACGCCGTCGCCAGCGCCAGCCGCTGCCGCATACCGAGCGAGAACCCGCCCGCCTTGCGGTCCGCCGCCGACGAAAGACCCACCAGCCCCAGGACCTCGTCCACCCGCTGATCCGGCATCCCGATCGCCGCCGAGTACACGCGCAGGTGATTCCGCGCCGTGCGTCCCGGGTGGAAACCCTCGTTCTCCAGCACCGAACCGACGACCCGCGCCGGATTCCCCAGCTGGTCGTGCGGGCGCCCGTTGATGGTCGCCGTGCCGTTCGTGGGCGTCACCAGCCCGAGCAGCATCCTCAGCGTCGTGGTCTTCCCGGCCCCGTTGGGCCCCAGGAAGCCGGTCACCGAACCCGGCTCCACCGTGAAGCTCAGATTCTGGACCGCGTTGACCGCACCGAACTGCTTGCTCAGGTTCTGCACCGCGATGCGGCCACTGCCGTCGTGCATACCGTCCCCTTTTGTTGACGAAGGCCGATCACGCGACATCCTGCCTCACGGGGTGAGTCCGCACCCGAGGAAGGGGTCAATCCGCCGAAAGCGACCTTCGTCACGTTCGGCACGGTGACGACTCGGTCCTCCGGCGCACCCGCCGCTGCGCCGAATGGCCGCTGACTACCGGTTATGCGCCGTCGAGCATGGAAAATCACCGACCATGAAGAGGGTCGGTGAACAAATAATTCGGAAGACATGGCAACCCCATGCAGCGCGACGGCGACTTATTGCCTACGATGGAGGAGGCGGCCCGCTCCCAGTGACCCCCAGGCTGGTCGAGCGGGCCGCCCTCAGCCCCTTTGCCCCACTTCGGTCGACGCTGGCGCGTCTTCCCGAAGGTGGGGCTTCGTCGTATCACCCGGGGGGCCGAGCCCCCGGACCCCCGCGGTGCGGTCGGCGGCGGTTGGCGGGTGGGTCGGCCTAGGTGTAGTGACCTGAGAGGTTGGGAACGCGGCTGGCGGGTGGGTGGCCGCCGAGTGCGGTGTGGCCGCGGTGGTGATTGTAGGCGTGGAGCCATGGG
>NZ_JBWKEB010000018.1:0-85372 GCF_056435665.1 Amycolatopsis sp. NPDC043887
ACGCCGCTGCCCCACCCAGCCCACCTCTCACCGAAGATCAACGAGACACGGCATCAAACCACACCCCAAAGGTCATTCTGTTAGGACCCCTTAGTGCCATATGCGCGGTTTCGCGTGGGGGTCGTGAGTGGCGATTCGTGTTCTAACCCGAATCGTCACTCACGACCCCCACGCAAAACCCACCCAAGGCACCCCAATCGGTCACCTTGTCCTAACGCGATGTCCCTTATGGACAGTCATGAACACGCCAGGCCAACCGCTCCCGGCGAAGTTGCGAAAGTGGCTTTCGCAACACGGTCGCCCACCTTGAAGCGTCAGGCCCGTTCCAGGAAGGGCGTCAACAGCTCCGGCACGGACTCCTCCGCGAAAAGCAGGCCCTGCTCCTCTCCCGCGTCGTACACGGAGTACGCCCCGGCACCGGCGGCCGTGGTCGCCACGACGGTCAGCAATCCCTTGCGCCGCTGGAAGATCGATTGTTTCACCGTCCAGCCGATCACGCCTTCGCGTTCCAGGGCGAACGTGCTCCGCCGCACGGTCCCGTGCCGTCCGACGAGGTACCGCCCGGTGATCCCGTGCCCGAGGTTGCGATAGGCGTCCAGCGCCAGCAGCACCGACGCCGGCAGCAGCACGACGCCGAGCGCGGCGCCGATCACCAGGAGGACGTCGGTCAACAGGAAGCCGAGGAGCGCGAAGATCGCCAGCAGGACGACCACCGAACCGACCCACCAGCGCAGCAGCCGTCCCCGCGCGGCGCGGGGGTGTCCGGTGAGCCGGACGGCTTCGGTCGGCGAGACCGGTTCGCGCAGGACTGACGCGGCGACCCGGTTGGCCGTCACGACGGGCGCGGCGGGCAAAAGCGTGTGGTAGTCGGTCTTGTCCTTGTCGTCGCTTTGCCGCATGCCGGTGGCGATCGCGTCGACGCGCGCCGCGCCGGAGATCCGGTTCCCGAGCGGCTCGACGAGGTCGATGCCGCGCATCCGGCGTTCCTCGATCGAGATCGAGCGCGTGGTGAACAGGCCTCGGCGCACCCGCAGGGTGCCGCCGGGTTCACGGTCGAGCCGGAAGTTCCACCACATCTCGATCCACAGGCCCAGCGCGCCGATCAGGCCGACGACCATCGCGATCGCCAGCAGGATCAGGATCGCCACCACCAGCGGGATGCCGCGGAACAGGCCGATCACCCAGTCGATCAGGCCTTTCTGCAGTCCCACCCATTCGGAGACCTGCATCAGGCCGCCGCCCGCGGCCAGCCCCAGGGTCGGGGTCAGGAACGACATCGGTGCGTAGCGGATCCAGCTCCGGTCCAGCTCGGCGAGCGGCGCGTTCTCGTCGGCCTCCGCGATTTCCGCGCGGCGCAGCAGGTCGGCGCGCAGCCGTTCGGCCTCGGCGCGTGAGACGGGGTTGAGCTTGATCCGGCCCTGCCCGCCCGACTCGTGCGACCCGGTGCCGATGGTCACCACCGCGACGCCGAACAGCCGGTGCAGCGGGTTCGCCGTCAGGTCGACGTTGCGGATCCGTTCCCGCTGCAGGGATTTCCGCGACCTGAAGACCAGGGTGAACGCCGTCTCCAGCCGGTCCGGCGTGACCCGGTAGCGCACGCCCTTCCAGTAGAAGAGCTCCACCAGTACGCCGCCGCCGATGAGGACCACCCCGCCGGCGACGACCCAGACGAGCGCGACCCAGAAACTTCCCCCGCCGCTCACGATCGCGGCCGCGGTCGGGATCGCGGCACCGACGGCCGCGCCGGTCATCATCAGCGCGGTGACGGCGAGCGTCCGTTTGTCGAGTGTGTTCCAGCCCTCGAACTCGCCCGAGGTCATGTCGCGTCCCCCGGCGTCGCCTGCGTCGTTTCGGTGAGCTGCTCCGCCAGGCTCGCGGCCAGTTCGTGGTCGAGCCCGCGGATCTTGACCGCGCCCCGCGCCGACGCCGTGGTGACCGTGACGGTCGCGAGCTTGAACAGCTGCTGCAGCGGACCGCGCAGGGTGTCCACGGTCTGGATCCGCGACATCGGCGCGACGCGCCACTCCTGCCAGAAGAACCCGGAGCGGGCGTACACCGCCGTCTCCGTGACCTCCCAGCGATGCACCTTGAACCACCACAGCGGCATCGCGATCACCCAGACCAGGCCCAGCACCGCGAATACCGCCGCCGGTGTCAGCAGCCAGAAGCGCGCGGGCGTGATGAGCAGCCCGAGCACCACCAGTACCAGCACCGGCGCGCCCCAGAAAAGCGTTCCCTGCAGCCTCCACCAGCCCACGACCCGCTGATCCAGCGCGTTCCGCGGCGGCCTCAACCGCACCTTCCCCCGTTCGGCTTCCACCGAAATCACCCCCGACGAGCGTTTACAATGCGATCGCATCGTAATAGCGTCGGACAGTAGTGGCAATGCGATCGCATGGCAAACAGCGGAACGGGCGGTGAAGGTGCCGAAGCAGGTGGATCACGCCACGCGACGAGCGGAGATCGCCGAGGCGCTGACGCGGCTGACGGCCACGCGAGGCCTCGAAGGAGTCAGCCTCCGGCACGTCGCCGCCGAAGCGGGCATGTCGATGGGTTTGGTGCAGCATTACTTCAAGACCAAGGACGAGATGCTGCTGTTCGCCGTCGAACGCCGCTCACAGGTCTACGAAGAGCGCATCAAGGCCCAGCTGGAAGCCGGCGAACTGCCGTCGGCACCGAAGGCCATCATCCGCGCGATCATGACCGAGATCCTGCCGCTCGACGAGCGCGGGCGCGGCGACTGGCTGATGGGCGTCGCGTTCTTCATCCGCGCGATCTCCGATCCGTCGTTCGCGGCCGCGTTCACCGACGGCGTCCCGCAGCTGTTCGAACTGTTCGCCGTCCTGATCCGCCAGGGCCAGGAGGCGGGCGATGTCGACAAGTCGGCCGACCCGATGCACGAATCCGCGATCCTCTGGGCACTCGCCGATTCGCAGGGCACCAACATCGTGATGAACCACCGCACGCCCGAGGAGGCGCTGTCCACTGTGGACTACTACCTCGACCGGCTGTTCGGTCAGGCCGAGAGCTGACCGTCGTGGTTCTTGCGCGCGTCGAGCACTTCGCCCATGTGGACACGAGCCCACTGGTCGAGCATCTCGAGCGGTTCGGCGAGGTTGCGGCCGAGCGCGGTCAGCTCGTACTCGACGTGCGGAGGGATCTCCGGGTACGCGGTGCGCGTCAGGATGCCGTCGCGGACGAGGCTGCGCAGCGTCTGGGTGAGGACCTTCTGCGAGATGCCGCGCACGCGTTTGCCGATCTCGGTGAACCGGAGCGGACCGTCGCCGAGCACGCCGACGATCAGCACGGTCCACTGATCGCCGATGCGGTCGAGCAGCGCGCGGGTGGGGCAGTCGGGGTCGTACGGGTTTCCGAGCACGTGACCTCCTCACTCTCCTGAGGAGAGTAACACGCCTAGTGAGAGGGAGTGGGCCGCATCAGCGCCTCGAACAGCAGGATGAGATGACGGCGGCCACGCTCCCAGCGCGCCTCCAGCTCGGTCTGGTCGCGGGTCGCCCAGCTGGCGATGAGGATGCCGCGGACGACGTCCATCGCCGTGTACACCGCGTGCAGGAACTCCGGATGCGCCGAATGGTCCGGCAGCAGCGCCTTGCCGAACTCGACCAGGCTGCTCGTCGCGATCGGCTCGACCACCGCCATCTGGGCGCGCAGTTCCGCGTCGGTCCGCGACGCCACCCACAGCTCAACCGTCGC
Source organism: Amycolatopsis sp. NPDC043887 (assembly GCF_056435665.1). NCBI lineage: Bacteria > Bacillati > Actinomycetota > Actinomycetes > Pseudonocardiales > Pseudonocardiaceae > Amycolatopsis > Amycolatopsis sp. NPDC043887. The sequence continues at coordinate 3,715 of NZ_JBWKEB010000018.1, forward strand.
CGAGAAGACCGGCCCCTGGTGCATCTCCCACAGCAGTTGCAACGCGTCCCCGACCGGATCCGCCGAGGCCTTGAGCCGGTCGATCTCCGCCATCGCGACCTCGGTGCGTTTGGCCGCGAGATGCCGGATCGCGGAGGTGACGAGGTCGGTCTTGGTCGGGAAATGGTGCACCTGCGCGCCGCGGGTCACCCCGGCGCGATCCGCGACGCGGGTGGTCGTGGTGCCCGCGTAGCCGTATTCGACGAGACAGTCGATCGTGGCGTCGAGCAGCCTGACGCGCATCGCGGCGCTGCGTTCCTCCTGGGTGCGTCGTGGCGCTGCCATGCGCCTACTTTATGGTGCGCCACGCGAGGCGCGCGCCACGAGGCTCTCGACCATACGCCCGATGAAGTGGCCGAGGAACCGGCGATAGAACCAGCCGGTGCCCGGGATCTTGGCGGTGAACGTGGAATGCCAGTGGATCGCGGTGCCCTTCCGCTCGGGAGTGAGGTCCACGTAGGCGCGGTAGTCGCGCAGCGGGAGCCCCTTCTTCAGGGCGTAGCCGAAACGCTTGCCGGGTTCGAGCGCGATGACCTCTTCGCAGCTGTGGACGCCGTTGGTGCTGAAGACGCCGACGGCACCGAGGCCGTTCTCGTCCCCCTTCTGGAGCAGGCGGAACGCGCCCATGGGTGACCAGTCGGGCCAACGCTCGCGGTCTTCGAGGAGGGCGTAGACGGCTTCGGGGCTCGCGCTCGTGTGACCGTGGACGGAAATGCGCTGGATCTTCGCCATCCGTGCTCCTTCTCTCTCGCATTCAGAGGACTAAATGCGCCCGGCGACCGGCACCGAGAGCGAAGTCGCGCCCAGCTCGAAGGTCACCCGGGCACCGAGCGCGGGCAGCGCCGGGTCGAACATGTCCCCGTCGGTCCCGCCCAGGACGAGGGCCAGCCGGTGCCCCGCCGGGACGACGTGGTCGAGGCTGCTCAGCCGGAAGGTCATCGTGTACGCCTTGCCGGGAACGAGCGGTTCGCCCCGCCACAGTGAGCGGTGGTGGCCGAGGTCCGCCCAGCCGGTCGCCACGATCCGTTTGTCCACAGTGGTCAGATCCGCGACGGTGTCGAGGAAGCAGCCGGTGTCCGCGGCGGTGCCCGCGCCCCAGCAGGAGCGGGTGGTCAGGTTCTTCGTACCGAGCGCGGGGAATTTCGTGTTCCGCGCGGTCGCGGGGCCGTAGTCGACCAGCACCGCGCCGATCCGTGCGGCGGGTTTGTCCGAGCGGGCGGTGACCGTGACGGTGGCCGTCCCGGCGACGCGGGTATCCGCCCGCACTGGCTCACCTGCGAAAACGACCCGATCCGGACTCGCCTCCGACGGGTTCTCCACCCACTGCGACGCTCCGCGCGCCGGATCGTCGGTCACCGCGGCGGAACCTGACGAAGGCCGGTTCCCCAGCCCACCCGACACCGTGGGCCACAGGGTGCGTGACCGCGAGTCCGGGGGCCAGCGGCGTTCGTCGGTCCAGCGGTCCGGGGTGTGCTCGATCCGGATCGCGGGCTCGGTCTCGACACCGTTGCGGACGCCGAGCAGCCAGCGGTCGAACCAGCGGTGCAGCGTCCGCACGAACCGCGACCGGTCGAGGTCGAACGGGTCGACGTGCGCCGCCTGGTGCAGCCACGCCTTGCGCGGCACGCCGTGCGCGTTCAGCGCCTCCCACCAGGGTCCGAACTGGATGGGGTTCACGTTGAGGTCGTGGAAGCCCATCGACGCGAAAACGCTCGCACGCACCTTGCCGGTCTTCGCCACGTAGTCGAGCTCGCGCCAGTAGTCGTTGAAGTTCCCGTCCGTCCCCGCGCGGCGCGCGTTGTCCTCTTCGAACGGACGGCACAGCTTCCCGGCACGCTCGTTGTAGAAACCGGGGCCGCCCGCCCAGCCGAAATAGGCGCCGTGCGAGTTGTGGACCTCGTAGTACGAGCTGACCCCGGCGATCGGCACGATGGTCTTCAGGCCTTCGATCCCGGACGCGGCCATCCCGATCGCGGTCGCCCCGTCCTGCGACTTCCCGATCGCGCCGACCGCCCCGTTCGCCCACTCCGCCCGCACACGCTCGAGGCCGGACGGCGTGCGGAAAGCCTGAGCGCGCCCGTTGAGCCAGTTCACGACGCCGTTGCCGGACGCGACGTCGTCGAAGCACCCGGACGAGCGATTGGTGCCCCCGACGTCGACCAGCACGACCGCGTATCCGCGCGGGACGAAGTAGTTGTCGTAGAAGAGCGGGAACTGCGACGGCGTGCCGTCGGGGAGGTACGTCTTCGGCTGACGCTCGTTGCCGCGCCCGACCTTCTCGTAGTACGGGCTCACGTCCATGATCACCGGAACGCGCTGACCGCGCGCGGCCGGTTCCGCCGGGCGGATGATGTCGGCGGCGACCCGGTCGGTCCGCCCGTCGCGGTCGAGGTCCTGGCCGGTCTCGACCCAGGCGGTCTCCCGGATGGCCTTCTCGTAGGAGAACACCGGCTCGCTGACGCCGTCACGCAGGACGAACGCGGGTGACGCGACGGCGGGTGCGGCGGTGAGCAGCAGTGTCGCCACGACGGTGGCGGTCAAGGTCTTGAGCCCCATCGTCCGAGTATCGCTTACGAAACCCGAACATTTCCCCCACATTCCTCGTATCCGGCCGCGCGACGCTCTTCGCATGCTGAAACACACCATCGCCGTCTGCCTGACCGCGGCCGGCCTCGTCGCTCTCGCTCCCGCGGCCTCGGCCCAGGCACCGATCACCCTGAGCCCCGAAGAGTCCCAGCAGTTGTGCGCCGAATGGCTGCCGAAGCTCACCCAGCGCACCACCAAACTCACCGAACGCATCAACGGTGGCCCCGAGATCCGCGGTTCGGTGGCGAATCTCAAGGCCAGGGCCGAGGGCCAGCGTAAGAAGGGGCACAACGACGCCGCCGACAAGCTTCAGAAGCGCGCCGACAAGCGCAACGGCAGGCTGCCCGAGCTCACCGCGGCGAAGCAGAAGCTCGACGCGTTCGCGGGCGCGCACTGCAAGGCGGGCAAGTGAAACGTCTCCTGGCGGCCGGTTTGACCGCGCTCGCGCTCTTCGGCGCGGTCGCGTGCACCGACGACGAACCCGCTTCGAGCCCGGCGCCGGGTGAGCTGAGCGACGTCCAGCACACGCTCGACTCGATCGAGCAGGACATGGCAGGCGACCCCGCCCCGTGACAGGATCGGCCGGTGACGACACAACCGGGACGCGGGCTGGTGCTGGTCGTCGAGGACGACCCCGCGATCGCCGAACTCGCTTCGCTGTACTTGCGGCGGGACGGGTTCGGCGTGCACGTGGAGGCGGACGGCGGCGCGGCACTGGCCACGATCCGGCGGCTGCGCCCGGTCGCGATCGTGCTCGACATCGGACTGTCCGGAATGGACGGTATCGAGATCTGCCGGACGCTGCGCGCGGACGGCGACTGGACGCCGGTGCTGTTCGTGACCGCGCGCGACGACGAGCTGGACCGCTTGCTGGGCCTGGAGATCGGCGCCGACGACTACCTGACGAAACCGTTCAGCCCGCGTGAGCTCTCGGCAAGGGTCCGGACCGTCCTGCGCCGCGCCGCCGGAGCGCCTTCGCGCGCCGAGACCTACACGGCGGGCGGCGTGCGCGTCGACGTCACCCAGCGTCGTGCCTGGGCCGCCGATACCGAGATCACGCTGACGTCGACCGAGTTCGATCTGCTCACCCATCTGGTGCGACGGCCCGGTCAGGTGTTCAGCCGCGAGCAGTTGCTCAGTTCCGTCTGGGGCTACGCGGCGTCGGCGGGCACGCGGACCGTCGACGTCCACATCGCCCAGCTGCGCGGGAAACTGGGCGAGCACAGTCCGATCAGGACGGTCCGCGGGATCGGTTACGCGGCGGACACCGGATGAACCGGACCTCGCTCGCGTTGCGGATCACCGTGATGTGCCTCGCGGTCGCCGCGGTCGCGGTGGTGGTCGCCGGGCTGGTCGCGGCCCGGCTCATCCGCACTACGGGCAGCGACGTGCTCCGGCAGTCGCTTTCGGCACAGGCCGACGTGGTCGCGAGCCAGCTCGACGAGACCGGGATCGGCAACCGGCTCCGCGTCGGGAGGGCCGCGGAAGTCGTTCGGGGACAAGGGATCGACGTCGTCGTCCGCCGTCCGAACGGGACGATCGACGGCGACGGGACGGTCGCGGCCATCGCCGCCACCAAAACGGGGTTCACCCGCTCGGGCACAGTGGTGGTCGAAGGCAGGCAGTACCTCGTCGAAGTCCGCGCGGTTGGCGCGAGAGGTGCCGCGTTCGCCCTGGTCCAGTCGACGGAGATCGGTGAAGCGCGCGGCAGGACGTTGGTGCGCAACACCGTGCTCGCACTCGGCGCCGGGCTGGCGGTCGCCGCGATCGCCGGGCTGCTGCTGAGCCGGATGCTGTCGCGGCCGCTGCGCCGGGCCGCGTCGGTGGCGAACGGGATGCGGGCCGGGCGCCGTGACCTGCGTGTTCCGGTGGAAGGGCCGTCCGAGGTCGCGGACGTGGCGAAATCGGTCAACGAACTGGCCGACGCCCTGCAGTACAGCGAGGCTCGGCAGCGCGAGTTCCTGCTTTCGGTGTCGCACGAACTGCGGACACCGCTGACCGCCGTCACCGGGTTCGCGGAGGCGATCGGTGACGGCGTGGCCGAAGGCGAGGACGCGCGGCGCGCCGGGAGGACCATCCATCGCGAGGCGGAACGGCTGGAACGACTGGTCAGCGACCTGCTGGAACTGGCACGGCTCGGCGCGGACGAGTTCCGCCTCGACCCGGCGCGCCTCGATCTCGCGGCGCTGCTCGACGAATGCGCGGACGTCTGGCGGCTGCGGTGCGCGCGGCAGGACGTCACGCTGCTGGTCGAGCGGCCGCCCGGCGAGGTCCCGGTCGTCGCCGATCCGCGGCGGCTCCGCCAGGTCGTCGACGGGCTGGCCGAGAACGCCCTGCGCGTGACCCCGGCGGGCGCGCCGATCATGTTCTCCCTGGTGGCGGCCGGCGGGCAGGCCCGGCTGGCGGTGCGGGACGGCGGGCCCGGTCTGGCGCCGGAGGACTACCCGGTCGCGTTCGAGCGCGGGGTGCTGAACCAGCGCTACCGCGACCGCCGCCCGGTCGGTTCGGGTATCGGGCTCGCGCTGGCGCACGGGCTGATCACCCGCATGGGCGGGACGCTGACGGCGGGCCCGGCGCCCGAAGGCGGCGCCGCGTTCACCGTGGCTCTGCGGTTAGGGTGAGCACGTGGAGATGTTGCACCTGCGGTATTTCGTGGCCGTCGCCGAGGAACTGAACTTCTCCCAGGCGGCCCGAAGACTGCATATGGCCGCCTCCCCGCTGAGCCAGCGCATCAAGGATCTCGAACACGAACTGGGTCACCGGCTGTTCGACCGCAGCACGCATCACGTCACGCTCACCGCGGCGGGCTCCGCGCTGCTGCCGATCGCGCGGGACGTCCTCGAACAGGTCAACGCGATCCCTTGGCGGTTGAAGGAAGCGGTGAAACCCCAGCGCAGCACCGTGTTCATCGGCATCCCCGCCGGCGTGCACCCGGCTCTGCGGGAACGGGTCAAACGCCTCGAAGAACGCTGCCGCGACCGCTTCGAACTCAAGCGCTGGCCGGGCACGACACCCGATCTGGTCGCCGCGGTGCACGAGGGCAAACTGGCGTTGTCGCTGGTCCGGATGCCGGTCGTCGATCCCGCGCTGGAGATCGTCCCGGTGCAGGTGGAGCGGCTCGGCGCCGTCGTCCCGGCGGACCGGTTCGCCGGACGGGAGACCGTCACCATCGCCGAATTGAGCGATCTGTCCTATATCCCGTCCGCATCGGAAAGCATTCCGGCCTATTCGGACGATATGGACCACACCCTGTCGAAGGCGGGCATCAGGAAAAGGCTCAGAGTCGGCGGAACCGAATATTCGGGCATTTCCGAGCTGGTCGCGAACGGTTCGTCGTTCTCGATCACGATGCTGGATCCGGCCAGCCCGATGCATCTGTTCCTTGTCGACGGCGCCACCATCCTCCCCTTCTCGGATTTCCGGCCCCAGCTGGAGACCGCACTGGTCTGGCGGCGCGACCGCGCCGAGGAGGGCGACCTCGCCGGACTGGTCGAAGCGGTCCGCGAGATCTTCGCCGAACCGCTTTCGACCTGAGGCGGCAAAGGTCCAGCTCGGGGCCCGTGAGTGGTAAGGACGGTTCTAACCGTCCTTACCACTCACGAGTCACGAAGAATGGTATGACCACCGCGGTCATACCATTCTTCGTTTCTTGATCATTCCCTTTCCCGCTATTCGCGCCTAACTTCGGTTGTAGAGCGAACAACGGCGAAGGGAAGCAAAATGACTCAGACCGCCACCGGCCCACTGGACGGCGTTCGCGTGATCGACCTCTCGACGGTGGTCATGGGGCCGTACGCCGCGCAGATCCTCGGCGACCTCGGCGCCGACGTGATCAAGATCGAGTCCCCCGCCGACACCGTGCGGGTGGGCAGGTTCCGCACGACACCGGGGATGACGCCGCTCAACCTGAACGTGAACCGCAACAAGCGCAGCGTCGCCCTCAACCTCAAGGACGAAGAGGAGCGAGAGCAGGCGCTCAACCTGATCGACACCGCAGACGTGCTGATCACCAATATGCGTCCCGGCGCGCTGAGCAGGCTCGGCATGAATTACGCAGACCTCGCCGCGCGCAATCACGGCCTGATCTACGCCCACGCGCAAGGGTTCCGCGGCGATTCCGACCGCGCGGGGCACGCCGCCTACGACGAGACCGTGCAGGCGTCGTCCGGGCTGGTCGACGTCGCGAACCGCGCACTGGGCAAGCCGGTCTACCTGCCGACGATCATCGGCGACAAGGTCTCCTCCCTGACCATCGCCTACACCGTGCTCGCCGCGCTGGTGCACCGTGACCGGACCGGCGAGGGCCAGCGGGTCGAGATCCCGATGACCGACACGCTGATCGCGTTCAACCTGGTCGAGCACCTCGCCGGGCACGTCTTCGAGCCCGCGGAGGGCCCGACCGGCTTCGGCCCGTCGCTGAATCCGGGCCACCAGGCGGTGCACACCAAGGACGGCATGGCCTGCGTGATCCCGTACAACCCGCGGAACTTCCGTGACTTCTTCCACGCCGCCGGACGGCCGGAACTGGCCGAGGACCCACGGGTCAACGACGACGCGATCGACGGCGCCGACCACGAGGCGCTGGCCGCGATGATCGCCGAATGCGCCCCGGCGCTGACCACCGAGGAGTGGACCGAGGTCTGCGCGAAGCACAGCATCCCGATGGCCCCCGTCCTCGAACTCGACAAGGCGCAGGACGACGAATACGTCCGCGACGGCCACCTGCTCGACGTCGTCGAGCACCCGAGCGAGGGCTCGATCCGCACCATCGGCATCCCGGTGAAGTTCTCCGCGACCCCCGGCTCCGTCCGGCGGCTGGCTCCCCTGCCGGGGCAGGACACCGAAGAAGTCCTGCGCGAACTCGCCACCACTCGCTGAGGAAGAAACCATGAGCACCGAAGTACGTACGGAACGGGTCGGCGGCACGCTGCTGATCACGATCGACCGGCCCTCGGCCCGCAACGCGGTGAACGCCGCCGTCGCCGCCGGTCTGGCCGAGGCACTCGACCTGCTGGAGTCCGAACCCGCGCTGCGGGCCGGAGTCCTGACCGGCGCGGACGGTTCGTTCAGCGCCGGGATGGACCTCAAGGCGGCGCTGAAAGGTGAATCGCCTGAGATCCCCGGCCGCGGGTTCGGCGGGCTGACCGAGGCCGAACTGTCGAAGCCCCTGATCGCGGCCGTCGAAGGGTGGGCCATGGGCGGCGGCTTCGAACTGGCGCTGGGCTGCGACCTGATCGTCGCCGCCGAAGACGCGAAGTTCGGGCTGCCCGAGGTGAAACGCGGGCTGATCGCCGCCGGTGGCGGCGTGATCCGGCTGCCGAAGCGGATCCCGCACCACCTCGCGATGGAGTTCCTGCTCACCGGCGAGCCGATCGGCGCCGCACGCGCCGGAAGCCTCGGTCTGGTGAACCGGGTCGTCCCGAGCGGCGAGGCCGCCGCCGTCGCTCTGCAACTCGCGGAACAGATCGCCGCCAACGCTCCCCTGGCGCTGGCCCTGGTCAAGAAGATCGTCCGCGCCGCCGACGGAGTTCCCGACGCGCAAGCGTTTGCCACCCAGCGTGCGGACCTCCCGGCGCTGATGAACTCGGCCGACGTCCGCGAGGGCATGCAGGCCTTCGCCGAGCGCCGCGCTCCACAGTGGACAGGTGAGTGAGATGAAACAGCAAGAAGTCCTCCGGCACGTGACCACGCCGCTCACGAATCCGGCGTACGCGCCGGTGGTCCCCCGGTTCACGAACCGTGAGTACCTGAACATCGTCTACCGCACCGACGCCGACGCCCTGCGCGCCATCGTGCCGGAGCCACTGGAGATCGACGAGCCGCTGGTGCGGTTCGAGGTGATGAAGATGGGCGACGTCAGCGGTTACGGGCCCTACACCGAGTCCGGGCAGGCGATCCCGGTGAGCTTCGAGGGCGAGCGTGGCGAGTACCTGCACGCGATGTACCTCGACAACTTCCCGGCCACCGCGTCCGGCCGCGAGATCAGCGCCTACCCGAAGACCATCGGCTCGCCGAGGCTGTTCGCCGAGAACGGCGCGCTAGTCGGGACGCTCGACTACGGCAGCCAGCGCGTCGCGACCGCGACCATGGGTTACAAGCACCACCGGCTGGACGTCCGCGAGGCCGAAACGCAGATCACCGTGCCGACGTTCATGCTCAAGACCATCCCGGACTACGACGGATCGCCCCGGGTCTTCGAGCTGGTCCGCACCGAGATCACCGACGTGGTGGTCAAGGAAGCGTGGACCGGGCCGGCGCGGCTGCAGCTGTTCCAGCACGTGCTGGCCCCGCTCGCCGATCTCCCGGTGCTCGAGGTCGTTTCGGCGAGCCACATCCTCACCGACCTGACACTCGCCCCGGTCAAGCCGGTCTTCGACTACTTGAAGGGAGCACGGTCATGACTTTTCGGAACGCCGCGGTGATCGGCGCGGGCACCATCGGTCTTTCGTGGACGGCGTTGTTCGCCGCGCACGGCATGGAGGTCCGGGTCTCGGACCCGCGACCGGATCTCGCCGACGCCGTCGCCGGCGCGCTGGAGGCGTTCGCCCCGCATCTCGGCCGGACCGTCGCTGACCTCGCCCCTCGCGTCCACCTCGCAGCGGACGTCTCCGAAGCGGTCTGGAGCGCGGATGTCGTGCAGGAGAACGGGCCCGAGAACGTCGAGTTCAAGAAGGACCTGTTCGCGACGCTGGTCCGCGAAGCGCCGTCGCACGCGCTGTTGCTCAGCTCGTCGTCCGCGATCCCCTCGACGGCGTTCGCCTCGGCACTGGACGACGCGTCACGCGTGCTGATCGGACACCCGTTCAACCCGCCGCACCTGATCCCGCTGGTCGAGGTCGTCCCCGGCGAGCGCACGAGCGCGGAGTCGGTCGGGCGGGCCGTGGGGTTCTACCGGTTCGTCGGCCGTACGCCGGTGGTGGAACGCAAGGAGATCCCCGGCTTCGTCGGCAACCGGCTGCAGAACGCGCTGAGCCGCGAAGCGATCTACCTGGTGGAACAGGACGTCGTGTCACCGTCCGAACTGGACGCGGTGATGACGAACTCGCTCGGCATCCGCTGGTCCACGGTCGGGCCGTTCCTCGGCTCGCATCTGGGCGGCGGCCCCGGCGGGTACCGGCACATGGCCGAGCACATCGGCAAGTCGATGAAGAAGATGTGGGCGGGCCTCGGCACGCCCTCGCAGACCCCCGAAGAACAGGAACGGCTCATCGAAGCCGTGGAATCCGCTTACGGCTCCTCCACGTACTCGGAACTCGCCGAGGCGCGCGACCGCAAGCAGCTCGCGGTGCTGTCCGCTTTGGACAGTGCCGACAAGGAGGAGAACTGACATGACCGCCGACTTCTACGCCTACGAGGACCTGCTGCCCGAGGAGGAGCGCAAGCTGCTGCTCAAGACGCGTGACTTCATGCGCGCCGAGGTCAAACCGTTCGTGAACGAGTACTGGGCAAAGGGTGAGTTCCCGCACGAACTCGTCGGCAAGTTCCGTGAACTCGGCGTCGCCGGGCTGCCCTATGAGGGCTATGGCGAGCACCTTCCGGCCACCAGCCACCTGCTCAACGGCATGATGGCGATGGAGATGACCCGCACGGACCCATCGGTGGCGACCTTCTTCGGTGTCCACAACGGACTGGCGATGTACAGCATCTATTCGGGCGGCGACCAGGAACAGCGCGACCGCTGGCTCCCGTCGATGGCCGCGATGGACAAGATCGGCGCCTTCGCGATGACCGAGCCGCTCGGCGGTTCCGACGTCGCGGGCGGCATGCGGACGACGGCGCGCCGCGAAGGCGACACCTGGATCCTCAACGGCGCCAAGAAGTGGATCGGCAACGCGACCTTCGCGGACCTCGTCATCGTGTGGGCCCGCGACGAGGAGGACAACCACGTCAAGGGTTTCGTGGTCGAGAAGGACTCGCCCGGGTTCGTGCCGGTCAAGATCGAGAACAAGTTCGCGTTCCGGATCGTCGAAAACGCCGAGATCACGCTGACCGACGTCCGGGTGCCGGAGGCCAACCGGCTGCAGGGCATCGACTCGTTCCGCGACGTCGCCGAGATCCTGCGCGCGACCCGCGGCGGCGTGGCCTGGCAGGCGCTGGGCGTGATGATCGGCGCCTACGAACTGGCGCTGGACTACGCCAAGGAACGCCAGCAGTTCGGCCGTCCGATCGCGCGGTTTCAACTGGTGCAGGACCTGCTGGTGAAGAGCCTCGGCAACATCACCGCGTCGTGGGGCATGCTGGTGCAACTGGCGAGGCTGCAGGACGCCGGGATCTTCAAGGACGAACACTCGTCACTCGCGAAGGCCTTTGTGACCTCGCGGATGCGGGAAGTCGTCGCCTGGGGCCGCGAGATCTTCGGCGGCAACGGGATCGTGCTGGATAACGACATCATGCGGTTCTTCACCGACGCCGAGGCGATCTACTCGTTCGAAGGCACGCGGGAGATGAACACGCTGATCGTCGGAAAGGCGATCACCGGCCAGAGCGCTTTCGTATGACCTGAGGGCCAAGTCCGTGAAGGCCTCCTTCACTACCTTGAGGGTAGGGAAGGAGGCCTTCACGGACTTGCGTCTAGCGGTACTTGTCGCCGCAAGTCCTTTGGCTGCCGGAGGAAAAGCCGTCACGGAAGGCGGCGACCCTGGCGAAGCCTGCCGGGAGTGTCCGGCCCCGGACGTCCGCGGCGATCAGGCTGTTCCGCGTCAGCATCTCGGCGATGGCCTCGTCGAGGTCGCCCGGTGACAACGTGAGCGCCCCGCCGTCCACGATGGTCGACGCCCAGAAGCCGGTGAGGCAGGCCGTGCGTTGCGCGGCCACCGGACCGTCGAGCCGGAACCCGCCCTCCTGCTGGACCGCAAGCGTGTAGCGCGACGCGACCTCCGCGAACGCGGCGAAGTCACCGATGCCGCCCTGCCGCCCCCGGCGCGGCGGGGTGCCGATGCGGACGAGGCCGTCGAGGTCGAGGTTGATCTGGTTGGACTCCGAGCAGTACGACGCGAGCGCGTCCTCCGCCGTCACACCGCAGGCCGCTCCGGTGGTGAGCGTCGGCGGGGTGGCCGCGAGCCGGAAAGCCTGCCGCAGACTGGTGGTGAGGTCGGCGAGTGCCTGACGATCGTCGAGGCGGACGTTCTCCCCGGCCGAACCGAATCCGCCTTGTGTGCTCCGGCCTTCGATTTCCCGCTCGTCGATCTCGGCGCACCGGGCGGGCCCGTCGGTGAAGCCGAACTGGAACGCGGAAACCCGATCGAACGCGTTGCCGTGCGCGTCGTCGTCGTCGAAAGCCACCCCGGCGGAGTCACGGATCTGGAACAGTGCTGTGAGCACCTCATTGAGCCCGCGGCCGGTGGAAACCTGGAACATCGGCGACCTGCCCTCGGCGACCCAGCGAAAGTACGCCCCGGTGTAGCAGTCGGCCTGCTGCTCCTTGACGATCGACGGGCTCGCGGCGGGCAGACCCAGCCGGAACTGGACGGCGTGGCCGATCTCGTGGGCGAGTACGGCCATGACCGCCGCCGGGCCGATGGAGTCGTTGAGTGTCGGCAGCAACTCCCCGCGATCCCACGCGACGACGTCTTGCCCCGAGCAGTAGAAGGCGTTCACCAGCCCGGCCGTCGAGGCCCCGCAGATCTCCCGCCCGCGACCCGCCGAATCATAGGAGACGAGAGTGGCCAGCGGCCGGAACTCGCGGTCGAAGGTCGCGGGCAGATACTCACGCCAGTACCGCTGGACGTCGGCCACGGCGTTGGCCGCGAGCCTGTCGATCTCCCCGCCGTCACCACCGTCGACCGGGAGACCGGCGTCGAGCACGCCGGGTTTGAGACCACTGGGGCCGTCGGTGATCTCGAGCCCGGCGACCCGGGTGGGATCCACCGGTTGCGCCACCCCGCCCACGGTCGCGGCACAACCGGCGAGGCAGAGGGAGAGACTCACCAGAATCGTCCAGCGCTTCATCACACCATCCCCGTCTCGGCGACTTCCCCGACGCCAGTGACACGGACGGCGGCGCGGCGCGGTTCAAAAGAATCTTGGGGCCGGTTTCCGTGGTGGCCGCCTCGTGCCCCGTCTTCGCAATTAGCCGGCTACTTGCTCCCGGCCTGCTCGCTCCCGGCGGAACGTGTGCGTCGTCCCGCGCAACTAGCCGACTAATTGCTTTAGGGTAGTCGTGGTTTCGCGACCGAATCACCCTTCAGTGTTGTTCGCGCGTTTCGCTTGTTGCTTAAAATTGCGAACGCTTGTTCGATTGTTTTGCGGTATTGTTGAGGGGTGTCCGAGGCTTTCCTTCCCGAGTTGCCGCAGGAGTTGTGGCGTGCCGGCAAGCTGGAGCTTGCGCATGGCGTGCAGCGGTCTGGCGGAGATCGAGTCTCGGGGCGTCAAGGACTTGTACGGGTATGGCCGCACGGCCAACTGGTTCGCCGATATCGCGGGGTTGTCGGTCGGTGAAGCCCGTTCGGTGGTGAACCGGGCCATCGCGCTGAATCCCACGCGTGCGTTGGACGGCACCGAGGTTCCTGCCGTGGCACCGGCTACTGCCGTTGTCGCCGCCGAAGGCTTGGTCGGGGACGAGCGGATCGATCAGATCCTGGAGTTCTTGAAGAAACTCCCCGCCGACACCTCCGCAGAGGATCGGGCGAGTGCGGAGAAGATTCTCGCCACCCTCGCCCGCGACGCCGGTCCTCGCCAGTTGGCGGAAGCTGAAGCGAATCTGCTGGCGTTGCTGGACCCGGACGGCAACGAGCCAAAGGATCCCGAACCCAAAGAGCCGCGCCGGGAAATCACCCTGGAGCGTCGCAAGGACGGGTTCTGGAAGCTGACTGGTCTGCTCGATGACGAGACCGGTGCCCGCACCGCCGCCGCACTGGGAGCCTACGCCCAGCCCCGCCCAGTCGACGAGTTCGGCCAAGCGGATCCGCGGATGAAGTGCGAGCGCATGGGTGATGCCTGGGCCGACATCCTCGACCTGGCCATCGCCTGCCCCGACCAGCCCGGCACCAGCGGCTACCGCACCCTCGTCAATGTCACCATCGGCCTCGACGAACTCAAAACCGGCCTCGGGACCGCGTGCCCGGACTTCGCCGGCACGATGACCGCCCGCGAAGCCCGGCTGGCTGCCTGCGATTGCCTGATGCTTCCCGTGGTGATGAGCGCCGCCGGAGAACCCCTCGATGCGGGACGGCTACGACGCTTCATCACGCCAGGCCAACGACGTGCGTTGAACATCCGCGACAGCTGTTGCGCATTCCCCGGGTGCCACCAGAAACCCAAGCACTGCCACGCCCATCACATTCATCACTGATCCACCACGGCGACTGGCAAGCCCGCATGACAGCCGACGGGCTACCGGAATTCATCCCGCCCCAATACCGAGATCCGCTCCGAAACCCTCGGCGTAACACCCTGCATCACCGCTGAACCCCGAAGAGCCCGCCAGCCACACCGGCGACGGGCCCCTCGGCATGTCCAAAGTTCAGACAAGCCCTCCGGCGGCGAGCTGAGCACCCAGACCATCACCGTCGACGGCCGGGCGCACCTGGTGGCTGAGGGCGGCATCGGATCACTCTTGGTCTACAGCACGATCTGCGAGCAATTCGCGGCGCTACATCCCGCCCGCAGCCCAGCGGAACCGATCGAAGCGATGACCGGCACCCGTGCGCTCCGGTATCCCGGGCCCTCGCGTCTCACGAGCAACCAGCGGCGAGATCGTGCCTGACACCCAGGTCAAGTTGGGCCCCGCGATCGTCGACGGCCGGACGAAACTGGCCGAAAGCTGACCGCTCAGTTCACGCAGCCCGCCATCGCGGCCGGTGTGGAAGACGAAGGCGGCGCTGCAACGGAAGAGGTGGCCGCGACCGGTTTGATCCCGATCCCGCCGGTCGGCTCCCCCACCGCGGCGACGCTCGTCGAGTTCAGCGCGGCCTTCACGAACGCCTGCACCTCGGCCGGATCCACCTTCACCGCGTCGCCGTCCGACGGCGTCGGCAGGGAGAGACTCTGGACCGGGATCGTCTGGAACTTCAGCGCCCCGGAACTCATCCCCCGCAATTGCTGCGCGAAGCTGAGCACGTCCCAGCCGCGGTCGAGCACGACCGAACCCTGCACCGCGCCGACCAGATCGCTCAGCTTGGTGGGATCGGTGAACGTCCCGGCGTCCAGGACGGTCTTGGCCATGCTCGAAAGGAACGCCTGCTGCCGCGCGATGCGGTCGAGGTCGCTGGGCAGCCCGTGCCGCTGCCGCACGAAAGCGAGCGCCTGCGGCCCGGAAAGCAGCTGTTTGCCCGCCGGGAACGACGCCCCGGAGAACTTGTCCTGCACCGCTTCGTTGAGGCAGACCTCGACCCCGCCGACGGCTTCGCTCAGCGCGGAGAACCCGGCGAGGTTGACCGCCGCGTAGTGGTTGATCGACAGCCCGGTGAACTGCTCGATCGTCCGGATCGTGAGTTTGGCGCCCGCCTCGTTGGCCTTGACCTCGAGCTGCGCACCGGAGAGCCCCTGCGCGCGCAGAGAGTTCATCGCGGCGTTCTTGCCGCGACTGTACGCCGAATTGATCTTGTGCTTGCCGAGCCCGCCCGCGATGTCCACATAGGAATCGCGCGGGATCGAGATGGCCGTCGCGCCCGCTCCGCCCGCCGGGATGTGGACCACGATCATGGTGTCGGTGGTGTCACCGCCGTCGTCGCTGTCCCCGGCGTGCAGCGCGTCGAGGACGTTCTGCGGCAACGGGTTCCCGTTCGTGTCGGTGCGGGAGTCGATTCCGACGAGCAGGATGTTCTGCGCCACCTTCAGCGGTTCACCCGCCGGCCCTTCGGGCACCTGGGCGGACGGCGCGATGACATCGGCCGTGACGATCGCTTGGTCCAAACGGCTCAACTGGGTCCACGCGAAACCCGTGACACCCAGTACGGCCGTCGACACCAGGCCCAGTGCGACGCGGCCGCCGATCCGCCGTCCTCGCGACGTGAGCAGCACGACTTCTCCCCGCTTCCGTGAATGATCCCCCGTGATCGAGGATCACCGCGTTAGCTGGGAATTACCTGAGAAACGTGTCATAACCGGGTCTTAAAGCCCGTTCGGACCAGCCGGAGTGATCAAGCAGACAACCGGCCGCGACACCGAGTGCCGGACCGACCGCGCAGCGCTCCCCTACCGGGGCATCCGGCGCCAGATCGCGCGTGGCACCACGCGCATCACCGAGAACACCAGCCTCAGAAGTCCCGGCACCCACACGGTTCCCCGGCGCTTCCGGAGCGCGGCGACCGTCGCGTCGGCGACCTGGTCCGGGGTGCTGGAGAACGGGGCGGGCGACATTCCCTCGGTCATCCGCCCGATCACGAACCCCGGCCGGACGAGAAGAAGGTGCACGCCGGTGCCGTGCAGGGCGTCGGCCAGGCCGCTCGCGAAACCGTCGAGACCCGCTTTCGCCGAACCGTAGACGTAGTTCGCCCGTCGGACCCGCACCCCGGCGACCGACGAGAAGACCACCAGGCTTCCGTTTCCTTGCTCACGAAGCACATTGGCCACATGCGTCAGCACACTCACATGAGCCACATAGTCCGTGTGCACGATCGCGACGGCGTGAGCGGCGTCCGCTTCGGCGCGCGCCTGGTCGCCGAGGATCCCGAAAGCGGTGACGACGACGTCGAGGGGCCCGTGTTCCGAGACGACCTTCTCGAGGAACGGGCCGTGCCCGGCGAGGTCGTCGGCGTCGAACTCGACGGCTTCGACGGTTTCCGCCCCCGCGGCAAGCAGTCGCCGGGACTCCGCGCCGAGGTCCGCGCTCCGTCGCGCGGCCAGCACGATCCGGCGCGCCCCGCCCTTGGCGAGCCGTTCCGCGACCGCGAGGCCGATCTCGCTGCGTCCGCCCAGTACCAGCACCGTTCCGCTCACCCGCCGCAGTCTGCCAGGCGACCCGGCGCCGTCCACCAGTGGCACGTTTCACAGACTGCAATTTTGCAGTATCTGCATTTTCGGGCGTATCGTGGTGCTCATGCCCGAACCCGTCAAAGGTCTCCGCGAGCGCAAGCGGCTGGAAACCCACCGCGCGCTGGCGACCATCGCCGTCCGGCTCGTCGCCGAACGCGGCCTGGACCAGGTGACGGTCGAGGACATCAGCGCGGCGGCGGGGGTTTCACCGCGCACCTTCTTCAACTACTTCGCGTCCAAAGAGGACGCTGTCGTCATCGCGCACGCCGACACCGCCGAGCGGACCCAGCGCACCATCGACAAATTCCTTGCCACACCGAAGGAAGTCAGCACTCCACGCGCCTTTGCCGACGCGTTGAAGGAAGACTTCGCCCAGGTCGACGAGAACCGCGAAGAGTGGCTCGGCCGCATGAAGGCCATTCAGGAGAACGCCACCCTGCATTCGCGCGCGGTGGCCATGAACCACGACACCATCGCGCCGCTGATCGAGGCGATCGCGCGCCGTACCGGCGCCGATCCCAAGGCCGATCTGTACCCGGCGCTGCTGCTGTCCACGCTCGGCGGCGCGGTGAACGCCGTGCTCATGCTCTGGTACCAGCACGACGGCCGGGTGTCCGCGCTCGACCTGCTGGACGACGCCGTCGAAACGCTTCTCGCCGGGCTCCCGGAGCCCGGCGGCCGCGCGCGCTGACGCGCACGGCACCACAGAACACGAAGGGGGACGACCATGTCCGTATCCATGACCGAACCACGGGAACCGGAGGCCCCGGCGGGCTCGATGGACCGCAAACAGGTCCTCGAAGCGATGTCGGGGCTGATGATGGGCATGTTCGTCGCCATCCTCGCCTCGACGGTGGTCGCGAACGCGTTGCCGCGGATCGTCTCCGAACTCGGCGGCTCGCAGGCCTCCTACACCTGGGTGGTCACCACCGAGCTGCTCGCGATGACCGCGACGGTTCCGCTCTGGGGCAAGCTTTCCGACCTGTACAACAAGAAACTGCTGATCCAGCTCTCACTCGGCCTGTTCGTGATCGGTTCGCTGGTCGCCGGGTTCGCGGGCAACATCGAGCTCCTGATCGGCAGCCGGGTCGCGCAGGGCATCGGCGCGGGCGGGCTCACCGCGCTCGCGCAGGTGATCATGGCCGCCATCGTCTCCCCGCGGGAACTCGGGAAGTACTCGGGCATCTTCGGTGCCGTGTTCGCCGTCGGGACCATCGCGGGCCCGCTGATCGGCGGCGTCATGGTGGACACCTCGTGGCTGGGCTGGCGCTGGTGCTTCTTCCTCGGCGTCCCGTTCGCGATCGCGGCGATCCTGCTGCTGCAGCGCACCCTGAACCTGCCCACGATCAAACGTGACGTGAAGGTCGACTACCTCGGCGCGTTCCTGATCATGGCCGGTGTCTCGACGCTGCTGGTCTGGTCGTCGCTGGCCGGGCACCAGTTCGCGTGGGGCTCCTGGTGGACGGTCGGCCTGGTGACCGCCGGCGTGGTCATCCTCGCCCTCGCCGTCTACGTCGAGTCGAAGGTGGCGGAGCCGATCCTGCCGCTGGGCCTCTTCCGCAATCACACGGTGGCCCTGACCACCCTGGCGAGCTTCCTCGTCGGTGTCGCGATGTTCGGCGGCACGGTGTTCCTGTCGCAGTACTTCCAGCTCTCGCTCGGCAAGTCGCCGACGGTGGCCGGACTGCTGAGCCTGCCGATGATCTTCGGCATCCTCGTGTCCTCCACGCTCTCCGGCCAGCTGATCAGCCGGACCGGCAAGTGGAAGAGCCACCTGCTGCTCGGCGCGGCGCTGATGACCGCGGGCCTGGGCTTGCTGGGCACCATCGACGCGAAGACGAACCTCGTCGTCCTCGGCGCGTACATGGTGCTGCTGGGCGTGGGCGTCGGCATGCTGATGCAGAACCTGGTCCTGGTTTCCCAGAACGACGTCGACGCGCACGACCTCGGCACGGCGACCTCCACGCTGTCGTTCTTCCGCAGCCTCGGCGGCTCCATCGGGGTGAGCGCGCTGGGCGCCGTGCTCGCGAACCGGGTCCTCGCGCTGATGAGCGAGAAGCTCGGGCCGCTGCCCGGCGGTGGCGACGGCGGCGCGGTGCCGAACATCGCCACGCTGCCCGAACCGGTCGCGAACGTCGTCCGCGAGGCCTACGGGGAGGCGACCAGCGAACTGTTCCTGATCAGCGCGCCGATCGCGCTGCTGGTCGTCGTCGCCGTCGCCTTCCTCAAGCACAAGCCGCTCAAGACACAGTCGGGCAACGAGCGGCTGGCCGAGGAGACCGCTGCCGCCTGACCACCATTGACAGAGGGGCCCGGTTCACGGAACCGGGGCCCCTCTTTTTTCGCGCGCACGAAGAACACGACGGAAATTCGATAACGCGATCAAACGCTTTCAGGCGGCAGAGCCGACGCGAATCACCTGGCGCCGCTCACTGCCGGTCAGCCCGCCGAAAATTCCATGGGCCAGCCCGTTTTCCACGGCGTAGGCCAGGCAGGCCGAAATGACCGGGCACCGTGCGCAGACGGCCTTCGCCCTGGCCGCCTGCCGTGCGCCGGGACCGGTTTCGGTGACCGGGAAGAACAGTTCGGGATCCTCACCGCGGCAAGCGGCCTCACTCAGGTCACCCGCCATCCTCATTTCCATTTTCCTATCACCTCCTTTTCCCGATTTTCCCTTCCTCGTCAAACGACTTCTCCCTCGACGCCGGGTATCCGGCCGGGCGCACCACGCAAACATCACCTTGACCGAATCGTTACACTCAGCGGCCCGCTCACTGCACCTGATCTGTGAGGGCATTCGCGTCAGGCGGCGGAGAGCGGTGAGTGCGGGTGATGGGCCACGAAGGGTTCGACGAGTTCTTCCACGCCGAATTTCCGCTGCTCACCGGCTTTCTGTGCAAGGCGGGCTTCGCGTTGGCCCCCGCGCGGGACGCGGCGGCGGAGGCGATGCTCAACGCCTACGAGGGCTGGCCGGGCATCACCCAGCCGAAGGCCTGGGTCCGCCGGGTCGGGCATCGGCGGGCGAAGGAACAGACAGCGGCCCGGGCCGACTGGGCCTTCGACGACGCCGGCCGGGAGGACAAACTCACCATCCTCGCCGACGAGGCGTCGTCCGTCCTGACGATGCTGGGGGAGCTGCCGAAACGTCAGCAACTCGGCATGGCATGGGCGCTGGACGGCTATTCGTCGCGAGAGATCGCCGGCGTGCTCGGCATCTCGGACGAGGCGGTCAGCGCGACCCTTCGCCACGCGCGTGACCGTCTGGCGGAGCACGACCCCGGCTTCGTCGACCGCCTGGACGGCGCCAACAGCGCCTTCATCGACGCGCTGAGGCTGGGCCTCGACGTCGACGACACCCTGTCCCGGATCAAGAACCGCGCGATGATCAGGGAACTCGCGCTGGTGGCGCCGGGCGCCCCGGCGGAGTCGGAACCCGAACAGGTGACGCCGTCGCGCTGGTACACCCTCGACGAACCCGTCGCGGCCGCCGGACGAGGTGACCAGCGGGCCCTGAACCAGCTGCTGACCACCATCCGCCCGCTCGTGATCCGGTACTGCCGGGCACGGATCGGCAGACAGGAACGGACTTACGCCTCGGCCGACGACGTCGCGCAGGAGGTCTGCGTGGCGATCCTCCGCGCGCTGCCGACCTATCGCGAACGAGGGCGGCCGTTCCTCGCGTTCGTCTACGGCATCGCCCACCACAAGGTCGCCGACGCCCGCCGCGCCGCCGCCCGCAACCGCACCGAACCCGTCGCCGAAGTCCCCGACGGGGTCTCGGAATCCGCCGGCCCGGAACAGCACGCGCTGCACAACGAATTGAGCGACCGGATGGGCGAACTGCTGCGGATCCTGCCGGACAAACAGCGGGAGATCGTCGTGTTGCGGATCGTCGTCGGCCTGTCCGCGGAGGAGACCGCCGGCGTGGTCGGCTCAACCGCGGGGGCCGTGCGGGTGGCGCAGCACCGGGCCTTGACGCGATTGCGGAAGATCCTCACGGCTGCCTGATTGGCAACTGAGCGCGGCGCTGGTCAGGCCGCCTGCCGGCGAGTACGGCGAGTCCACACAGTACCGCCACACCGATCACCGCGACCACGGCGAGCCCGGTCGTGAAACCGTGCCCACGCTGGACGAAGGTGCCGATGCTGCCGAGTACCGCGACCCCGAGCGCCAGCCCGAACTCGACGCTGGTCTCCGACAACGCCGATGCCGCACCTGCCCGGGCCGGTGGTGCCGCGCCGACCACGATCTCCGTGCTCAGCGCCATCACCGGCCCCAGACCGAGGTAGATGAGCATGAGACCGGCGACGAGTGGCGCGATCCCCTCTTCGGCCGGGGTCCAGGCCAGCACGGCGAAGCCGAGCGCCGACACCACCAAGGACGACGCGAACAGGCGGTGGACCGGGATCCGGCGAGCCAGCGCCGGAGCCGCGACCGACGTGAGGACCATCGCGACCGCGGAAGGCACCAGCCACATCCCGGCCACGATCGGAGACAAATCGGCTTCCTGCTGAAGATAAAGCGCGGCGAACAGATAGATCCCGGCGACGCAGGCGAGCGCGGCGAGGAGGATGAGCAGCGCGTTCCGGAACGGCCGCGCCGCGAACAGCCGGAGGTCGATCAAAGGCACGCTCAGCCGCCGCTGCCGCCGCAGGAACACGATTCCGGTGCCACCGCCGAGCAGCAGGGCGATCCCGCCAGGCACAACCGATCCTCCTTCCGCGAGATGCTTGATGCCGTAGACGATCGGCAGCACGGTCACCAGGGACAGGGCCACGCTCGCCACGTCCAGTTCGCCGGGCTCGGGATCGCGGTGCTCCGGCAGCAGGAACGGGCCGGCGAGCAGCAGCAGGAGCATCACCGGGACGGCCAGCAGGAACACCGAACCCCACCAGAACCACTCGAGCAGCAGCCCACCCGCCACCGGACCGAGCGCCACTCCGCCGGACAGGCCGGCGGACCACAGCCCGATCGCGACACCGCGCTGACGCGGATCACGGAACATGTTCCCGATCAGCGCGAGGGTGGACGGCATGAGCGTGGCGCCGGCGATGCCGAGCAGCCCGCGGGCGACGATGAGCAGTTCGGCCGACGGCGCGCAGGCCGCCAATACCGAAACGACCAGGAAGGCCGCCGCGCCGATCAGCAGGAGCCGTCGTCTGCCGACGCGGTCCCCCAGCGTGCCCATGGTGACGAGGAAACCGGCGACCAGGAAGCCGTAGGCGTCGGAGATCCACAGCAGCTGGCCCGGGCTCGGGGCCAGCTCGGCGGAGAGACTGGGAAGCGCCAGGTAGAGCACCGTGGCGTCCATGGACAGCAATGCGGTCGGCAGGACGAGCACGGCGAGGCCGAGCCATTCCCGCGGCCCGGCGGAGATTTCGAGGTGTCGATCGGACATGCCGTGACGCTAAAGTCTCACATAGATGTGAGAGTCAAGGGCGAGTCGCGGAGGGGCCGTGCGCATCAGCGAGCTGGAACGCAGGACCGGTGTCAGCCAGCGCTTGCTGCGTTACTACGAGGAACAAGGGCTGCTGCGGCCGGAGCGTCTCCCCAGCGGCTATCGCGTGTACGCCGAAGACGATGTCACCACCGTCGAGCACATCCGCAACCTGCTCGCCGCGGGACTGTCCACCACCACGATCGCCGATCTGCTGCCCTGTATGGGTTCCGCGGGCGGACAGCTCATCGCCGACTGCCCCGAACTGTTGCTGGACCTCCAGCGGGAACGCGCCAGGCTCAGTGCCGCGATCGCCGAACTGACCACTGCCCGCAGCACCCTCGACCAGGTGATCTCCACCGCGCCGCCCTCCGTCGAGCACGAGGCCGCCCGGTTACGTGGCCTCAGCTAGGGCGTTGTTCACGGGCAGCAACGTTCCGCGGTCGCCGCGGCCGTCTTCAACTCGGGAGCCTCCAGGATGGCCGCGACCGGGTCGAGCGCGCCGTAGGCGTCCTTTTGCGCGGCGATGAGCCCCTCGACGGCACGGTCCTGCACCGCCGTGTCGTTCTCGCCCGCCGCGTCCAGATCCGCCTTCGTTTTCACAGTCTTGTCGCGGGCCGAGGTGTACTTCGCGAGGAAGTCCTGCTTCGCCGTGTCTCCGGCGGGAACCGGCGCCGCGGGCAGTGCGCGGAGACCGTCGACCGTCTTGGCCAAAATCGCCGCGTAGTGCCCTAGCTGGTCACTCGTGCTCTTCTTGACGGCCTCGACGGTTTCGCCGCCCGCCGACGTCATCTTGTTGTTGCCTTCGATGAACTCCTTGACCGCGCCGCAGAATCCATTCATCCAGGTCACCGCGGCGGACGGCGCCGGATCGGGGGTGCAACCGGCCAGTGCCGTCGCGGCCAAGGCGATTCCCGCGATCCGGGCGAATGTCCTGTGGGCAGCGCGCATGTCCGTTCTCCTCTCCGCCGGCCGGTGTTCCCGCCGGCGCGAGGACTTTGACATGGCGGAACGAGCGCGGTCTGCGTCATCTGACTCAGAACGCTCGAACTCGTAACGTTCGAGGCACGGCGTAACAAGGCGCGGACAGGCGACGAGTACCGCATTACCCCTGTTCGCATCGAGGGCAGCCAGCCGAAGAAGTAGCACCATGGCCATCAAGATCATCGCAGCGCGGCTCGAAGGTGGGAAGTTCCACGAAAACATCACGAGGCTGCGCTGGATCAACCCCGGCAACGGCGAGAGCTTCGTTTCGGCGATCGTGGCGTGGATCGAAGACGATGACGGGAAAGCCTATGCGGACGAGGGAATCCACCGGGTGACCGTGGAGATCATCAAGCCGACCTTCGGCCCGGAAGTCCTCCGCACGCGCGCGGACGGGATCTGGAAGAACAACCTGCAGGAGCTCCCCCGCTTCTGAGACCCGGTAATTCCGGTGACGTGGGCAAGAACGCTCTGTTAGCTTGGGCGAGCACTCCCGGTGCGCAGGCAACGGTTACTTCCTCTTCCACAGGAGAGACGCGGGTTCGAATCCCGCCGCGGGCTCCGGCCGGCGTCGACCAGCGGCCCAGGTCACTACGTCACCGTCACCGATTATTTCTCGGGAGCCCACAACTTCAGATGTGCCCGGTGCGCAGGAGACGGCTACTTCATCGTATTCCAAGGGTCGCGGGTTCGAGTCCCGCCCGGCAGCCATGCTGCCGGTAGCTCAGTCGGCAGAGCATTGGACAAGCACCGTCACCGACTTTTCTCGGGCCGCATCCGGAGTCGAAGCTCCCCTCGAACGAAACGAGGGTTGAGGTGTCGAAGTTCAACACCGCCGGCACCCGCCCGGCGACCGGCTCACCGATCGCCGGTGAGCGAAGCCCCGGCGGCGTCACCCACGAAGGCGGCGACGGCTACCGGCGGGACACCAAGTCCGAACTGTTCCTGCTCGCGGTCACCAACATGGTCGGCGAGAACACCTTCTACGAGACGGGCGACGAACGCGACACGCGTTACGCCGACCTCGTCCGGAAGGCGTCGCTCGCCGACCCGGAATGGACAGCGCGTTTCCTGCGCTGGCTCCGCACGGAAGCGAACATGCGTACCGCCGCGATCGTCGGCGCCGCCGAATACGTCCGGGCCCGGCTTACCACCGCGACGGACGATCAGTCGTACGTCGCCACCACCGCGAACCGCGCCGTCGTCGACTCCGTGCTCCAGCGCGCCGACGAGCCCGGCGAGCTGCTCGCGTACTGGACCTCCTTGTACGGCAGGAAGATCCCGAAGCCGGTCAAGCGTGGCGTCGCCGACGCGGCCGTCCGGCTCTTCCACGAAAAGTCGTTCCTCAAGTGGGATTCCGACGCGCGCGCCTTCCGGTTCGCCGACGTCCTCGGCCTGGCCCACCCGGACCCGAAGGACGCGGTGCAGGACGCCCTGTTCAAGCACATCGTCGACGTCCGGTTCAACCCCGGCCGGGAAATCCCCGCCGAATTGGCGGTGCTCGGCTTCCGCGCGGAGGTCATGGCGTGGGACGAGGAGAAGCGCCGGGATCTGTTCCTCGGCCCCGAACTCGACACCGCGCGGTCGGTTCTCCGGCAGGCGGGCATGACGTGGGAGTCCCTGGCCGGCTGGCTCCAGGGGCCCATGGGCGCGCAGGCCTGGGAAGCCATGATCCCGTCCATGGGCTACATGGCGCTCCTGCGGAACCTCCGGAACTTCGACCAGGCAGGAGTGTCCGACAAGGTCGCCGAGCAGGTCGCGGCGCGCCTGGCCGATCCGGAGCAGGTGGCGAAGTCACGGCAGTTCCCGATGAGGTTCCTCTCCGCGTATCGGGCGGCGCCGTCGCTTCGCTGGTCGTACGCGCTGGAAAAGGCGATCTCCGAGTCGCTGTCGAACGTGCCTCGCCTCGCCGGACGGACCCTGATCCTCGTCGACACCTCGGGGTCGATGAACGCCGGTTTCAGCAAGGACGGCACGCTGATGCGCTGGGACGCGGCCGCGATCTTCGGGATCGCGCTCGGGGCCCGCTGCGAGACGGCGGATGTCGTGTCGTTCTCGAACGGCTACTACGGCGGCACCGGTTCGAAGGCCTTCGACGTGCGCGGCGGCGAGTCGCTGCTGCGCGCGCTCGACCGGTGGAAGAACGACGGCTACTTCATCGGCGCCGGCACCGACACCGTCGGTGCGATCCAGCGCCACCTGCGGCCGGAGCACGACCGGCTCGTGATCCTGACCGACGAGCAGCACTCGGCGGGCAACGTCGACCAGGCGGTGCCGAAGGACACGACGCTGTACACGTGGAACCTCGCGGGCTACCAGCACGGCCACTCGACGTCCGGCTACGGGAACCGGCATACCTTCGGCGGCCTGACCGACCAGGCCTTCCGGATGATTCCGCTCCTCGAAGCGGGGCGGAGCGCCGACTGGCCGTTCTGACCCACCGCGGCCGCCGGGGCGGACCGTCCTCGTCGGACGGTCGCTCTCGGTGGCCGCCTTGCCTGATGTGGCGGCTCGCGGCCTACCGGGCGTGGCTGCTGTCGCTCGTCACCTGCTCGGTCGCGGTCCGGTCCGGGGTGGCGGCCTTGTTCGGCTGGCTGGACGCGTTCATCGCCACCTGGACAGCCTGCGAACGCCTCCCCCGCGCGTAACGACAAGCTTGATCAACACGAGTCAGGTCCCAGCCACTTCGCTCGAGGAGACAATGATCAGCGCCGCGGCCAGTCCGGTGGCCGAGCCGGGTGAGCGTGATCTGAGCCGTGAATACGCCTGAGCGTCCACTGCCGACCAGGCTTCCCGGCGCGCCTGGGAAAAGGTACTTCCGCTACCCCGCCCGCACCAGGAGAATCACGCCGACCTTCGTGAGAGCGTGCCCGCAATTGTCAGGTAGTCGTCAGGTTCCCCACCGTGCCTAGCCGGAAGAATGAACCGAGGCCGAGAGCACGCGAGGAGAGCGATGAGTGTAGAGAGCCCGAGCGCGAACGACGTCGTCGAAGACGTGTCCGTCTGGTTGGCCAGCGAGTTCTCGACGAAGTTGTCTCCGGTCGCGGTCGGCGCCATCGTCCGCGCCACCCACCGCGACCTTCGGGAACAGATCGTCCCCGAAGCGCTCGGCGAAATGCTGCACCGGATGGCACGGCACCGGATCACCCGTCTTGTCCAGGTTCTGTGATGCGCTACGAGCAGCACTGCCCGATCGCGCTGGCGGCCGAGGTGGTCGGCGAACCATGGACGCTGCTGATCCTCCGTGAACTACTGCACGACAGCACTACTTTCGTGGATATCGCGAGAGGCGTGCCGGGCATGTCCACTGGGTTGCTGACCAAACGACTCCGGACGCTCGAAGCAGCGGGTATCGTCACCCTTCATCCGTCGGGGCGGCCAAGTAGCGCAGTGCTGACCGAGGCCGGCCGCGAACTGTCGGCGGTCGTCGAGCCCCTCGGCAACTGGGGTGCGCGCTGGTTGCCGCCACCTCGGCACGGTGACCTCAATCCGGCCTTGCTCCTGCGTGACATCGCGCGTGGGATCGACCGGTCCGGTTTGCCCCCGAACGCGGTGACGATCCATTTCCGGTTCGCCGAGTCGCCAGGACCGCGTTGGTGGTGGCTTGTTCTCTCGCAGTCCGTCGCCGCGCCGACGGTCCATGATCCGAGGCTGCCGCAAGCGATGCGGATCGACTGCACTCTGGGTGCGCTGGCCCGGGTCTGGCTCGGTCACACAGACTGGCTGGGAGCGCTGCGGGAGAAGGCCATCGTGATCACCGGACCTCGTGGATCGGTGCGCGAGGCCATCGCTTGGCTCGGCACGAGCCGCTTCTCCAGCAGCGGGAATCCTAGCGAGGTGGGCGCGCCGACGCTGTCCTCATAGGCCTGTTCGGTACTTGCCGCCGCGGAGCGGCCGTCGATGCCCACGACGTTCGCTGATGACTCCGAGACCGCGCTGAGACCCTTGGACGCGTCGATACCGAGGCCGGGCGGTTGGCCCAGGAATCGAACAGCAGGATGCACCCGGCGAAGACCGCGCAGGCGAGCCCGAGCAGCCACAACCCCTGAGTGGCCATCAGGACTCCGACCAGCACAGCGGGAACGGCGGCGAGCAGGCAGAAGGGATCCAGCCTGCCGAAAACAGGACGTCGGCCGTGACTCGAACTCATGGCACTCCCCTTGTCACTCCGGCCTGGGCCTCCAGTAACTCGGACGCTCGAAGCTCTGCGACTCTCGCCTTCTCCTCGGACTCTTCAGCGAGCTTTCGATGACGTATCTCCGCGAACGCGTCACCTCGGCGCCGGACGGCTTCTCCGCGCTCCCGCTGTCCCTCGGCGCGCCTGATGGCCGCGTAAGCACGCTGCACCTCGACCTCGTGCGCGATCGACCCGCGCGCGAACCGTCCTGCCCTGCCTCGGTACTCCGCCGCGATCGCGAGCTCGTCGTAGGCCATGTAGTGGCAGGCCGAGATCTCGGCGAGATCCCGTTGCTGTTGAGCCAATATCTGTTCGCCGTCTGCCACCAGTTCGGCAGCTCGCTCGAGGTACTTCCCCGCGACCTTACGCAGGCGCGCCGCGTCACACCGCAGCCGCTTCGCGCGCGCCACCCCGTCGTCGGCAGCACACCCGGTGGTCTGCGGTCCACTCAGGGTCATCGCCGGACGTCCGGTGGTCCCGTAAAGCAGCTCGGTGAGCGCCCTGCTCCGCAGCCTGACGGTTGGAGGCATCGCATCTCCTCATTCATGGACCCTGTGCGGCGCACACCGAGCCTGTCACGGAGATGCCAGAGCCCACCTGACGAAAGTCTTACGATCGATGCGGAGAACCGAGGGCCACGCCCTGCACGCGGTTTGCGTCCGCAGCGCCCATACGGCATCTTTACGCGCGGAGCGCCGGGAAGTCTGGTCGGCACGACCCATCCACGAGGGGTGGGTCGTTCGACGTGGACGGGGTTTCCGTGACACTTGCCTTGGCGTTCGGTCTGGTGCTGTTGATCAGCGTGTCGCTCTCCGGACTCGCGGCACGCACCGTGCTGTCGACCGCACTGCTGTTCCTGGTGGCGGGCGCACTGATCGGGCAAGGCGGATTCGGCCTCGTCGAGATCCCCTCCAATGGCGCCTTCGTGACCGGCCTGGCCGATCTGGCGTTGTTCACCGTGCTGTTCACCGACGGCCAGCGCGCCGGCCTGCCCTCCCTGAAGGAAGGCTGGCGGCTCTCCGGCCGCGCGCTGGGCTTGGCGATGCCCTTGACCATGGTGGGCATCGCGGTGCCGACGCATTTCCTCACCGGTCTGGACTGGACGACGTCGTTCCTGATCGGCGCGATCCTGTCGCCGACCGACCCGGTGTTCGCCTCCGCGATCGTCGGACGGACGGATGTGCCGCTGCGGCTGCGCAGGCTGCTCAACGTCGAATCCGGCCTTAACGACGGCCTCGCGCTCCCCTTCGTGCTGATCTTTCTCGCGACCGCCGCGAACCGGGACACCGACTTCGGCGGCATCGCCATCGAACTCGTCGCCGGTCTCGCGCTCGGCGTCGCCATTCCCGCGGCCATCGCGCTCGCCTGGCGGCTGAAAGTCCTCACCGCGGAACCACGACTACAGGCCTTGGGGCCGTTGGCGGTCGCGGTGATCCTGTACGCGACCTGCCACCTCACCCACGCCAATCCTTACCTCGCCGCGTTCGCGGCCGGCGCCACACTGGCCACAATGGACCGGGTATCGGCTGAGCACTTCGAGCATTTCGGCGATCTGCTGTCCGAGACGACGAAATTCGCCGCTCTCCTGGTGTTCGGCGCGCTCATCACGCCGGAACGGTTGTCCCACCTCAGCGTCGGCGACTGGGCGGTCGCGGTTATCGCGATCGTGTTGATCCGGCCCGCCGCGATGATGCTCTCGCTGATCCGCACTACGTTGCCCGCCCGGGAACGCTCGGCCGCGGCCTGGTTCGGCCCCAAGGGCTTCGCCTCCGTCGTCTACGGACTCCTCGCACTACAAGCCGGGATCCCGGCGGGAGAGCATGTCTTCGACCTTGTCGCGATCACCATCGCACTGTCGATCGTGCTGCACTCCTCCACCGACGTCCCCGTCGCCAAAGCACTGCGCATCGAACCACCGGACAACCTGCCCACCGGACAACCGGAAAAGCTTCCGCAGAAAGAGAATTCCTGATGGGAGGCATCACCCGCCCTCGTGTTCGCGTTGCTGTTCATGGTCCTGCTCGGCGTCATCCCCAGGCGTTACTGGTACCTGCGGCTGCCCGCCGTGCTCGGCTGGGTCCTGGTCTGGATCGACAGCGCGTTCACCGGTCACTGGACCGATTCGCTGGGCGTGACTATCACCGGCTTCAGCCTGCTCTGGCTGGCCTTGACTTGGAAGCGTGCCCGTTCTGGCACTGACCAGGACAGGTGACTCGTCAATGTTTTTCGGCGTGCACGGTTCGTTCCAGGTCTGAGACCGGCGTGGCCCGCCCGGACGGCCGGACGTACCGGGCGGTGAGTTCGCCGGAGCCCACTTGCTCGAGTTCACGCCAGCCGTACTCGGCGAGAAGCCGGTCGACGTCGTCCGGGTTCAACCCGAACCGCCAGATCCGGTCTTTCCCGACGAATTGCCGGTGCAGGGCATCGGCGCCGTACATCGCGGTTCCGTCGAGAAAGTCCTTACGCACGTAGGTGAACAGCAGCCGACTTCCGGAACCGGCCTTGGCCAGGACGTCGAGCGTCTTGCGGACACCGGCCTCAGTCAGATACTGGGTCACTCCTTCCCAGACGAACAGCGTGACACCGTCCAGCCGGTATCCGTGTCCACTGAGGACGGTCTCCAGGTCGTCGTTCTCGAAGTCGATCGGGACAAGCGTCACCGCGTCCGGCACCCGGATCCGTTTGCGTTTGTCCTCGATGTTGCCCGGGAGATCCACTTCGAACACCCGGGTCCCCGCGGGCACGGCCAGGCGATAGGCACGCGTATCGAGACCTGCCCCCAGCACGACCACGGCATCGACTTCTTCGCGCAGGTCCTCGGCGAACATCTCGTCGAGATAGCGCTTGCGGCAGGCGATGCCACCCCAGATCCCGGGCGCCTTCTTCTCCGACGCCGCGACCAGCAGATCCCGGATCACCCGCCACCTGGCCAACCCGGCCAGGAATCGCACCGCCGCGGGAAGAACCTGGATCGCCATCTCGTCCTGAACCAGGCGCCGCGGGGCGGGATGGTGCTGTTCCACCGCCGCGATCACCATCGGCCCCACCGCGGTCCCGGCCACTGTGCCCGTCATCGCCACTCCCCCGTCTCCTGATCAGGTCAAGTCCGCCACTCGTTCGACCTCGGCGGTCCGCCCGGCGACGATCAGCACGTCGCCCCGGTTCACCACGGTGTCCGCGGTGGCGTAGGTGAAGCCCTCACCAGGTCGTTTGACCCCGACCACTGTGACGCCGTACTTGGCCCGCAGCCGGCTGTCACCCAGCTGACGCCCGACCGCCTCTTCCGGCGCACGGGTCTTGACCATCGCGTAGTCGTCCTCGAATTCGATGTAGTCCAGCATCCGGCCGGTCACGAGATGGGCCACGCGTTCGCCCATCTCGTGTTCGGGCAGCACGACGTGGTGCGCGCCGATCCGTTCGAGGATGCGGCCGTGCTGCCGGCTGATCGCCTTGGCCCAGATGTTCGGGATCTCGAAGTCGACCAGCAATGCGGTGGTGAGAATACTGGCTTCCAGGTCGGTGCCGATACCGACGACGGCGCGGAAGAACTGGTGCACGCCGAGCTGGCGCATCACGTCCGGGTCGGTGGTGTCGGCGACGACGGCGTGGGTGAGGTCGTCGGCGTGGCGCTGGACGATCTTCGGGTCCGAGTCGATCCCGAGCACCTCCGACCCGCGCGCGACGAGTTCCGACGCGAGCGAGCTGCCGAACCGGCCGAGACCGATCACGACGACACGGGAAACCTGCTTATCCGACAATGGGTCGCTCCTCGGGATATTCATAGCGCCGCGCGCGTTCGCGCAGTGCCAGTGCGGACGCCAGCGTGATCGGGCCGAGTCTGCCGAGGAACATCAGCACCATCAGCACGATCTGGCCGGTGACGGGGAGCTGCGCGGTGATACCGGTCGACATGCCGACCGTGCCGAACGCGGACGTCACCTCGAACAGGACATCGTCCAAGGCGAACGAGGTGACCGACAGCAGCACCAGGGTGCCCGCCACGACGGCACCCACACCGAGCAGAGCGATCGTCAATGCCTGGCGCTGCACCTGATCGGTCAGCCTGCGGCCCATCACATGCACGGTCGGTTCACCGCGGATCTCCGCGTAGATCACGTATCCGAGCAACGCGAACGTGGTGACCTTAATACCTCCGGCAGTGCCCGCGCTGCCGCCACCGATGAACATGAGGATGTCGTTGACGAACAACGTCGACGGCTGGAGCTGGCCGACATCGAGGCTGTTGAACCCGGCGGTGCGCGGCATGACACCGTGGAAGAAGCCGACCAGCAGCTTGTGGTGGAAGTCGAGCTTGCCGAGGGTGTTGCCCCACTCGAACAACAGCGCCGCCACGGTCCCGATCAGCAACAGTCCGAAGTAGACGGGCACGGTGATCTTCGTGTGCAGTGACCAGCGCCGCCGGTGACGGCGCCGGATCACCTCGAACAGCACCGGAAAACCGAGCCCGCCGGCGATCACCGCGAACATGATCGGCACACAGATCCAGGGGTCGGTCGCGAAACCGATCAAGCTGTCGGTGTACAACGCGAAACCCGCGTTGTTGAACGCCGACACCGCGTGGAAGACCCCCAGATAGGTCGCGCGCCCGATCGGTTCACCGTAGCCGGTGGCGAACCGGATGGTCAGCGCGGTGGCGATGACCGCCTCGATACCAAGGCTGACGAGGATGACACCGCGGATGACCGTACGGACGTCACCGAGCCCGAGCGTTTTCGTCTCGGCCTGGGCGGTGAGCTGCATCCGCAGACCGATCCGTCTCGACACCAGCAACGTCAGCAGCGAGGCCAGGGTCATGATGCCGAACCCGCCGACCTGGATGAGGCCGAGCACGACGAGCTCGCCGAACGTCGACCAGTAGGTGGGGGTGTCCACCACGACGAGGCCGGTCACGCAGATCGCCGACACGGCGGTGAACAACGCGCTCACCACGCTCGCGGACTCACCGGACTCGGTCGCGACCGGCAGGCTGAGCAGGAGCGTGCCTGCCAGGGTCGCCATCCCGAAGCCGAACACGACCACCCGAGCCGGGTGCCGCCAGCTGGGCATCAGCCGCCGCCACCACGGCGAAGCACCGAGGAACGAGTTCACCACGGCCCACCGCGAAGCTCGATCGGTTTCCGGATAGTCACGAAGCCGCCATCGCGGCGGTGAGCTGGCCAGGCGTGATCGGTTGGTGCCCGACGTAGTAGAGCACCGTCCCAGCGGCGAGAGCGGTCTTCCACGGTGGGCTGATCAGCAGCTGGTCGGCGGTCCGGACGGCGAGCACGGTCGCACTGTGTCTCCAGCCGAACGCCGCCTGGCAATCGCCGAAGGTCGAGGGCTCGGTCAGCCGTAGCGTGTAGGTGTTGCCGCCGCCGTGGGTCATCAGCTCGGCGTAGACCTCGGTGATACCCGGTGCCTGGATCTCTTCGGTCACCATATGCGGGCTGTGCCATTGGACGCACCGGATTCCGTCGTTCACGTAACGGAAATGCGCCTCCTTGGCGAGGTCGCGAAGGGCGACCACGATATGCGCGCCTGCCGCGACATGATCGACGGTGACCGCGACGGCCAAGGCCTCGTTGTCGTCCCGCGCGTCGATCAGTACGCTGTTCGCCCGGTGCACACAGGCACGCCGCAGGACGTCGTCCTCGGCGAGATCACCACGGACGAAGCCGATACCGCGGTCCGCCATCGGGTGGGTGTCGACCTCGTCCCACGCGGCGAGCACGATCGGACGGTCCCCACCCGCTACCAGTTCATCGACGATGCGCTGGGTCCGTCCTGGCGAGTACCCGAGCACGACGACGTGGTCTTCGATGTCCAGCGTGACCGCCCCCTGCATCCGGCGCCCTTTCGTCTTCTCGATGATCTCCGCCAGCTGAGCGAACACGGTCGTCAGTGTGACGATCCCGCCCACGATGACATACACACCGATCACGTGCCCCCACGACGACTCCGGATAGAAGTCGCCGTATCCCACCGTCGCGGCGGTGACGACGAACCACCACCAGTAGTTCTCCGGTTCCGTGATCGGGTTGTCCGATGGCTCGGCAAGCAGCATCAGCGGCCAGCTCGTCGCGAAGACGAACACGATCACGACCAGCGGCGGCAACCCGGTCCGCAAGCGTACGAACTTCCGCAGAAGCCGCATGAGGATGATCGGCACGCAACTCTCCCACCAGCACGAACCCGCCCATGTCGTGGGCCACCGTAGCTCTTGTCCGGACGATCCGGACGTAACAACACGAAACCGCTCACCTCGGGGCCACCCGCAGAATCCGTCGGACTCCGCAACCGCACCAGAGCTATTCTTGCGATATTTTGACGACCATCGCGCGCTCGACCTGGGGCTATCAAAACCACGTCAGGAACCATCGACGCATGCGGACAATTCAGGCGTGTCTCACTAGGGGCCTCGCGGAGGTCCCGAATGCACGGTCAGACACTGGTGGTCGGGTTTGGTGTCACCGGCTCCAGCGCTGCTTGTCACTTGCTCGCCTGTGGCGCTGACGTCGCTGACCTCGTCGTGCTCGATGCCGACGCGGACGCCGTCCGGTCGGCCACCGAACTGGGCGCCAGTGCGTTCCAAGGCGACGGGACCGATCGCCTCGCGCTCGCGCGGGCGGCCTCCGTAGAGGTCGATCGGATCGTCATCGCCTTGGTACCGGATCAAACCGCGGTGATGTCGACGATGCTGGCACGCGAGCTGTGCCCGTGCGCGATGATCGTGACCGCTGTGCGCGCAGACGCACACGTGCCCATTGCCCGCCGCGTTGGCGCCGACCACGCGGTGGTCACCGCCGAGGCCGCCGGCGGCGCCTTGGCTGGAGCTTTGCTCGAACGTCGCCGTCCGGCGCGTACACCGTGGGCGATCGCTCAACGACCGGCCCGGGCATCCGAGGTGGGGCGCGAGCTTCGGGACAGCGACCCCACCGCGGTCGGACTGATCCGCGACGGCCGCCGTCACTGGGGCGCCCACGCAGCCGGACTACGCGTGGCGCCTGGAGATCAGATCGTGCTCCTGCGGACCCACACCCTCACAGAAAGCGATCGCCTGTCCCACACGCTGTTGCCCAAGCGGATCGCGTTGCCGGTGTTCGCCTCGGACCCGATGTCGAGCGTGGCTTACGCACCCGAAGAGATCCTGTTGATGCTTTCGGTCGCGGGGGCGTCGGCGTTCGTGTTCAGTCCCTGGATCGCTCTTCTGGTCGCCGTGGTGATGATCTCGGTCGTCGCCTCCTATCGGCAGAACGTCCGCGTCTACACCTCCGGCGGTGGCGACTACGAAGTCGCCACGGTCAACCATGGCCCCCGATGGGGTCTCGTGGTCGGCAGCGCCCTGCTCGTCGACTACGTGCTGACCGTGGCGGTGTCGATCGCCTCCGCCGCGGCCAACATCGGCTCGGCCGTTCCCTTCGTCGGGGAACACAAGGTCGAGTTCGCCGTCGGCGCGATCCTGGTGCTGACGGCCATGAACCTGCGCGGTGTCAGAGAATCGGGCACCGCGTTCGCCATCCCGACCTACGCTTTCGTGTTCGGCGTCCTCGCCATGATCGTCTGGGCGCTGGTGCGGGTTTTCGTGGTGGGTGACGAGATCCGGGCGGAGAGCGCCGATTTCACGCTGGTCGAAGAAGGCGGGCATCTCGCCGGTCTCGGCTTCGCTTTCCTGATCCTGCGCGCGTTCTCCTCCGGCAGCGCGGCCTTGACCGGGGTCGAAGCGATCAGCAACGGCGTCCCAGCCTTCCGTAAACCGAAGGGCCGCAACGCCGCGACCACGCTGCTGATGATGGGCGTGCTCGCGATCACGATGTTCCTCGGGCTGATCATGCTTGCCCGGCTCACCGGCGCCCAGGTCGCCGAAGACCCCGCGCACCAGCTGATCGGCGCTCCGGAGGGCTACGAACAGAAGACGCTGATCGCCCAGCTCGGCAACGCGGTGTTCGCCGGTTTCCCGCCGGCGAGCTGGTATGTCATCTTCTTCACCGGACTGATCCTGGTGCTGGCGGCCAATACCGCGTTAAACGGTTTCCCGGTGCTCGACTCGATCCTCGCTCAGGACCGCTTCCTGCCCCGTCAGCTCTACACCCGCGGCGACCGGTTGGTGTTCTCCAACGGCATCGTCTTCCTCGCTGCAGCCGCCATCCTGCTCGTCGTCGCCTTCGACGCCGAGGTCACCCGGCTCATCCAGCTCTACATCGTCGGCGTGTTCATGTCCCTCGTGATCAGCCAGAGCGGGATGATCCGGCACTGGAACCGGCGGCTGCGCACCGAAACCGACCCCGCCGCGCGCCGCCGGATGCGCCGCTCCCAGCCGATCAACGCCTTCGGCTTCTCCATGACCGCCCTGGTCCTCGTCGTCATCCTCGTCACCAAGTTCACCCAGGGCGCGTGGATCTCCCTCGCCGCCATGGCCGCGATCTACCTGCTGATGACCGCGATCCGCCGCCACTACCAGCGCGTCGGCGACGAACTCCACGACAGCGACGAGGACGAGCCGATCGTCCTGCCTTCACGCAATTACGCGATCGTCCTGGTGTCGAAATTGCACCGGCCCACCCGCCGGGCGCTGGCCTACGCCAAAGCGGTCCGGCCTGACGTCCTCGAGACGACAACCGTCAACGTCGACAACCAGGAAACCAACGAACTCCTCGACCGGTGGGCCAAACAACCCTTCTCCATCCCGCTCAAGGTCATCGAATCCCCCTACCGGGAAATCACCAAACCGATCCTCGACTACGTCAAACGCATACGCACCACCAACCCGCGCGACGTGGTCACCGTGTTCATCCCCGAATACGTCGTCGGGCACTGGTGGGAGAATCTGCTGCACAACCAGAGCGCACTACGGATCAAAGGACGACTCCTGTTCCAGCCCGGCGTCATGGTCACCAGCGTGCCCTGGCAACTCGACTCCTCCACCAAGGTCCGGCATAGGTCCGAACTCGCTCCCGGCTCGATCCGCCGCGGCCTCTGCACGAAGGACACCAACGGCGGAGACCGGCACAACCCGTGAGCCTATTGGCACACCGGGATTCGTCTGACCGGTCCAACGCCGTAGAGAAAGCATCAAAATACGGCGGTGCGGCAGCACATCGACCGTGCCCGTCGCGCCAGCACGCCTATCGTCTAATGCCGGCTATCCCAACGGCGGGAAAGGGGGCCCACGGCCGGTGCCCGACCACCCCACAGCAGAGCTGGCCTGGCTGGTCAGCCAACCCTGCGCGGTCGAGATCCTCGACGTCCTCGCCGAGGCGCCCCGCCCGCTCGCGGACCTGCACCGGCGGCTGAGGGCGACTCGCCGGACGATCCACTCGGCACTGCGCGTCCTCGCCGCGGCCGGGGTGGTCCGCCGCCGCGATCACTGTGGCAGCTGGGACAGCTTCCCCCCGCCCTCGACCCGCTATGAGCTCACCCCTACCGGCCGCGAATTCACTCGGCAGCTGAATCGGGTCGAGGTCTGGACCACGCTCTACGAGCACTATCTCGGTACTCCGACCACCAGGAAAAGGACGAAGACCATGTGGGCACCGATCTCCATCGTGCTTCTCCTCGCCTGCCTCGGAAACATGGCGCTCGGCCATGCCGGGCACGCGATCGTGTTCGGCATCGCGTGGCTGGTGCTCGTCGCCGCGGTGACGTATCGGGCAGGCCACCGGACCACCTGACCACCCACGCGGCGAGGGGGACGAGAGATGAAACTGCTTCGGCTGTCCGAGATCGATGCCTCGATGATCGATCTGGTGGGAGGGAAGGCCGCCGGGCTCGGTGAGATGATCAAGGCGGGCGAGCGTGTACCGGATGGCTTCTGCTTGACCGTCGAGGCCTATACGTCGCGAGTTCTCCCGAAGCAGGAGTTGCTCGACGCCTACGAGCGGCTCGGCGGCGGCCGGGTCGTGGTGCGTTCCAGCGCCACCGCCGAGGACTTGCCGGACGCCAGCTTCGCAGGACAGCAGGACACCTTCCTCGACGTCGACGGGGCCGCCGCACTCGTCGACGCCGTTCGCAAGTGCTGGGAGTCCCTGCATTCGGATCGGGCGGTGGCCTATCGGGCCACCGTCGGTATCGACGACGTCGCGATGGCGGTGGTGATCCAGCGGATGATCGACCCCGTGGTGGCCGGTGTCCTGTTCACCGCCAACCCGATCACCGGTTGCCGCACCGAGATGGTCGTCGACGCCGCCCCCGGGCTGGGGACCGCGATAGTCGAGGGCACCGTCGTTCCCGCTCACTACGTCTTCGGCCACCGTGCGCGGACCATGCCGCACCAGGACGAGGGATGCCTCGACACCCGGCAGC
Source organism: Amycolatopsis sp. NPDC043887 (assembly GCF_056435665.1). Classification (NCBI taxonomy): domain Bacteria; kingdom Bacillati; phylum Actinomycetota; class Actinomycetes; order Pseudonocardiales; family Pseudonocardiaceae; genus Amycolatopsis; species Amycolatopsis sp. NPDC043887. The sequence continues at coordinate 41,151 of NZ_JBWKEB010000018.1, forward strand.
TCGAACTGCTCCGGGACGCCGGTCTGCGGCTGCAACGGCATTTCGGCTCGCCGCAGGACATCGAATGGGCGATCGATTCCGACGGCGTGCTGTGGCTGGTGCAGTCCCGGCCGATCACCACCCTGTTCCCGCTGCCACCGGACACCGGCGATACCCGGCTGTACCTCGAGTTCGGCCACATCCAGGGGATGCTCCGCCCGTGCACGCCGATGGGGATCTCCTTGCTCAAGACCGGATCGGCGATGTGGTTCCAAGCAAACGGCGTCCGAAGCGACCCACGGGATCCGCTACCCCGGCTGGTGCCGATCGGCGGGCGGCTCTACTTCGACCTGACCGACTTCGTCCGCAGCAAGGCCATGCGCAAGCGGCTGCCGACGTCCCTGCAGGTGTACGGACCGCGGGTCCAGGGCGCCGTCGAGCGCATGATGACCGATCCCCGCTTCGCCCCGCGGCGCGGCTTTCCGTTCCGGACGAGCAACATACTCAGGGCCACGGCGAAAGTGGCGCCGAGCGTGATCACGGGGTTCGCGGCGGGCTTGGCCCGCCCGGACGCGGCGCGCGCCCGCGCTTACCGGGCGGTGGAGGAGATCCGGTGCCTGACCGTTCCGCCTCCGGGCTCGGCGACCACTGCTGAGCGACTGAGATGGGTCATCGAGGACTCGCATCGAGCGATCATGAGCCACGGCATGCTGGGGCTCACCGGGCCGTTGATGGCCGGGATCATCCTCGGGATGGCGCCCTCCGGCCTGCTCAAGGGCATCGCCACGGACGAGGAACTGGACATCGTCCTTGGCGGAATGCCCCATAACGTGACCACCGAGATGGATCTGGCCCTCTGGGGCCTCGCGGTGAACGCGCGCGAGCACCGCGAGATATTCCTCTCCACCCCACCCGGCGAACTGGCCGCGACGTACCGCGCCGGGCGACTGCCCGACATCGGGATGGCCGGATTCCTGGACAAGTACGGCATGCGCGCCGCAGCCGAGATCGACGTCGGCATGCCCCGCTGGGAGGAGGACCCGGCGCCCCTGTTCGCCACGATCGCCAACTACCTCCGCGTCGACGACCCCGAGCAGGCCCCCGACCGGCGATTCCGCCAAGCCGCGCGGAAGGCCGAGGCGATGATCGAGACCCTGTCCCAGCGAGCGCGGCTCCGGCGTCCGGTCCGTGGCCGGGTCGCGACGTTCCTCATGCGCCGCTCGCGCAAGTTCACCGGCCTGCGGGAGATCGGGAAGTTCGCGTGGCTGCCCGCGATTCAAGCGGCTCGCCGGCAACTCCTCCTCGTCGGCGACGACCTGGTGTCACGTGGCCTGCTGGAACGCGGCGACGACATCATGTTCCTCACCCTCGACGAAGCACGCGCGGCCGTCCACGACGCGACCGACCACCGCCACCTGATCGCCGCGCGCAGCGCGGACCACCGGCGAGAACTACGACGGCACACTGTCCCCGGCGCCTTGCTCTCCGACGGGACCGACGTGGAAGCACTTGCCCCACCCGGACCCGCCGAAGACGGCGTACTGGTCGGGATGGCCGGCGCGGCGGGCCAGGCGACCGGGAGAGCGCGCGTGATCCGCGATCCAGCCGGCGCGTACATCCAGCCCGGCGAGATCCTCGTGGCACCGACCACCGACCCCGGCTGGACCCCGCTGTTCCTGACCACGGCCGGCCTGGTCACCGAAACCGGCTCACCGGTCGCGCACGGCCCCACGGTCGCCCGGGAATACGGCATCCCCGCCGTCATCTGCGTCCGCGACGCCACCCGCGAAATCACCACCGGCCAGCTGATCACCATCGATGGAACCGCGGGCACGGTACGGATGATCGACGACGACTGACGCCATTCACTCGGCCATCTTCTCTTCGGCCCGTTCCCAGAGCCAGCCGAACCGGTCGATGCGCCACAGCTGGGCCACGACGACCACCGTCGCGCCGTACAGGGTCGGCCAGAAGTCGAGCGCGATCAGGCCCCACGTGATGAGCCCGAAACCGGCGAGGCCGAGCACGACCAGGACACGCAGCACCGCGCGATGGTCCGGCGGCACCATGGATTTGTCGTGTGCCCAGACGCGTTCGCCATAGATGCCGCGTGCGGCCCAGCTGCGTGGTTCGACCGGCGGGAACGCCGACGGGTTGAGAAACAACCACACGACGACGGCCGCGATCGGCACGAGACTCCACCAGCCGATCCAGGTCCGGCTCCAGATCGCGAGCAGCATCAGCGGGATCGCGGCGAAGCGGGTCCATACGCTCCAGGGATTCGCGTGACGGCGCCAGGCTTCGTCGTCCATTCGGAAAGTCTTCGTCACCGCGTCGGTGAGTTCCATCGTGGTCTCCTTATCAGATCAGGTTTTCGAGGAGGTCGACAGCGACGGCCACGCCGTTCTCCTCGCTGATTTCCCGGCCGAGCCGTTCGGCCCGTTCGCGCATCCCGGCATCGCCGGTGGCTTGCCGCAGCGCCGCGGTGAGCCGGTCGGCCGTGAGTTGCTGCTGGCGTACCGGGGGCGGCGCGACGCCGACGGCGTGCATGCGGTTCGCCCAGTACGGCTGGTCGGCGACGAACGGGCACACCACTTGGGGCTTGCCCGCGGCCAGCGCGGCTCCGGTCGTGCCGCCGCCCCCGTGGTGCACGACCGCGCTCATGCGCGGGAACAGCCAGTCGTGCGGCGCGTGGTCGAGCACGAACAGATCGCCGGTTCCGGCGTCCGCGGCCATGCCGCCCCAGCCGGTCGCGAGCACCGCGCGCACGCCGGCCCGGCGGACGGCTTCCTCGACCACCGCGCGGGTGCGGCGTGAGTCCCTGCCCGCCATGCTGCCGAATCCGATGTAGACCGGAGCGGGGCCGTCGTCGAGGAAGTCCCGCAACGCCGCAGGTGGTTCCCACCCTGACGCGGCGGCGAGGTACCAGAAACCTGTGGTGTGCACCGAATCCGGCCAGTCCGAGGCCGAGAGGGTGACCTCACTGCTGAACGCCTGCAGGACCAGCCGGTCACGGCCCTCCGCGTCGTGCAGGATGTCGTGGCTCCCCCGGCGGCGCGGCAGCCCGAGTTCGGTCGTGCGCCAGGTAGAGGTGATCCCGGTGAAAGCGCGCAAGATCGCAGCCACCGCGAGATACGTGGCGCGGTTCACCATGCTCGGCAGACGGGGCAAGGGAATCATCGGGCACGGGAACTCGCCGGTGGGGATCCAGCCGGGTTGCAGCGCGACGACCACCGCGGGAACGCCGAGCATCTCGGCCGCGTGGTGGGCGGGCACTCCGGTCGTGTGCACGACGACATCCGCGCGAGATGCCTTCGCGGCCACACCGACGTGGTGCAGGACCTCCGCCATCATCGGTTTGACCCGCTGCGCCGTCCGCAGGGCGGTGATCTTGCCCCGGATGCCCCGGTATCCGCCTTCGATGGCCTCTTTCACCACAGGGTCGTCCATCAGCCGGTTCGCGCCCTCACCAAGCGGGGCGAACTCGATGTCGTACTCGCCGGCGGCATCAGCGAACGAGTCCGGCGCGGCCAGCACAGCCTCGTGCCCGCGAACGCGGAGGGCGACCGCGAGGGCGAGCATCGGCTGGACGTCACCACGGGTGCCGTGGGTGACCAGCAGCGCCCTCACTTCGACCGCTCCTGATCGTTGATGGCGGTGAACGCGGTCAGCCAACGGTCATCGGCGAACAGGCCATTGGTCAAGATCTCCAGCCCAGCCCTGGCACCCCGGACCGCGGTCGCGGTCTCCGCGGCGTCCCCGCCGAGCAACCGACCGACGTGGTCACCGAGCACGAGCGGTGCCAGCAGCCAGGACACGTAGACGACCGCGCGCGCCCGGGAGTCGTCCGACTGGTGCACCCAGCCGTCCCGCTCGCCGTCGGCGAGCCACCCTTCGGTGCGGTCCACGATCTCGGTGAACAGGGCGGACGCCCCGCTCGACCCGTCCAGAAACGCCCGGGCCAGATAACGCCGCACCGGCGTGGCCGCCTGCAGCACTTCCGCCAGCGCATCGTCGCCTGCCTCGCCTCCGCCCCGGATCGAGTCGAGCACATGCTCGTCACAGGCCTGCCGCAGCCCGTCCTTTGAACCGAAGTGGTGCAGCACCAAGCCCGGAGACACCCCGGCGTCCGCCGCGACCGCGCGCACCGAAGTTCCGGCGATGCCGTCGGCGCCGAACCTGGCCAGCGCGGCATCGCGGATACGGGCCCGCGCCGTCAGATCAGAGACTGAACTCATGTTCAGAGTATTGAACACTTGTTCAGTTCCGTCAAGGCGAGGCCGCTTGACGAGCAGTCAGTCCGACGAGAGCACGAGTTCCAGCAGCCGGGATGCCGTGATCACACCGATCATCGCGCCGTCACGCAGTACTGCGGCCAGCGGACAGCGCAGCCGGGCCATCATCGCGGCGACTTCCACGATGTTGTCGTCATGCTCGACAACAGCCAGTTCAGAAGGCCGAGTGGAAAGGACGTCGCGGACCGTCTTGCCGCCCAGCTTGTCCGCGGCCCGGTCGGCCATCGATTCGGAGAGCACCGCGGCCAGCGTGGGTGCCTCCTGGACGTAGGCGGGCACCAGGAATTTCACCACGTCCGAGGCCGGCAAGACCGTGTAGGGCCGCCCATCGGCCGCGGTGACGACGAGCCCGGGTAGCCGGTTCTCGGCAAGAAGCCGAGCCGCCTGCAGCGCGAGCGAATCGAGGCGCACTACCGGGAACTTCTCGGCCATGACGGCGGCGTGCATCTCCGCAGAGTACGGCAAATCGGTCATTTCAACCATGCCGCGGACGATCGAGCGTCGGTTAGGCCGTCGGCGTGAGGATCTCGACCGCAAGCCTTCTTTACTGGACCTTTACACTCTTTTAGGGCATCTTTACGCCCAGGAGTGCCGGGAAGTCTGGTCGGCGGCTTGGCCCACCGAGGGCCGGGTCAAACGCATGCCGACGAGCGGGGACCGATGCTCCAGCGTTTCGCCAGAGAACTCCTTGCCGGGCTGACCGTGGCCATCGTGGCGCTGCCACTGGCGATCGCCTTCGGCATCACCGCGACCGGCACATCCGAAGGAGCCCTCGTCGGCCTATACGGCGCGATCTTCGCCGGATTCTTCGCCGCGGTCTTCGGAGGAACACCGGCGCAGGTGACCGGTCCGACCGGCCCGATCACCGTGGTCGCCACCGGTGTCATCGCGGCGCACGGACTCGAAGGCGCGTTTCTCGCGTTCATCATGGCCGGCGCGCTTCAGATCCTGTTCGGCGTCTGCCGGCTCGGTTCTCTCATCCGCTTCATCCCGCACCCGGTGGTGTCCGGGTTCATGGGCGGGATCGCGCTGATCATCATCCTGGGCGAGCTCGACCAGGTGCAGAAGAGCTTCCTGGTGGTGGCAGCCACGATCGTGCTCATGCTCGTAGCCGCACGGGTGGTCAAGTCCATCCCGGCGAGCCTGATCGCGCTCGTGATCATCACCGCCGTTTTGTCGTTCGCGGGGCCCGTGCTGCAGAACCTTCGGATCGGGCCGGTTTCCCTCAACGGCACGGTCGAGTACATCGGCCAGATCCCCGAATCGATTCCCTCCCTCACCATCCCGGAGTTCAGCGGTTCGCTGATCCTCACCCTCGTGTTGCCCGCCCTGAGCATCGCGCTGCTGGGCTCGATCGACTCCTTGCTGACCTCGGTCGTGATGGACAACATCACGGGCCGTCGGCACCGCAGCAATCGCGAACTGGTCGGCCAGGGTCTCGGCAACATGGCCAGCGGGCTGTTCGGCGGCTTGGCCAGCGCGGGGGCGACCGTCCGGTCCGTGGTCAACGTCAGAAGCGGCGGCAGCACCGCGGTGTCGGCCGCGACCCACAGCGTCATCCTGCTGGCACTGGTGGCCGGTCTCGGCGCGGTCGTCCAGTACATCCCCCTCGCCGTGCTGTCGGGGATCTTGATCCTGACCGCGATCGGCATGTTCGACTGGGAAAGCCTCCGCAAAACCCATGTCGCCCCCAGGGGCGATGTCGTCGTGATGTTCGCGACGATGATCATCACCGTCCTCGTCGATCTGACCGTGGCGGTCGCGGTCGGCGTGGCCGTGGCGCTCATCGTGCACTTCGTGCAATCGCGCCGAAGCAGGGCTTCGGTCATCTACGACGAGACCGGTACCTACCACATCGAGGGCCCTCTGTCGTTCCTCTCCATAGACCGCGTCTTGACCAGACTGCGCGACGACGAGCCGAAACTGTCGCTCAGCCTGCAGCACGTGAGCTACATGGACATGTCCGGAGCCAAGGGACTGCTGACCTTCATCGACCACTCCCACAGATCCGACGTGGAACTCGACTTCAAAGACCTGCCGCCGCACGTCGAGCACAAATTGACCGCGCTCGCGAACGACGAACAGCGCGGCAAACTCACCGCCGTCATCAGGAACGCGCCCAGTGCCGCGAACCGGCCGAACGATGGGAAGTCATGACCGCGATCGACGTACTGCTCAAACGCAATGACGAACTCGGCGACGCGGTGCCAGGCGATCGGCGTTCGCCCCGGCCTTCCCTGCAGGTGACCATCCTGACCTGCATGGACGCACGCGTGCGGGTGTTCGAGATCTTCGGTCTCATCCAGGGCGAATCGCATGTGCTGCGCAACGCCGGCGGAGTAGTCACCGACGACGTGATCCGCTCGCTCGCGCTGAGCCAGCGGAAGCTGGGCACCCGCGAGGTCCTGATCGTGCAGCACACCGACTGCGGGTTGTCGCTGGTGACCGAAGACGACTTCAAAGACGAATTGGAAGCCGACACCGGACTGCGACCGACTTGGGCGGTCGAGGCGTTCCGCGAAGTCTCCGACAGCGTCCGCCGCTCGATGCAACGCGTGAAGCGGTCAGATTTTCTCCTGCACACCGACAATGTTCGTGGCTTCGTCTACGACGTGAAGACCGGAGCACTAACCGAGATCAGCTGATCATTGTGGGGCGAGCGCCAGCTCCAGGAGGCGGGACGCGGAGATCACGCCGAGCAGCGTCTTGTCCTGCATCACCGCGACCAGTGGACAGTGCAGCCTCGCCATGATCGCGGCGACCTCGATGATAGTGTCGTCGGAGTTCACCCGCGGCAGCTCGGCGGGCTCCTCCGGAAGCAACGACCGCACCTTGCGGCCGCCCAATTTGTCGGCGACACGATCGGCCATCGACTCGTTGAGGACACCGGCGAGTGACGGGTCGTCCTGCACGTAGGTCGGCACCAGGAAACGGACCACCTCTGAAGCAGGCAGGACCGATTGAGGGCAGCCACTCCGGTCGGTCACGACGATGCCGGGCAGGCGGTGCTCCGCGAGAAGCCGCGCCGCGTCGAGCGCGTCGGAATCCATGTCCACGACCGGGAATTCCTCGGCCATCTCGCTGGCTTGCATAGCGCAAGACTACGACCGTCCGGGCAGGTGTGCCCGGGTCATCCGTCGTTACTGTTCGATTCTTTACGGCCCGACGAGACTCCGGTGTGATTCGGCGATTCTCCGCGCCTCTGCCGCAGGTGCATGAGGCGGAGCGCGGCCATCAGGACGACGAACACGGCGATCAACGCGAGTGGACCGAGCAGTCCGGACATAAGCTCCCCATCTCACAACACTGTGTGACCACCGGCACAATCCAGAGTACAGGACGGCACCATCACCGAATCCACTGAACGGGGTCGCAATTGTCCGGGTTGCCTCTGCTTCTCGTTTACGGCATCTTGACGCGTGGAGCGCCGGGAAGTCTGGTCGGCATACCCGTCCCTGACCGGGTCGGGGCGGTCGGCACGGACAGGAATCGGTGAGAGTACAAGTGATCTGGCAGTGTCTTCGGCCGGTATTCGCCGTTGATCCCGTTCACGAGGACGTGGCATGAGCGCCACCGTCGCGATCATCGTGTTCGTGGTGGCGTACCTGTTCATCGCCACCGAGAAGATCCCGAAGATGGTCACCGCTCTCGCCGGCGCGGGCATCGTGCTCGGCCTCGGCGTGCTCGGCTCCGAGGACGCGTTCTACTCCCATGACACCGGTGTGGACTGGGACGTCATCTTCCTGCTGCTCGGCATGATGATCATCGTCGGAGTCCTCCGGAAGACCGGCGTCTTCGAGTTCACCGCGATCTGGGCCGCCAAACGCGCCAACGGCTCGCCACTGCGGATCATGCTTCTGCTGGTGCTCATCACCGCGGTCGCGTCGGCGTTCCTGGACAACGTCACCACAGTGCTCCTGATGGCCCCGGTGACCCTCCTGGTCTGCGATCGGCTCGACATCAAGCCGGTGCCCTTCCTGATCGCCGAAGTCATGGCCTCGAATATCGGCGGCGCCGCGACCTTGATCGGCGACCCGCCCAATATCATCATCGGCAGCCGAGCCGGCCTGACGTTCAACGACTTCCTCGTCAACATGGCACCGATCGTGGCCATCGAACTGGTCGTCTTCTGCCTGGTCCTGCCGAGGCTGTTCCGCGGTTCCTTCACCGTCGACCCGGAACGGGTCGCCGATGTCATGGCCCTCAACGAACGCGAAGCCATTCACGACAAGAAGCTCCTCGTCAAATGCGGCGTCGTGCTCCTGGCCGTTTTCACCGCGTTCATCGGCCACTCGATTTTCCACATCGAACCGTCGGTCGTCGCTCTGCTCGGCGCCGGAGCCCTCGTGCTCCTGTCCCAAGCCAAGCCGAAGGACTACCTAGCCGGCGTCGAATGGGAAACACTGCTGTTCTTCGCCGGCCTGTTCATCATGATCGGCGCACTGGTCAAAACCGGCGTCATCGGCGACTTGGCGAAACTCGCCGCCGACGCGACCGGCGGCAACGCGCTCCTGGGCGTCATGCTCATCCTCGGCGTCTCCGCGCTGCTGTCCGGCGTCGTCGACAACATCCCCTACGTAGCGACGATGAGCCCACTGGTCCTCGACCTCACCAGCAGCATCGCCGACCCCACCCATTCCGAAGCCCTCTGGTGGTCGCTCGCCCTCGGCGCCGACTTCGGCGGCAACGCCACCGCGATCGGTGCCAGCGCCAACGTCGTCGTCCTCGGCATCGCCGCCCGCGCCGGGAGTCCCATCTCCTTCTGGGAATTCACCAAGAAGGGCGCTCTCGTCACACTGATCACCGTGCTCGTCGCGGCGCCCTATCTGTGGCTGCGGTACTTCGTCTTCGCCTGAATCCGCTCACTCGAGTCGCTCCAACCTACGGGCCAGCCAGTCGAGCAAGCGCGCGCCATCCTGAGCGCCGAAGGAGACCGGGCGGCGGAGGTCCTCACTGGCGAACGACCGCGGAGCCCGACCACCCGGCGGCGCCCGATGGGTCGACCTCGCAGATCCTGGCGACCTGGTAGCGATGCCGCCGTTCGGGGTGTCCCGGCGATTCACGGACGTCGACGAGCGCAGCATCGCCCAGGCCTTCGACTTCCACCTCGTATCGAACTACCGGTCCTGCACCCGCTTGACTTCGACATTGACGGAGCATTTCCGGCGCCGAATATGACAACCAGGTTCTGACGGAGTACCACGATCGACCGGTTCACCGGTTCACCGGATCACCCGGCGCTCACGCGTTCATACCTTCTGTCGTCGCGGCGACCGGTGCTTCTATGCCAAACCGTTGTCACGACGGAAGGTCGCCGGTTTCCCCGAGCGAATCCACCGCACGGCTGTCCGCCTCGCGTGCGGCGACCTCGTGCCTTTGGGCAGCCGCTTCGTCTCCTGCGGTTCGAGCCGAAAACGCCGCCGCGCGTTCGTGATGTGCCTCGGCGCGACGGACAGCTGCGAAGGAGCGATCGATCAAGAGTCTCCATTGTGGAGACTCGCGGGGATGGATTTTCGCTCCGGTGCGGGCTTCGGCGGCGTTGGCGAGTTCGTGGTAGGCGAATCCGTGGTGTGCGGCCACTTCGCCGAGCAAGTGCTGCGCCTTCGCGCGGCGGAACGCGTCCGGCTCACCTCCTGCCTCGATTTCCGCGGCCAAGGTTCGATGGCCGTCCGCGATGGCCCACGCCCGATCCGCGTCATCGCGCAGCCGTCGCACCCTCGGATGAGTTTCCGTTCTGGGGGTGACTTCGGCGCGCGTTGTGAAAACGTCGGCGGTCATGGGCTTGGTCCTCCCGTGTTTCGGTGAGCGTGATTCCACCCTGGCATGAACCGGACCCCCTGAAACTGACGAGTGCCTTACGATCGGAGGCTGTTAGCCTGGCCGGCGGAAGGAGATACCGACTGTGTCCACCCGTGTTCTTCTGGTCGAGGACGACGTGATGATCAGCGAGGCCTTGAGCCTCGCGCTGGCCGACGAAGGCTTCGACGTCGAGTGCGCTGAAACCGGCGAAGACGGGCTCGAACTACTCGCGGACAGCCGATTCGACGTCATTCTGCTCGACCTCATGCTGCCAGGCATCGACGGCCTCACCGTGTGCCGGTCGGTGCGCGATCAAGGCCCCCTGCCGATCATCGTGATCACCGCCCGCGCGGACACCCAGGACGTGATCGCGGGCCTCGAAGCCGGCGCGGACGACTACGTCACCAAACCGCTGGTGGCCGGTGAACTCGCGGCCCGGATCCGCGCGCTGCTCCGCCGCACCGCACCCCCTCCCCCGACCCGGATCACCGTGGGCGGCCTGGAAATCCGGCCCGATGAGGAAAGCGTGCATCGTGACGGGAACCAGGTGCATCTGACCCGCACCGAGTTCCGCCTCCTCGCCGAACTGGCCACTGCCGTGGGAAAGGTAGTCACCAGAGAGCAATTGCTGCAGCGCGTGTGGGGACACGACTACTTCGGCGACACGAGGCTACTGGATGTCCACATCAGACGGTTGCGCCGCAAGGTCGAACCCGATCCCGATGATCCGAGCCTGGTGCTGACCGTACGCGGGCGTGGTTATCAAATCGCTCCGGGATCATGAGCCGGGTCGGGTTCCGGTCGGCGCTGCGGCGGCTTTCCCTGCGCTGGCGCGTGGCCGGCGCGTTCGGTCTCGGCCTGGCGCTGGTGATGAGCGTGCTCGGTGCCGCGACCTGGAACCTGACCACCGGTTACATGCTCGACCAGCGTGAACAGAGCACCTTGCGGCAGTCGGAAGTCAACGTCGACCTGGTCAACAAGGCACTGGCTGAACATTCCGACAATCTCAACGAGCTTCTGACCGGGCTCGCCAGCGGTCCGGACTCCTCGATTCTGCTGTCCCGCCCCGACGGCTGGCTTACCAGCGGACGGCAGATCGAGCCCACGGCCATCCCTGCCGCCCTGCTGAAAAGCGCGAGAGACGGTGTCGCAGCCCGGCAACGCTTCGCCGCCGACGGCATACCCGTGCTCGCCATCGCGACCCCGGTCGGCAACGGCGACAGCATCTACGTCGAGCTGTACCCGCTGCTCGAGCTGGATCGAACCTTCCGCTATCTCAGCATCCTGCTGATCACGGGCACCGTCGTGGCCGCGCTGTTCGGAATCCTGCTCGGCGCTTGGACCACCAAACGTGCCCTGCGCCCACTCTCCGCACTCCGCGGAGCCGCAGCCCGTGTGGCACGTGGAGATCTGACGACCCGGCTCCCCCACCAGAACGACCCCGATCTCGCCCCCCTCGCCACCAGTTTCAACACCACGACCGAACAACTCGAGCAACGGGTCCGCCGTGACAAGCGCTTCGCCGCGGATGTCAGCCACGAACTCCGCTCGCCTCTCACCACGATGGTCAACGTCACCGAGGTCCTGACCCGTCGCCAGGACACGATGGATCCGACCGCCCGCAAAGCCCTCGGTCTGCTCAGCTCGGAACTGCACCGCTTCCAAGGCATGGTCGTCGACCTGCTCGAAATCTCCCGCGCGGACCAGGACGACGGCCCAGCTGAACTGGTGGATCTCGACGCACTGGTGCACAACGTCCTCGACAGCAGAGGCAAGTCCGATGTACCTGTCGACGCCGCTCCCGACATCCCGCTCGTCTTCGCCGACCGCCGCCGCATCGACCGGGTCGTCACCAACCTGCTCGACAACGCCGACCGTTACGGCGGAGGCACTGTCGCCGTGACCCTTCGGCGGCGGGACGACCACGCGAGGATAGAAGTGGACGACGCCGGCAGCGGCGTCCCACCAGCCCTCCGGGAGCGCATCTTCGAACGCTTCGCCCGCGGCCTGCATTCCGGCCGCCGCGACCGCGACACCGGCAGCGGACTCGGGTTGGCCATCGTCGCCGACCACGTCCACCGGCACGGCGGCACCGTCTGGGTCGAAGACCGGCCCGGCGGAGGCGCACGCTTCATCGTCGAACTACCGGAGGCGACCGCGTGAAACTCCGTCCGATGATCCTCGCTATCACCGCCACCCTCTGCTTCGGCGGCTGCGGTGTGACCGACCAGGACGAACCCGAACCCATCACCCCCCTCGCACCAAGCACCACCCCAACGGTCTCCAGCCGGACAGCTCCACCCTCACCGCCCCTGAGTCCGACGCGATCGTCAGGCAGTCGTCAGGTGCAGACTCCTGCATCTCCAACACAATGAGGAAGTCGTCGAAAGGAGGAGAGGGACATGCCCGTCCGCGATCACCATCCCGACGACATCGCCGACGAAGTCCGCCAATGGCTTGCCCGCGAATTCGCGTCCTCGATGACCGAATCGGCCGTCAGCCAGATCGTGTGCTCGGCCCACGCCGACCTCGAAGGCCAGGTCGCACCCGATGCCATGGGAGAAACGCTGCATCGGCTGGCTCGGTTCCGTGTGCTCCGCACACTTGGCGGCCGATGAGAGCGCCGGCCGACCGGCATCGTGTCCGATCAGGACTGTGTACGCCCACACATACGACATTCATGCCACGAGCAGTTCCACCGGCATCGATTCGCTTCTCGCCGATCCAGCCGGCACCATCAACGGCAGGCTGGTCACGACGACGAAAATGGCGACAGCGACCTACCAACTCATATGCTGGTGAAAGGTCAGTTTCCAGCCATCGTCCCGGCGAACGTAAACACTGCTCACCCGCGCCGAGTAAGGCACCCCATCTTTGATGGCAGCGATGCGGTAGTTGACCGTGCCGACGGCGAGACTAAGCCTTGTCGCGCTCAAACCATCGAGGTTGCACGCCTTCCACCGCACCTCGCACAAGGCGGCCAAAGCCGCCTCACGCTCCTGGATGGGCCGCTGGTCGATCAGCAACAGCACGATGCGGTCATCGAGAACCCTCTCGTAGTACGACCGTGCGGCAACGGGTTCGGCCGCGAGCGCGCACCAGGCACGTTGCTCCAGACCCGTCAGCACATCCACGGCAGCCGCTTCACACTCCGGTGCGGCCAAGATCGCGACCAGAGTTCACCGTCTGGCCACCTCACGGTCCATACCTGGGCTTCGCCGATCGATCATCGCCGCGCTTTCCGAGCTGTCGCATACGCCCTCCGGCATTCGCCGGACGGCGACCAGCTTGCCGCAGAACTACGCACCTGAACCTGACAATCACCTTACGATTTCACCAGAGGCATACTCGGCAAGCCCTGTGGCGATCTTCGACATCGTGCGCTGGACCTGCCTCTCTGACGACCAGCGCCCCATGCCACGAGCTGAATACGTTCCCTGCCAACGGATCCGTGTTCCACCGCCAGGCACCTCGTGGAGGTCGATCGTCGCCTGGTGGTCGGCCATATGCGGACCCTCCAGCCCCTCGTATGCGAACCGCCGACCAGGCGTGAGGCTCGTGATCCGCTCCCGGATGACCGCCTTACCCGAGCGGAAGACACGGATGGCACCGACTCCGTCACGCCCGTCCGGGGAGAGGCCGCTCGAACTGCTGACGTCCAGTTCACCGGCGCGTGACCAGGCGGACCACATCCTCGGGTCCAGCAACAATGCCCACACGACCGCCGGTGGCGCCGCCGATTCGGCCAAGACATCGTACGACCGCACTGCAGAACCCTCCAAGAAAGGCGAATGTGACGACCCGGATCGTGCCACACGCCAGGCCCACCTGTAACTCACTTGGGCCACCTCGAATCCATCTGTCCACTATGGACCTAGAGCGAATTGGGCGTGCCCAACCGGCGTAACTGGCCGGAGAATGGCGGTGCGAGGAACCTGCGATATACCCTATAGCATTCGTTTCTCTCTGACTGCCCATAAAGCAAGCAGTGAGACCGCGGCTATTCCGGCGTCGAAACCGGGAAGAGTGTCACGGCCGAGCAGAAACGGGGCCAGGAGCAGCCAGCCCGCACTGACCGGCTGGATCGGCCACCAAACCCGCCTCGTGCCCGGCTCGGCGAGAGCAGCCGCACCGACCGCGACGAGAGCTGCACCAGCCACCAAACCGGTCAGCGGGTCGACCTCACCGACCGGATCGTCCGACGTGAACGGGGACAACAGCAGCCATAGGCCGATCAAGAACACGAGGGCGTCGGCGACGGCCAGTACTACACTGCGATTCTCGGCGATGGCCCGCACGTCGCGCGTCCAAGATTTCATCTCGTCAGCGCTCCAGTATGTCGCGGACGCTTTGCCCGGCGAACGCCGCCCAAAGCTCAGTCTGCCGGAGCCGCCGGTGAGTCCACCTGACGATAACCTTGCGATTCACAGGTCGCCCCAGGAGCCCCGTCGGTGCGGGGCAAGTGCCCGGGACCGAGACGTGCCACTCAGAGGACACCCAGCCTCGTCGGGCTTGACCCGCAGATCGGTCGCCGAGCTCGGCGACCACGCGACCTGCACCGAACCCGACGTCTACGATTGCCTGCCCAGGAGCCAGAGCGAGGAGGTCGTACGTGTCGGAGCGCAACTCGGCGGCGCCAGGCAGGTTGTCGACGACGTCCAGCATCCGGATCAAGGAGCCGGTCGCGTCGTCAGGCCGGGTGGTCTCGGGCTGTGTGGTCGTGTCGTTGGACATGGCCGCCATGCTGCGACTTGATGGCGACATGAAGTCAAGCACTGCGGACTTGAGCATCGGAGAGGTCGCACAACGGTTCGGGCCGGCCACTCACGTGCTGCGGCATTGGGAGTCGTTGGGCCTACTCGCCCCGCCAGAGCCACCGGATCAACCCGGCATCCGCGCCGAACGCACGGGCGTGAAGCGCTCCGCTGGCGTTCGTGCCCAGAGCGGCAAGGTCGGTCCTAGCGCAGTGTCCCCGTCCACATGCTGACCCTCGACAAACCTCCATCCAAACGCTCATCTGACGGCTCAACCGCCGTTGAGGTAGCGCTTGGGCGAAGTTCCCACTGTGCGACGGAATGCCGCTAGGAAAGCACTCGGCGTCGCGTATCCCACAGCATGCGCGACACGGGACATGGGCCCTGGAGGATGCGAGCTGGGCACGATGGGCAGTCCCGAGCCCGGTCCGCCAGAGCGACTGCCGCGGATTCGCCAAGGCGCAGCGCGCGGCCCGGACCCGCATGCACCAACGTATCCGTGACCGGATGCCTCATTTGCAGATCCTGGTCGACACCGCCCACCGCGCCATGACCGACACCGCGGAACTGCTGTCCACCGCACAGCAGCACCCGCCGGGCACGGAGTTCACAGTTTCTGGGCGGCTCTACCAGCGCTTCGAACCCACCAGCCCGCAGCGAGAGTGGGCACAGAACGTCCACGTCCGCGATCTCGGCACCGGCGAGAAGATCAACCTGACCCACCGGGAGGACGAACGCTTCTGGGCATGGGCGGCGATCGAAACCTTGCGACACACCGGAATCAGGATCGAAGAACTCCTTGAGCTCACCCAGCTGGCGATCGTGTCCTACCAGCTCCCCGACACCGGCGAGCTCGTCCCGCTCCTGCAGATCGTCCCGTCGAAGAACAACGAGGAACGGCTTCTGTTGGTCAGCCCGGAACTCGCCAGTGTGCTGGCCACCATCGTCACGCGCCTGCGGAACAGTCACGACGGAACTGTCCCGCTCATCGCACGCTTCGACACCTACCAGCGCGACACTAGCCCGCCACTTCCGCACCTCCAACGTGCGGGCATGCCGCTGAAAGGCGCCCTATAGTACTGATGGCGGCGGTCTCGGCGCGCGGCATCGGGACCATCAAGGAGCTGCCGGCCGAGCACCTCCTCGTCGGCGACCGCGCTGTGGGGCTGCAGCTGGCGAACGGCGCCGCGGCACGTGTGGTTGGTTCGACACCGTAACCTGGGAGATCGGGTACGCCCACCCGTCGCCTGCACACCCCGGGTGGGCTGTACTTGCTGCTGCACCGTCTGATGGACCGTGGCCGCGGCTTCACCGGCAGCGGCCACGGTCTGGGTCAGCAACACCAGATGTCGGCTCATCCACGCACGGTTCGGGCACGCATCCGCTTGACAGCCTCATGGCCCGCCAGCTCACGACAAGTCGTTGGATCCCGATGGGTACCCCGGTTCAATCACCGGCTGGAGTCAGCAACTCCTCGATCTCGGCGATTACCTGAGCGTTGTCCCGGTAGTGGATCCCGTGGATGCCGACCGCACGCGCAGCGGCGATGTTGGGCGCCAAATCGTCGAGGAAAATCATTTCCTCGGGGCGGACCTCGAGCCGTACGCAGCTGAGTTCGTAGATCTGCGGATCCGGCTTGCTCATGCCAACCTCGTGCGAGTAGACGATGTCATCTACGAGATCCTCGAACCCGTATGCGGCCTGCTCCCGTTCCCGGGCACCGACGAAGCTGTTGCTCAGGATGCCGGTCCGATAGCGCGGGCGCAGTCCCCGGCAATACTTGATCAACTCGATGTTGCCGGTGCCCAGATACTGCTCCCAGAAATCCGCCATGATCGCATCGGCCTGTTCCCTGGCAACGCTGAGTCGATCGCTGATCGCCTGACGCACCTCATCCTCGGTGACCCCGCCAATGGCCCCGGCTGCCCAGACGTCCGCCAGTCGTCGGCCGACCTCACCCCCCACGAGACCGAGCCTGGCCTCCCACCGCCCGCCGACACCAAGGTCGGGCGCGATCTCCAGTACGTCGCCGATGTCGAACACCACCGCACGAATCACCATGATCACCACCCTATCGGCCGCAGACCCAAACACGGAGGACAACAGTCTACGAACACCTCGCCAAGAACCCTGACGCCGCAACCATTCGGACGGTTTGAATATCCGACGTCGCCATTATCTTCCAGGACGACCTGGTCCGTACCTACCGGGCATTCCTCGCCCAGCGTCGCGCGATCCGACCTGCCGACGAGTACCGCGATCCAACCGACGAGGAATGGACCGAATTCCAGCAGCACTTCCAGGAACGGAAGCTGGAACTCGGCACCTGCGGCCACCCCTACGGCTCCTCCTGCCAGCACGAGCACGTCCCGTTGACCGAACTAACTCAGGATCTCCTGGGTTGGTTCGATGTGGACTGACAGTGACGAATCGGCCTGATTTCGGCAGGGCCGGGTCTCGCGAGTCACCGCGAGTGATGGAGCGTTTCTGCTCTGATCCCGTGCCGTCAGGGAAGACGGCCCGTGGAGGTTGGGATGGCAGAACGCGGCACGGTAGTCAGGGATGTGGCGGCCCTGACGGTCGACAGAATCGGGAGGGTCGAGGAGACCGGGGACCGGCTGCTGCCGTTCCGGCTGGTTAACGAGCACGGCGTCGAGGAACCGGCGGTCACCGAGTTTCTCCGCCACATGCTCGCCGATGACGCGAGCCCGGCGTCTCTGCGCTCGTACGCGTATGAGCTGTTGTCCTGGTTCAGATTCCTTCGCGCGGTGGGGATCCCTTGGTTCCTGGCCAGCCGGGTGGAGGCCCGGGACTTCGCGCGGGTCAAAGCCCGGATGGACCACCGGACCCGCACCCAACTGCCGCTGCTCCCAGCGTTGGTGCGGGCCGTCGACCGGCAGCGCAAGGACGCCGAGGAACGCATCAACATCGCAAAAGCGATCCCTGCTGGTGGCCGGTTCACCGCATGCGGCCAGCAGTTCGAGCGCGGTCACGTCGGCGAGTCCGGCCGCGTCTATGTCCGCGAGCTGGCCACCGGCAAGCGCCGCGACCTCAGCCACGAGGAGTCGGCCGCGTTCTGGTCATGGGCGACCGTGGAAGTGCTGCGGCACACCGGGATCCGCATCGAGGAGATGCTGGAGTTGACCCACCACAGCTTCATCGCCTACACGCTGCCCACCACCGGCGAGGTCGTGCCAATGCTGCAGGTCGCCCCCTCGAAAACCGACTCCGAAAGACTGCTGCTGGTGTCCCCGGAACTCGCGGAGGTCTTGACCGCAATCATCTTCCGGGTCCGCGCCGGCAACGCTGCACTGCCACTGGTGTCCGCCTACGACGTGTTCGAACAGACTTGGAGCCCGCCGATGCCGTTCCTATTCCAGCGGCGGTTCGGCACCGAGGACCGGCCGCTGACTCGCAGCTATATCCGCGAGTGCCTCGTCGCCACCTCGCAAGCCGCGCAGATCACCGCGGCCGGCCAGTCCCTGGAGTGGCGGCCCCACGACTTCCGGAGGATCTTCGTCACCGACGCCATCCGCTCCGGCCTGTCGCCGCACGTCGCCGCCAAGCTCTGCGGTCACTCCACAGTGGACACGACGATGCGCTACGCCGCCATCTACCCCGAGGACGTGATCGCCCACCACCGGGCGTTCATCGCCCGCCGCCGCGCCCAACGTCCCAGCGAAGAATACCGCGACCTCACCGCCGCCGAGTGGGCCGAGTTCCTCGCCCACTTCGAGTTGCGGAAAGTCGCATTGGGAACCTGTGGCCGTGACTATGGATCCCCTTGTGCGCATGAAAACGCCTGTGTCAGATGCCCACTCCTCCGGGTTGACCCAGCCCAATTGCCGCGGCTGGAGGAGATCCACGCCAACCTCGTCGACCGTCTGGACGAGGCGAAAGAGCAGGGCTGGCTGGGCGAGGTCGCCGCGATCGAAACCACCATGGCCGCCGCAGCCCAGAAACTCGAGGCCATGCGCGCCGCACGCAGCACGACCGTCCACCTCGGCATGCCCGACATCCCGTCCACTGCTGGACGGTCGAGCATGGGCTGATCGCCTCAGCGGTGTCCCCGAGCGACACGCCCGGGGGACACCGCCCCCGAATCGGCGGCTATCGTGCAGTCGTGACAGGCTCCGGAGCACGGCCGCTGCTGTTCCTTGACGTCGACGGGCCGCTCACCCGTTCGGCGCTCCGTCAGGGCAGTACCCGACATATCCCTCCGACGACGACTCACCCGCCGCCAGCTCGAACCCACTCCTAGCCAGGGTCGATCCCGGGCATGGGCCCCGCCTGGCCACGTTGCCCTGCGATCTGGTCTGGGCCACAACATGGGCCGCCGAAGCGAACGAGTGCCTATCGCCGCGACTGGGCCTTCCGCAGTTGCCGGTGGTCGACTGGCCGGAGCCTTCCGAGTACGAGGAGCAGGACGGGCGAGATGGACTGCACTGGAAGACCCGCGCGCTCGTCGACTGGGCCGCAGGACTCCCATTCGCCTGGGTCGACGACGAGATCACCGACGCCGACCGGAAGTGGGTGCGCACACACCATCGGGCACCTGCTCTACTGCACCGCGTCGACCCCCAGCATGGCCTCGTCGACGCCGACTACACCGCTCTTGCCGAGTGGCTGAAGAGGCTGACATGCATAGCCGCCGACATGGGTGTTCAGTACTGATGGCCAGGGCTGAGGGGCATACTGGTGAAGTGGATGGTTCGGACACGCCGAAGGCCGAGTGGGTCGTCAACCTTCCCAGCGGACCGCCGGAGAAGGAGGCCCTCGCACGCCTCGTCGACGCCGATGGCGGCCGGGACGATGCCGAGAACTCCTACTACGAGGCTTTCGCTGACCCGGACTTCGTTCGAGTCGAGACCACCCAGCGCCGCTTCCGCGGCCAGTACCTCCGACGACTGCGACGCCTGGCAGCGCGGCATGACCACTGACACCTCACTGATTGATCGACACGCCCGGCAGTAACGCATCGCGAAGATTCCTTCGTGACAGAGGGTCACAGTGACGGTTCGGATACCACCAAACCCACTTCAAGATCATTTCGGTTAAGCGTGTATCCGATGCCCGGTCCTGCGCGTCGACCCTCGCCAAAGAGCCCGGCTGGTCGAGATCGCGAACAACCTCCGAGACCGGATCAGCGAAGCCGAGCTCAACGGATGGCGAGGAGAGATCGACGGCCTCACTGTCAGCCTCAAGGCCGCGCACGCGAAGCTAGCCGCCCTCGACCGCCACACCGCGAACCGCGCCGCCCCCGTGAGCATCGGCATGCCTATTGTCAGACCGAGCTAGGCAACACCGGCCACGGCGAACCTCACCTGGCCGCAAGCCCCCTGAGCACACCCCCGCGCGGTTACTGCCTGCTCCTTCGGCTGATCAGGAACGGGGAGACGATCTTTGTCTCACCTCGGCCCTCCCGATCTCGCCCCTCGACGCCAGCGCGACACCGTCATTTGACACCTAAAAGCTTCGCTTTAAACGGAGAACTGCTACGTTTGCGCTGCTTTTTAGCAAGTGTTAGCTTGGTATTGTGACCGAAGCGGATGATGTTGCACAGCGGACCAGATGGGCGATGTCGCGAGTGGCGGGCCGGTTGCGCGCGCAGAGTGGCGCCGAGCGGCCTCTGACCCGGTTGGCCGCCTCGGTGCTGGCGAATCTGCGACACAGTGGCCCGCTCACCGTCACCACGCTGGCGCGGATCGAGGGTGTGCAGCCGCAGTCGCTGACCCGGGTTCTGAACCAGCTGGCCGGCGAGGAGCGGATCAGGCGAATACCGGACGAGGACGATCGCCGGGCTCAGCGTGCCCTGATCACCGAGGCCGGGCTCGCCGCGCTCGAGGACCATGTCCGGGCCGGAAACGCCTGGTTGGCCCAGGCCTTGGCCGGCACGTTGTCCGACGCCGAGCTCGCTGTGGTCGGGATCGCCGCGGACCTGTTGCTGCGCGCGGCCAGCTTTCAGGGCGATCCGGACGGCGAGCCCGCTCTCGGCGCGGCGCCGCCGTTGTGAGCGGGAGCGCGGTCCGCGAGCGGGGGCGGCTGCGGCTGCTGGGGGTACTTGGGGGTTTGTCCGCGGCGGCGCCGCTGGCCACCGACATGTACATCCCCGGTTTGCCCGCGCTCGCCGCTTCCCTCGGCACGTCGCCGAGCCAGGCCCAGGCGTCGCTCGCCGGGTTTCTTGCCGGCGTGGTGCTCGGCCAACTGCTGTTCGGGCCGCTGTCAGATCGCCTCGGGCGACGCCGGGTTCTCCTCGGCGGCGGCACCGGGTTCACGCTGTGTTCGGTGGCGTGCGCGCTCGCCCCGAGTATGGAGATCCTCATCGCCGGGCGGGTGCTTCAGGGTGTCACGGGTGCGGCTGGGCTGGTCGTGGCACGCGCGGTGGTCACCGACACCCATGATGACCGCGGGTCGGCGCGAGGTTTCGCGACGCTAGGGGCGATCAGTTCCGCCGCGCCGATCCTGGCGCCGCTGCTGGGCGGGGCGATCCTGACGCTCGGCTCCTGGCGGGAGGTTTTCGTTGTCCTGGCAGCGCTCGGCGCGTTGCTGGTCGCGGGTGTCGCTGCCTGGGTTCCGGAATCCCTGCCCCTGCAGCGTCGCAGCCGTGGCGGGCTGGCGGTGACGCTGGGCCGGATCGCGGGTCTGGTTCGCCGGGTTGCGTTGACGCGCCTGGTCCTGGGCCTGGCGTTCGGCAACGCGGCCGTGTTCGCCTACATCGCCGGCACGTCGTTCGTGTTCACCGGGATCTTCGGCATGTCGGCGCCCCTCACCAGCGTCGTCTATGGGGTGAACGCGCTCGGCAATCTGCTGGGATCGGTGGCGTCCGGGCGGATCGCCGACCGTGCCGGTCTGCGTGTGCCACTCGTCGGCGGTTCGGCGGTAGCGGGCACGGCGACGGTGATCCTGCTGCTGACAGCCGCTGGAGGTCTGGCCGGTGTCGTGGTGACGTGGGCGTGCCTGTTCGTCGCGATCACGGCGTTCGGCGTGTTCTTCCCCGCCGTGATCACCGCGGCACAAAACCTCGGCCGGGACGCGCCCGGGGCGACGTCGGGGCTGCTGGGTAGCAGCCAATTCCTTATCGGCGCCGCCGCCCCCCCGATCGTTGGAGCGTTCGGCGAGTCGAGCGTTCTGCCGATGGCCGCCACCATGACCGTATGCTTGACGATCGCGGTCATCGCCGTCTGTACACGGACCGCCGAGAAGACCACCGGCTGCTAAGGATCCGGGGGGTACCGGCTCCTTGTTCACAGCGGCCGCCCGCTCGGTGGCCGGCGCTGCCACCTCCATCACAGCCGGTCGGCTACCGGATAGCGCCGTCTCGTTGTGACGGCAGGGTGTAGGCGAGCGCGGCCACAATGACCATGAGTGCCGCGATCACCACGAACGCGCGACTGTAGGCGGCGGAAAGCGCTTCGGTGCCGGCGGTGTGACTGCCCGCGACGGTGACCAGGACGGCCAGGCCGAGCGCACCGCCGACCTGTTTGGTGGTGTTCATCAGCCCTGAGGCGGCACCGGCGTCCGCCGTGTCGATCCCGGAGGTCACGATGGTGGTGATCGGCGTGTTGAGCAAGCCGCCGCCGATCGAGAACACGACCGCCGGGCCGAGGATCCCGGCCAGGTAGCCACTGTCCGGTGTCAGCAGGCTCTGCCACACGAATCCGGCGGCGGCGAGGACAGCGCCGATCGCGATCAGGGTCCGGCTGTCGACGCGCCGCATCAGCCACGGGGTGACACGGGCGGCGACCAGGATGGTGACCACG
This sequence comes from Amycolatopsis sp. NPDC043887, assembly GCF_056435665.1. Lineage (NCBI taxonomy): Bacteria > Bacillati > Actinomycetota > Actinomycetes > Pseudonocardiales > Pseudonocardiaceae > Amycolatopsis > Amycolatopsis sp. NPDC043887. The sequence goes on from NZ_JBWKEB010000018.1 coordinate 63,738, forward strand.
GTGTGCGGCAGGAACCCGAGGCCGGTCAGCAGCGGGCTGTAGTGCAGGACGTTCTGCATCGACAGGGTCAGGAAGAACCACATCGGGTTGAGACAAGCCCCGGCCAGCAGCATCACCACGTTCCCGAGACTGATCGCCCGTCCCCGGAACAGGCGCAACGGAATGACCGGGACCGCGGCGAAGCGCGCCTCGACCACGACGAATCCCGCCAACGCCGCGACCCCTGCCAGCAAGCTCACCACCGTCACCGCCGCGTCCCAGCCCGCGTCATGGGACTGCGTGATGCCGTAGGTCAGCGCGGTCAGCCCCAGTGTCGCCAGGACCGCGCCCGCCAGGTCGAGCCGTGGGCGCGTCGCCGGACGGCCGCCACCGGAGAGATACCGCAGGGCGAGCATGATGGCTCCGGCGCCGATCGGGACGTTGATCAGCAGGATCGATCGCCAGGAGAGGTACTCGGTGAGCACCCCACCGATGAGGTTTCCCGCGGTACCGCCGGCAACTCCCACCGCGGTCCACATCGCCAGTGCACGAGTACGACCAGAGCCTTCGGGGAAAGTGGCGGTGAGCACCGTCAGCGTGGCCGGTGCCAGGACGGCCGCACCCACGCCCTGCACCGCACGAGCGGCGATCAGCAACCCCGCGGTATCCGCCAGACCACCCGCCAGACTCGCACCGGAGAACAACGCGAGCCCGGCGAGGAAAACCCGCCTGCGACCGTAGAGGTCCGCCAGCCGCCCGCCGAGCAGCAGTAGCCCGGCGAACGTCAGCGCGTAGGCGTTGACCACCCACTGCTGATCCGCGTCGTCGAAACCGAGCGATCGCTGGATCGACGGCAGGGCAACGTTCACCACCGAGATGTCGAGCACGACCATGAACTGCGCCGCACACGCCAGCGCCAGCACCACCCGCGGCCCAGCGGTCCTCGCCGCCGGGCCACTGGCTTCGAGGTCACGAAAACCCACCACGCCTCCCGGCCGCATTGTGATACATGCGTATCATATACGCTTGTATCATAGCTCCTGCGCGAAGGAGGCCGCCTGATGCCGAGGACCGTCGACCATGAGGAACGGCGCGCTCAGATCGCCGAGGCGCTGGTCCGGGTCGCCGCGCGAGAAGGGCTGCACGCGGTCACGATGCGCGCAGTGGCCGCCGAATCAGGAGTGTCACTGAGGCTCGTTCAGTACTACTTCGACACCAAAGAGCAGCTGCTGCTGGGTGCGTTGAGGCATCTCGAACGACGGAGCCGTCAGCGGTGGGCAGCGCGTCTCGCCGGATTACCGGATCCGGTGCCCCCGCGGGACTTCGTCGAGGCGTTCCTCGCCGAGGCACTGCCGTCGGACGAGGAAAGCCGGGTCTTCCATCTGGTCGGCGCCTCGTACGCGGTGCTGGCGATGACCGATTCCCAGCTGAGCGCCGAACCGTTCGCGTCCAGTGTGGACGACATCCACCGGCAGCTCGCTAATGCGCTGCGTCGCGCACAGGCCGACGGGCAGCTGGCGCCGGGCGTGGACGTATCGCTGGAGGCGGCTCGCCTGGTGACGCTCAGCCATGGCCTGGGCACCAGTGTCCTGATCGGACAACAGGATGTGGACGGCGCGACCGCGGTGTTGCGCTACCACGTGCACGCACTGTTTTCGGCGCACAACGGGGAAAGCGTGGCGACCCTGTCACACTCGACCGCCGCATCGAACGAGTGAGGGGCGGAGCCGTGACGGCTCCGCCCCTCACTGTCCGGCCTGTGTCAGTGGCTGCCGGAGAGTTCGCCGGAGAGCTTCCCGTGCATCCGTGCGCTGTGCTTGTTCAGCCCGACGATCTCGACGGTCTTGCCCCGTGACTCGTACTTGGTGGTGATCGCGTCGAGGGCCGCGACGGTGGAGGCGTCCCAGATGTGCGCGTCGGTGAGATCGACGACGACCTTGTCCGGATCGTTCGCGTAGTCGAACTGGTAGACCAAGTCGTTGCTGGAGGCAAAGAACAACTCGCCGGTGACGGCGTACACGACCTGGGTGCCGTCCGGATCGACCACGGCGGTCACCTCGACCAAGTGCGCCACCCTGCGCGCGAAGATCACCATCGCGGTGATCGAACCGACGACCACGCCGATCGCGAGGTTGTCGGTGGCCACCACGACGGCCACGGTGACGACCATGACGATGATCTCGCCCCACGGCATCCGCTTGAGCGTGCCCGGAGCGACACTGTGCCAGTCGAAGGTGCCGAACGCGACGAGCACCATCACCGCGACCAGCGCGGCCATCGGGATCTGCGATACCAGCGGGCCGAAGACGATGCACAACACCATGAGGAAGGTCCCGGCCAAGAACGTGGACAGGCGAGTCCTGGCGCCGGCGGTCTTCACGTTGATCATGGTCTGCCCGATCATCGCGCAGCCGCCCATGCCGCCGAAGAAGCCGGTGACGATGTTGGCGACACCCTGGCCGATCGCCTCACGGGTCTTGTTGGAGTGGGTGTCGGTGATGTCGTCGACGAGCTTCGCGGTCATCAGTGACTCCATCAGCCCCACCAGCGCGAACGCGAGCGCGTACGGCGCGAGCATGCCGAGCGTGGCGAAGGTGAACGGCACATCCGGAACACCGAGTGACGGCAGCGAGGAGGGCAGGACACCCTTGTCGCCCACGGTCGGGACCGCGATGCCCGCGGCGATCGTCAGCGCGGTCAAGGCCACAATGGACACCAGCGGTGCGGGAATCACCTTGGTCAGCTTCGGAAACAGCACCATCAGCACGAGCCCGCCCGCGAACAGCGGGTACACCGGCCACGGCACGTCGATCAGCTCAGGCACCTGCGCCAGGAAAATCAGGATCGCCAGCGCGTTGACGAACCCGACCATCACACTGCGCGGCACGAACCGCATCAACCGCGCCACGCCCAGCGAACCGAGCACGACCTGGAACAAACCACCCAGGATCACCGTGGCGATCAGATAGTTGAGTCCGTGTTCCCGCGCCAAGGGGGCGACGACGAGCGCAATGGCGCCGGTCGCGGCCGAGATCATCGCCGACCGTCCGCCCACGATCGAGATCACGACCGCCATGGTGAACGAGGCGAACAACCCGACACTCGGGTCCACGCCCGCGATGATGGAGAAGGAGATCGCCTCCGGGATCAACGCGAGCGCGACCACCAGCCCGGCGAGGATCTCGGTGCGGGCGACCTTGGGCGACAGCCACGACGGCCGCGAACCGCGCAGGCGCGTCGACACCTGGGACACAAGACTCGACACAGAAAGACAACCTGACTTTCTCGGGCGCCACATCGGGGCGCGGAACACTCTCACGCCATCACGGCGTGCTGAAAGATCCTGCGGGAGAGAGGCGCGCACCGTCAGCGGTACAGGCGTCGCCTGGTATCTGCGGGCTAACCCGGAACGATCACGGCAACCTGCTCTGCCGGCAAGGAACAGCTCCTCGGCTCGAAAGGACGGGAGTCGGGGCGTCGGTGACCCAGCGGACTGGTGAGCATGACGCCACCACCGTCGACAACTCTCACCTTACGTTAGAGAAGAGATCATCCGCCCGCGAAGGCCCCAGGCCGGAATGAGGGCGGGATCACGTTCAACCCACAACGTCGCTCCTGGCAGGTGTTTCGCCGAGCGCACCCAGTGATCGCCGACGCGGGGGGCTACCGCGACGTTTCTTCGGTGGCGTTGTGCGAGCGCAGCAGGGCGGCGAACTCCTCGGCGATGGCCAGCTTCGCGCGCAGCTCCACGCAGGCCTTCTCGGCGGTCTCACCGAATTCCGCGAGACGAGCCGCCGGGTCCTCGATCTCGGGACTCCCCGGGATCGGGTCGAGAATGGCCAGCAAGTCGCGCATCTCCTCCAGCTGGAATCCCAGCGGCTTCATCCGCTTGATCAGTTCCAGCCGGTCCACGTCCGGGTCGGTGTAGAGCCGGAAACCGCCCTGACTGCGGGCACTGGGGACCACCAGGCCGACTTCCTCGTAATAGCGGATCGTCCGCAACGACAGCCCGGTGCGCTCGGCCACCTCGCCGATCTGCATCTGCTCACCCACACCGGTTTCCTTTCACCTGCCGCCCACCGCGCCGGATGCTCGATCCGCCGTCGGCGGCGCCGCCGACCACACTCTCACGTAACAGTACTGTCGCCTTCTCGCCGGGCTCCGCCGCAGACGACCTTGGCGATAGGTCGATCACAACCCTGCGGCGGTTCTTCCAGGAAGGCGCGTCCCTCGCTCAATCGTCGGACGGACCGGAGGGCGCCGTTGTGGTGACCGGCGGATGAACATCTTCTCCGCATGCCCGCGGCCGGGGGCATCAGCGTGCTGTTGACCGCGCATTTCGACGGCGTGGGCGACGATCCTGGGCAGCGGCTTCCCGCGGCCGCGGACAACGCCTCCGGTGTCGCCGTCGTCCTGGAAGCGGCCCGTGTGCTGGCGCCGCTGCTGCCCGCCGCCGCCGGATTGGCGGTGACGTTCCTGGACGCCGAGGAAGCCGGCGCCCAGGGTTCGGCGCATCACGCGCCTGATGTCCGCGCCGGCACCGTGGTGATCAATGTCGACGGCGCCGCCCAGCTCGGCGAGGCCGCCGCGGTCGAGGCGGGCGGGCCCGCGCACGACCTGCTCGCGGCGCTCGACCACGCGGGCAGGGAAACCGGGGTGCCGCTGTGTGCGGGGACAATGGCCTCGGACAACCGCCGCTACGCCGCCGCCGGGCTCGCCGCCATCGGCATCGGCATGGGGATACCCGGGTATCAGACCCCGGCCGAGACCGCGGACCGTGTAGAGACCGACACGCTCGTCGCGGCGACCCGCCTCGTGCTCTCGACCGTGCGGAGGCTAGCGAGCGGCGCCTAGGTAGGCCGTGATGTCGGCAATGGCGGCGCGGGCGGTCATGCCGACGCCGATGAGCGTGGCCGAGGCCGGTCCGGTCCAGTCTCCGTAGCCGAGCAGGTGCAGGCCGGGCTCGGCGACCGCGCGAGTATCGGCGGTGGGGATCCGGCCCCGCGTGGTGCGCAGCCGCAACGGGGAGAGATGCCCCAGGGCGGGGCGGAAGCCGGTGCACCAGATGATCGCGTCCGCGTGTTGCCGGGTTCCGTCCGTCCACACAGGACCGTCAGTGTCCAGGCGTGCGAACATCGCGCTCGGCCGTAGGAGCCCGGCGTCGCGGGCTTCGCGGACGGGCGGGACGGCGACGATGTCGCCCAGTCCGGCGACTCCGGCGGTGTCGGGCTGCCCGGTCTCCAAGGCCTGGCGGCGCCGAGTGGCGACGTCGAAGAGGGCCTTGCCGTCGATGTGGTCGGGCAGGTAGCGCGGTGGGCGGCGGGTGACCCAGGTCAGGTTCGCCGTGCCCGCGAGGTCGGCGGCGATCTGGGCGCCGGAGTTGCCGCCGCCGACCACCACGACGTCCTGGCCCGCGAACTCCTCCGGACCGCGATAATCCACCGTATGCAGCTGACGACCGGTGAACCCGCCCGGCATCAGCGGAAGGAAGGGACGCCACCAGGTTCCGGTGGCGCTGATGACCGCCTCGGCGCTCCACTCCCCCGTATCGGTGCTCACCGTGAATCGGGTGCGGTCGCGGGACACGGCGGTCACCGCCTCCGCACGGCGGATCGGGAGTTCGTAGCGTTTCTCGTACGCGGCGAGGTACTCGACAACGTGCTCGGCTGTCGGATACCCCGGTCCCGGATAGGGCGGCATCGGCCAGCCCGGCAACGAGCTGTGCCGCGCCGGGGAGAACAGGCGCAGCGAGTCCCAGCCGTGGATCCAGGCGCCGCCCGGCTCGGGCTGGGCATCGAGGATGACGAAGTCCAGGCCGGCGCGGCGCAGGTAGTAGCCCGCGGCAAGACCGGCCTGGCCCCCGCCGATGACCACTACCTGCGCGGCTCCGGTCACTCCGCGGGCGCTTTCGTCGTCCAGCGCTTACGCAGCCAGAGACTCACGTAGACCAACGCGACCAGGACCGGGACTTCGATCAGCGGGCCCACGACCCCGGCGAGAGCCTGCCCCGACGTCACGCCGAAGACGCCGATGGCGACAGCGATCGCGAGTTCGAAGTTGTTGCCCGCGGCGGTGAACGCCAGTGTCGTGGTGCGCTCGTACGACAGCCCCGAAGCCTTGCCCAGCAGGTAGCCGCCGATCCACATGATCGCGAAGTAGACCAGCAGCGGCAGCGCGATCCGGGCGACGTCGAGCGGTCGGGAGGTGATGTTGTCGCCCTGCAGGGCGAACAGGATCACGATGGTGAACAGCAGCCCGTAGAGCGCGATCGGGCCGATCTTGGGCAGGAACTTCCCCTCGTACCAGTCGCGTCCCTTGCTCCGTTCCCCGATGCGGCGCGAGAGATAGCCGGCGGCGAGCGGGATGCCGAGGAAGATGATGACGCTGAGCGCGATCTCCCACGGCGAGAAGTCGATGCTCGTGGTGTCCAAGCCCAGCCAGCCGGGGAGCAGGTCGAGGTAGAACCAGCCGAGCACGCCGAACATGATCACCTGGAACACGGAGTTCAGCGCGACCAGCACCGCCGCGGCCTCGCGGTCACCGCACGCGAGGTCGTTCCAGATGATCACCATCGCGATACAGCGGGCGAGACCGACGATGATCAGCCCGGTCCGGTACTCCGGCAGATCCGGCAGCATCAGCCACGCCAGCGCGAACATCAGCGCCGGGCCCAGGATCCAGTTGAGGACCAAGGAAAGCACCATCGTGCGCTTGTCCTTGGTCACGGTATCGAGCCGGTCGTAGCGGACCTTCGCCAGCACTGGGTACATCATCAGCAGCAGCCCGAGCGCGATTGGCAAGGAGACCTGCCCGATCTTCACCGCATCCAGCACGCCTTGCAGGCCGGGGATGATGCTGCCCAGGAGGAGCCCGGCGCCCATCGCGACGATGATCCAGACGGGAAGGAACCGGTCCAGAAAGGACAGTTTGTGCAGGACGTCGGTGTCGGCCGGGGTACCGGCCTTGTCGGCGGTGTGAGTCACGGGCTGGTCTCCAGAAGTGCGGAAGTCGGAAAGTGAGGGTCAGGCATCGAGGATTTCGGCGACCAGGCCGCGGATCCGCCGGTCGATCTCATCCCGGATCGGGCGCACAGCCTCCACGCCCTGACCCGCCGGGTCCTCCAGCGGCCAGTCGAGGTACCGCTTGCCGGGGAACACCGGGCACGTGTCACCGCACCCCATGGTGATCACCACATCGGACGCTTCGACGTCCTCAGTGGACAGCTTGCTCGGCACCTCGGCCGTGATGTCCAATCCCCACTCCGCGAGCGCCGCGGCGGCGGCCGGGTTCACCTTCTCCGCGGGCTCCGAACCCGCGGACCGGACGGCGATGCGGCCGAGCGAGTAGTGCTGCAACAGCGCGGCGGCCATCTGCGACCGGCCCGCGTTGTGGACACAGACGAACAGCACTTCAGGCGTGCGGGTCATGCCCGTTTCCTTTCTCTGGAGAGGTCAGTCGGTGAGTTCGTCGAGCAGGCGCCGGACGCGGCGGCCGATGTCGTCCCGGATCCCGCGGACCACGGTCAAGGGCTGGCCCATCGGGTCGGGCACGTCCCAGTCGAGATACCGCTTGCCCGGATAGACCGGGCACGCGTCCCCACAGCCCATCGTGACCACGACGTCGGCCGCGCGGACCACCTCGTCGGTCAACGGCTTCGGATAGGCGCCCGCGAGCTGGATGTCCAGCTCCGCCAGCGCCTCGGTGATGACCGGCGGAATCACGCCCGCGGGCTGCGATCCAGCGGAACGGACCATCACATGCCCGAAGGCATGGTGGTTGAGCAGCGCCGCCGCCAGCTGGGAACGACCGACGTTGTGCACGCACACGAACAGCACCTGCGGCGCGGTCACCAAGGTGAGCCCATCAACCTTGGCGAGGTCGACCAGACGCTGACGGGCGAAACGGGCGGTCAGCGTCGGAAGATGAACCTTGACCGTCGCCGAGCGATCCAGCAGCCCGAAGGTCTCCTCCACAAACCGCTCAACCGTCGCACGGCCGAACGTGCCATGGAACTTGTCGGTGAGTTCGTCGGTGATCCGGTCGAGCTGGTCCAGCACCTCACGGCCAGGCAGGCCCTCGGTGGCATAGGTCATGACATCTCCCTCGGAGACACGGCTAGCTGGATCGAAGTCTGCCGATGCAATTGAAGAGCTTGGATCGAGCTTTGTCAATTCAGCGGGTATGGTGAGCTTCGAGGGACGTCAGGAGTGAAGGAGGGCCCGTGGCGAGCGAGACCGGCCGTACCCGCAAACCGATCGCGGTGACCCTGCTCATGGCCGAACCCGCCGCTGTCGTCGACCCCGGCGACGCAGAAGCCGCCGCGAAGCTGTTCAAAGCGTTGTCGGACCCCGTCCGGATCCGCCTGCTCTCGCTCGTGCGGTACTCGCCGGGCGGCGAAGCGTGCTTCTGCGACCTGGCCGAAGAGTTCGACATGCCCCAGCCCTCACTCAGTCATCACCTGCGTGTGCTGGTCTCCGCCGGCATCCTCGAACGGGAACGCCGCGGAACCTGGAGCTGGTACACCGTCGTCCCTGAACCGCTGGGAACCCTGGAAACCCTGCTCCGCTCAGGCGGCCCGCTCGCCGACCGGCCCGCCCGCCTCACCGACGCGGAACGTGACACGAGGTGCTGAACGCTCGCATGGCGGCGATCCTGCAGTGATGACTCCAGAAGCTGGTCACCACCACTTCGTCCAGCGCGCCTCGGCGGGGACCACTTTCGCTTCGATCTGATGCGTGCACGGATGCGGACTCGCTGGCCCGACCGCTCCGACCCGGGCCCAGAAACCGACGGCGACCGGATCCCGCCCGATCGGGAGCATCGTCCAGTCATATCGGGCTCCTCGGTCCAGGGCGGCGTTCACCAGCACACGTCCCGCGCCGCGACGACGGTGTTTCTCCTCGACCTCGACGTGCACGAAGATCGCCCGCCTATCGACCGGGCATGACGACAGGCGAACTTCACCGAAAACCGTGTGCCCTAAACGAAGCTGGATGACTCCGGTGCCCGGCCGCAACAGGTGGGGGCACGACGACCAACCTCAACCCGTACTCGTCCACACCGGTTTCCATGACCTGCCGCTCGACAGCGGTGTCGACCACCGCCCAGACGCCGCCATCACCTGCAAGAGCGTGGCAGGCCTCGCACAACCACTCCGGCGCCCGATAGTCCTGCGACCAACCCTGCCGTACCCCGCCGACCGCCAGGTCGTGACCCCACGGGCACCGCTTCGGGGCGCCCGCCCCTGGCCGGATCGGCACCTCCAGCGTCCGCCACTCCCGGTTCGCCCCGGTCACCCGGAAATCACGCGACTTCGACACCAGACCCTGCAGATCCAACGGCCGCACCTGATCCGCGACCACGGTGCACGTTCCCTCGGTCACCTGAGCGATTCCGCGGATCAGCAACGCGTTGCTCGCCAGCAACACCCTCCTACTCCGGTGAAAGAGGCGCTGGGTCACGACGATGTTGAGCATGCCGGTTTCGTCTTCGAGATTGAGGAAGGTGATGCCGCCGGCGCCGACCCCCAAGGACGTCGAGGGCGAGATCTTAGACGGTCGCGCCATCGGAAGCAGGTAGAGGTGACAAGGACTTCCCAGATCCGTTTCATGCGGACGCTCGACCGGACGAGGGCATCGGAGGCTCATGATTCGGTGCTGCACTACCAGCAGGGGCCCCGCCGACGGGTCGTCGGCGGGGCCCCTGCTGGTAGTGCGTCCGGCTAGGCGGTCACGACGGTCAGCTGCGGGCGGGTCGCCGTGCTCCTGGACGTCTCCGTCTCGCACGTCTCGCACGCGTGCCCGCACGATCGCGACGGTGCCGCGCCGGGCCGGACCGCTGCTTCCGGGCCGGCCTTCAGCAGGGCCCACCGCGGCAGCCAGATCGTCTCGACCTCGCGTTCGTCGATCCCACACGCACGCAGGAAGAACTCGACGGACTCCCATCTGGGCAACGCCGTCCCCGTGAACATCCGGCTCAGCGTCGCGTTCGAGACCTCAGTGACCTTCCGGCCGTTCATCGCGAGGTCCTTGCCGCGCTTCCTGATCGTCGCCAGCGATGGATCGCCGGCGTACACCTTGATCGTGCCGAGGTCGCGGAGGAACTGCACGACCTCGCCGACGTCCGGCGTGAACTTGCGGTCTGACATGGTGATCTCCCTGGTACGACTGAAAAATGGGTAGCCGCGCCGTGAGGTGAGCACGTCCGTCTGGACGCTCTCACCTCACGGCATTCGCTCGGACTTACGGCCGGCAGATGGCCGGGACGAACCCGTCACCGTCTCCGCCGCCGAGCCCTCGGCGAACAACTTCTGCAGCCACCAGGGCTACCGCGCCTGCAAAGCCGACAGCGGTACCCAGGTCGTGCCCGAAGGCCATCGCTTCCGCGAGGAAGAGCAGCATCGTCGCGAGTACCAGGACGACACCGATGATGCGAATGTTCATGGAAGATCACCTCCTCCCATTCAAACCAGTCCGTGGTGCGGATTTTTCGGCGAGACCATCGGCCACCCGTCAAAGCAACCGACTCGCCACCCCAAGTAATACATGAATCGCTCCGAGCCCGGCAATCGGAGCCAACCCAACTCTTAGCCGGATATCAGGATGAGCGGAAATTGGAACGTTCTGAGACGCCATGAAAAGGGCGGCCGGTTATTCATCGACAACCACATGTCACTTTCAGTGATAATCGAGCGAAATCCGGAGCAGGCGCTCAGGCTCTCATCACGTTAGCAACCGGAAAGTAGCCCTCCAAATTCGAGTCAGGCCGAAAAATAGATAGCCTAAATTTGGATCAATTCTGATCCAATAAAGTGGCGGCTCGCATAGTAAGACCGCATCAAAATGTCATGACCGTGACGACGGTTGCGAACGTTCTATATTCAGAGCCATGGCCGTCACCTCGTTACGAGGTTCGCGCGGGGAAAACGATTGCCCCTGAAAGGGGAAAGCCCCCTGCGCTGACGAGACGCGGAGGCTTTCCTGATCCCCGAGCAAACTCAACCGCACCACGGATTGGATTTGAACGGGAGACTATGGAGTTCTATCAGCGCAGGTCAGAGACTCCTGCGGAGGTCGGGGTTACCTATTCCCACGGTACGTCCGGAAGGTGGCAGCCGCAACAGACTTCGCAACGATACTTCCGTTATGAACCCTCGACCGGGCATGTCATCGCAGGTGCTGCAGCCGGCCCCAGCGCTGTCCGCGGCCGCCGCCAGTCACCTGCGGATGCCGACGCAGACATCGCAGCGAGAGGCGATGCGGGTCGCGCGCTGCAGGCTCCCGGCATCGGTGTGGACCTCCGCACCATGCCAGCCGTCCCAGCACGCGCGGCATGCGGCCGGACCCAATCGCCGCGTGCCGCTCCCCGGTTCGGCCGATTCCCCAGGTGACCGGGTCGGCTCGCACGCCTATTGAGTCCCGTCGTCGGCCGGGAGCGACGGCTGATGCCGTCGCAGTGAACGGATCGTGAGCAGACAGGCTCGTGCGCTTCGACGCGGCTGGCTGACTCGCCAACCGAAGGAGTGAACTCGAGTCCGGTGTCCTCGCATTCCTCGATGACTGGGGGGCACGTCGCCAACGGTGGCACAACCACCACGTTGCGGGGCTGCGAGGCCAACGATCCGTGGCGGCGTTGTCCACCCCAGAGCCGATGTGCTCCGTCGAGTTCAGCCGCTGGTCTGGCTCCGATTCCCGCGACCGTGACAACGCTGTTTGAGAGATTGGAGAGCAGCAGGCTTGCGCGTAATTCCTGACCCACGGGCGACGGCCGCTCCACCAGCGCGGTCCGGAAGAGGTCCAGCGGACCGACGGTGATCACCCCATCGTCGATGACAACGATTCCGCTGGTTCCGCCTCCAAACTGAGGCTGGGAATCGCGCGCAACCAAATCCGTATGCGAACCTGTCACCCCGAGCGTCCCACCGTGGCCCGAAGGCCTGGCTCGTCGTTGTCCAGCCAGTGAACGGCACGGTGGGTTCTGCACGGCGATCCGTTCGTACTTCTCGATCCCGGACACCGACCGGCCGGACCGTCTGCCCGGCTCGGCGCCGGGGATGACCATCAGGTGCTCGTCGTGGCGGCGTATGCGGGCGGCTCGGCGGTTGCAATGGACCAGTGTGGCGAGCTGATCGGCATGTTCTGCGTCGCGCTCCAGCCGTAGGATCAGCTGAAGCCACTGCTGCGTGTGACTCTTGCCGCGACCGGAGAGGCTGACGAACATGTGCAGCGGCGGCAGCGGCGAAGCGTACGACCGTTGCGCGGAGTCGCCGAACGGGGTACGGCCATGGTGTATGCCGAGATCCTGGTTCTCCGCGGCAGCAACCAAGCTTCGCCTGCCCGTTCGGCCTGTCCCTACGATCCCGAGTGCGTACCGGTCTCCGAAAATGAAAGAGAGGGCGTCAAGCCACGCTGGCTTGGTCAGCGGATTCCGCTCTCGATACGAGGGATCCACCAGCCTGGCAATCCCCGATGCCATCCCACCACCGGTTGGCTCGGGGCAGAAGTAGTGAGAGTTCCCTGCCCAGCATCCGCACGAGAGGCCGGCATCCTGCCGCCGCAGTGGCCGCGTCGGCCGAGAGCCCAGGCCGGCGCCGCGGAGAGCGGAATCCCTGACGATCCGTGCGGACGGTTGCCCTGGAGCAGGGCGCGGCGAGCAGCGGTCCGCCCAGGGCAGGCGATTCGGGCCGAAATCCTGCCCCAGCACGACCGCCGCAAGCGACAAGGCAGACGAGAGCACGAAGTCCATGCCCATGCTCATCAATGCCCGAGTGCCATCGGCTTCGCGCAACGCGACTTCATCTTCAAAAGCCTTCCGGAGCGTGCGGCTCGGAACGACCTCTGTGGACGGTCCGAAATGGACATGCGTCGACAGAACCGAAACCCAAGCGAGGAGCTGACCGATCGGCGCCGCAGGAGCCATCATTCCCACGAAGAGGAAGCCCCCCGTACCACCTGCGGATTTCATGGCAACCGCAGGCGCCGGCTGTGGAACCCATCCGAGGTGATTCCCGAAGATGCTCGCCACGGTTTCCCGCCCTCCTCAAGCACTGCACAGCAGGCCGCGAGCCATGCTGTTGATTGCTGGTGCGTCGCCGATACTCCGGGAGCGGCGGTACCACTCGCAACCTCTACCGGCCGGTATTCCAACCTGAATGGTGCTGAAACGATTTGCAACGCAGGCGGTCCCTCCGGAAAAGCCCGCTCCTGGCAGAATCTGGGTCACCGGCACACCGCCCCCAGAACGCTACGCCGCCACACCACGAGGGCCAAGCCACAAGGGAGCCCGAGAGCGCAACCTGGCGCCGGTTCATCGGCAAGCAAGGCCGACGGCGGCAAGGCGTGATCCACGCTGCATCACCGAGTCGCCACGGATACAGCTCGGGAAGAGCCGGTAGTAGCCGTGCAAACCTGGTCGCCATCCGCCACCCGAGAACCGGCACACCGCGCCGCGGCGCTCACGATCGTCGAGATGCTGACCCTCGCGGCGCTACGCACTCCCCGCGACCGCCGATGAGCAACCTTCGGCCATCACCCGAGCACCACCACCCCGGCGCCATCCGCCCGTTGGCGTGATCATGTCACCACGGTCGACAGGGGCGAGGAACGGCACACCGGAGCAAACGGAGACGAAACGGAGCCCAACCGCGATTAACGCCTAGGAGAAATTGCTGCCGAAGGACCAACATCCCCGCAGGTCGGCAACGATGTTGACGTGGTGGGCCGGGTCGGGCTCGAACCGACGGCCAAGGGATTATGAGTCCCCTGCTCTAACCAACTGAGCTACCGGCCCCAACGGTGCCCTGACACCTCCGCGGGAGCCGTCCCAGCCCGAACAGCGGGTTTGCGAACGCACAGAAGTCCCAGTTCGCTTCAAATTATCACAGCACTCACCTGCCACGATCGCCTAGGCCGATCAGCTGGTTTCCGGCGCCGGGCGAAGCCGGCTCGTCTAGGTTTCAGGGACCAGCGCCGGGCGGCACGCCGCCCGGGCCCATCGGGCAGGGAGGCGCTCGTGGCGAATCCGGTCGCCATCGGGCTCGGTGTCGTGGCCGTCCTCGGCGTAGTGATGTTACTGAGGGCGAGCATCCGGATACTGCGGCGAGCCGGTCTCCGCGTCGACGCGATCCTCTCCGATGAGCTGGACGACCAGCCGCCGCCGAGGTAGTCGATTACCGGTCCTCTTTGGACGGTCAGCCGCCCGCCGGCGGGAACAACCTCGACGTGGCCGGCTGCGAAATCGGCGCGCCATAGGCCGCGAAGCTGAACCAGATCGCCCCGCCGGTCTTCGGCGTGGTCTGGGTGAACATCGCCCGCACCTGGAACGTGGTCGCCGTGTACGAACCCTGCATCGTGTTCAGCATGTACGCGTTGAACTGTCCCGGCGTGTTCGCCGAGACGACCACCACCGCCGGGACCGCGCCCAGCGCGTGCCGCACGGTGCACATCCCGGCTCCGTCGGTCACGCACGACGTCTCCGCGGCCTGCACGCTCGGTGACGGCGACGGGCCGACGGCGCCGGAAGTCCCGGCGAACACGGTGCCTCCGGCCGCGGCGACGGCCAGCCCCGCCACGGCGAGCGCGGCCTTTTCCCTGGTCCTCGTGTTCGTCCTCCCTCACTGGGGGCCGGACGGCCCGACAGCTTGGGTCGGCGGCCATGCCGCGATCGTTACGCCACGCCGAGCCGCCGCAGCGCAGGTCGCCACCGGTTCCCGCCGGTGGCCAGCCCCAGCACCACCCGGCCCGCGCAGTACTTGCTCACCGACTGCTCCCGGATCCGCAGTTTCGCCAGCGCCTCGGTGACGCTGTTGCGCTCGGCCGCCGACTTCACCTCCAGCAGCACCAGATCACCCCCGGCGGCGAGGCTCCGTGAACCCGAACGCCAGACCAGCGACGTGTCGCAGGTGATCCGCGCGTCGGCGGCGACGAGGGTGGTCCGCCGGTAGTCGGTGATCAGCGCGGGAGTCAGCGGCCGGGGCGCCGGGCGGCCGTAAGCGGCGGTGAGGGCGTCGTCGAGGAACGCCAGCGCGGGCGCGGTCAGGCCGTGCGCCGCCTCGGCCGGGTGCGGACGGCGGACCTTGACCGTCTCGTCGCGCTTCCCGCTGACCTTGAGCTCGCAGTAGGTGTCGGCCGAGTCGGTGTAGGTCCGGGTGCGGATCTTGAACCGGCGCCGCCTGTCCTGCCGGTGCGCCCGGTAGATCGCGAGGTCCGGGGTGTCGAAATACGTCGACGAGTAGCCGAACACGCGTTGCCCGTCGATCTCGAGGCAGCGCAGCGAAAGAACTTCGGTGACGGCCAGGAAGTCGTTGAGCGGCAGGACGTACTTGCGGTCCGTCCGGCTCATCAGCCCGCTCGTGGCGACGACTTCGGCCAGCGACAGCGACGGAAGCCCTTTCGCCACCGCCGCGACGGTGGCCGTTGCGCGTCCGCTCACCGCTGCCCCGCCGGGGCGCCGTGGACGACGACGGAGGCGTCCGGGCGGAACCGGACGTCGACGACGGTCACCTCACGAACATAGTCCACTTCGGACACACTGCGCCGCACGACCGTTCCGCCGAGCCGCGCCCGCAGTTCCATCAGCATCGTCTGTTCGTCGGGGTACACGGCGTCGAGCACGACCGTGCGCCGCTGCGGGCCGCGCGTGCGCGACGGGTGGTCCGCGACGTACATGACGGCGAGCAGCAGGACGTTGAAGACCGCGACGATCCGCCAGTCCGCGGACGGCAATCCGTTCACCAGCCCCAGCACCAGCGCGACGAAGTAGTACGCAACCTCCTGCTGACCGATCGAATCGGACCGCAGCCGGATGATCGACAGCACGCCGAACAGGCCGAGTCCGAGCGCGCTCGCGGTCGACACGGAGAGCAGCACGGCGACCGAAACGCAGACGCCGACGTTCAGCGCGAGATAAGCGCAGGCAAGATCACCGCGGTGGTGGCGACGGGCGTAGATGCCGTACGCGAGTATGACGGCGACGACGAGGTCGACAGCGAGATGAAGCAGTGTCGTGGTCATGAAAACCACTGTGGCGGAGGAAGAAGAGACCGCTGTGAGAGCCGGATGAGAACCGTCTCATCCGGACTCACCGAGCCGATATCCCATGCCTCGCAAGGTTTCGATCCGCTCGGCTCCGATCTTCCCGCGCAGGTAACGGATGTAGACGTCCACCATGTTCGATCCGGGGTCGAAGTCGAAACCCCAGACCCCGCCGAGCAACTGTTCCCGGACAGTACCTGGCCACGATTCCGCAGCAACGTCTCCAGCAGCGCGAACTCGCGGGCGGTGAGGTCCTTCTCCTCCCCCGCCACCGAAACCTTCCGCGTGCGCAGGTCGAGCGAGAGCTCCCCGGCGCGCAGCACCGTCGGCTCGGCTTCGGGATTTCCCCGTAGCCGCAGGCGGATCCGGGCCAGCAGTTCTTCGAAGGCGAACGGTTTGGCCAGATAGTCGTCGGCGCCGCCGGACAGCCCGGCCACGCGGTCGACGACGCTGTCCCGCGCGGTCAGGATGATCACCGGCACCGTCCGGCCCGCCGCCCGCAGGGCCCGCAGCAGACCCGAACCATCGAGGTCCGGGAGCCCGAGGTCGAGGACGACCAGGCCGTGCGTGCCGGTCAGCGCCTCGGAGCCGGTCTTGACCCAGCGGGTCGCGAAACCCTGCGCCCGCAGGCCCTTCTCCACGAACGCGCCGATCCGGGCGGAATCCTCCACCACGAGCACACTGGTCACCGGTCCGCACCTTCCGCGACGGGGATCTCCATGGTGAACCGCGCGCCTTCGCCGGGCACGGTGTCGAGCAGGACACGGCCACCGTGCGCTTCGGCGATCGCGGCGACGATCGCCAGGCCGAGCCCGGCGCCGTCGTCGCCGTTCGAGTTGCTGCCGCGTTTGAACCGTTCGAAGATCCGGCTTCTCGAATCCGGCGGGACCCTCTCGCCGGTGTCGCGGACCCAAAGGCGCGCCGTCGTCGCGGTCACCTCGGAACCGAGGGCGATCTCCTGGCCGGGAGAGGTGTGCCGGACGGCGTTGGAGACCAGTTGCAGCAACGCCTGCGCGAGCCGCTGGCCGTCCGCACGGACCTTCACCTCGGCGACCGCGTCGAGCCGCCAGACGCGGTCGGCCAGCGGACGGGATTTGGCGAGGGTCTCCACCGTGAGATCGGCGAGGTCGGTCTCACCGGGCGTGAGGAAGTCGGGGCTGCCGGACTTCGCGAGGACGAGCAGGTCCTCCATGATCCGTTGCATACGCCCGAGTTCGTCGAGGACCAGATGCCGCGTGGCGGCGTTCTCCTCGGGATCTTCACCCATCAGTTCGATATGGCCGCGGACGATGGTGATCGGCGTGCGCAGTTCGTGCCCGGCGTCGTCGATGAACTCGCGCTGCCCGGCGAAGGCGCTTTCGAGCCGGTCCAGCATCGTGTTGAAGGTGCGCCCGAGCGCGGCGACGTCGTCCGAGCCGCGGACCTCGATCCGGCGCGACAGATCGGTCTCGCCGATCTGCTCGGCGGCCAGCCGGACCTCCCGCACCGGTGCGAGGATGCGGCCGGTGACCAGCCAGCCGATCAGCCCGGCCAGCACGAGCGCGGCCCCGGACATCGCGGCCATCACGCCGACGACGTCGTTGATCTCGCCGGCGGCGTGGTCGACGAACTCGACGATCACCAGCGCGCCGCGGCCCGGCGTGCCCTCGATGGTCACCGGGACGACGCCGTACCGCGCGGATCCGACCGCGGTGGTGACCGTGCCGTACGCCGGGCTCGTCGCCCGGGACAGTTCCGCGACGAACTTCGGGTCGGTGTCGAGCCGGACCGGCGGCTCGATCGCGCTCCGCCTCGACGCGACGCCGTCGCTGATCGAGAAGAACGTCTCGTACTTCTCGGGCAGGTTCCGTTCCAGGTGACGGCCGAGGACCGCCTCGACGGTGGCGGGCTCCCCGGCCGGACGGGCGTCGGGCGACGCCAGGAAGGCCCTGAGCTTGCCGGTCTCGTGCGCGATCTCGTTGTCGAGGCGCTGGTCGAGCTGGTTGTGCAGGACGGTGCGGGTGGCCAGCAGCGATCCGGCCCGCGCGAGCAGCACGACCAGCAGGACCCACGCGAGGATCCGGGCGCGGGCGCTCATCGGCCCGGCTCAGTCGTCGAGGTCGAAATGGTCGTCACCGGCCTGGTCATCGCCATCATCGAGGTCGTCGTCGTGTCCGGCCAGCCGGGGCGGGACGACAGCGGGCGGAGCACCCGCTTCACCCGGCCCGGTGACGGCCTGCCCTGCCGGGGCGACGACCGCCGGGCCGAGGTCGGGTGGCGAGGCCGCGGTGGCCGCGATGACGGCGAACGTGCCGGTGGCCGCCACCACGACGGCGGCGACCCCGGCCAGGACGATCATTCGGACTCGCATACCACCAGGCTGCCCGGCGCGGGTGAGTCACCGATGAGGGCTCGATGAGAACTTTCTCATCGGCGGGCTCACCGGTGCGCGTGCGGATACTCCGGCGAGCGGTGCTGGAAGGCCAGGATGTCGGGATTCCGGATCGTGCCTTCCCTGATCTCGATCGCCCGGTCGAGCGTCGGGTCGGCGGCCCACGCGGAGCGCCCCGCCAGCACCCGCTCCAGATGCGGCAGCAGGGCACCGCTGATCTCCCAGGTCGCCGAGTCCCAGAGGTAGGACGGGCTGTGGTCGACGGCGTAGTAGGTGACGCCGCGGACCTGGAAGGTCGGCTCCGTGAACGTCGTCGGCTTGGCCCAGCCGAAACCCATAGCCTCGTCACAGGAAACGTCGACGATGAGGCTCCCGTGCCGGAATGCGGCGAGGTCTTCCTCCACGAGGAACGTCAACGGCGCCTTAGGGTCCTGCAGTACACAGTTGACGACGACGTCGTGCCCGGCGAGGAACTCCGCCAGCGGCACGCGGCCGTCCTCCGTGATCGCGTGACTGCGGCGGAGGTCCGCCGGGCCCTTCAGATCGTGGTCGAGATGCACGATGTTCGCCGAGTGGATCGGCGACCCGACCGCGGTGACGCCGCGATGGGTGAGGACGTGCACGTCGTGGATCCCGTGCGCGTTCAACGCCGTCACCGAACCGCGCGCCGTCGCGCCGAAGCCGATCACGACCGCTCGGAGACGACGGCCGTAGTCGCCCGTCGAGCCGATCAGCTGAAGCGCGTGCAGCACCGAGCAATAGCCCGCCAATTCGTTGTTCTTGTGGAAGACGTGCAGGCCGAAAGAACCGTCACGGCGCCAATGGTTCATCGCTTCGAAGGCGATGAGGGTCAGCTTCCGGTCGATGGCCAGCTGCGTGAGCTTGTCGTCCTGGACGCAGTGCGGCCAGCCCCACAGGATCTGCCCCGGCCGTAGATCGGCCAGATCGTCGGCGAGGGGTTTGGCCAGGAGGATGACGTCGCAGTCCGCGATCAGTCGTTCACGGGAACGCGTCCCCCCGACCAGGGGCGCGAGGTCCTCGTCCGGAATGCCGAAGCGTTCACCGTAGCCGTTTTCGAGAAAAATCGACTTTCGGAGACCAGGGTCGATCCGCTCGAGATGTCGCGGATGGATCGGAAGCCGCCACTCGTTTTCTTTTCGCGAGTGACAAATTACGCCGAGAGTGAGTTGGTCCACTTGGGGCCCCTTAAATAGACCTTCAGTCTAAACGCAGGGGCGTGGCGTAGACTCAGGGTATCCGAGAGCATCTCGTGCGCAGGCGTTCGAGTCCGCGTCGTCCTCGGCCTCATCCGGCCGCTCGGCCCGGGACGGAGCACCGCCATGACGACGGTCTCGCACAGGAACACCGTTGCCCCTCCGAAACATGTCGCCCGCCTGCGCCTGAAGCCCAAAGCGTCCGCGACCGGTCACGTCGACGGCGCGTGGTGGCCCGCCTCCCGTGACCTCGCCGCGGAACTGCCGTTCCTCCTGGTGGTACTGGCCGCCCAGCTGGAACACGTCGAGCGGGTGACCTACAACCTCACGGCCTGGCCGTCCACTCCCCGGCGGCTCGTCGTCGAGAGCGGAAAGGTCCGGCTCGAAGGGTTCCGCTCGCAACACCCCGGCACCGTGACGGTGATCGGCACCGCGGGCAGGCGGCGGCTGACCCTGCTGATCGTCCCGCCGGAGACCGAGCCGGACCTCGCGCACCGCCTGCTGATGACCGCGGCGCACCGGGACAGCGTCGACGAAATCGAGACGCTGCTCACCGGCCCCATGGCGTAAGGTCCCCGTGAATCCAAGGGGGAATCAGTGCGTCTTCGTTCCGTGTCCTGTGCTGTCTTGATCTTGTTCGTCGCCGGATGCGGAAGCACGCAGAAAACCGGCCATGTCTCTGTGCCGAGCACCGCGGCGTCGAGTCCGGCGACCACGGCGGCTCCCACCGGGACCGAGCAGGCCATCCCGCGCACCCGGATCTCGCTACCGGTTCCGGAGGGCATGCACGTGGGGCCGAGCCTGCCCGGCCTCGGCCGGTCGAACTCCGGGACCTCCATCGTGGTCGTGGAGCAGCCCACGAGCGGCAAACCGGCCCGCGAAGCGATGACCGAGATAGCGGCCGGCTTCACCAGCGAACAGGCCCGGCAGAAGGGGCTCGATCTGGAGAAACCGGTCGAGACCACGATCGCCGGGTTCCCGGCCTACCTGACCAGCGGTGTCCAGCGGGCCTCGATGGGCACCTTCGCCAAGGTCAACGCGCTCCTCGCCGCCGGGGACGTGCTGGTGATCATCACCGGCACCCTCGAACCGGGAGATCCGCTGACCGTCGACGACTTCAAGAAGGCCATCACCGGCGCCCGCTGGAGCACCGAAACCGCGCCGGGAAGCATCGGCTTCGACCTGACCCCCGCTGCGGGCTACCAGCGGAAGGAATCCACCGCGAGCCTCAGCTTCACCCGTGGCGCGCAAGGCGGCCCCAAACTCATCGCCTCACCGTCGATGGGCGATCCGCGACTGCCCGAGGACAAGCGTGGCTACGCGGTCGACAGGTTCGGGAAGATGCCGTCGGCGCCGTCCGCCGACACAGTGACCGAGGTGACGATCGCGGGGATGCCCGGTTTCGAGATCGTCGGCCACGACAGCAAGGGCAAGACCACCTACGCCGTCATGACGTTCACCGAAACCGGGTACATCCTCGTCGGCGGCGATTTCGACCCGGCCGAGGACGGCGACCAGCTTCCCGCCTTCAAGCAGATGACGCGGTCGCTGGTACTCAAGTAGTGAGGAGTAAGGCAAAGGTAGCGTTGTGCAGACTCCGTGATGAAGACACACTTCGCTGATTCAAGGGAAGACGGAAGGTCTTCGTGCCGGGGTTCCGGATCGACCACGGGAGCCGTGCCTTGAGTGTCCACAAGGGACACTTTTGTGCGGCAAAATGCCAGATTGGTGCTCGTATGCACGGTTTGGCGCGGGGGTCGTGAGTGGCAATGAGGGTTATCAAGGAGAAAGTCAAACGTGTCGTGTTCGCAAGAAGGACTGGTGGTGGACTGAAGGCTCCCTTCGCCTTGTCTGATGCGATGAAAGGAGCCTTCAGTTCCGGTCGGACAGGGGGTCGTGGGGGGGGGTTTTGGGTTTTCCCCCCCAAACCCCCCCCCCCCCCCCCCCCCCCCCCCCGCCCCCACCCCCCCCCCCAACCTCCCTTTCCCCTCCAACGGCCTTTTTTGCGCTCCCACACCCCATTCCCCCCCCCCCCCTTTT
>NZ_JBWKEB010000018.1:85382-141233 GCF_056435665.1 Amycolatopsis sp. NPDC043887
TTTTCTTTTTTTGGTGGGGTGAAAGGACTTCTCGGTTCCGGTAGAGAGGGGGGTCGTGAGTGGCGTTTCGGGTTCTAACCCGAAACGCCACTCACGACCGCCAAACGGGTCATATGGCCTCAAAGTAGACATTTCGTCGCCGGAAAGCGTCCCTTGTGGACACTCAGAGCGCAGCTGACTCCTGCCGGCCAGTCCGGAACCATGCCGCGAAGGCCGCCTCTCTGCTGTTGCCCCAGCGAAGGGGTGCTCCACCGCAGAGGCCCGATCACGCCACATTTGACTTACCCCTCAATAGAACGCTCATTGCCACTCACGACCCCGCGCAAAGTCACTCAAAGTATCCAAAATGGATACCGGCGCCTGGTTTGGTGTACCTTATGGACGGTCAGGAGCGCCCCGGGCCTCTTGGCGAGCCTACTCTCGCCGCTGACTAGATCATGTCGCTTTTGCCTTACCCCTCAGTAGTCACTTGAACGCCGCCGCGTTCCGCGCCGCCCAGTCGGCGAAGGTGCGCCCCGGTCGTCCGAGCACCTTCTCGACGTCGGGGCTGACCCGCTGCTCCTCCTCCGTCGGCCTGCCGAGGATCGAAAGCGTGGCCTCCACGACCACCGGCGGCATGAACTCCGACATCGCGGTGCGGGCCTCGTCTTCGCCCAGTTCGGCGAATCGCAGCGGTTCGCCGAGCGCGTCGCCGAGATCCGCCGCCTGCCGCCGGGGCGAGATCGGTTCGGGTCCGGTGAGCACGTAGGTCCGGCCGTGGTGTCCGGGTTCCCGCAGCACGGCCGCCGCGACGTCGGCGATGTCCGCCGGGTCGATGACGGGCAGCGCGACGTCGCCGAACGGCGCGGCGACGACGCGATCGGCCCGGATCGCCGGCGCCCACTGGAAGGCGTTCGACGCGAAGCCTCCCGGCTGCAGCACCGTCCACTTCGGACTCGCCGTCTTGACCGCCTCCTCGAACGCGGGCGCGTGCCGCCCGGTCGCGACCCCTTGGGAAGACAGGAGCACGATCTCGGCTTCACCGGCGGCAGCGACGACCTCGGCGACGTCACCGCCCGCCGCCAGGAATTCTCCCGACGTCAGAAGGAAAACCCGGTCCGCTCCGGCGAATATCTCCTTCAGTCCTTCGGTACGGGCGAGATCGGCCCGCACGGTCCGCACGCCCTCCGGCACGTCCGACGGCGAGATCCGGCGCGACACCGCCGTCACTTCTTCTCCTGCGGCGACAAGGTTTTCCACCAGCAGCCGTCCTACGTTCCCGGTCGCTCCGGTCACCACGATCATGGTCACTCCTCGGTTCGCGTTTCGTTGACGCGACCGAAGCTACCTTCCCGGTGATAGTAGGTACCTAGAGGAAAGTAATGGGAGAACCGCCCTTTCGTGAGCGCGATCACAACTTCGAAGACGCGAACGGCCGCTTAGGGTCGGGCACATGCCCGAAACCGCTCTCGGCCCGCTGCTCGTCCTCGACTTCTCGCGGGTGCTCGCCGGCCCGTTCGCCACCATGCTGCTGGCCGACCTCGGCGCGACGGTGATCAAGGTCGAGCGGCCGGGCACCGGCGACGACACCCGCAGCTGGGGACCGCCCTACGACGCCGCCGGTCAGGCGACGTACTTCCAGTCGGTGAACCGGAACAAGACGAGCGTGGCGCTGGACCTCGGCGACCCCGGCGATCTCGCCCAGGCCCGCGCGCTCGCGCTGGATGCCGACGTCGTGGTCGAGAACTTCCGGCCCGGCGTGATGGATCGGCTCGGGCTCGGCCCGGAGGTCCTGCTGGCGGCGAATCCCGGCCTCGTCCTTTGCTCCATCACGGGTTTCGGCTCCGGCGGCGGCGCCGCGCTGCCCGGTTACGATCTGCTCATCCAGGCCGTCGGCGGGCTGATGAGCATCACCGGCGACCCGGCGGGCGAGCCGCAGAAGGTCGGCGTCGCACTCGTCGACGTCCTGGCCGGGCTGTTCGCGAGTGTCGGCATCCTCGCCGCCCTGCGCCATCGCGACCGGACCGGGCAGGGGCAGCGGGTCGAGATCAACCTGCTGTCCAGCCTGCTCGCGGCGCTGGTCAACCAGGGCAGCGCCTACACCTCCGGCGGGACGGTCCCGGCGCGGATGGGCAACCGGCATCCCAGCATCGCGCCCTACGAACTCGTCCCCTGCGCCGATCACGAACTCGCGCTCGCCGTCGGCAACGACCGGCAGTTCGCGGCGTTGTGCGAGGTCATCGGCCTGCCGGAGCTCGCGGGCGACACCCGGTTCGCGACCAATCCGGCGCGGGTCGAGCACCGGGCCGAACTCCGCGCGCTGCTCGAAACGCATCTCGGCAAGCGTCCGGCGGCCGAGTGGGCGGCGGAGTTGAGCGCGGCCGGGGTGCCCGCCGGGGAGGTCAACGACATCGCGGGCGCGTTCGCGCTGGCCGAACGGCTCGGCCTGAGCCCGACGGTCGATCTCCCCCGGCCCGACGGCACGTCGGTGCGGCTGACCCGCAACCCGATCGGGTTGTCGGCGACGCCGCCGCGCTACGAGACCGCACCGCCGGACGACCCCGGGCAACTCACCCTTCCGTTGCCCGGCTGGATCTGACGGCGAGCCGTCAGCGGACTGTCAGAACTTCGTCAACACCGCCCGCGAAGCTCCGGCCATGACGAACAGGACAGTTCTCATCTCCGGCGCCAGCATCGCCGGTCCAGCCCTCGCCTTCTGGCTCTCCCGCCAGGGTTACGCGGTCACCGTCGTCGAGCGGTCGCCGGAACTCCGCGGCGGCGGCCAGGCGGTCGACTTCAAGGGCGCCACCCACCGCTTCGTGCTGGAGCGGATGGGCATCCTCGACGAGATCCGCGAGCACCAGACCGGTGGGCTCGACCAGACCATCGTCGACGCCGAGGGACGGCCGCTCGCCGTCCTGCCCGGCGAGTTCACCGGCGGCGACGTCGAGATCGGCCGCGGCGACCTGGCCCGGATCCTCCGCGCACGGTCCGAGCGGGACTGCGAGTACGTCTTCGGCGCCGACGGCATCCACTCCACCGTGCGGCGGCTGGCGTTCGGCCCGGAAGCCGACTACGTGGAACACCTCGGCCACTACTACGCCCTGGTCGAGACCGGCGAGACCGACGGCGGCCCGGCGGTGATGTACAACGAGCCCGGCCGCATGGCGGCCACCGGCGGGCCCAAGGCCAGCGCGTTCTCCGCTACGACCGGTACGACATCGGACAGCAGAAGGAGATCCTGGCCACCGCATTCGCCGGCGGCGGCTGGCGGCTGCCCGAACTGCTGGAGGTGGTGAAGCGCTCGGACGACGTCTACCTGGACTCGATCGCCCGGGTCGCGATGGACGGCTACTCCACCGGACGCGTCGCACTCCTCGGTGACGCGGCCTACGGCAACACCCTGGGCGGCTTCGGCACCGGGCTCGCGATCGTGGCCGCGTACGTCATCGCCGGCGAACTCGCCGCGGCGGACGGCGACCACGAGCTCGCCTTCCGCCGCTACGACGAGAAGTTCCGCGGCTACGCCAAGGTGGCCCGCACCGCGAACGCCGGCCCGTTCCTCGCGCCGCCGACGAACCTGCGGATCAAGCTCCGCGACCAGATGTTCCGGAGGCGGCTTCTGCTGCGCTCGATGCTGTGGGTGACCGACAAGCCGGCCACCGACATCACCCTCGACGAGTACCCCGCGCTCGCCCGTCAGAGCTGATTCAGAGCGGCGGCGCGGCACCATGGCCGCGCTCGTCCCCGGCTCCGTGCTCGGCGACCTGGAGCAGCAGTCCCGCCGCCACCCGCACGATCTCCCGTTCGGCTGGGGTCAGCGCTTCGCCGAGCGCCTGGGCCAGCCAGCGGTTGCCGTCCCGCACATGCTCTCGCAGGGCCTCTCGGCCGGCCTCGGTGATCACGATCCGCTGAGCCCGCCGGTCGCGCTCGTCGGGGCGCCGGGCCACGCGGCCTTCAGCCTCGAGCGCGTTCAGCACCCTGGTCAGCGACTGCGGCTGCAATCCCTCGATCGCGGCGAGCGCGCTGACGGTCAGCGGCCCGCTGTGCCGCAGGTTCGCCAGCACCGACGCGGCCAGCCTGCTCAGGCTCCGGTCTTCGCCGGGTTGCTCGGCCCGGAGACGGGACGACAACCGCGAAACGGCCCAGCGCACCGATTCGGCGGTCTGCGTGGCTGCACTCACGATACAACGCTAGCACTTGCCTTTTTTGCAGGAAACCCAGGTCCGATACGGGGATAAGCAAGCGTACGCTTTCTATATGCGTCCGAGTCCGTGGCGAGTGTTCTGGGGACTGCTGGAACACGATCTGCTCATCACCCGGAAGCAGCTCGGCGGGGTGCTGGCGCAGGTGCTCATGCAACCCCTGCTGATGCTGCTGGTGTTCGGGAAGGTCCTCGGCGCGCTCGGCTACACCCCGCCCGGCTACGCGCGGTTGCTCCTGCCCGGCCTCGTCGCGCTGAACGCCTTCTTCGCCGCCGCCCAGAACGCGTCCTTCCCGCTCGCCATGGAATTCGCCACCCGCACCATCGAGAACAGGCTGCGGGCGCCCGTGTCGCTCGCCTGGATCGTCGTCGAGCGGATCTTCGCGGCGGCGTCGCGAGGACTGGTCACGGCCGTTCTCATGGTCCCGGTCGGCGCGCTTGTGCTCGGTGAGCTGCCCTGGCGGGCGGCCGGGCTCCCGGCTGCGCTGGGGTACACCGTGCTCGGCGCGCTGGCGGGCGGCGCGGCCGGGGTGACGATCGGCTCACTCGTCTCCCCCGCCCGGATCGGGATCACCTTCTCGCTCGTGATGCCGCCGCTGCTGTTCACCGGTTCCGCCCAGTTCCCCTTCCCCGAACTCGCCGCGGTCCCCTGGTTCCGGGCGTTGTGCGCGCTGAACCCGATGACCTACGTCAGCGAAGGCCTGCGTGGCGCGCTGACGCCGCAGATCGCTCACCTGCCCGCGTGGCTGTGCGCGCTCGCGCTGGCCTTGGCGCTGATCGTGCTCACCCCCGCGGGTCTCTGGGCGTTCCGCCGCCGGGCGATCACCTGACTTCGGCGTGCGCCATCCGCGGCGCCGTGGTCGGCTGGGTTTCCCGCGTGACGTTTCCGGGGAAGCCGTGTCTTACATGGTGATGTGAAGGGAGCTTCGGCATGACGGCGCTGCACAGGTGCGCTCGATGACGACTTCGGAGAGAACCGAACCGCTCGCGGCCGGCGAAACCGTGCTGGACGACGCGACGCTGGTGGCGCGCGCCCGCGACGGCGAGATCCGCGCGTACGAGCAGCTCGTCCTGCGGTTCCAGGGGCCGATGTACCGGCTGGCGCTGCGGATGCTGGGGAACAAAGGCGACGCCGAGGACGTCGTCCAGGAGGTGTTCCTCGTCGCCTGGCGGCGGCTCGATCAGCTGCAGGAGGACGCGGCGTTCGTCGGCTGGCTCTACCGGATGACGACCAACCGGTGCCTGAACGTGATCCGCGCCAGGAAGCCGGTGGCCGACGTCGAACTGGACCAGCAGGAGTCCGCCGGTTCGGCGGGGCGGCCGGATCGCGCGGCCGAGACGAGCGCGCAGATGACGGCGCTGACCGGGGCGTTGGATCAGCTGACCGCCGAGCAACGGGCCTGCTGGCTGTTGCGCGAGGTCCACGGGCGCTCCTACGAGGAGATCGCGAAGGCGATCGGGGCGACCACCACCGCGGTGCGCGGACGCATCGCGCGAGCACGAGCACAGTTGGCGGAGGTGATGGCGCCATGGCGATGAACCACGCGACCCGGGACTACCTGCTGCCGTGCGGCCGTGATGTGGAACAGATCTGGGACCGGCTCGACGAGGTCGACGCCGGCCGGGCGGACACGCACGAACTCGACTGCCCGCACTGCCGGGCGACCCGCGAGAGCCTCCGGGTGCTGCGCGGGCTGACCAGGGAACTGGCCGAAGACGACGCCGAGCCCTCGCCGGATCTCACCAGCCGGATCATGTCCGCGATCCGCACCGAGGTGCGGCGCCGGGACCTGGTGCCGCTGGCCAGCCCGGAACCGGGCGACGTGCAGGTGAGCGATCAGGCGGTCGCGGCGGTGCTGCGGTTCGCCGCGGACTCCGTGGACGGTGTCCGCGCGCGGCGTTGCCGGGTCCACCGGTCGGGCGAAGACACCGACGCGCTGGCCGTGGACGTGGAGCTGAGCCTGGCGATCGCGCATGATTTCGACGGTGACTCGCTGGACCTCGTCCGCGAGCGGGTCACGGCGGCGGCCGGCGCCAGGGTGGGTCTCCGGCTGGCCCGGCTCGATCTGGTGGTGGAGGACATCTATGACGCGTGAGCAGGCCCCGGCCAGACCATCGGTCGAGACGGTGATCTCCCCTCCGGTGATCGCGGCCGTCGCCGCGCACGCCGCGGCCCGGGTCCCCGGCGTGGTCCGCCTGGAACCCGGATTGCGCGGGCTGGCCGGCTCGCTGACCCGGATCGCGCGGCAGCGGATCAAGGGCCTCGAACCGGCGCCGACGGAAGGCGTCCGCGCGTTCGTCGAGCACGATCCGCCGGACGTCCGGGTGGAGATCGACCTCTCCCTCTCCGGGCTGGACCAGGCCGCGGCGACAGCGCAGGCGGTACAGCGTGCCGTCGGCAAGGCGGTCACCGAGGCGACCGGGCTCACCCCGTCGGCCGTCTCGGTGTCCATTTTGGACATCGAAATCCGTGGAGGACTGTTGTGACCGCACGTTCCGAATTGACCGCGTCGCTGCTGAGCACGCTCCGCGAGGTGCCGGGGCTCCGCGCGGCGACACCGTCCACCACGGCCGCCGCCTCGGCGGTGCCGTGGGACCTCGACGTGATGGCCGTCGACATCTCCGAGAACGTCGTCGAGATCCGCGTGGTCGCGCTGGAGGTGCCGATCCCGCCGCTCACGGAGGTCGCCGGGGCCGCCCTGCGCACGGTGCTCACCGGAACCCCGTGGGAGAACGCGAGCCTGCGGATCGTCGTGACCGACGTGGACGCCGCCGCACTCGTTCCCTGACACGCAGATCGCGGTGGCCACGCCCGAGAGCGTGGCCACCGCGATCAG
This sequence comes from Amycolatopsis sp. NPDC043887, assembly GCF_056435665.1. NCBI lineage: Bacteria > Bacillati > Actinomycetota > Actinomycetes > Pseudonocardiales > Pseudonocardiaceae > Amycolatopsis > Amycolatopsis sp. NPDC043887. Next base: position 92,403 of record NZ_JBWKEB010000018.1, read on the forward strand.
GGTGTGGGGACCTAGTTCTTGTTGGTGCCCGGGGTCAGCACCTTGTCGATGACGAAGACGGTGGCGTTCTTGGTGGGGATGTTGCCGCACAGCACCTTCGCGCCGTTGACGGTCATGTTCTCGCCGGAGCCCTCGATCTTGACCGGGCCGCCCGCGGTGTTCAGGCTCTCCACGGACTTGGCGGACTCCAGGCCCTTGGCGTCGTAACGCTTGCCGACGACGTGGTACTGCAGGATCGGGGCCAGCTCGTCCGGCTTGCCGGCCAGCTCGTTGAACTTGGCGTCGCCCAGTGCCTGGAAGGCGGGGTCCGCCGGGGCGAACACGGTGATGGCCTGCTGGCTGTTGAGCGTGTCGACCAGGTTGGTGGCCTTCACCGCGGCGACCAGCTTGGTCAGCAGCGGGTTGGTCGAGGCGGCGCTGGCGACCGGCTGCGGGCCCATCGAGTCCAGCGAACCGGGCGCACTGCCCTGCGGCAGCTGCGAACAGGCCGGGCCGAACACGTCGGCGTTGGTGGTGACGCCGTCACCGGAAGCGGCGCTGGACATCGGGGCCGACATCGACGAGGACGGGGCGGGCGCGGGGGCGCTGCTGGAGCTGCCGGACGAAGCGCTGTCGTTGCTGCTGCAGGCGGACAGTGCCAGCGCGGCGACCGCGGTGAAACCGATTCCTGCGACGCGAAGCTTGCTCACGGAAAATCACTCCATTTGTTTTTCGGACTCTTGCCGGGTATTCGGACCTACCGCGAAATCGGATTGCCACCCTTTCGAGTGACGCCGATCACCGTGCGGTGAAACTGATGACATGCCAGCCCGTCGCGCCGTCCGGAACGGTTCCCGCACGGGCGTCGGTCTGGGTGTAGCCGGATTTGTCGACGGCCCGGACGGTGACCTGATGACTCCCCGCCGGGACCTCGAATTCACTCCACCACATCCGCCAGGTGTCGATGTTCACCTCGCGGGAAAGCGTTGCGGGCTGCCAGTTTCCACTCGCGCCGAGCCGGACTTCGACCCGCTCGACACCGGTGTGCTGCGCCCACGCCACGCCCGAGATCCGGACCTTGCCCGCGGGTACCGTTTCGAATCCTTTCGGGCTGTCGATCCTGGACTGCGTTTTGATCGGGGCCTGTTCACCCCAGCCACGGTCGAGCCAGTACGCGCGGCGCGCTTTCCAGGTGGTGATCTCCAGGTCTTGGACCCATTTCGTCGCCGAAACATAGCCGTAGAGACCGGGGATCACCATTCGCGCGGGAAAACCATGTTCGACCGGGAGCGGTTCGCCGTTCATCCCGATCGCCAGCATCGCGCCCCGCTCCGGGTCGAGCGCGGCCACGACCGGGCTGCCCGCCGTCCAGCCGTCGACACTGGTGGAGAAGATCTGCTCGGCACCGGGCAGGACTTCGGCCTCCCGCAGCAGATCCCCGAGGTCGACGCCGATGAAGTTCGCCGTGGACACGTAGGTCCCGCCGACCTCGTTGGACACGCAGGTCATGGTGATGGTGCGCTCGATCAGCGGCCGGTTGCGGATGTCGTCGTAGCCGAACCGTTTTTCGTTGCGCACCATGCCGTGCAGCCGGAGGCTCCAGTCCTCGGCGCGGACCTGCGGCACCGACAGCGCGGTGTCGACGCGGTAGAAGTCACGGTTCGAGGTGAGGAACGTCGGCGTGCCCAGTTTGGCGAAATCCGCGTCGGCCGGGATCGGCGGTGCCGGCTTCGCGGGAACGAGCCGTCCGATAGCCGTCCGGGAAGACTCCGCGTCTCGAGTGCCGGCGAGGAGCTGCCCTCCGGCGCCCGCCGCACCCGCGGCGACGACGGCACCGGCTCCGGCCAGCAGCACCGACCTGCGGGACGGGGCGGCGCCGGAAGGCTCCTCCTCGGCCCGCGACCTGGCCGAGGCCAGGCGATGCAACCAGAGGAAGACGCCGACCCCTGCGATCAGGCTGGCCAGCGGCGCGAGCAGAGCGACCAGGGAGAGGTCGGGACGCTGCGACACGGCGAGTCCGCCCAGCAGACCGAAGGCGGCGATCAGCACGACCCCCGGAACGGGCGACCGGCGCGAGACGATTCCCGCCACGGCGGCGGCGAGCACCATCACGACGGCCATCCCGCCGAGCAGGACGAGCTTGTCGTAGACGCCGAACGTCCGGACCGCGAAGTCCTTCAGCTCCACCGGCGTCAGATCGATCGCCCCGTTGCCGACCGCGAGGTACGGCGAGGCGTTGACGCTGATGAACCCGGCCACCAGATGACCGGCCGCCAGTGCCGCGGCGAGGGCCACGACACCGATCAGCGCCGCCCCGAAGAGAGGGAGGCGTGGTTCCCGGGCGGCCCGCGAAGTCTTCATGCCAGGTATTCGGCACGGACGGGTCCGCGGACAGGTCGTGAGTGGCGATTCGGGTTAGGGCCAAGAGCGCTTGGGTACACCATTGACCACAACAGGCACACCGGCCGCGCGTGAAGGCCCCCTTCCCTCGGCTCAGCCGAGGAAACTCGACCTTCACACCTTGCCAAGTGCAGGAAGGCACGGGGCTCCGGCACCGAGCCCACCGAACGCCTCGTGAGTGGCGATTCGGGTTAGAGCCAACGGTGTCTTGAGTACCTACCGGAGGTGGCTGCCGGTCGATCGCGGGTCCGTGAAGGCCTCCTTCCCTACGCTCAAGGTAGGGAAGGAGGCCTTCACGGACACCAGAACGCCGGCAACGGCACGTTAAGGCTGGTCCAGGTCCCTCGTGAGTGGTAACGACGGTTAGAACCCGAATCGCCACTCACGACCCACGCGGCCACCCACCCGAGTTGCCCTGCCCACCCCGGCTTGCATGGTCATACACTCCTATGCATATACTTCCATCATGTCCAAGGTACTCACCTCTCTGCCTGTCGGCGAACGCGTCGGGATCGCCTTCTCCGGCGGCCTCGACACCTCGGTAGCGGTCGCGTGGATGCGCGAGAAGGGTGCAGTGCCGTGCACCTACACCGCTGACATCGGCCAGTACGACGAACCCGACATCGCGTCGGTCCCGGGCCGGGCGAAGGCCTACGGCGCCGAGATCGCGCGCGCCGTCGACTGCAAGGCCGCGCTGGTCGAGGAAGGGCTCGCGGCGCTGGCCTGCGGCGCCTTCCACATCCGCAACGGCGGCCGCACCTACTTCAACACGACACCGCTCGGCCGCGCGGTCACCGGCACGCTGCTGGTTCGCGCGATGCTCGAGGACGACGTCCAGATCTGGGGCGACGGGTCCACCTTCAAGGGCAACGACATCGAGCGGTTCTACCGCTACGGGCTGCTCGCGAACCCGTCCCTGCGGATCTACAAGCCGTGGCTGGACGCCGCGTTCGTCAGCGAGCTCGGCGGCCGCAAGGAGATGTCCGAGTGGCTGCAGGCCCACGGCCTGCCGTACCGGGACAGCACCGAGAAGGCCTACTCCACCGACGCGAACATCTGGGGCGCGACGCACGAGGCCAAGTCGCTGGAACACCTCGACACCGGCATCGAGATCGTGAACCCGATCATGGGCGTCCGGTTCTGGGACCCCGAGGTCGAGATCGCGCCGGAGGACGTCACGATCGGCTTCGAACAGGGCCGCCCGGTGACGATCAACGGCAAGGAGTTCGCCACCGCGGTCGACCTGGTCCTGGAGGCCAACGCCATCGGCGGGCGGCACGGGCTCGGCATGTCCGACCAGATCGAGAACCGGATCATCGAGGCCAAGAGCCGCGGTATCTACGAGGCGCCGGGCATGGCGCTGCTGCACGCGGCGTACGAGCGGCTCGTCAACGCGATCCACAACGAGGACACCCTCGCCAGCTACCACAACGAAGGCCGTCGTCTCGGCAGGCTCATGTACGAAGGCCGCTGGCTGGACCCGCAGGCGATGATGCTGCGCGAATCGCTGCAGCGGTGGGTCGGCGCGGCCGTCACCGGCGAGGTCACCCTCCGGCTGCGGCGCGGTGAGGACTACTCGATCCTCGACACCACCGGCCCGTTCTTCAGCTACCACCCGGACAAGCTGTCCATGGAGCGCACCGAGGACTCGGCGTTCGGCCCGGTGGACCGGATCGGCCAGCTCACCATGCGGAACCTCGACATCGCGGACTCACGCGCCAAGCTCGAGCAGTACGCCGGGCTCGGCATGGTCGGCGGCGGGCACCCGACGCTGATCGGCGCCGCGCAGGCCGCGTCGACCGGCCTGATCGGGGCCATGGACGCGGGCGGCGCGCAGGCGATCGCCTCGCGCGGCAAGGCTTCGGCCGAGGACGAACTGCTGGACCACGCCGCGATCGAATCCGGCACGGACTGACCCGGACGAACGGGACGCGAAAGCGCCGGGCGCGCGGCATCGAAGCCGTTCGCCCGGCGCTGTTCTCTATCCGGTCAGCCGCCGAACTTCGACCGCCGTTCGGCCAGCTCGCCGACCAGACGGCTGACCTCGACCTCCCCGACCGCCTGGGCCAGCACGGCGACCGACGCGATGCTCTCGATCCGGTACTGGACCGGCACCCCGCCGGAGGCACGTGACCGCGCCTCGGCATCCGCCTTCTTCTCCGCTTCGACGGACGAGAAGACGCTCCCGGCCCCGCCATTGACACAGCTGATCGAGGCCGAGCCGTTCAACGGCAGGCTGGCGGTTTCCCGGCAACTGCCCGCCGAGCGGCCACCGATGGTCACGTTCGCGGTCATCGTGGCGTTGACCTGGCCGCTGACCTTCCCACCGTTGTTCGCCGAGGCGGAGTTGGACACGTTCGCCGTCACCGTGCAGCCCGCCGAACTGCACGCGACGGTGGCCGCGCCGTCCATGTCGAACCGCACGCTGGTGTCGACGGCGCCGGACAGCTTCTGGGCGTTCACCATCAGGGTCTCGTAAACGGCGCTGGTCTCTTGAGGCGACAGAGCGTCCACATCGGACTCGCCGAGGCCGGCGCCGGACGGCATCGACGGCCGTGACTCCGCGCCGGGCATGGACGGTATCCCGCCGGGCATCTTCACGGAGTAGCGGAGAAGACGGTGCGGTGCCTCCTTCGAGACGTACAGGTCACCCGCGGGCGTGCTCGCCTTGAGCGCCGGAACGTCCCGGACGGTCTCGTTCTGGTCCCCGGGGATCTCGTCCGCCTGGTCCAGCGCCGCGCGCAACCGGGCGGCGAGCTTCTCCGGGGATTCGAACTGCTGCAGAGCCGGGCCGAACAGCGCGTCCTCGCCGGTCATCCACCGGTCCTTGAGCTCGTCGGTCCCGCCGGCGTCCGCCATCGCCCCGGGCAGCATGCCGTCCGGCGCCTTGAAGTAGACCTTGCCGCCGACGACCAGGATGTCGATCTTCTTGCCCTGGAAGGACAACGTGCCGGACGTCTCGCCGTACGCGGTGGTCTTGACGTCCGTCTTGATCATCCCACCGACGGTGGACGTGCTGTTCCGGACGGCGGGCGCCGAGGAAAGGCCGGCGAGTGCCTGCTCGAAGGGTTCACGGCCCGCCTTCGACGGCCACAGCAGCCAGGTCGTCAGACCCGCGAGGAGCACCAGCACCAGTCCGGCGATCCCGCCGAACAGCAGCCACCGGGGTTTCCGGGCGGGCGGCGCCGGTACCGGTTGCGGGACCCAGCCCTGCGGCGGCGGCCACTGCGCGCCTCCGGGTGGGAATGATTGCTCCACGTCGCCCTCCATCACTGTTTTCACCGGACGACCTCACGCTATGGAGGGATGATGAAAACTTGATGAAACGCGACCGGGTGCCCCGGCCGCGCCGGGCGGACGCGGCCGGGGAGTCTCGTCAGCCCTTGCGCGCGAACGAGATCCGGTGCAGTCCGCCGGGCTGTTCGTCGGCCAGGTACAGCTCGCCGTTCTGGTCGGTGCCGAACGTCGTGGCGTCGAGCGGGAATTCGCCGATCCGGGCGCTTTCGTAGGTGCCGTCGGTCTTCTTGCGGACGGCCCAGGCCGTCCCCTGGCAGAAGTCGGTGGCGAGATAGGTCCCGCCCGCCAGTGCCGCGTACTTCTTGCCGCGGTAGACGTGCCCGCCGATCACCGCGCAGCCTTCCGCGCCGGAGATGTAGTGGAAGACCGGCTCGGTGTAGGTCACGCCGTCCTCGCAGCGCGTCTCGTCGAACACGACCGGCCCCTCTTTGCAGGACCAGCCGAAGTTCGCGCCGCCCTTGCCCTTGGCGAGGTGGTCGACCTCCTCGAACCGGCCCTGGCCGACGTCGCCGATCCACAGCGAACCGTCGGCGGGGTCGAAGGAGAACCGCCACGGATTGCGGAGCCCGTACGACCAGATCTCCGGACGCGCGCCCGCGACGCCGACGAACGGATTACCTGCCGGGACGCAGTACTTCAGCGGACGGCACGCGCGGTTCACGTCGATACGCAGGATCTTGCCCAGCAACGTGTCCAGGCGCTGCCCACTGGCCAGCGGATCGCCGCCTCCGCCGCCGTCACCGATCCCCCAGTACAGATACCCGTCCGGACCGAACGCCAGCTGGCCGCCGTTGTGGTTGGGGAACTCGGAATGCGGCTGGGTGATCAGCTCGGTGAGCTCGCCGGTGTCCAGCCGGACGCGGGACAGCGTCACCGCGCTGTCGGACTTGCGGGTGTACGCGACGTAAGCCCGCCTGTCCTTGGCGATCGCCAGGCCGAGCAGCCCGCGCTCGACGTCCGCGCCGTTCACCTTGTCGCTGATGTCCAGAACCGGCTTGGCGGCGAGCCCGGTCCGGGGATGGTAGGCCCGGACGACGCCTCTCTTCTCCACGATGAGGATCCGGCCGCTCCCGTCGTTCAGTGCCGTGATCGCGGTCGGATTGACCAGCCCGGACGCGACCTTGGTCGCCGTGGCGGTCAGCTCGCCGAGCGGAACACCCCGCGTTTCCCGGGGTTCCGCACTACTCGCGGTCGGGAGCAGCGCGCCCGCCAAGGCGAGTCCGGCCACCAGGGACAACCCCCGGCGGAGGTGCCGTCGCGTCATGAGGGACTCCAATCGCCAGTGAATGGTCTGGTCCAATTCAACAGCGACCGGAGGAGCGCCGGTACCTCCATTCGCGAGCTTTCCGTCGGTTTCTTTCCCCCGGAGAATCGTTCTCTACCCGCCCAAGATCGTTTTCCTGACGTTCACCCTTCGTTCGGGGCAATTCGGACATCAGCCATACCCCTGAGTAGCGGCTTGTGAGACCTCTGTATGCTCCGCTCTCGCTCGATGGGATTAGTTATCCCCCGATCGGGCGAGCCGTTGCGGTCGGGGCCTGTGGTCGCATGCGGCGCTGGCATTCGTGGTCCGTATCCGGATGGGAGACACATGCACGGCAGGTCAGTTCTGGTTCGCGGCGGGATCGCGGTGGCCACCGCGGCCGTCGCGTTGACGATGGCCGCTCCGGCCGCCCTCGCCGATGACGGCGCGGCGCGGGGCCGGGTCGTCCAAAAAGAGGGCAATGGCGGGTTCGGCGTCAACTTCGAGAACGGCAAGCCCGCCGACACGGTGCTGTTCACGCTGAAGCTGTCGGACGGCAGCAAGCTCAAGATGTACTGCGTGCAGGTCGAGGTCGGCATGCGCACCGATCAGGACATGATCGAACGTCCGTGGAACAAGTACCCGGACACCAACTCGCCGTTCAACAAGAACAGCGCGAAGCTCAACTGGGTGCTGCACCACGGCTACCCGGCGGCGTCGGTCAAGGCGCTCGAGGGCACGCTCGGCAAGAGCGACGTCAAGCTCAACGGCGGCCTCTCCGTCAAGGAGGCCATCACCGCGACGCAGGCCGCGGTCTGGCACTTCAGTGACGGCAAGGACCTGAAGCGCGCCAACCCGATTTCGGGCGGCGCCGCGGAAGACTCCGCCGATGTGCTGGCCCTCTACGACTACCTCGTCGGCAAGGACAACGCCGGCATCGGCCAGCAGCCGAAGCCGACCCTGAACATCGGCCCGGCCAAGGCCGACGGCGCCACCGGTACCCGGATCGGCCCGTTCAGCATCGCCACGAGCGGTGACATCACCGAGCTGACGAGCAAGCTGCCCGAGGGTGTCAAGGTCACCGACGCCGACGGCAAGGAGATCAAGGCCGCCGACGTCAAGGACGGCACCAAGGTCTACGTCGACGTCCCCAAGGACGCCAAGGACGGCTCCGGCTCGTTCTCGCTGAAGGTCAGCGGCCACCTCGACACCGGCCGCCTGTTCGTGGGCGAGAACTACGACAAGGTGCCCGCCCAGTCCCTGATCGTCGCGGAGTCCGAGAAGACCTCGGTCGTCGCGAACGCGACCGCGAGCTGGAAGCAGGGCGGCGCGCCCGTCACCGAAACCCCGGCCCCCACCACCCCCGGTGGCGCCGAATCGGGTGGCGGCGACGAGCTGGCCAACACCGGTGCTTCCGCGACCATGCCGCTGATCATCGGCGGCGCGCTCCTCGGCGCGGGTGTGCTGATGGTGCTGCTGGTGCGCCGTCGCCGTAGCGAGGCGTAAGAAGCGAACGACGAGCGGGGCCGGTCCTTTGTGGACCGGCCCCGCTTTCGCGTTCACCGCTCGTAGTGCGTGCCCGGCGTATGCCCGAAGGCGCGGCGGAAGACGTCGATGAACGCGCTGGTGGACGACCAGCCGCAAGCATGCGCCACCGCGGTCACCGGGGTGTCCTCGGCCAGAAGGACCAAAGCGCGGCAGAGCCGCAGCTGCGTGCGCCATTGCGGAAAGGTCATGCCGAGGTCGGCTTTGAAGAGCCGTGCCAGGGTGCGATCACTCGCCCCCACCCGCGCGCCGAGAGCGGCCAGCGTCCGGTTGTCGGCCGGATCGGCGCTGAGGATCTCGCACAGTGCGCGCAGCCGCGGGTCGGCGGGCGTCGGCAGGTGCAGAGGTTGCTGCGGCGAGACGCGAAGCCGATCGAGCAGTACCGCGCGCAGCCGCCGTCGTTCCGGGGTGTCGTCGTGCGGCGGATCGGTGTAGGCGCGGATGAGTTCGCGCAGGAGCGGTCCGACGGCCAGCACGCTCGGTTCGGTCAGCCGCAACGGGTTCACGGTGGCGGGCAGGCCGACGAGGCGGAGTTCGAGGTCGCCGTGCGCCTGATGGGCGTGCACGGTCCCGGCGGGCACCCAGATGGCCCTCGTGGCGGGCGCGACCCAGGAGCCCCTGTCGGTGGTGATGGCCAGTACGCCGCGAGCGGCGTAGGCGACCTGGTGATCGTCGTGGCGGTGCGCGTCGATCGTCGTGCCGGAGGCCAGGGACCGGACCTGGGTCGGCGCCGCGGACATGTGGCGGATTTCCGTCATTGGTTGTCATTTTATCGGAAGTGCGACACCGGGGCCGCGACGAGCATGGCGAGGTGTCGAAGAACAAAATGATCGTCCTGCTGTCGGCCGGACACGCGTGCGTGGACGTGTACCAGGGTTCGGTCGCCGCACTGGTGCCGTTCTTCGCCGCTGAGCGCGCCTACGGCTACGCGGCGGTGTCCGGCATCGTGCTCGCCGCTTCGTTGCTGTCGTCGGTGGCGCAGCCGTTGTTCGGCGCGCTGACCGATCGGTGGGCGATGCCGTGGTTGCTGCCGGCCGCCACGCTCCTCGGCGGGCTCGGCATCACTCTCGGCGGGCTGGTCGACTCCTACGCGTTGACGCTGACTTTTGTAGCCGTATCGGGAATCGGGGTGGCCGCCTATCACCCCGAGGCCGCGCGGGTCGCGAGGATCGCCGGCGGTGGCGGGCATACGGCCATGGGCTGGTTCTCCCTCGGCGGGAACATCGGCTTCGCCGCCGCCCCCGTACTCGTCGCCGCGGTCATGACACTCGGCGGCCTGCGGATGTCACCACTGCTCGTCGTACCGGCGCTGGCCGGTTCCGTGCTGTGCCTGCCCGTGCTGCTCGCCCTCGCCAGGACTGCCCGCACCGGCGGCTCGTCGACGGAGGTGACAGGGGTCGACGACTGGAGGTCGTTCACGAAGCTGTCGGTGGCCGTCGTCTTCCGCTCGATCGTGTTCGTCGGACTGAGCACGTTCGTCTCGCTCTACGCGCAGCAACGAGCCGGAGGCGGCACGGGGACGGGCAGCGCCGCCCTGTTCCTGCTCTACCTCGGCGGCGCCGCGGGCACGGTGCTCGGCAGCAGGCTGGCCGGGCGCCGGGACCGCGTCACCGTGGTGAGCCGGTCGTATCCGGCCACCGTCGGCGCGGTCGCGGGTGTCGTGTTCGTACCGGGCCCGGCGTTCTTCCCCTTCGTCCTGCTGGCCGCGGTAGGCCTGTACATCCCGTTCTCCCTGCAGATCACGCTCGCCCAGGACTACCTCCCCACGCGCGTCGGCACCGCCAGTGGCGTCACCCTCGGCCTGACGGTCAGCATCGGCGGTCTGGCGAGCCCCGTCATCGGGACGGTCGCCGACCACACCTCCTTGCGAACGGCCTCGGTCCCGTTGATCGCACTGCCGCTTTTGTGCTGGATCACAACCCGGACCCTGCCCGAGCCGTGCTCCGTCCGAACGGGAGCGGAAGAAAGGTCAACGTCGCGCAATTAATCATGTACGAGCCTGTACATCATCAGTTACCGGCTGGTAGGTTCCGGGCATCCGAACGTGATCCACTTCATGATTCAAAGGGGAGTCATGACCCGAAAGCCCGCTCGTCTGCTGGCCGTCGCGATCGCCGTCATCGTCGGTTTCGCCGCCGCGCCCGCCGCCTCCGCCGTCCCCGCCACCGATCCGTTCTACAGCTACGACGGCAGCGATCCGCTGTCGTCGTACAGCCCCGGGACCGTGTTGAAGACCCGGACGCTGAATTACCACGTCGTCGGTATTTCCACGCCGCTCAAGGTGACCCAGTTGCTCTACCGGAGCACCGACGCGCAGGGGAAGCCGTCCGCCAACGTCACTTCGGTGGTGCGCAGCCTCACCGGCGACACCACCAAAGCCGTTTCGTACCAATCGTTCTACGACTCGCTCAACCCCGAACACGGCCCGTCGAGGGCGATCGCCGGCGACGTCTCGCTCGGCGGCCTGATCGCCAACGCGGAGGCACTGTTCATCGCGCCCGCGTTGCTGCTGGGCTACAACGTCGTCATTCCCGACACCGAAGGCCAGAAGGCGAACTTCGCGGCCGGGCCGGAATACGGCACGAACACCCTGGATTCCATCCGTGCCGCGACGAAGGCACCGGAAACGGGAATGAACGACAAGACCCGGTTCGGTCTCATCGGGTATTCGGGCGGCGCCATCGCGACCGGCTGGGCCGCCGCGCTCGCGCCGGATTACGCGCCCGAGGTCAACAAGAACCTCGTCGGTTTCACCGAAGGCGGAGTGCTCGTCAAACCGTCGCACAATCTCAAGTACGTCAACGGCAGCGTCGCGTGGACCGGGGTCATTCCGATGGCGCTGATCGGCGTCTCGCGTTCCTTCGGCATCGATCTCAAACCGTACGCGAATTCTTACGGCCTTCAGGTGCTCAAGGAGATGGAAAAGGCGTCGATCGTCGACGCGCTCGGCCGGTATCCCGGGCTGACGTGGGAGAAATTCGTCAAGCCCGAGTACGTCAACCCGAACAAGGTGCTGCCGTACGTCGAGGCCGTGAACAAGATCAACCTCGGTTCCGCGCCGACGCCCACCGTGCCCGGCTACATCGCGCAGGGCAACAACGGTGTCGTGGAAGGCACTTTCGGCAACCCGCCGGGGATCGGGACCGGCGACGGGGTGATGGTCGCCGGTGACGTGCGCTCGCTCGCGCGGCAGTACTGCGACACCGGCAACAAGTCGATCAAGTACGACCAGTACAACACGCTGAGCCACGTCGGGGCGGCCGTCGCCTGGGCGCCGCAGGCCATCGGCTGGCTCAACGACCGATTCGCGGGCAAGACCGCGCCGTCCAGCTGCGGGAAGATCGCGCCCGGCAACTCCCTTGCCCCGGAGGTGCCGGTCAGCTGACCGCGGTCCGTGAAGGCCTCCTTCCCTACCCTGAGAGTAGGGAAGGAGGCCTTCACGGACTTCCGAGCCGGTACGGTGCCGCACGTGACCGAGCACCGCAAGCTGCCGAAGGGGCCCCACAACCTCAGCCGTGACGAGGTCGCCGAGACCCAGCGCGCTCGCCTGATCGACGCGGTACTGGAGAACACCGGCAAGCGCGGCTACGTCGCCACCACCGTCGGCCACATCACCGCCACGGCGGGCGTGTCCCGGACCTCGTTCTACGAACAGTTCACCGGCAAGCAGGACGCGTTCCTCGCCGCCTATCGCGAGATCACCACCGAGTTCATCACCCAGGGCGTCGCCGCGGGCGCCGAGGCCGCGACCCCGCTGGACGCCGTCTCCGCCTGCTGCGACTTCCTCGTCGACTACGTGCACCGGCGTCCCATCGCCGTCCGCGCCGTCCTGCTGGAGATCTACGCGCTCGGCGACGCGGGGCTCGAAGTACGGGAGAACACCTTGCGCGCTGGGGAAGCCGTCTTCGACCGGACGGCGAGATGGCTGCGCGCCACCGATCCCGCGGTGCCGTCACCGCCGCCGTTCACCGCGCGCACGGTCGTCGCCGCCACCATCGAACTGATCACGCAGGCCATCTGGATCGGCACCGAAGACGCCTACGGCCAGGCGCGCGAAGCCGTCCGCTACACCTGGTTGCTCGGCTTGTTCGGGCACCGGAGCGTCGACGCCTAGCGAGCGAGACGCCGCCGCTCGAAGTCGACGATCAGTTTCGGGTACCGGCGCGGGAGCAGCCGGACGAGCCGGTCGACCAGTTTCGCGTCGTTCCCGACGAGCACCCGAGGCTTTCCTGCCTCGACCCCGTCGACGATGATGCGGGCGGCTTGGCCGGCCGGCATCTTCAGCAGCTTTTCGTTGTACACCCGGACGCGTTCCCGCTGTTCGGCGGTGGGCTCGATGCCGTGGGCCTCGGCTTCCTTCAACGCCGCCGAGGCGATGCCGGTCTTGACCCCGCCCGGGTGGACGACGGTCACCCGCACCGGATGCCCGGCCGCGATCATCTCGGTGCGCAGCGCTTCGGTGAAGCCGCGAACGCCGAACTTGCTGGCGCAGTAGGCACTGAGCGTCGGCTGGGCCATGAACCCGTTGAGGCTGGAGACGTTGACGACCTGGCCGTCGCCGGAGTCGATCAGATGCGGCAGGAAAGCCTTGGTGCCGTTGATGACGCCGAAGAGGTTGACCGCGAGCGTGCGGTCGTACAGCTCCCAGTCGGCGTCGAGCACGGTCTGCCCGCCGCCGGCGATCCCCGCGTTGTTGTAGATCTGATGCACCACACCGAACTGCCCTGCGACGGCGGTCGCGTACTCCAGCACGGCCGTCCGGTCGCTGACGTCCAGCGTGGCGCCCCGCACTTCCGCGCCCAAGGCCTTGACCTCGGCGACGGTGTCGGCCAGCCCGGCTTCGTCCACATCGGACACCGCGAGCCGGGCACCGCGCCGCGCGAGTTCGAGGGCCAGCTGACGGCCGATGCCGGAACCGGCACCGGTGACGACGGCGACCTTGCCGCGAACACTGCTCATCGGGTTTCTCCCGCCGGGTCGAGGGCCACTTCGGCGGTCAGTTCGACGAGCCGCTCGACCAGGTCCGGGGCGATGTGGTGCCCCATTCCGGGGATTTCGACGTAGCGGGCACCCCTGATGGCCTTGGCCGTCGCCCGCCCCCCGCTGTGGTGGACCATGCGATCGGTGTCGCCGTGGACCACGACCGTCGGACAGGTGATGCGGGCGAGTTCGGCGGTGCGGTCGCCGCTGGCCTGGATCGCGCCGATCTGCCGGGCGATACCGCTGCGGGCGCGCCGTCCCCCTGCCCGTTCCCACAGGCCCTCGGCCCAGGCCGTTTCGACGTCCTTGTCCAGCGGGAACGTGGCCGAGCCGAGGTGACCCATCAACGACAGGTGCCCGACCACGGATTCCTCGACCGTCTGGGCGGGCCGCCCCGCCATGCGCAGCAACGTCGACTTCGCAGGCTGCCCGACGCGGCGATGTCCAGTGGTGGAGAAGATCGACGTCAGCGACAGGACGCGGCCGGGGTTCCGGGCAGCGACCGTCTGGGCGATCATGCCGCCCATCGACATACCGACCAGATGCGCCTTCTCGACGTCCAGGTGGTCCAGCAGGCCGACGGTGTCCGCCGCCATGTAGCCCAGGTCGTAGGCATCAGGGAGCGGCCGAGCCAGCAGTTGCCGGAGCTTGCCCGGATTCGGCGCCTTGATGCGATCCGAGCAGCCCGCGTCGCGGTTGTCGAACCGGATGACGCGGAAACCACGACCGATGAGCCCCTCGATCATCGGCCGCGGCCACGACGTGAGGTCGAGACCGAGACCGGCGATCAGCATCAGCGGTACACCGTCGGCCGGGCCGTCCTCGCGGTAGCAGATCCGCGGGCCGCCGGGCAGGTCGGCGAAGCTGTCGCTCACGAACTCACCGCTTCCCGGACGTCGGCGTGCGAGAAGTGCAACTCCGGGTCGGTGATGTCGTCCGCGCGCAGCAGCTTGATGTCGGAGTGGTAGCTCATCGACGTCAGCCACGGCATGCGGTCACCCTGACGCGGAAGCTGGTCGAGAGCGCGCTGGACGTATCCGGCGGCGAAGTCCAGGAACGGCTTCGTCGGCATGTCCGGGTCGGCGACGACGGGACGGCAGACGTCATGGCCGTGGGCGTCCATATGCGCCAGCAGACGGCAGAAATGCTCGCACAGCAGGCCGATCTTGAGCGTCCACGACGAGTTCGTGTAGCCGATCGCGAACGCGGCGTTCGGCACGTCCGAAAGCATCATTCCCTTGTACGCGACGGTTTCCGGCAGAATCACCGGTTTGCCGTCGACGCTGAGCGTGGCCCCGCCGAACACCTGGAGGTTCAGGCCGGTGGCGGTGACGATGATGTCCGCCTCCAGCTCGCGCCCGGATTCGAGCAGAATCCCCTTTTCGGTGAAGGTCGCGATCTTGTCGGTGACGACGTCGGCCTGCCCCTTGCGGATGGCGGCGAACAGGTCACCGCCGGGCACGGCGCACAGCCGCTGATCCCACGGGTCGTACGGCGGGTTGAAGTGCTCGTCGACCGGATAGCCCTTGGGAAGCTGCTTCTTGTTGACGTAACGGATGAGCCCGCGGGCGGTCTTCGGGAACTTCTGGCAGAACTGCCAGACCGCCAGTCCCTTGCGGATGTTCTTGCGGCGAGTGAGCGCGTAGGCCCGCTCCTCGCCGAGGATCTTGCGCAGGCCGTTGGCGATCTTGTCCTCGCGCGGCACCGGCATGACGTAGGTCGGGGTGCGCTGCAGCATCGTCACGTGCGCCGCGGTGCCCGCCATCGCCGGGATCAGGGTGACCGCGGTGGCGCCGCTGCCGATCACGACGACGCGCTTGCCCGCGTAGTCGAGATCCTCGGGCCAGTGCTGCGGGTGCACGATCGTGCCGGCGAACCGGTCCCGGCCCTCGAAACGCGGGGTGAAGCCCTCGTCATAGCGGTAGTAACCGCCCGCGTTGAACAGCCAGCCCGCGCTGAGGCTGGTGCGCTCGCCGGTGTCGGTCCGCTCGATCTCGAGCAGCCAGCGGGCCTCGTCGCTCGACCAGGCGGCCGAGAGCAGCTTGTGGTGGTAGCGGATGGCGGGTTCGAGGCCGTTCTCGGCGACCGTCTCGCGCAGGTACGACAGGATCCGGGGCGCGTCGGCGATGGACTGCTTGTCCCGCCACGGCTTGAACTCGTAGCCGAAGGTGTGGAGATCGGAGTCCGACCGGATGCCCGGGTAGCGGAACAGATCCCAGGTACCGCCGGACGCGCCGCGCGCCTCCAGGATGGCGAACGTCTTGCCAGGGTTCTCGGTCTTCAGGTAGCGCGCGGCCCCGATCCCGGAAATCCCGGCACCGATGATGACCACGTCGAGGTGCTCGACGGGTGTGCTCGTCGTCATGCGGTACTCCAGCCTCGTCTCGGTTGCCTCCACGATGCGGGGCAGGTGGGGAATTGCGCTAGCACTATCTGCACCATCATGATGGACCTATGGTGCAAAGTGCCGCATCGCCGTGGCCGACCCTGTCGCCCGAGGCGCGTGACCTCTTCCGGCGGGGCGCGGAGATCGTGCTGCATCCGCGTGCCGAATGGATCGAGGAGCTGCACGAGGCCTCGCTCGGCGGGGGCAGTATGCGCGCGGTCGCCGAGGACCCCGTGCTCACCGAGGGGACCAAACGCGCCAATCTGGCGAATCTGCTGCACTGGGCGGCCGCCAACGTGCAGCGCCCCGGTGAACGCGTCGCCGCCAACCTGAACCGGGAAGTGCTCGACGGCGCTCGCGACATGGTGCGGCGCGGCTTCGACTCCGGCGGCCTCGACGCCTACCGGCGGGCGCAGGGGGTGGCCTGGCGCCGGTGGATCGAGATCTGTTTCGACCTCACGTCGGACCCGGTCCTGCTCCGCGAGCTGCTGGACGTCTCGTCGTTGTCGATCACCACGTTCATCGAGGACACCGTCGCCGCCGTGTCCGAACGGATGGCCGCCGAACGCTCGGAACTGACCCGCGGCGCCCACGCCGAGCGGCGGGCCACGGTCACCCTGCTGCTGGAAGGCGCGCCCATCAGCCGCTCGCGGGCCGAGGCCCAGCTCGGCTACCCGCTCGCCGGACCGCATACGGCCGCGATCGTCTGGAGCGGCTCGGCGACACCGTCGTCCCAGCAGCTCGAAACCGCCGCGGAAACGCTCATGCGGGCGAGCGGCGCTTCACACCGGCTGACCGTCGTCGCCAGCGCCGCCGCCCTGTGGGTCTGGCTGCCCGGCCGGACCCCGCCGCGCGCGGACCGGCTCGCCGAAGACCTCGCGCCGCACCCCGACGTCCGGGTCGCGCTGGGACGGCCCGGCAGCGGGATCGACGGATTCCGCCGCAGCCATCTGGACGCCGCCGCCACCCAGCGGATGCTCGCCCGGCTCACCTCGCCACAGCAGATCGCGCGGTACCAGGACATCCAGCTGCTCGCCCTGCTCACCGGCGATCCGGCGCAGGCGGGCGAATTCATCGCCGACACCCTCGGCGAACTCCGGCACGCCGACGCCGAGACCCGGGAGACGGTGCGGGCCTACGTGCACGAACTGGGCAACACGACACGGACCGCGGAACGGCTCTACACCCACCGGAACACCGTCGTCCGGCGGCTGGCACGGGCCGACGAACTGCTCCCCCGGCCGCTGGCGGAGAACGCGGTTGACGTGGCCGTCGCACTGGAAACGTTGCGGTGGCTGGGAAGCGGCGCGGGGTCGTAAGGCGAAGGTGCGGCCGTCGGTGGCCGTTCGGTCCAGGTGGTCGTGAGTGGCGTTTCGGGTTAGAACCCGAAACGCCACTCACGACCACCTGCGGGCGCACTCACCGGAGCCCTTGGTGTCGCGCGGTCCGACTCCCCTCACCACGAAAGCGGCAGGTCCAGGTTCCGGAGCATGGCGCGCTGTTCGGCGGTCAGCTCCCCCTCGACCGTGATGGTGAACGGGGGCGTTTCCTTGCGGGAGCGGAGGAATTCGCTCCAGGCGATGCCCAGATTCGCCAGCCCGGTCAGCGAGCCGATGGACAGGCAGATGACCTCGAAGACCCCCATCTCCTCCGTGCTCCGCGAGCCCGCGAGGCTGATCGTCGCGGACCGCGTCACGCCGGCGTCGTCGCGGAGCCAGCTGTAGAACTCGGTCAGCGCTTGTTCGTCGCCGGCGGCGTTGATCGTCAGCTCCACGGGACCTCCCTCGAAGTGCTATCCCTACCAGTCGCCGCTCCGGCCCGGCGTGTAACAGGAATCGGCGCTGCCGGGCGAAACCTCTACATTGAAGGCATGGTTTCCATCGCCGAGAAGGCCACCCGGCTGCAGGAATTGCACGCCGCCCCCGAACTGCTGCTCGTCGTCAACGTGTGGGACGCGATCACCGCGAAGGTCGTCGCCGAAACCCCTGGTACACAAGCTCTCGCCACCCCGAGCCACGGTATCGCCGCCGCCCGCGGCTACCCCGACGGCGAGGTGATCCCCCGCGACGAGATGATCGCCGAGGTCGCCCTGATCGTCCGGGTGGCGGGCGACCTGCCGGTCACAGCGGACCTGGAAGCGGGTTACGGCGACCCGGGCGGCACGGTCGCCCGCGCGATCGAGGCGGGCGCGGCCGGCTGCAACCTCGAAGACCAGATGAAACCGCTGGACGAGTCGGTCAAGGCCGTCGAGGCCGCGGTCGCCGCCGCCCAGTCCGCCGGGATCGACTTCGTGCTCAACGCCCGCACCGACGCCTTCCTCCGGGCGGGCGACCGTGACCCCGAGGAGGTGCTGGCCGACGCGATCACCCGGGGCCGCGCGTACCTGGACGCCGGCGCGTCGAACGTCTTCGTGCCCGGCAAGCTCGACGAGACCCAGGTCGGCAGGCTGGTCGAGGCGCTGGGCGAGCGCAAGGTGAACCTGATCGGCGTCCCGGGCTCGATCCCGCTGGCCACCGCGCAGAAGCTCGGCGTCTCCCGGGTGTCCTACGGGCCGTTCAGCCAGAACGTCGCGCTCACCGCGCTGGCGAAGCTCGCCGAGGACGTCTATGCCGGCGGCGGCCTGCCCGCCGACATGCGCAAGCTGAACTGAGCGAGCCGGGACCCGTCACAGTAGGGTCCCACGCATGGTGCGCGGAGTCGGCCGGACGGAAGGCATCCTGCTGGCCGGCTCCGTGGTCGTCGTGCTCGTGGTGACCGGTGTCCTGGCCAGGTCCCCCGGCACCTGGCTGCTGGAAGTCGTCTGGGTGCTGATCGGGCTGCCGCTGGTGGTGGCCCTGCGCAAGCGCTTTCCTTGACCCGCTTGCTGTGCTGGCTACTGGTGCTGCACGCGATCGTGCTGTGTTACGGCGGGCAGTACACCTACGCGGAGACCCCGGCCGGGGAATGGGTGCAGGGGCTGATGGGCACTCAGCGGAACAACTACGACCGGTTCGCCCACGTCGTCCAGGGTTTCGTCCCGGCGATCGCCGTGCGCGAGGTGCTGCTGCGCCGGACCCCGCTGCGGCCCGGCGCCTGGGTCGCGTTCCTGACCGTCAGCGTCTGCGTGACGATCGCCGCCGGTTTCGAGTTCGTGGAATGGTTCAGCGCGATGGTCGCCGGTGCGGGCGCGGACGATTTCCTCGGCACCCAGGGAGATGTCTGGGACACGCAGTGGGACATGTTCCTCTGCCTGTGCGGCGCGGTGCTCTCCCTGCTGATCTGGCGCAGGGTGCACGATCGGCAACTTTCGGGTGCTTGAGCGTCGCCGGTAACATTCAACGAATCGCCTGTAATCCAGGTAACCCGGCAACGATCTCCTGTTCTGCGTGTCCGGCACGGCAGATACGGTCCTCGGCATGACTCTGCGAGCCGCGGCGGTGCGGCGGAAACCGGTCGCCGATCTGATCGCCGACAGTGATCACGGCACGCTGAAGCGATCCCTCGGCCTTGGGCAGCTGACCATGCTCAGCATCGGCGCGACGCTGGGCAGCGGGATCTTCGTCGTGCTCGGCGAAGCGGTCCCCGTGGCGGGCCCCGCGGTCGTGCTGTCGTTCGTGCTCGCCGGCATCACCGCGCTGTTCTCGGCGCTTTCCTACGCCGAGCTCGCCGGAATGATCCCGGTGTCCGGTTCGTCCTACTCCTACGCGTACGCCACGCTCGGCGAGCTGGTCGCCTGGGTCTGCGGCTGGTGCCTGGTGCTCGAGTACGGCGTCTCGGTGGCGTCGGTGGCCGTCGGCTGGGGGCAGTACCTCAACGAACTGCTGCGGCTGACGTTCGGTTTCGCCATCCCCGACGCGTTCAGCCAGCCGCCGGGCTCGGGCGGGATCGTCAACGTCCCGGCCATCCTCGTCGTGCTGCTCGCCATGTTCCTGTTGCTGTCCGGCGCGAAGGAGAGCGCGCGGGCCAACGCGATCATGGTCGTGATCAAGGTCGGCACGCTGGTGCTGTTCTGTGCGATCGCGTTCTCGGCGGTGCGGGCGGCGAACTTCACCCCGTTCCTGCCGCTCGGCCTGGCCGGACTGAGCGCCGGTGCCGCGAAGCTCTTCTTCTCCTACATCGGCTTCGACGCGGCGTCGACCGCGGGCGAGGAGGCGAAGAACCCGCAGCGGGACCTGCCGAGGGCGATCCTGCTCTCGCTCGCCATCGTCACCGTGCTGTACTGCCTTGTCGCCGTGGCCGCGGTCGGCGCGTTGCCGTGGCAGGACTTCGACGGCCAGGAGGCCGCACTCTCGCACGTGCTCGGCGCCGTGTCCGACAATCCGCTGTGGGCCGGGCTGCTCGCCGTCGGCGCGATCGTGGCGATCTCCAGTGTCGTGCTGACCGTCCTCTACGGACAGACGCGCATCCTCTTCTCGATGTCCCGCGACGGACTGGTGCCCGCTTCCCTGTCCAAAGTGGATCCCAAGACCGGCACGCCCCGGATCAACACCCTGGTGGTCTCCGGCTTCGTCGCGGCGCTGGCCGCGTTCATCCCACTCGGGAAACTGGCCGACGCCACCAGTATCGGCACGCTGTTCGCCTTCGGGCTGGTGAACGTCGCCGTCCTGCTGCTGCGAAAGCGGCAACCGGAGGCCCCGCGTTCGTTCCGCGTGCCGTTCTCCCCCGTGACGCCGGTCCTCGGGGTGCTGTGCTGCGGCTACATGATGCTCAGCCTCGACGGCGAGACCTGGATCGTCTTCGCCGGCTGGATGGCGCTCGGCCTGCTCATCTACTTCGGTTACAGCATGCGCCGATCCCGGCTGGCCGCGGATTCGCCCGTTCGCCGCCATAATTCCTAGCCTGTACAGCCGCAGTCCGGGCCTGATCATTGAATGACGGTGATCGGTGGGGGACACTTCCGTCCGACCCACGGAAAACCCTACCGTGAACCGAGGTCCTTATGCGCCGATATGGCATTACCGTGCTGACCGCGTGCCTCGCCCTGTCCCTCACCTCATTCCCCGTCTCCGCTCAAGAGACGGCGACCGCCCGAGCCTCCTTCTGTTATGAAGAACCCGTACAACCGAAAGCCGATGTAAGTGACATAAAGGCCGGTTTCCAGTCCACGAAGTGGCTGCAGACGATCCAAGCCGTGTACAAGCGGCGCTGGCCGAGCGGCGAAGGCCTCGCGATCGCCCAGGCCAAGGACAAGTACTTCAGCCAGTTCGTCAACAAGACCAGCTTCAACGCGCTCGCGGAGTCCCTGATGGTGGCGATCCACGAAGAGACCCACATGTGGGACCTGGATCCTTCGAGAACATCGTGGGACGTGTACGTCTCGGCGTGGATCGACGCTTCCCGCAAGGCGATGAAGGTCCCGATCCACGGCGGATTCCCCCGTCGCGAAATCCTGCCGCTGATCACGGATGATCTCACGCGTTCGATGGACGACATCTACCTGCGGGATCAGCAGCAGGGCTCGTATCGGATCCAAGGAGTCATCGCGGAACTCAACGCCGGGCTCATGGGATTGCCCGCGGCGACGGTCGTCGCGGAGTACATCCAGGGCGTGGGCGCGAGCAATTCGCGGGACATCGCGGCGACGAACCTGCGCTACCTTCAGCTCTACCTTCGCGTCGCCAAGACCGAACATCCCGATTACTGGGCCAAGATCAAGGCCCAGCCCGAATTGCGCGAATTGGTACTCATCGAATTCCTCCGTACCGCCTACTGGCTGGATCAATCCGCGCCCCACGCCGCCAAACTCGGCAGCGCGGACGTGGCCAAGATCGTCGCCAAGAACTATGCCCCGGAGAACATCGCGATCATCGAGGAGTTCACCGGAGCCAAGGTGAACACGGGTTCGGCCAGGAACTGCACACTCTGACGCCGCGCACGGCTCGCCGGTGACGGACCCGGGTCCGTCACCGGCGAGCCGTCCCGTCACGGCACGAACACCGGCTGGTCCAGCACCCAGAGCCAGGACCCGTCCGGCTGACGGCGGGCGACCTCGATGGTCGCCTCACCGGTGGTCAGCGTGGACGCCGTGAGCGCCAGGTCGCCGCCCACCAGCGCCGGATGCTGCCTGCCCGGCAGGAGTTCCGGCGCGGCCGCGACGAACTCCTCGTACACCTTGCGGATCTCCGCGTGCCCCGTCGCGGTGTTGCCCGGCGGGAACGCCAGTACGGCGCCCGGTTCGTACAACGCCACCAGTCCGTCGACATCGCCCGCGTTGCCTCGCTCGATGAACAACTTGCCCAGATCGTTCGGCTCGGTGGCCACAGTCCTGCTTGTCATGAGGGTGAGCCTCGCAGCCAATCACGACATCCTGTGTCGTGTATTCCGCTAGAGTTCCGGCCATGCGCGCCGACCGGCTGGTTTCACTGGTGTTGCTGTTGCGACACCGCGGCCGCCTGTCCGCGACCACGCTCGCGCGCGAACTGGAGGTCTCCACCCGCACCGTGCTCCGTGACATCGAGGCGCTGTCGGCGGCAGGTGTCCCGGTGTACGCCGAACGCGGCAGGCACGGCGGTTTCGGATTGCTGCCCGGTTTCCGGACCGAACTCACCGGGCTGAACCACGACGAGGCGCTCGCGCTGCTGATCGCCGGATCACGGCGCGGCGCTCAGGCGTTCGGCCTCGGCTCGGCACTCGCGTCGGCCATGCTCAAGGTGGTCGACGCGCTGCCGGAAGGCCAGCGGGACACCGCGGCGGGCGCGGCCCGGCGCCTGCTCATCGACCCGGAGACCGATCTGCTCTCGCGCCGGGTGCCCGCCGAGGAGGTGCCGGACGCCGTCGTCTCCGAGGTCCGGCGCGCGGTGTTCGCGGGACACAAACTGCGTATCCACTACGCGGCCGAGGGCCGGGCACCGCGGTGGCGCACGGTGGATCCGATCGGTCTGGTCACCGTCCGGGATCGGGGATATCTGCTGGCCACGAGGTCCGGTGAGGACCGCACCTACCGGCTGTCCCGGGTGCGGGCCGCCGAGGAGCTCCCCGAACCCGCGCAACGCCCGGACCGGGTGGACCTGGACCGGACCTGGCAGGAACGCGGCACACGGTTCCGGAGCGGCGGGGACCAGGTCGCCGTGTCGGTGCTGGTGGATCCGGTGCGGCGGGACGAACTGGTGGGCACCGCGCTGGCCGTACTCGCGGAAGAAGCCGCCGAGGACAGCCGTCTGCTCATGGAGGTGACCTTCCAGGACGCGCGTCACGCCGAATGGGCGTTGTGGCAACTCGCCACGGACGCGGAGGCCCTTGAGCCGCCTTGGTTACGCGCCTCCTTGCGGGACCGGGCCGAGGCGATCACCAGCCGTTATGGCGGCGGTCGAGGCCGGCCTGACTGACCACAGTGGACAGTCGAGGACGGGATCCGCGCGTGCTTTTGAGACCAACGTCAAGTTGAGCCCGCCGGCCGGGACGGGATAATCCGGCCATGACGAACGCCGCCCTGGGAAAGGCAGCCACGACGTTCAAGGTGCTGCTGAAGGGTTATCGCGTCCGAGCCGGCCTCACGCAGGAGGAACTCGCCGAGGGGTCCGGGGTGAGTGTCCGCGCCATCAGCGACATGGAGCGCGGGATCGCCAAAAGCCCGCAACGCCGGACGATCGAAGCGCTCGCCGCGCCACTGTCCTTGACCGACGAAGAGCTGACGGGCCTGCAGAAGGTCGCGCGGCAGGGCCGCGCCCCCGCGCCCGCACCCGCCGGGATCACCGGCGCGCACCTGATCGGCATCCTGCCGGCGGACGTCGACGACCTCACCGGCCGCGAAGGCGATCTCGACGCGTTGTGCGCCCTTTCCGCGGATCTGGGCGGCGGTCGCCGCAGGTCCGGGCGGGTCGCGATCCTGAGCGGACCTCCCGGGACCGGCAAGACCACCCTCGCGGTCCGCGTGGCGCACAACCTCGCCACGGAGTTCCCCGACGGCAGGCTTTTCCTGAAGCTGCGCGGGATGTCCGCCGAGCAGGCGAACCCGGCGGACGTGCTGCATCTGATCCTGCGCTCGCTGGGCGTCGACGCCGTCCGCATCCCGGCCGATCAGGAGGACCGGATGAGCCTGTGCCGCTCCCTCCTGCACGACCGGGCCACCCTGATCGTCCTCGACGACGCGGCCGACGAGGCTCAGGTCCGGCCGCTGCTGGTCGGCGGGCCGCGGTGTCTCACCCTGGTCACCAGCCGTCAGATGCTGGTGGGGCTGGAAGGCGCGAACAGGCTCGCCCTCGACGTGTTCGGCGAGGACGACGCGGTCGCCCTGCTGTCGACCATCATCGGGGCGGACAGGGTCGCGAGGGAGCCACGGGAGGCACTCGAACTGGTCGATCTGTGCGGGCGGCTGCCGCTGGCGCTGCGGATCGCGGGCAACCGGCTGGCGAGCCGCCCGACCTGGCCGCTGTCGCGTCTGGTGGATCAGCTCCGGGACCGCGGCAGACGGCTGACCACGCTGACCGCCGGCGATCTCGACGTGCGCAGCGTCTTCGAACTGTCGTACCGCCAGCTCAGCCCGAACGCCGCCGCGGTGTTCCGGCGGCTGTCTCTCGTCCCGGCCGCGGACTTTTCGGTGGGGGCCGCGATGACGCTCATCGAAGCGGCCGACGAGGACGACGCCGCAGTGTTCCTGGAGGAACTGACCGACGCGAGCCTGCTGCAGACGTCGCAGGAGAACGGCCGGTACCAGTTCCACGACCTCCTGCGGGTCTTCGCGACCGAACGGCTGTCCCGCGAGGAGGCCCCCGAGGTCGTCGAAGCGGCGGAAACCCGGCTGGCCGATTGGCTGGTGCGCACCGCGACGGCGGCGGGCCGCTACTTCCACCCGACCGACGGAGTCAGCCCCCTCCCGGTCGCGACGCCGTCGTTCGGCGACCATTCCGGAGCGGGCAGGTGGCTCGAGGTCGAACTGAAGAACTGGCACGCCGCGGTCAAAAGCGTCGCCGCGCGCGGTGACCACCGGCCGGTGCTCGACCTGGCCGAGTCCATGCACTGGTACTCGGAGATCGGCGGGACCGCGAGTACCTGGTACGACGTGTTCGAACTCGCCGTGAACGCGGCCATCGCGCTCGGCAGCGACCGGGAGGAAGCGGTCCACCGGAACTATCTGTCCTGGGTGCAGTCCTCGCTGTGCGATCAGGCGGAAGAAGCCGTCCGGACGGCCCGGCTGGCCTGGGACGCCGCGGTCAAGGCGGGCGACCGGCGCGAACAGGGCTGGGCACGGGTGTACCTGACGAGCGCGCATGCCCGCGAGACGTCGTCCGAACTCTTCGACGAGGCGGTGCGCCTGTTCGAGGAGGCGGGCTATCCGCTCGGGGTCCATGTGGCACGGACGATGCGGGCCTCGTACCGGTACCGGGAGGGCCGGTTCGGCGAGGCCGCCGAAGAGTTCGACGCCTGCGTCCGCTACTTCGCGCCGGAACACGGTGGCTCGCGTACTCCGGTGGACGACACCAACTACGCGTACGTGCTGTTGCGTTCGGCCCAGAACCTGGCCGCGCTCGACGCTGCCGATCGGGCACTCACCCAGTGCGAGACGGCACTCGGCCTGTTCCGTCGTCACGGCGCGGCCATGGGCCAGGCCCGCGCGCTGCAGGAGACCGGACGCTTCATGCGACGCCAGGGCGACCACGCGAACGCGCGCCGCCGGTTGTCCGAGGCCGAGGAACTCTACGAACGCATCGGACTGACACAGGCTCAGATCGACACGCTCAACGAAAGGGCGGCGTTGTCCGAGGAGATGGACGACCCGGCATCGGCCCGCGCGGACCGGGAACGCGCGATGGGTCTCCGTGACCGGCTCGGTCGTTCCGAAGCGGTCAAACCGAACTACGGTTCCTAGCTGACGTTGGTCCGCCGGCACGCCGAGGCCGGCTCGGGATGGGGCGCACCGGCCGATCGCCGGTATCCCGTCGACCTCGGCGTGCGCGGGGACGTCGCGGACGACCTGGTCCAGGCGCGGGGTCCGGCGGCCGACGCCCCAGCCTGGGTTTCGTTGTCCAGGACCGGTTCGCCGGAGGGTTCCGGTTCGAAGCCCGGTGGCTGTGTCCGAGTGGCCATCGGCTTCGTGTCGCCGCTGAACAACTGGCACAAACCCAGGCCGGTAGGACATCCGGGTCCATGCAGCCTTACCGGCAGAACGGGGCGTCGATCTCTGCCGGTTGCCTCGTCTTGCTCTCGCCGGTTCCGGAGTTGGCGCGGCCGCTCGGCCCTGGGCCTGTGGGCACCTGATGGTGAGCCGGGAGTCCTTTATGGACTTCAGGATCGAGCGTGGCAGGTAGTGAAGGCCTCCTTCCCTACCCTGAGGGTAGGGAAGGAGGCCTTCACGGAGCGTCGGGACGTGGACATGCCGAGGGGCCCGTCGCCGGTGGGCGGGCTCCTCGGGGTTCAGCGGTGGTGCAGGGTGTTGTGTCGGGGGTTGTCGGAGCGGATCTCGGTATTGGGGTGGGATGAATTCCGGTAGCCCGTCGGCTGTCATGCGGGCTTGCCAGTCGCCGTGGTGGATCAGCCGGTGATGGAAACCGCACAGCAGCACCAGATTCCGAAGATCCGTCGGGCCACCATCTTCCCAATGGTGAATGTGATGAGCGTGGCAGCGCTTCGGCTTCCACAGTTCCTGCGGCAACTCGGGAAGAAAGGTCTCGGACACCCCTCAACAATACCGCAAAACAATCGAACAAGCGTTCGCAATTTTAAGCAACAAGCGAAACGCGCGAACAACACTGAAGGGTGAACCGGCCACCGAGCTGCATCACCTAGAGCAAGGCGGCCGAAAACACTCGCACTTAGTCGACTAATTGCGAAGAGAACCACCGGAAGGGGTAGTCGGTGGCCCATGCGTGCCAGGCGCGGCACTGCCGCTGTACTCCTTGAGACCGGCGACCAGTCCCGCCACATCGGGCACGTTCTCGAACCGGCGCCGGTGCACGTCGGCGATCTTCGCGCCGATCTCCGAATCCGGGTCGTCGGTGATGTCGTGGGACACGAACGTGTCGATCAGCGGAAGTCCGGACCGGTCCATTTCGAGATGCGCCGGATGATTCACGTATTCCTCGTAAGCCTCGATGTCTTCGAGCACCGTGACGGCGCCGTAATCGAATTCACCGCCGAAGTCAGGGCTGACGGCACGTGCTTTGATAGCGGGAATGGTGTGGATGTGCTCGCCCATCCGCGCGAGCCCCGCGGCCTTTTCCTCCTCGGAGACGCCTGCCTTGAGCGTGAACCGGACGCAGTGGTAGATCATCGGGGTTCCCTTTCACACAGACAGGAAATCGGCGGCGTGGTCGCGGGCGAAGTCGGCGACGTCGCGCGCGCGTTTTCCGGTCAGGTCGGTGACGGCCGTGTGCACTTCGGCGGCTTCGCCCCTGGCGTAGTGCGCGTAGTCCTCGATGAGACCGTCGATCTGCCACGGCGGGAGCAACCCGGTCAGCGCCGCGGCGAACTGGTCGGCGGAGGTGTCGTGGAAGGTGACGTTCCGCCCCATGGCGGCCGAGAGCGCCTGGGCGATCTCGCCGTGGGTCACCGCACGCGGTCCGGTCAGCGTGTAGGTCCGGCCGGCGTGCCCCGTACCGGTCAGCACGGCCGCGGCGGCGTCCGCGATGTCCCTGGTGTCCACGGCGCTGACGGCGGCGTCGCCGATGGGTGCGGCGAAGAATCCCTGCGCGATGGTGCCGGCGAAGGCGAGCAACGCCTGCAAATAGAGATTGGGACGCAGCACGGTGTGCTCGATCCCGAGTGATCGGACGTGCGCCTCGACTTCGGCGTGCCAGCGCAGGAACCGCACCGGTGAGTCGGCGCGCGCCGCGTACTGCGAGAGCAGCACGAGCCGGTTCACACCCGCCTCCCGGACGAGGTCGGCGAACCGGATCTGGAGCGAGGCGGCGTCGGGAGCGGAAGGGCTGTTGAGGAACGCCGCGTCGACGCCTTTCAGTGCCGCGGCGACCGCTTCCGGGTCACGCAGGTCGGCGACGACGGTTTCGGCGCCGGGAACGGAACGACCGGGGTCCCGGGTCATCGCGCGGACGGCGACGCCGCGGGCTCGCAGGGCGGGGATCAGGGCGGTTCCGATGGTTCCGGTCGCGCCGGTCACCACTACAGTGTCCATTGTGGAATGTCCTTTCTCGACAAAGTTCAGTTACGGGTTTTGACTGCGGAGAAGAGTGCTACCGCGAGGGCGATTACCACGAGCGCGGCTTCGCCGAGGAACGCGGTCGTGAACGAGATGTCCCCGTGCGTCCCCGCGGCGCCGATGGCGATTCCGGCGAGCGCGGCCAGCCCGACCGCGCCGCCCAGTTGCTGCGCGGCGTTCACCAGGCCGCTGAGCAGACCCGACTCGCCGTCCGCGCTGTCGCGGACCGCCATCGCGGTGGCGTTGACGGCACCAAGGCCGAGCCCGGTGCCGATCAGCAGGAACGCGCCCAGCAGGCTGACGGAGAAGCCGCTGGTCGTCGGATCCCCTGCCAGCCAAAGGAATCCCGCGAGCAGGACGGCGAGGGCGGACGGCAGCGCGCGGGCGAGCCCGATCCGTTTCGCCAGTATCGGCGCGAGCACACTGCCCACGATGATCATGACGGCGAGCGGGAGCTGGGCCATGCCGGTCGCCAGCGGGCTCATCCCGAGTACGTCCTGCTGGTACTGGGGCAGGAAGAAGAACAGGCTGGTCAGGGTTCCGCCGATCAGCACCATCACCAGGTTCGCGGTGACCACCGGCTTCCGGCGGAACACGCCCAGCGGGACCAGTGGGCGCGAGGAACGCCGCTCGACGAACACGAACGCCGTCAGGGAAACGAGTCCCGCCACGAGACCGGCGACCGTGCCGGGCGCGGTCCAGCCGGCGTCGGAAGCCGAGACCATGCCCAGCGCGACCCCGGAGATCCCGAGGGTGATCGTGACGGCGCCCAGGGCGTCGAACCGGCCCGGCCTGCCGGGCACCGGCGGCACGGCGCGCCACACGACGATCGCCCCGACGGCGCCGAACGGCACCGGGGTCACGAACACCGCCTGCCAGCCGAGCAGTTCGGTCAGCGTTCCGCCGAGGAAGACGCCGACGAGACTGCCCGCCCCCGCGACCGCGCCCCAGATCCCCATCGCGCGCGTGCGTTCCGCGGGCGACGAGTAGAGGCCGAGGACGAGTGAGAGCGCGGCGGGCATCAGGACCGCCGCCCCGATTCCCTGCCCGATCCGCCCGGCGATCAGCAGCCCGCCGCTGGTGGCGAGCGCGCAGAAGGCCGACGCCGCGAGATAGACGGCCATTCCGGCCAGGAACACCCTCCTGGCCCCGAGCACGTCGGCGAGACGGCCACCGAGCAGCAGCAGGCCCGCGAACGTCACCAGGTAGCTGTCCACGACCACCGTGAGTTCGGCGGCGCTGAGCGCCAGGCCCTGCCGGATCGTGGACCCGGCGAGGTTCACCATGGCGGCGTCGAGGATGACCAGGAACATGGCGCTCGCCAGGCCGAGCATCGCCACCCCGCGCGAAATCCGTTTCGTCGCTCGTACTGTCATGCCGCCACGATCGCGCGGGAACCCGTCCGTTCGCGTCGGCGACAATCACCTACTTCGCCTCGCTAGGGTTCAGACCATGCCCACGACGTCCCCCCGTTCGCTCGTCGGCAGACGAGCCGAGATCGATCGCCTCCTCGCCCTCCTCCACGCGGCGGGCCGGGGCGAGGGCGGGGTGCTCGTCCTCCGTGGTGAGCCGGGGATCGGCAAGAGCGCGCTGCTGGACCACGTCGCACGAGCGACGGCGGAGGAGTTCCGGCTCATCCGCGCGTCCGGGTCGGAATTCGAGGGTGAACTGCCGTTCGCGGCACTGCATCAGCTGTGTGTTCCGGTGCTGGCGCATCTCGACACGCTGTCGGCTCCCTACCGCGAATCCCTCCTCGTCGCTTTCGGCCTTGCCGACGGGGCGCCGGATCCGTTCCGGGTCGGTCTCGCCGCGCTCGAACTGCTGGCGACCGCCGCGGGGACGCGTCCGGTGCTGTGCGTGGTCGACGACGCGCACTGGCTGGACACGGCGTCGGCGAGGGCGTTGACGTTCCTGGCGAGGCGGATCGCGGCCGAACCGATCGCGATGGTGTTCGCCGCCCGTGACCAGGATCCGGTTCGCGGGCTGGACGAATTGCCGGGGCTGACGGTCGGCGGTTTGAGCGATACGCAGGCGCGTGCCTTGCTGGCCGGGGAAAAGACCGTGACGCTGGACGAACGCGTGCGCGATCGCCTGCTCGCCGAGGCACGCGGCAACCCGCTCGCGCTCATCGAACTGCCGAAGGCGGGTGGTTTCGCGCCACCGGCTCCGTCGCCGATCGCGAGCCGGATCGAGCGGAGTTTCCGGGCGAGAATGGCGGAACTGCCCGCGGACGCGCGGCGGCTACTGACCCTCGCGAGCGCCGATCCCACCGGCGATCCCGGCCTGCTGTGGGCGGCCGCGCGGCGGCTGGACATCGACGTTCCCGCCGCGAGCGCCGAGGCCGAGGCGTCCGGGCTGATCCGGTTCGACACGCGGGCGCGCTTCTGCCATCCGCTGGCGCGTTCCGCCGCGTACCGCGCGGCCGAACCGGGGCAACGCCACACGGCCCATCGGGCGCTGGCCGAAGTCACCGACCCAGAAACCGCCGGAGACCGGCGGGCCTGGCACCGGGCCCAGGCCACCACCGGGCCGGACGAACAGGTCGCGGCGGAGCTGGAATTGTCGGCGTCGCGTGCGCAGGCGCGCGGAGGTGTGGCGGCCGCGGCCGCGTTCCTCGAACGTGCGGCGGCGCTTTCACTCGACCTCGTCAAAAAGACGGAGCGGACACTCGCGGCCGCGCGGACCACGCTGGAGGCGGGCGCGACGGACGCGGCGGCGGATCTGCTGGCCAGCGTCGACACCGAGACCTTGGATGTTCCCCAGCACGCCTCGGTCGACCTGCTTCGCGGGCAGATCGCTTTCGTCCAAGGCGCGGAGGGGGCCGTCCGGGGGCCGGAACTCATCCTGCGGGCAGCGGAGCGCCTCGCCGCCGTCGATCCGGAGCGGTCACGCGAGTTCTTCGTCGCGGCACTGGAAATGGGGCTCGTGGTCGGACGGGCCGCGGGAGTCCTGGACCGGGTTCTCGACGCGGCCCGCACGGCGCCTCCCGCCTCAGGACCGCCGGATCTCCTCGACGCGCTGGTGCGGTTGACCACCGAAGGACACCATTCCGGTGTGCCGGCGCTTCGCCGGGTTCTCACCGGCGACGATGCCGGCTGGACCAGGACACCGGCCCTGGCCACCGTGCTCGCGGGCGAACTGTGGGACATCGGCCTGCACGCGACGATCGTCGGCTGGCTGGTGCGCACCGGCCGGGACACCGGATCGCCGATGACCATCCGGCTCGGCCTGTCCCAGGTCGCGTCGCACGCGGTGCTCACCGGGAACTTCGGGCGGGCGATGGCCGCGATCGCCGAAGAGGAGGCGATCGCGGACGCCGTCGGCGATCCGCCGCAGCTGTACCCACGCGTGCACTTGGCGGCGATGCGCGGCCGCCGCCGGGAAGTGCTCGACCTGTTCGCCGAAGCGACGACCCGCGGCAACGGGCAGCTGACCGCGAACGCCCACTGGGCGACGGCCGTGCTGTACAACGGGCTCGCCGACTACCCGGCCGCGCTGGACGCGGCGACCCGGGCCGTGGCGAGCGGCGACCTTTTCCTCACCGGCATCGCGCTGCCCGAACTCGTGGAAGCCGCGGTGCGGTGCGGGAAGGACTCCGTCGCCCGATCGGCGCTGGACTCCTTGACCGCCCGCACCGAGCCCGCGGGAACCGCCTTCGCCCTCGGAATCGCGGCGGGCGCGCGGGCCATGGTCAGCGACGAGGAACCCGACCACCTGGAGGCACTCCGGTACCTGGCGGACGACCCGCTCGCGGTGCATCTCGCGCGGGCGCGGCTGCGGTACGGCGAGTGGCTGCGCCGCGCGGGCCGCCGCCGCGAGGCGCGCGAAAACCTTCGCGCCGCGCACGAACAGCTGTCGCGGATCGGACTGGAGGCGTTCACCCGGCGGGCGGCCGACGAGCTGCGCGCGACCGGGGAGGTCGCGCGCAGCCGATCCGGGCGTTCCTACGACCACCTGACCATGCAGGAGACGCATATCGCGCGCCAGGTCGCGGCAGGCGCGACCTCGAAGGAAGTGGCCACCCGGCTGTTCCTCAGTCCCCGCACGGTGGACGCCCACCTCCGCAACATCTTCCGCAAGCTCGGCATCACGTCGCGCAGGCAATTGAGGGACATGCCCGATCTCCGCGACGCGGAACCCGGTTCTTGACCATCCCGTTCACGGCTCAGACCGGGATGTCACCCGCTGTCCCCCACTGGGTGGTGAACAGGCCATGGCCGTACCAGGTCCCGTTCGACGGCCGCCACACCACGAAGTCCGCCCGCGGGTCGCCGCCGAAATTGCCCGCCATGGGCACGTCGCCCGCCACACCCCATTGCTGGGTCGCGATACCGAGCACGTACCAGACGCCGTTACCCGGCCGCCAAACGGCGAAATCGGCGCGCCCGTCCGCATTGAAATCGCCGGCCACCGGAATATCGCCCGCGACACCCCATTGCTGGGTCGCGATTCCCCGCACGTACCAGACGCCGTCGCTCGGGCGCCAAACCGTGAAGTCCGCGCGCCCGTCGGCGTTGAAATCGCCGGCGACCGGAACATCACCGGCGACACCCCATTGCACCGTGGCGATACCGAGCACGTACCAGGTGCCATTACTCGGCCGCCACACCGCGAAATCGGAGCGGCCGTCACCATTGAAATCGCCGGTCAGCGGAACGTCGCCGGACACGCCCCACTGCTGGGTCACCACCGCGCCGGTGCTGCTCTGGATGATGTACCAAATACCGTTGCTCGGCCGCCACACGGCGAAGTCGGCCCGATGGTCACCGTCGTAGTCCGCGGCCACCGGCACGTCGCCCGAGACACCCCACTGCTGGGTCACGACACTGCCGTTGCTGCTGCGGATCACGTACCAGACACCGTTACCCGGCCGCCAAACCGCCTTGTCGGCGAACCCGTCGCCATCGAAATCCGCGGCGGGCTTCTGAGACGCCGGCGAGGCGGCGATACCGATATCGTCCGCGCCCGCGGCCGGTGGCATTACGAGCAGGCCCGCGAGCAGACCCGCCAATGCCGTACCCAGCCGAATGGATCTTCGCATTTTGCCGGTACCTCTTTCCGTTCGGTTGACGTGCTCTTCCCAGCCCGCGCTTTTTGACCGAAGATACGGACCGGGGCAGTTCCAGCCTGACACCGGCGGCATGGCCTTGTCAGCAAGGATTCCGTCCAGCGGACCGCGCGAGGGGATTTCAGTGGAGACCAAGAGAAGAGCCAGAAGCGTCCTCGAAGGCGCCTTCACCCTATTGGATGCCTTGGTACGACATCAAGGTGAAGCAGGATTGACCCAGCTGGCCAATTCCTGTTCGATGCCGAAATCGACGGCATACCGATTACTCGAGCAATTGACCGCACTGGAGGTTGTCCAGCGCAACGAAAACCGCTATCGCGTCGGCGCGCAGGCATTCCGGCTCGGCCAATCGTGGCAGCCCTATCCGCGGCTGCTGGAACTCGCGCGCGGCGAGCTCCGGCGCCTGGCCGCGGCCACCCGAGCCAGTTCGGTACTCGCCGTACCCTGTGACGGCCGCATCCTGATCGCCGCCGCCAGCCTCACCCGGCCGGAAGACGGCGTCCTTCTCCGGCCCGGATCGACCGTGCCCCAGCGCACCGGCCGCTTCTGCCCCACCTGGCAAGCGGAACACGAACTCGTCGCCGTCGAAGCGTCCGTCAGGCTGCCGACCGGCCGGACGGTCGGCTCGATCGCGACCGTGCTCACCCTGCCGCAGTCACCAGTCACGATGTCCGACACCGTCGCCCGCGCCGCCCGCACCCTCGGCTCGGCGCTGGCGGACTGAGCGACGTGTGCGGTCTCGCGCTACGGTCCCCTCGTGAGCCCTGCCGATGCCCGCGAAGCCCTCCTGTTCCACTCCGGCGCGCACCCGGATGTGGACGATCCGCGGTGGCGGACAGGGTTTCTCGGTTCTTTGCGACCCTTCAGTGGGTTGCGCGAGGAGAATTATCATGAGGTGATGGCCGCGTTGCGCGCTCTCACCGAACAGCTGCAGGCCGACTCGGTGCCGCGTGAAGTCGTTTCCGCCGTGGTCGGGATCTGCCACTTCGCGCGGGCCTGGGGCGTCGCGCCCGACGGCATGCTCCGCGGGAACGGCCTGATCGACGACGAGGACGCGGCTCGCCTCGATGAGTGGATCTGGACCATCTCCTACGCGCTGTCGATGATCTTGGACGGCGACGCGGCGGAGGCCTTCGCCGAGTACGACCATGAACGTCTCCGGTAGGTGACGGATACGTGACAGGGGGCGATCTGCCGGACTGGCTGCCCGGGTGGTGTGTGGATCACCTGGGCGACAAGCCGGTCGCCGTGCTGTTCGAGGCACGGTCGATCTCGGCGGTGTTCGGGCTGCGGTTGGCCGACCGGGGATTTCCGTGCGCCCGGCCGATCACGCCCGCGACGGGCGTCGGGACGCTGGCCGTGCACGCCGAGGAATCCAGGCCCGGCGGTGAACTGCTGCGCGGCGACTCACCGGACGTCGCCGCGCGCTACGCGGCGGTGTTCGCCCGGCTGATGACCGGACTGGCCGACGTGACCGTCCCGCCGCCACTGCCGAATCCCCGCTGGATACGGTGGGACCACACGGATCCCGGGTTGTGGCCGTCCATCGGGGACCTCGATCGGCGGGACCAGGACGCCGTGCCCGCGTACGTCGTCGAAGCGGCCGAACGGATCCGCGAACGGCTGCTCTCCGCCGACCTGCCCCGCGTACTCGGCCACGCCGACTTCGAAGCGCAGAACCTCCGCTGGCGCGACGGCCGCATCTGGGCCGTGCACGACTGGGACAGCCTGGCGTGGCAGCCGGAGGCCGCACTGGCGGGAGCGGCGAGCGCGGTCTTTCCCAAGACCGGGCCCGCCTGACTGCCGCCGATCGAAAGCTCCGAGGCGTTCTTGTCGGCCTATCAGGACATCCGGGGCCGCCGGTTCACCACCGAGGAGCAGGAGGTCGCGTGGGCGGCGAGCCTGTGGCCGGCGGCCCACGACGTCCGCTGGGAAGTGCTGCACGGCGCTCCCCCGGGTTCGCATGACGTCGTCCGCGCGCAGGTGGCCGAACGTCTGCGCCGGGCGAACACCTGATGGAAGGTCAGCAGGCCCTGACGATGACCGAGTGCGCCTTGCCGCCGAGGTCGAGGATCGTCACGTCCCGGTTCCCGGCGGGCACGCGGACCTGGTAGGTGCCGGTGTCGACCGGGTAGCCGAAGTAGCTGCCCGAGGGCGCTGACGAGGTGTCCGCGACCATCGAGCCGTTGGTGCGGTGGATCGTGGTGGAGACCACTTTGCCGCAGATGTCGGAAACGTAGATCTTGCCCTTGGTCGCGGCGGAGGCGGAGCCCGCGCCGAGGACCGAAATGACCAGGCCGGCGGTGGCCAGAACGGCGAAAACGCGCCGGCGCACTGTCGGTCGAACGAACCACACCAGCCGTGAAACAGCCCCGGAGGTGACCGCGCTCAGCGCTTCGGCGCCACCTTGCCGATGGCGGCGGTGGCCAGTGCGGTCACCCCGTCCTTGACCGGCGCGCCGTCGGTCTGGTTGGTGTAGTCGACGTGGTACACGATGTTGCGATACCGAGCGGTGACCGCCACCGAGTGGCCGCGTTTCCCTTGCTCGACGAGCAAAGCCTCGTCAGCGTCCTGCACGTTCACCGCGACCCCGTTCCGGACCCGGCGTTTCAGGTGTTCCGTCGCGGCGTCCACCCCGGACTTCGTGCGGGTGGCGTGGTAGACGTAGCTGGTGACGATCACGTGCGCCGCCCGGACCTTGTCCTTGATGAAGGTGTCGGTGTTGTTCCAGGCGCACTGCCCCTGTTCCAGGGAGTCCGAGGTCGAGTTGGCCGATCCCGCCTCGAAATCCGTCCGGCCGGGAATGTAGCGGGCCACCTCGCTCTTGTCGAAGACGGCACAACCGATCGGCGCCTTCGCCACGTCCTGCGAGGCGTCCACGGGCGGTGGCGCGTCGGAGCCGCCTTCCCTGACGAAGATCCAGTACCCGCCGAAAGCCAGCCCGAGCACCATGACGGTGCCCAGCGCCAGCAGCACGATCAGCAGCCCGGTCTTCTTCTTGCGAGGTGGCTGCTGGTGGTACTGCCACCCCGCTTGCGGCACGGGATACGACCCTGGCGGACCGGGCTGGCTCATCGAACTCCCTCGGACGTCTTCCTCGAAGCGGTGCCGCGGGCATCCGGTCCCCTCGACACCGAATGCCCGCGGCGCCCCCTGCTCCGGTGACGCTAGACCGATCGCGGCTCCCGGGATGTCCGGTGAACGCCTTACATCGAAGCCTCGTTGAGCTCGGCTAGCGTGATGACACCGTCGTCGAGTGCCCTGGTGACGAGCTGGCTCTTGGTGCGGGCCTCACGTCCGACGTTCGAGTACTTCACGCGCACCCGGGCGATATGCGTGTCGACGGTCTTGACCGTGATGTGGAGTTTCGCGGCGACGAGTTCCTTTGAGGAGGCGGCGAACCATGCCCGCAGTACCTCGATTTCCCGTGGGGACAGGCGTGGCCTGCCCGGGGAGTCGTCCGCGGCGAGCGCGCCGGACAGCGACGGCGCCGTGTACGTCTGCCCGCCTGCGACGGCCCTGATCGCGGGCACGAGATGCTCGGGCCCCTCCCGTTTGGTCAGATACGCGAGCGCGCCGAGATCGATGCATTTGATCGCGGTGGCGTTGTCCGCGTGCTGGGAGTACACGACCACGCGGCGGCCGCTCTCGACCAGACGGCGGAGTTCGCCGAAATCCGGTTTGCGGGGCACCAGCTCGAGATCGAAGATCACCACGTCGGCGGCGGCACCGGGGCCGGTCCACACGTCGGAGAGGCGGGCTCCGGCGTCGACGAGACCGATCGGCGGGTCCGCCTGCTCACACCAGTACCGCACACCCGCCGCGATCGCCGCGTGGTCGTCCACGATCACCGCGGTGATCAGCTCTCCGCCGGCTGCCATTGTGCCTCCATCCAGACTGTTCCGTCACCGTCGAAGATCTCGATCCGCACGTCCGGTGTCCTCGGCGTGGACGCGATCGGCTCCGCGCAGTCCGCGACCACGTTGACCGACACCGATCCGGGGCTTCCGACCACGGTGACCCGCGCCCAGGATCCGGCCGTCGCCAGCGCGGTGAGCGCGGCATCGGTGAGGTCCCGCCGAACGGCCACGGGTGGCACGGGCCAGTGGCCACGCACGTCCAGATCGACCTCGACGCCTTTGCGGTCGGCGATGTCCGCGCACTGTCTCAGCTCGTGCAGCAGCGGGTTCTCCACCTCGTCGGTTTCGGCGAACAGCCGGCGCATCCGGGCCGCTTCGATCGCGCATCCGCGCTGCACCAGGGGATCCGAGGGCGCGAGCGAACCGTCCGCCAGACCTGTCAGCAACGGTACGGTCGTGTCGGTCAGCTCGGCGAGCCGCTGCTCGCGACGGCTGTGCGCGCCCGCCGCTACGGCCTCCGCGGTGCGCAACCGTTCCAGTTCCCGCGTGGCCTCGGCCGCCCGCGCGCCGATCCGGCCCAGCACGGCCGCGACCACGGCGACGCACAGCGGAAGGCCGATCACCGTCACCGAACCGGTGACGAACCGGGCCAGCACGCTCCGGCTCACGTCCTGGAAAAGCAGCAGGTTCGCCAAGGCGAGCGACTCGTGTGCCACCAGGAAGGCCAGCATCGTCCTCAAGGGACGGTCGAGCAGGACGACGATGCCGACCCAGTTGGCCGCGCCGAACATCCAGTCCACCGTGGTCGCCGTCTTGCCGTCCGGCAAGGTCAGGTACGCAAGCGCGGACGCGGCCAGCACGAGGGCGACGGCGGGCCACCGCGCCACGCCCCACGGCCGCCGCAGTACGACCAGCACCACTTCGACGGCCAGTACCGCGGTCAGCGCGGCCAGTGCGGCGAACTGGACGGCGGGCAGTTCGTGGGATTTCAGGCCCCGCACGAGATTACTCGACCCGAGCACGTCAACAGTCAGTATCGCGACGAGCAGCACGGCGATCCGCAGCCCGCGCCTCAGCTGGTCCTGGGTCGCTTCGCCGCCGCTCATGCCGACCACTTCAGCCGGACCACCGTGCCGGCCCCTTCGGCGGAGGTGATCGTCGCCGTGCCACCGACCCGGTTCATCCTGCCGTGCACGGATTCCCGCAACCCGCGTCGCGCCGTCACCCGGTCGCCGGCGAACCCCTTTCCCTCGTCGGAAATCTCGACCGAGAGCGCCTGCGCGTCGCCGCGCAGCCGGACCCGTCCCCGGTCCGTCCCGGCATGGCGGCGCACGTTGTTGAGCGCCTCCCGGACGGCTCCGGCGATCGCACCCGCCACCTCGGACGGCAGCGACAGCCGCGGCGGTACGTCGAGCGCGACGGTCAGGTGGCCGGTGCCGAGGTCCGCGCGGAGCAACTCGACGAGGTCGGCCTCCGGCGATGTCCGCCCGTCGTCGAGGAAACGCAACCGGGCCAGATCGCGGCGTGCCTGCGGGGCCAGCCAATCCGCGTCCGGGGGCACCTGCCCGAGGCCGACCATCAGCAGGGTGGTGGCCGCGGTGTCGTGCAGCGAGTTCGCCAGCTCACGTTCCTCGGCGCGGACCGCTGCCGCCACGGCGGCCTCTCGGCGCACCTGTTCGGCCTCGGCCGCCGTCCGATCGGCGCGTTCGGCCGCGCGGGTGACGAGCACCCAGGCCACCCTGGACATCGCGGCCATCGCCGGCACCCACACCTGCGACGCGCTCAGGGTGAGCCCCGCTGCGGCGAAGACGACGAGCATCCCGCCACCGGCGATCAGCGCCGCGAGGGCACCGGCCGGCAGCGGGGTGTGCCATTGCCAGGTCACGCACGCGAAGACGACCAGGAGCCGGAGCCAGCCCGTGTTGCCGTCCGCCTCGGCGTCGGTCCAGAAGACGGTGAGGCACAAGCCCAGCAGCACCGCCACGTCCACGGCGATCGGGGCCCGCCGCAGCCACCATCCCCGCGCGCAGGTCCAGACCACGGCGACGGCGACCACCACGGCCGTGGCCGCGAATGCGGCGGGTGAGCTCCTGAGCAGGCCGATCGCCGCTATGGGCGGCAAGGTCGCGACCCGCACGACGACGGCATACCGGTGTCCGAAACTGGTCAGCAGCCGCCCGGCCTCCCCCGCCACCCGTTCCCTCGCCAACCGTCGAACCCGGCAAACCTCGCGCGGGTGACCATACCGGCCGACGATGTCGGGTGGTGCCGATTCCGGATGACCGGTACGAAGGTCAGCGGCTCACTGACCGTCCGGGGCGGAGAACCCTCCGGTGATTGGTTCGAGCCGTTTCGAGTCGGTCTCGGTCGATCCTGGTTCCCGCCGAAGCAGCTAGTGTTCATGGTCGGCGGTCGGGATGCGGCAAGGCTGAGGCGGCTGGCAGATCCAGTCCGGGTTTGCGGGCCGACCGATCATGAGGAGCAGCGGCCGCACGTCGAAGGGCGACCTTGCCAGGGTGTCCGGTGCGGCCGTGCCGGGTCGAGATCGCCTGTGGCGCTGTGTCCCTTTACAGTGGGGTTCCAGCGTGACCGATCTGGCCAGGTGGGGGAGGCCGCGTAACCGACGCCCGCAGGACCGGGAAGAGAAGCGTGGTGAAATCGTCGCCGCGGCCACGCGGTTGTTCGTGGAAGAAGGCTACGACCCCACGACGGTGGCGCGGATCGGGCGTGAGGCGGGGGTGACCTCCAACACCGTCTACTGGTACTTCAAGGACGAGGTACTGGTCGCTGTGCTGGACGCGCTGTTCGCGCAGTTCCTGGCCGGCGTGGCGGAACGCTCGGCCGAACCGCCGGTCGAGCAGTTGTTGTGGGCAGTCAGCGAGTTGCGGCGGGTCGATCGGCTGATCACGACGGTGCACGCCAGGGTCGCGGCATCGGAGTCACTGCGGGTATGGCACGACGGCTTCCACGCACAGGTGGAGACGATCCTGAGGTGGCATCTGGCCGCGTTGGGCGTGCCGGAGACCGAGCAGGACGCGATGACCCGGATCGGGGTGTTCGTCGTCGAAGGGTTTCCGCCGTCGAATTCGGGAAGGCAGCGACAAGATATGCGCACCTTCACACTATCGCCGACTCGGTTTCGCGTAATGCCAAGTCGAGTTGGCATTACGCACCATTTCGCCGCGGTGCTCGATCGAGAGTGCCCCGCGATCCTCGGTTCCGAGCAGCTACCGGTCAACGACCTTTGGCATGTACGTAATTCTCCGACGAAGGAGTGGGCAGCGTCCCATGGCTGACGACGTGACGGGCGACCTCGTGGATCTGTGACCGGTGACGACGGGCATGCCCGCGAATGAGCTCGAACGCGTCATGCACGTTTGTATCGCAGCGCGCGGCGAGAAAACCCTTCGCCTGTTCGATCAAGGCACGGCTGTGCGGCGCAGCCTGCAGTTGCGAGGCGGCGGCGATCTGACGGCGGATCTCCCGCTCGTGCACGTGCCCGATGGCGGCCGCGTCGGCCAGCGCCTGCACCAACCGGACCTCGGCCATCGACAACCCATCGGTTTCCGAGTGCAGCAACAGCACCGATCCGAATTCCTCTTCGCGCAGCCGTATCGGCACCGAACACACTTGCCGGTACCCGATCTTGTCGACGGCCGCAGCGAAGTCGGGCCACCGACGGCCCACACCGGCCAGATCCATCGGACCGACCAACTCCCCTGCACGAGAACTTCCCAGGACCGGCCCATCCAGACGCGCCAGGTTGAGCACATCGAGCAAGTCGGCGGACTCGCCGGCCGTCGCCGACCTCCACCGTCCGTCATCCCGTGAAGCCAGCATCACGGCGGCAGCGGAAATATCGAACAGCTCGATGCATCGTGCGGCCAACCGAGCGAGCCGCTCCGGGAGGCCGAAGTCCTTTACCACGGTGTCGGTGAGCTCGACCAGGGCGTCAGCCAAGCGCTGTTCTCGTCTCATGTGTGCCTTCCTCTCCACTAAGATCAAGGAACGTGCGACCGCACAGACTCATCAGCGGCGGGAAACATCTTGAGAGACTCTCGGCGACACCCGAGCGTCTGCCTGTCAGTTACCGGGGAAATCGCCAAGCGACGTGATTCCAATTCAATTTCGGCGACCGGGCCAGATTTGTCGAATAAGCGCACCACACCGCCTCTGAGTCTGAGATAAATGCGGCAGCGGCTTCTGCTCAACCGGGCCACAGAACGTAAAATCATAAGGATTGCCACAGCGGAGGGCAAGTGCAATCAAGCGCGTCACCGCCCAGGGACCACGTCAGAACCTGCCCGGCTTGCCGGCCCAGTTCGAGAAGACTCGAATATGCCGTGTGCCCTCTGGCTCGCGCCTGACCAACCGGCGACGCCAGTGCCGAACCGATGTCTTCGCGAACCGCCACACGCTGACCTGCTGGATCACGACATCAGGGTCGCCGGGAGGGCTCGACAGGCACAACGCCTGTGGACAGCCAGCCGTCAACGCATACGCGTCCGCAAACCCTACGCGCCGGGCCGCCGTCGAACTCGCGTTGACGATTGTCGAAGACACTGCCCGTTCACTCTGACGCGGTTCTCGAAGCGTGCAGCAGACCGCAATCCGGCGGTTGGGTCCGCGCGACGACCGGTCAGCGCGCGTCGAAAGGCCCATTGGGCCTGGGCGGACTGACAGGAAAAACCCCGAACTCGATGATGTGGCGGGCAACGTCGCTGATCGGGCAGCGATGTTGGCGGGCGTAGACGGAGATCAGTTCGAACGCGTCAATCACACTCATACTCTGTCGCGCGGCGAGGAACCCCTTCGCCTGTTCGATCAGGACACGGCTGTCCAACGCGCTCTGCAGCTGCGACGCGATGTCGGTCCGCTGACGGATCTCTCGTTCGTGCACAAGCCCGATCGTGGCCGCGTCGGCGAGCGCTCGCGCCAGCCGGATGTCGGATGCCTGTAACCCTTCAGCCTCCGCATGCAGCAGCAGCACTGACCCGAGAACCTCCTCACCCAGCCGCATCGGCACGGACGACACATGGCGGTAGCCGGCCTTGCTGGCGGCGACGGCGAAACCTGGCCATCGGCGGCGCGCGGCGGCTACGCCCACCGGGCCGACGGGTGCGCCGGTACGGCAACTCTCCAGTACCGGCCCCTCCCGCGTGAGCAGTTCGAACAAGTCGGTGGCCGAACCGGACGTGGCAGAGGTCCACCGGCCCGCATCCGCCGATACCCGCACCACGGCCGCCGCGGTGATGTCGAGAAGCTCGGTACATCGCGTAGCCAGGCGATCGAGCTGCCCAGGAACGTCGAAGTCGTTCACCAGGGAGTCTGAGAGCTCGACCAGAGCCTCGACCATGCGCTGTTCTCGATTCATGGAATCCTTCCGCGCCAAGATCAAGCTTCAGACGCCCACGAGGTCACCAGCGAAGAGTCAGAGCCTTGATCACTCGACGGAGGCTTGGCGCGCGTCGCGGAACCGCACCAGATCTCAGATCGTTGGCGATCCCGATATCGCGCCGTCCAGTCCATACGCCCCCTATCCCGTGCGATCCGGGTACCCCGCGGTTGCCACCCACCAGCCCAGGCACGTGATTCCAGTTCAACGATCACTCGCGGACTGGACGGCACCCGACGACCACGGTCAGCAGTACCTCCGACCTCAGTCGCTTGCAGCAACGCGTCAGCTCAACCCCACCACAAACGCAATCAGCCTAAGGACAGTAGTCCAGTGAGAGCAACCCCGGTCACACGATCGGCACCGCGAGAATCGCGGTGTGGCCCTGCTCAGGTCATGGCAGGTCGGAAATTGAAGCTGAGCAGCCTCAGGGAAAGTGCACCTCGTCGCCGGTGTCGGCTGAGCTGACACCGGTTTGCAGCGTCACAACAGCGTTGTCCGCCTGGCGGTCAAAGGCCGACCGACAGCGAGGGTACGCACGATGTGACGCAGGGACGGCGTTGAGATTTTCGAGGACGCGGAGATGACCGTGAGCGCTAGGCGCCGCGATCGGCTATCGCAGCTCATTGCTGAGCGAGCCCGAGATGTGCGACAGGGCTCGGGCTGGATCCCGGTCGTCTGTATCGCCGCCATCTCCTTACGGACGGCCGAGCAGGCGCACGAGCTGGTCGCCTCGAGCGATGCCTGGCCGGGACTCTCGAGGAAACGCAATACACTGCAGGCGATGGTCCAGGCGTCGAGGCCTTCGCTACCGGAAGCCCGGTGCTGGTGAGCGACCTGACCTTCGACGAGCAGCGCCGGCCTGGGTTCGCGGACGGAGCCGCGGCTCGCCCTGACCGACCTCCCCGTCGCCGCGCTGCTCGCCGACTGCGTCGGCGAGGGCGACCAGGTCGCAGCGTGGGCGCGCGAGGACACCACCGGACACTACGGCGACGTGCATGTGGCGACCGGCATGATCGCCGCCCAGCTCGACATCAGCGCTCGTGCTTGACCGGCAGTGACGGTTCGCCCCTCCAAAGGGTGATGTATCGCCAGCACAACCATGATCAGCAATGCCGGTCTCGGTTCCGAGGTCCGGCCGTCGCCGTTTATGGCGACGAAATGATCGTGCCGCGTACATGCTCCCATGATCTTGACTAAGCGCTTGAATCAATACATTCTTCCGACACGGCGCACCTCCATCAATTCGAGCACCGCTGATGATCGCTTGACCAGGCCACGGAGTGGGTACCCGAATTATTCAGCTGCAGCACGCCACCGACAAGATCCGGAAGCATCCAGCGGACGAACAACGATCAGAGGAGAAGCAATTATGTCATCCGACGAAGCGCCGTGCGCGCACGTGCCGATGATTCTCGACGACGTCAAAGGTGCGCTCGACGGGTTGGCTGAGGTGCTCGCCGATGAAACCGACATCAACTCGCTGCTGAACCATGTATGCCACCAGGTCATCCGCGCGGTACCTGGCGTGGACCATGCGACGATCACCATGGTCAGCGAGCACCGGCCAGAAACGGTGGCCTTCACGAGCGAGGACGGTATCGAGCTCGACGCGACTCAGTATGCGACGCGCCGGGGACCGTGCCTGGAGGCGGCGAAGGGCGCCCAGACCAGGCGGGGGAACATTTCCGAGGCGTCGAAACACTGGCCGGAGTTCGCTCCGGCTTCGCGCGCCGCGGACCTCAGTGGTTTCCTGACCGTGCCCCTGATCGTGAACGGCGACTA
The DNA here is from genome assembly GCF_056435665.1 of Amycolatopsis sp. NPDC043887. Lineage (NCBI taxonomy): Bacteria > Bacillati > Actinomycetota > Actinomycetes > Pseudonocardiales > Pseudonocardiaceae > Amycolatopsis > Amycolatopsis sp. NPDC043887. The sequence continues at coordinate 136,411 of NZ_JBWKEB010000018.1, forward strand.
CTCCGGTGCAGTGAACTGTTACAGCCGGCAGGCACAGGGCTTCGCTGAACTGGATGTGCACCTGCTCCAGGTTTACACAAGTGCTGTCGAAGCGATTCTGCGCACCTACCGGCGTTACGAGAAGGCCGCCCAACTGGCCGAGCACCTTTCTATCGCGCTGAGCACTCGGGCGGTCATCGACCAAGCCAAGGGTGTCCTCATCGCAGTCCACGGGTTCACCGACAAGGAGGCCTTCGACCTGCTGGTCGAACAGTCACAACGAGAGAATGTCAAGCTGCGCGACCTCGCGTACCGTTTCCTGGAGACCGTCCGCTTACAGGCGCGAACCGGCCAGTCCTGACGCTCAGACCTGATCCACCCTGCGGCGATCGCAATGGCCCTTTCCATGGCCACTTTTCGTCATTGTCCAGTTGCGGACACGATCACATTGAGACAGGCCTTCCAGAAAGAAACTCGTGTTCGCCGTGGTCACACTACGCCACTATGCAGTTTTCACCCGGCCGCGGTAACGCCAGGGCAGCGGTCCGGATCCAGCGATCAGATCGCACGCCGTCATCTGATTCCCCGTGCCGAGACGGTTCCGCCATGGTCGACCAGTTTAATGGCGAAGATCTGACAATGTCGTATTTCGGCCAAATCGGCGAAGCGTTGTCGAGTCACCTGCGCGCGTTCCCCCTTTCCCGTTCACCATGCCTGCCTGATGCCATAGATACCTCTCCAGGGGTATCCTGAACGACGACCGGGCTCAGGCCCAGGCACGTACGTCAACTTTCAGAGACCGTCTCGCCGGTTCAGCAACGCAGCCGCTGACGGTGATCCCACGGTTACCTACTCGGAGCGCATCGATGACTGGTTTGCCTGATAGCCGCCATTTCGCTCGGATACGTTCACTGGGAACGCCAATGCCTGCTGGGCACGCGATACCGGCCGCGGGTGGGAAGCTGCTGGAGGCCGGACGCTTCCGGCACGGCGACCAGCTGGTGATCGCCGTCGCCGGCGAGGTCGACGTATCCTCCGTGGGGGTGCTCCACCGCGCTTTGTGGCAGGAGATGCCGTCGGTGACGGTTCTCGACCTATCAGAGGTCACCTTCCTCGGCGCCGCCGGGCTCGGCGCCATCGCCGGTGCTGCCGAGCGGGCGAAGAGCGAACGGAAACGGCTCGGATTGGTCGTCAAAAGCCACGTCGTCTCAAGAGCACTGCGAATCGTCGGCATGGATACCTTCATCCCCATTTTCTCGTCCCGCTCAAACGCCGTTCACGAACTCTCCCGCGCACAACGACCGCCGGGGACCCACGCCCAGAACCGGCAAGACAGCGTCGACAGACAGTCCTCATCAATCATCGACGCCGCGATGACGAGATTTCTGGCCGCTTACGCCATGGAAGACCCCCGGCAGAGCAAAGGACGGTGAGGGTGAAAGCCTCGAGCGGGTTTGACCGAGCGCGCTTACCGCACATGGCCAACCAGCGCACGGATATGTCCGATCTCGCTCACGTGGGAACAGGCCGAAACCGACCACGCCCCGGCCGGTGCGCACGGTGAACCGTCGGGCGCCCAGCGACGACGTGTGACTCACGACGGAGATCTGTTGCCGCTTGGCAAGTCCTGCCGGACATTCCGGCTAGTTCCCTCGATCTCCCGAAGTGCGCGGCGCTCGTGCTCGTCGAGCTTCTCTCCGGCCGGCCACAGACCCGTGCGCCAGATGGCACATCGGCTGCCACGTACTTTCCCTCTTTCTCACGTCGGCCGGTGAAACCTGGCTGCTGACATGAAAAACTCTGCGGCCGGGGCGATCTGCCGCATTGGCGCGGATGGCGTGGAAGGGGGGTGCGGCTCCGGGTCGGGCGGCATTCGCTCTGGGTGGCCCGGGGTGTGGTGGCTCAGGAGGTGGGATGACCGGTTTCCGGCGCCGATGGTGCCGTTCGCTCGTACTCGGAAATGGTTCGCTGGCCGCGCATGGGCACCGACCATCTTGCGATCACACTCCAGAACGGGTGAGATGCGAACGTGCGTCAAGCAGTCGGCGCTGATCTTTCCGACGGAGGCGGCAAAGGCGGCGACGAAGGATGATTTTGGAAGACCATGGAGCACCGGCGCGCGGCTTACGCCGCTATGTTGGCGCCGTTGCCCAGGCTTTGGATCTGGACTGGACGGGCTGGTGGGTGCGGCTGGACCCACCGGTGAACGCCTACGTGGCCATCGAGAGCCGGCTACCGAGGTTCCCGACCCGTGACGTCGCATTGCTCTGGGACGAGGAACACGGGTGGTCCGTGGCCGTCGAATCCCTGTGCGGAGAAGAGCTGATTGTTCTGTCCTACGCGGGCAAGGACGTTCTGCCTCCATCACGCGCGGTCGCGCGATTCCTCACCTGCATGTTCCGAGGTCAGTACCCCGGCCAGTTCACCCCGCCCGCTTTCCGCAGAGCCGGCGCGATCGACGATATGCCGGAACGTCTGGCCCGCTACGCCCAGCCATCCGGTACCCCACCCATCACCGGACAGTCCGCCGCGGGCGGATGTGGACCGTGATTCACCGTGGCGAACATTCGCCATTGTCAGAATCGCACGGGGCTCGCCATACCGAGCGGACCACCACCGAGGAGTATTGGCGCGTATCCGCCAATACTCCTGCACGGACAACGCGAACCGTCGGTCTCGGCCTAAAATGAGGCCTTCTCTTATCTCGCGTGCGGAGGAGGACCATGGTCAGGTCGTGGGTGGCGGGAGAGCACGTATGCATCTGGTACGACACCGACCACCAATACCGGCGGCTCGCACAACTGCATTTCCGGGCGGCGGTGGAACAAGGCCATAAGATCACCTACCTCACCAACCGCGTTCCTCCCGGCACCCTGCTCACCTGGCTGTCCTTGACCGGGCCGGAGCTGGACGCATTGACCAGGAGGGAACAACTCGTCATCTCGTCCACCGACGAGTTCTACCGAGCGAGAACAGGGTTTGAGGCGGATCGTGTGATCGGCCGGCTCCAGGCCGAGACCACCGCGGCGACGCGTGCCGGTTACTTGGGTCTTCATATCTGCGCGGACATGACCTGGTCCTCACATGTGCTACCGGACAGCGAGTTGTTTTGGGACTACGAGAGGCAGGTCACGGAACTTGTCGCCACGGACGCGCTGCCGACCTTGACGGGATTCTGTCACTACGATCGGCGGCAGTTCACGAGTGAGCAACTGGACGTCGTGCGCGAGGCCCACTCGACGGCGCTGACCGCCCAACAGGCCGAACAACAAGAACCCCTGTTGCGGATGGCGGCGCTGGACGGGCGACGCGGGCTGCGACTGTCCGGCGAGATCGATCGGTCGAACCTCGCCGAGTTCGCCGCGACGCTGGAAGCGGCCTACCGCGACGATGACGATTTTCACTTGGATGTCAGAGAACTACGTTACGCCGATGTAGCGACCGTCCGGCTTCTCGCCCATGCCGCGGCCAACCTCCGCAACGGGCACCGGCTGGTTCTGAGATCACCAGTTCCCCTGATCCGCACGATCCTGCGGAACTACGGCTGGGACCGGTTGCCGTCCCTGACGTTGGTCACCACGGAGGAGGGGGTGTGAGATGAGCAAGCAGGAAGCCCAGACCGGCGGCGTGTCGTTCTCGCATCAGGCCTGTGTTTACGGCTCTGACGCGGAATTCCTCGAGATGACAACGCCTTTCATCGAAGACGGCCTGACCCGCGGGGAAGCCACACTGGCCGTGACCACACCGGACAACATCGACTTGCTCGTCGACACGCTAGGGGCGAACGCCGACCGGGTCGAATTCGTCGACGCCTACGATTGGTACCGTCACCCCGCCGCGACACTGCTCAAGTACCGCGACTACTACACGGCCCGTCATGCCGAGCGCCCAGGACACGTACGCATCATCGGTGAACCGATCTGGACAAGACGATCAGACCTAGAGACCGCCGAGTTGAGGCGATACGAGTCGATACTGAACGTGGCCTTCGCGGAGTCGTCGGCATGGATCATTTGCCCGTACGACACCCGTGTGCTGGCTCCGCCCGTCGTCGCTGACGCGCATCGCATTCACCCCGCTCGGTGGACAGGGCGCGAGGCGAGGCCATGTCCTGACTATCTCGACCCCGCGATCTTCGTCGATGCCGGCGGCACCCACCCGCTGCCGGCTCCCCCACCGGATGCCGCAGTGCTTCCCTTCATAGGCGACCTGTCCAGCGTGCGGCGGTTCGTCACCGCGCACGCCGCGCTCCAAGGGCTGGCCCGGCAGCAAGCCGCCATGCTCTCGGCGGCCGTCGGCGAAGTCGCCGACCACGTCGCGCGGCACGGTAGCGGTCGCGCGACCATCCGGCTGTGGGCCGAATCCGGGCGTATCGTGTGCGACGTTCACGAGCCTGTCGGGCGCATCACCGACCCCTTCCTCGGTTACCTGCCACCCACGCTCGACGAGGCACCCGGCGACGGTCTCTGGCTCACCCGCCAACTCTGCCGGCATGTCGAGACCTGCTCCGGATACTGCGGTGCCACGGTCCGCCTGCACGTGTCCGGCCCCCATGCCGCGATAGTCCCCTGATGCGGGCGTATCTCGGGGCGGCTCCACGTCGGGGGAGGGGGAACGTGGAGCCGCCAGGGGAATCGTGGCACGATCGCCGGACAACCGTTCTTGACCCAAGTGGTGGTTCAGTTTCCAGGCTGTGTAGGGCAATACCCGATCACCGCGGCAAAATCCCGAGTCGGAGCGGATCGCCGTCTGGATCGGGCAGTTTGTTCCTGGTTGAGTCACATCAGGATCGGGTCGATGTCGCAGTTGGCGCGGGCGCCTCGGCCTGCTGCTTGTGTTCCGGG
>NZ_JBWKEB010000019.1:0-89734 GCF_056435665.1 Amycolatopsis sp. NPDC043887
CGCTGCCCCACCCAGCCCACCTCTCACCGAAGATCAACGAGACACGGCATCAAACCACACCCCAAAGGTCATTCTGTTAGGACCCCTAAATGCGGGAGGCGATGGCCGCCTGCACCCTGCGCACCATCGCCCGCGGGTCGGCATAGAGCTCGTCCTTGGTGATGACGACGAACTCCCAGCCCTCAGCCTCGATCATCGCTCGTCGACGCGCGTCGAGACGCGGTTGTTCGCCTTCCAGGTGCCAAGCCCCGTCATACTCGACGGCGACTTTGGCCTCGCGGATCGCGAGGTCGAGCCGTCCCAGGAACTGGGTTCCGCGATAGACCTCGACCTGAGGTTCCACCTCGATCTCGTGAATTCTCAACCACACTCTGACCTCCGATTCCGGGATGGACTCGGCGCGCTCGTCCGAGAATGCCAAGGCCTGCCGGGCCCTGACGATCCCGTTGTCGTGCCGGTGTTCCAGGTACGCCTTGAGCGTCTCGCGATCGACGAAGCCGGCACGGAGCAGCGTGTCCAGCATGCCGACGACACGAGGGAACGACCGGCGAAGGCGGGTGTCGGTCAAAATGTCCATCGTCATGCGCAACGGAGTCGCGATGAGACCGTCCCGCCATGGCTCGAAGTCGTGGCCGAGGAGCCTGGTCCGGCGGAGATGCGTTCCGCGCAGGCTGTGAAACCCTCTCACCTCGGGCACCGCGAACTCGACCGGATCGTTTTCGAGCGAGAACGCGAATCCACGGACCGTCGCGGCCGAGCACCCGGTCAGCACCGCGCCGTCGGGCACGACGAGGATCGCGGCCTTGCACCTCAGCACGTGATCTTGAGGAATGCCTATCGGGGCATAGACATCCTGGAAGAGCCGGTTATACGGCCCTGAGCGGAGCTGCGCGCGGGTCAAGTCTCCTTCGCTGACGGCGCGGCTGCCCACGAAGGGGCCGGAGAACTCGCATGTCGTCGCGTAACGATTACTGGGCACGCATCGAACGATGGCATCCGCTTCCGGCACGCCTCCGGATTCAAGATCATCTTCGGCCTGGTTGTCCACAACCCGTCAAGCCTGTGTAAGACCGCATTTAGTCCTCTGAACGCGGTAGTTGCGCGTGCAAGAACCGCATTCAGAGGACTAAATGCGGGGAGGGCGGTGACACCGGTGTCCATCGATCGGTTGACAGCCAGGTTCAGTCCTGCGGATGTCCCGGGACCCCGGTCCCGCACAGCACGATCGAGGTATGAAAACGGCAGTGAGAGTGCGCGGTCTGCGCAAGGAGTACCCGGGCCACACGGCTGTCGGAGGGATCGACCTAGACATCGAGCAGGGCGAAGTCTTCGCGCTCCTCGGCCCCAACGGGGCGGGCAAGACGACGACGGTCGAGATCCTGGAGGGGCACCGCGTGCGGACGTCGGGCGAGGTCGACGTGCTCGGCGAGGATCCCGGCACCGCGGGCCGGGCTTGGCGGGCGAGGCTGGGGATCGTGTTGCAGACGGCCAACGACGCCGCCGAGCTCACCGTCGCCGAGACGGTCCGGCATTTCTCCCGCTACTACCCGGATCCCCGTGACACCGAAGAAGTGATCGAGCAGGTCGGACTGACCGAGAAGGCGGGCGCCCGCGTCAAGAGCCTTTCCGGCGGGCAAAGGCGTCGTGTGGATGTCGCGCTCGGGATCATCGGCAGGCCCGAGCTGGTATTCCTCGACGAGCCCACGACGGGGTTCGATCCGGCGGCCCGGCGCCGGTTCTGGGAGCTGATCAGGAGTCTCGCCCGCGAAGGCACCACGATCCTGCTCACCACCCACTATCTGGACGAGGCCGAGGCGCTGGCCGGCCGCGTCGCGGTCATCACCCGCGGAGAGATCGTCGCCGAGGGGACGCCGCGGACGCTCAGCGGCCGCGCGACCGCGGAGGCCACCGTCCGCTGGGCCGACGAGCGCGGCAGCCATCAGGAGCGCACCCACTTCCCGGCCAAGCTGATCCGCGAGCTCTCCGCCGACGGCCGCGAGCCGTCGGAGCTGACGGTCCACCGCCCCACCCTCGAAGAGACCTACCTCGACCTGATCGGAGAAGCCCGATGAGCACGCTGGCCCTCCCGGGCACCTTCTCACTCGGCCTCGTCAGAGGCGCCGCGGAGATCAAACAGTTCTTCCGCATCCGGGAGCAGGTGATCTTCACCTTCGCGTTCCCGTCGCTGCTGATGATCCTGCTCGGCTCGATGCTGAACTCCTCGATGCCCGGCATGGTGATCACCACCGGTCAGGTGCTGGCCGCGGGCATGATCGGTTCCGGCATCGTCTCGACTTCCTTCACCAGCATCGGGATCAACCTCGCGTCCGATCGCGAGCTCGGCGCGCTGAAACGGTTGCGCGGCACGCCGATGCCCGCCGCGTCCTACTTCGTCGGCAAGATCATCCTCGTCGGCTTCACCAGCATCGCGCAGGTGGTGCTGATGTCGATCGTGGGCAGCCTGCTGTTCGACCTGGAACTGCCGAGCGACCCGGCGAAACTGCTGACCGCGCTGTGGGTCTTCCTCCTCGGCATCACCAGCTGCACGTTGCTGGGGATCGCGCTCGGATCCGTCACCAGGACGGTCAGCGGCGCGGTCGCGGTGACCAACCTGATCTACATCGCGCTGCAGTTCATCTCCGGGGTGTTCGTCACGCCGATCACCGCGCTGCCGAGGGTTATGGTCGACATCGCTTCGTTCTTTCCGGTGAAGTGGATCTGCCAGGGCTTCCGCTCGGTGTTCCTGCCGTCCGAAGCCGCGACCCAGGAAATGGCGGGGACATGGGAACTTCCGATGGTGGCACTGGTGCTGACGGCGTGGTGCGCCGCGGGGCTGCTGCTGGCGAAGCTGACGTTCCGCTGGTCGAACGAAGGCAAGTGAACGCCTGGGAGCGGTTCTACTGGCTCTGGGAGGTCCTGTTCGGGGTCACCTTCGTCGCGACGACGGCCTTGGTGCTCCTCGAAGACGGTGCGACGACGGGCAAAACGGTCGCGCTCCTGTGCCTGACAGGGCTCGGCGCGACCTACCTGATCCGGGGACGCCGCCTCATCAAAGGCCCGGACTACGACCACACACCATGGTTGTTCGCCGGGGTGATGATGCTCTTCACGACGGGTGCCATTTTCGCCGCGGGCAACTCGAGCTTCATCCTCTTCCTCGTCTGCCCCGTGCTGTACATGACGATGCCGACGAAGGCCGCGTCGATCCTCACCACGGCGGCGGTGCTGTCGAGCCCGGTGTCCCTGCTCGCCCGGGGCGGGCTCGGCGAACAGCCGGTCCTGCTGCCGATGACGGCGATCCTGATCGTCTTCAGCCTCCTCGCCGGCCGCTACACCACCCAGATCATCGAGCAGAGCAAAGGCCGGGCCGCACTGATCGACCAGCTGGAAGTCAGCCAGGCGGAGGTCGCCAGGCTCTCGCGGGAGGCGGGGACGGCCGCCGAACGCGAGCGCATGGCCCGCGAAATCCACGACACGCTCGCGCAGGGGTTCACCAGCATCGTCACGCTCACCCAGGCGATCGAGTCCGAAATGGACACCGATCCGAATGCGGCCCGCCGCCACCTGGAGCTCGCCGCCCGGACGGCGCGGGAGAACCTGGCGGAGGCGCGGGCGATGGTCGCGGCGCAGGGGCCATCGGCGCTCGCCGCCGCTTCACTGGAGGAAGCGCTGCGCCGTCAGGTGGAACGGCTGACCGAGGAGACCGGGATCGAGGCGTCGATCGACGTCGACGGCCCGCTGCCCGCGCTCCCGATGGCCACCGAAGTCGTCCTGCTGCGAGGCGCGCAGGAGGCGCTGAGCAACATCCGCAAGCACTCACACGCCACCGCGGTCTCGCTACGCCTGTCCGTTGTGGACGGACAAGTCCGGCTCACCGTGACCGACGACGGCACCGGATTCGATCCCGCCGCGCCCACCGGCGGCTTCGGCCTGGCGGGGATGCGGGCGCGCACCGATCAGGTCGGTGGCATCGTGACACTCGAGAGCGAACCCGGTGCGGGGACGACGCTGGAACTGGAGGTGCCCGCGTGATCACGATCATGCTGGTCGACGATCACCCCGTGGTGCGGGAAGGCCTGCGCGGCATGCTGGAGGCCGAGCCGGATCTGAGCGTCGTCGGGGAAGCGGGTTCCGGCGACGAGGCCGTCGCGCTGAGCCGGATCAAGCAGCCGGACGTGATCCTGATGGATCTGCGGATGCCCGGTCTCGACGGCGTCGGCGCGACGCGGAGGATCCTCGCCGACCGGCCGGGCCAGCGGGTCGTCGTGCTCACCACCTACGAGACGGACGCGGACATCCTGCGCGCTGTCGAAGCGGGCGCCTCCGGGTATCTGCTGAAGGACGCTTCGCGCGCGGAGCTCGCCAGTGCGATCCGTGCGGCGTCACGCGGCGAGACGGTGTTGGCGCCTTCGGTGGCCGGGAAGCTGGTGAACCGGGTACGCAATCCGATGGCGTCACCGCTGTCGGCGCGCGAGATCGAAGTACTCCGGCTGGTGGCGCGGGGAAGCACGAACGCCGAGATCGGCAGGGCGCTCCACATCAGCGAGGCGACGGTCAAGACCCACCTGCTGCGCGTGTTCGGCAAACTGGACGTTTCGGACCGCACGGCCGCGGTGACCACCGCTATGCGACTGGGCCTGCTCGGGTAGGCAGAATGCGTCCCATGCTTGCCTCGACCGAATTGGCGCTGCTGCGCCGCCTCGCGCACGAGCAATCCTCGTGCCGCGCCCCGTCCATCGTCGCCGCCGTCGTCCGTGACGGCGAACTCGCCTGGTCCGGAGGGCGCGGACGTGTCGACGGCGAGACACCCGGCGCCGACACGCAGTACCGGCTCGGCTCGATCACCAAGACACTCGTCGCGACGGCCGTCATGCGGCTGCGCGACGAAGGCAAGCTCGGCCTCAACGACCCGCTGGAGCAGCACCTGCCGGGCACCGCGTTCGGCTCGGCCACCATCGCGCAGCTGCTGTCGCACACCTCCGGCCTGACCGCGGAATCACCCGGCTCCTGGTGGGAGCGCACGGTCGGCGCCGACTGGGACGCGCTCGTCGAGAGCCTCAAGGACGGCGCGACGCGGCTGCGGCCGGGCAGCAAGTTCCACTACAGCAACGTCGGATACGGCGTGCTCGGCGAGCTGGTCGCCCGGCACCGTGGGCAGTCCTGGCTCGACGTCATCCGCGCCGAGATCCTCCGCCCGCTCGGCATGACCCGGACGTCGCCGCACCCCGAAGGCGCGCACGCGAGCGGATTCGCCGTGCACCCCTTCGCCGATCTCCTCATGCCGGAACCGTCTCCGGACGCGGGAGCGATGGCCCCCGCCGGGCAACTGTGGTCGACGATCACCGACCTCGCCCGCTGGACGTCGTTCCTCGGCGGCCACACCGGCGGCGTGCTCAGCGAGCAGACCGTCGCGGAGATGCGCGAAATGGTCACAGTGGACGACGGCGACGCCTGGACCACCGGATTCGGCCTCGGCGTCATGCTGATCCGCACGGAGGGCAGGCGGCTGGCCGGGCACACCGGGTCGATGCCGGGATTCCTCGCCTGCTCGCTGGTCGACGCGAACGCCGGCATCGGCGCACTCGTGCTGACGAACTCGACGGCGGGCGTCGGCATCACGCAGCTCTGCCTCGACCTGATGAAGCTGACCGAACAGCACGAGCCGTCGATGCCCGCCGAATGGCAACCGTCCACTGTGGACCCGAAGCTGCTGGAACTGACGGGGTTGTGGCACTGGGGCCCGACGCCGTACCACCTGCGACTGCTCCCGGGCGGCCTGTTCTCCCTCGCGCCGGCCGACGGCCCCGGCCGCGCTTCACGCTTCGCGCCGGTGGGCGAGGACACCTGGGTCGGGCTCGACGCCTATTACGCGGGCGAAACGCTGCGGGTCGGGCGGGACTCGGCGGGCAAGCCGAACCATCTCGACCTCGCGACGTTCATCTTCTCGCGGACCCCGTTCGATCCGGCCGCGCCCATCCCGGGCGGCGTCGACCCCGAGGGCTGGCGCTAACGGAAGCGGAAGGCGGCGGTCGTGAATTCGCGGCCGCCGTCGGCGCACACCAGGCCGTCGCCGTAGTCGGCGTCTCCGACGACCCACATCCGGCGCGGGCCGCGCAGCGACTCGGCGAGTTCGCCGGGGCATCGCTCGATGACGAACTTCGCCGGACGTCCGTCGAGGACACCTTCACGGCGCTGGATCGTGAACCGCAGCGCCGCCCACCACTGGCGGGTCCTCGGCGAAGAGATCTCGCCCGGCTCGTCTCCGTGCACCCAGCGCGGCAGGCCGGGAACGAACACGAGCACGAGCGTCGCCACAAAGCCGAGCGGTGCGCCGATGGTGGACGTGTCGTCCCAGTCGGCGAAGATCCAGTGCCCGCCGAGCCCGAGGAAGTACAGGAACAGGAAACCCCATCTGGGTCTCCACGGATCGGACATCAAGCGGCCGGGGTGTGCCCGACCGCCGCGCCGACGGCCGCGATGAACTTGCGGGCGATGCGCTTGCCCTCACCCCAGTCGACGAAGCCGAACTTGAGGCTCGTCTGGATCGCCAGCCCGGAGCCCTCCGTCGTCCGCTCCACCTTCACGGTGACCGTCTGCCCATAGCTGAAGAAGCCGAGCTTGGTCGAGAAGGTGACGTATCCGGCCGCGGCGTCGTAATAGGGGACTTGGCCCTTGACCGCGTCGACCCCGTTGGGGAGGGCCTGCCACAACGCCTCGGGGGGAACGGGGAACCGCTCGTGCACTGTCGCCATGAGGCGAGAAGCTACCCGGCGGTCGGCTCCGACGGGAGCCGGTCCGCCGATCCCATATTCCGGACACGCGGCACCGACTATCAGCAGGGTCGTCCCGACCTGAGAGACTGGGCACATGACCGACGCACCTGAGTTGACCCTCCCCGCGGACCTGAAGCCTGCCGATGGCCGCTTCGGCTGCGGACCGTCCAAGGTCCGTGACGAGCAGCTCGCCAACCTGGCGAAATCCGGTGCCACCTACCTCGGCACCTCGCACCGTCAGAAGCCGGTGAAGTCCCTCGTCGGCCGCGTGCGTGCGGGTCTGTCCGAATTGTTCTCCCTGCCCGAGGGCTACGAAGTGGTCCTCGGCAACGGCGGGACGACCGCATTCTGGGACGCCGCCGCGTTCGGGCTCGTGCGGGAACGTGCGCAGCACTTCACCTACGGCGAGTTCTCCTCGAAGTTCGCCACGGTGACCAAGGGCGCCCCGTTCCTCGCCGACCCGATCGTCGTCAAGGCCGACCCGGGCAGCGCGCCCCAGATCGCCTACGAGGCAGGCGCCGACCTGGTCGGCTGGGCGCACAACGAGACCTCGACCGGTGTCGCGGTGCCCGTGCGCCGCCCCGAAGGCAGTGAAGGCGCCCTCGTCGCCATCGACGCCACCTCCGGCGCGGGCGGCCTGCCGGTCAAGGCCGAGGACTTCGACGTCTACTACTTCGCGCCCCAGAAGTCCTTCGCCTCCGACGGTGGCCTCTGGATCGCACTGGCCTCGCCGGCCGCGGTCGAGCGCATCGGCGAGATCGGCGCGAGCGACCGCTGGATCCCCGAGTTCCTGTCGCTGACCACGGCGCTCGACAACTCCCGCAAGGACCAGACGTACAACACCCCGGCGGTGTCGACGCTGTTCCTGCTGGCCGACCAGATCGAGTGGATGAACTCGAACGGTGGGCTCGAGTGGACCACCTCGCGCACCCGCGACTCGTCGACCCGGCTGTACGAGTGGGCCGAGAAGACCGGCTACACGACGCCGTTCGTCAGCGACCCCTCGCTGCGCTCGCAGGTCGTCGGCACCATCGACTTCGCCGACGAGGTGGACGCCGCGGCGGTGGCGAAGGTGCTGCGCGCCAACGGGATCGTCGACACCGAGCCGTACCGGAAGCTCGGCCGCAACCAGCTGCGCGTCGGCCTGTTCCCGGCCATCGACCCGGACGACATCACGAAGCTGACCCAGAGCATCGAGTACGTCGTCGAGCGCCTGGGCTGAGCTAGCGGTCCGTGAAGGCCTCCTTCCCTACCCTGAGAGTAGGGAAGGAGGCCTTCACGTACTTACCGGCCAGAGCGAGTACGACCAGGCCGTACAGCACGTAGGACTCCGTCGCCAGCCACCAGCCGAAGTTCCCGGCGGGCCGCGGCGCGAGCCACATCGGCGCGATCACGAACAGCGCCACCGTCACGGCCGCGAGCGCGTACGAAACGACCGAGCGCGCCCAGATCAGCAGCGCGAGGATCGGCACGCACCAGATCCAGTGGTGCGTCCAGGACACCGGCGACACCAGCAGCCCGCCGACAGCGCACGCGGTCAGCGCGAGCACCGGTTCCGCGACGCGCACGATCACGAACGCGGTCAGCGCGACCACGGCGATCGAAGCCAGCACCCAGACGATGTCTTCCGCCGAGCCGAGCCCGAAGCGCGCGAGCATCCCGCGCAGCGACTGGTTGCCGACATAGCCGCGATCGCCGATGCGGCCGGTGTCGAAGAGGATGTTCGTCCAGAACTTCGCGGACGCGCCCGGCGCGGCCAGGAACATCAGCGCGCCCGCGCCGAGGAACCCGGCCACGACCCGCGCGGACGAGCGGAAGTCCTTGCGGAACAGGAAGAACAGGATGAAGAAGGCCGGGGTCAGCTTGATGGCCGCGGCGACGCCGATCAGCAGTCCCTTCGTGCGGGCGCGGCCCGGCAGGAGCGCGTCGAGGACGACGATCAGCATCAGCAGCGTGTTGACCTGGCCGAAGCCGAGCGTCGAGCGGACCGGCTCCATGACGCCGCCGACGGCCTGTGCCCCGATCGCCGCCAGGACGGCGATGGCACGGCCCCGGACGTTCGCACGGTCGGCGAGCGAACCGTTGAGCGTCGCGACGAAGAGGTAGACCACGATCCCGCCCGCGATGATCGACGCGAGCCCGACCAGCCTCGTGGCCAGCGCGGCGGACAGCAACGTGCCCGGCAGGAACACCGCCGCCGCGAACGGCGTGTACGTGAAGGGCAGCCAGCCGCCGTGCGTCTGCACCCACGCGCCGTACGGGTCACCCGAGTCGAGGAGCAACCGCGCGCCGCCGATGTAGACCTCGAGGTCCTGGCCGTCGAACACCTTGAGGGTGAACAGCACGCCGACCACGACGACTTCGAGCGCGATCAACGCCCCCGCGAGTTTCCGCCCCGACAATCCCACCAGCACCTGGCGAGATTACCCACCGCTACTCCGCATCCAGTCCTCTGGATGCGGTAGTCGGCACTACGAACTACCGCATCCAGAGGACGAAACGCGAGCTAGGCGAGGGCCTGGGTCGGGGGCAGGCGTGCCGCGCGCATCGCCGGGTAGGCACCGGCGACGGCACCGACCAGAGCCGAGACGCCGACCCCGCCGAGCAGGGCGCCGACGGGGAGCACCGCCGGCCAGCCCTGGCTCAGCGCGTACCCGGCCGTCACCAGCACGCCGACCAGGACCCCGGCGATCCCGCCGAGCCCGGACAACAGCACCGACTCGGCCAGGAACTGGCCTCTCACCTGCCGTTTCGTCGCGCCGAGCGCGCGACGGAGGCCGATCTCCCGGCGCCGCTCCAGCACCGAGATCACCATCGTGTTGGCCACCCCGACACCGCCGACCAGCAGCGCCACCCCGCCCAGCCCGAGGAACAGCGCGCTGTAGGTGTTCTCCGTCAGCTTCTGCGCCTCCAGCGCCTCCGACGGACGGCGCACCTCGACCTCGTTCGGCGCCTCCGGGTTCATCGTCTGCGCGAGCACCGAACGCACGTTCTCGACCTGCGAATCCTTCGCCCGCACGTACACGGTGGTCGGATGCCCCTCGAAGCCGAGGAGCCGCTTGGCGACGTCCCAGCCGACCAGCGCCGACCGCTCGATCTCGGGCGCCAGCGGCGTCGGCCTGAGAATGCCGCCCACGGTGAACCATTGGCCGCCGATGAACACCTGGGGCGGCTTGGCCGGATCGATGTGGTCGATCCCGAGCCGCGCGGCCGCGACCGAACCCAGCACGGTGACCGGGTAGTCGCGGGTCGCGTCACGGAGGAAACGCCCGGTGCGGACGGCGCCGCCGATGACGTCGAGAAGGTCCGGGGTCGCCGCGTAGACACCGAGGCCGGACGTCTCGTCCTTGTCGATCTTGTCCGTACGCCGGACCGTCCCGTCGGTGGTGCCGGTCGCGGACGCCGCCGTCACCGGGGCGATCCGCTTCGCCATCGGCACCGCGCTGTCCGGCAGCGTCGCGTCGCCGCCGAACATCGTCTTGCCCGGCCCCGCCGAAAGCAGGTTCGTGCCGAGCGCGGCCAGCTGGTCTTGCAACGCCTTCGCGCCCGACGCCGGGATCGCGAGCACCGCCACCATCGCGGCGATCCCGATCCCGATGCCGAGCGCGGACAGCACCGCCCGCATCGGCCGCGTCCGCATCCCGTGCGCGCCGAGGTTCAGCACGTCACGCGGGCCGAGCCTGGCCGGATTCGGCGTCGGCGTCTTGTCGACGACGGGTGCGCTCACACCAGCACCCCCGTCCCGGTGTCGAGCCGGATCCGGCCGTCCCGCAACTCGATCCGCCGCGGGATACCCGCCGCGATCTCCCGGTCATGCGTGATGATCACGACCGTCGTCCCCTGCGAACTCAGCGTGGCGAGCAGGTTGAGGATCGCCGCGCCGTTGCCCGTGTCGAGGTTCCCGGTCGGCTCGTCGGCCAGCAGGATCGACGGCGAGTTGACGACCGCCCGCGCGATCGCCACCCGCTGCCGTTCCCCGCCGGAGAGCTCGTTCGGGAAATGCCCCGCCCGATGCGCGAGACCGACTCGGTCGAGCGCGGCCAGCGCCCGCTCGTGCCGTTTCCGCCGCGGCACGCCCGCGTACAGCAGTCCCGTCGCGACGTTGTCGACCGCGCTCACTCCCTCGCTGAGGAAGAACTGCTGGAACACGAACCCGATCCACCGCGATCGCAACGCGGAAAGCTTGCGGTCGGGCAGTTTCGCCACGTCGTGCCCGCGCAGTTCGATGACGCCGCTGGTCGGCCGGTCGAGCGTGCCCATCAGCTGCAGCAGCGTCGACTTGCCGGAGCCGGACGGGCCGACGATGGCGACCATCTCCCTGTCCTCAATGGACAGTGACACCTCGTGGAGTGCCCGCACCCCGCCGGGATAGGTACGCGAGGCGCCGCGCACGTCCAGCACCGGGGTCATGAGGTCGTCACCACCCGCATTCCGGCGGCGAGGCCGGTGCCGGTGACCTCGACGCGGCCGCCGGAGAACAGGCCGGTCTTCACCGCGATGAGACGTCGTTTGCCGCCTTCGTCGACCTCGACGGCGTATCCACCCTCGGCGAGCGCGAGCAGCGCGCCGACGGGGACCGCCAACACTCCACTGTGGACTTCCTTGGTGAACCGCACCGAGACGGGTGTCGAATCGAGCGACCCCGCCGCGGCCGGATCGTCCAGCTTGATCTTCACCTTGATCTTCGGCTTGCCGTCGTCCTGTCCGGCGCCGTCCTTGCCGGTTTCCGCGACCTTGCCGACCTCGGTGATCACGCCGGTCGTGTTCTTGCCGCCGGTGATGTCGACCCCGACCTTGTCCCCCTCCTTCGCGATGGCCTGTTTGGCGGCGTCGAGCTTGACCTCGACGAGGCGCTCGGTGCCGGTGTACTTCAGGAGTTCGCCACCGCCGGGGCCGCCGAGTTGCGCGGCGACCTGCGAAACCCGGATCTCACCCGGCGCGAGGACGACGTCGCCCTGTCCGAAGGTGCCGGTCTGTTCGACGCCCAGCGACTTCTGCCACTTCTTGAGCGCGGCGGCGGTGGCCGAGGTGAACTTCTTGTCCGGGGTGCCGAAACCGCCGAAACCGAGCGCCTTCAGGTTCTCTTCCAGCTGCTTGACGTCCGGGCCGTCCGCGGCCCCGTCCGCCAGGTCACGGAAGAACGGCAGCGTGCCGTAGAACAACGGCACCGGTTTGGCGTCGACGCCGTACACGGTCTTCCCCCGGGTGTACACCGCACCCGTGTCCGGCAGGGCGGTGACGGTGCCTTGTTTCCGGCCGGCGAGGGCGTTTTCCGCGCCGTAGCCCAGAGTCCCGTTCGCCTCTTCCTCCTCCCGCAGGTCGGTCTTCTCGACTTTCGCGGTCTCCACCGGTGGTGGCGCCTGCCCGACCTGCTGGGCCTCCGACGTGACCCTGGTCAGCACGACCACCGACGTCGTCCCGACCACGACGACGAGGACCGCCGCGATGATGAACCAGCGTGTCCGGCGCGAACGCCGTGCGCGACCGGGTCCTTCGTGTTCACTCATTTCGCCGGAGCCGCCCTCATGGTCATGCCGAGACCGCAGGCCTTCGCCGCTTCTTCGAACTTCTTCGGGTCGCCGCCCGCGTCACCCAGCGCGATGGCGCCCTTGCCCCCGGGCTCGGGGTCCGGGAAGTCGATGCCGTGGTCTCGCATGCACTTCGCTTCCTTGCGCATCTTGTCGAGCTCTTCCGGCGTCGGCGGCTTGATCTCGCCACCGTTCGGCAGCAGCTTGCGGCACGCCTCGTCCGCGGCCTTCATCTTGTTCTCGTCGGGCATGTCGGTCGCTTCGAAGGTGATCGTGTCCTGGCCGTTGGCGTCCCGCTTGGGCTCGGGCATGTTGACCCCGTGCTCGCGCATGCACTTCGCGAAGTTGCGCCTCTTGTCCTCGTCGGACACGTTGTCGGCCTGTTTCCCGTCGTCGGCGCCGGCGGCGGGCGGGGACGAGATCGAGGCGACCTTGTCGCCGCCGTCCCCGCCACCACCGCAACCGGCCACCAGCGCGAAGACCGCTCCGGCGATCAGTACCGCCATGGGTCGTTTCCGCATCGCTGCTCCTTCGGTCGTCTTGGCGCACCGATTTCTACGGAGCGGGCGCTTCCGGCGCGGTAAGCGAAGTCGCTTATGTCGCGCTTACCGTCCCAGTCAGCGGAACAGAGATCCGATCTATCTGCCGTCTTTACGGGTGAACTAGGCACCTAGTGAGACTTCCAGGGGTTCACATCCGACCTCTGGCTTTTTAGAGTCCCCGACGTCCACACCTCAGCGAGGAGGAGTGCATGAATCGCCGCAAGCCACTCCGGGCCCTGGCGGCCCTCGTCATCGCGACCACCGCACTGGGCGTCGTACCCGCCGCGGAAGCCGCACCACTCCCGTCCGACCACGCCTACGACGACCCGTTCACCGCCGAGCGGACGCGCTGGTGGCGTGACGACCGCTTCGGCCAGTTCATCCACTTCGGCGCGTACTCCCAGCTGCAAGGGAAGTACACCCGTCCCGACGGAAGCGTCTGCCAGGACGCGGAGTGGATCCAGCGGAACTGCCAGATCCCGCGTGCCGAATACGAGCAGATCGCCGCGAAGTTCAACCCCGCCGGGTTCGACGCGAACGCCATCGCGCAGTCGGCGAAGGACGCCGGGCAGAAGTACGTGGTGATCACGTCGAAACACCACGAGGGCTACGCGATGTGGCCGACGAAGGTCAACAAGTTCAACCTCCGCGACCATTCGGCGTTCGACAAGAAGCGCGACATCCTCGCCGAACTGAAACGCGCGACGGCCGCGCGCGACGTCAAACTCGGCTTCTACTACTCGATCTGGGATTGGCACGACCCGGACTTCCCCGATCCCGCGACGTTCCCGAAGTACAAGGAGCGGATGTACGCCCAGCTCAAGGAACTCGTCGACAACTACCACCCGGCGGTGCTGTGGTTCGACGGCGAATGGAGCACCGACCGGCCCAACAACCCGTGGACGGAAAGGGACGGCGAGGAACTGGAGGCCTACGTCCGCGGCCTCGATCCGTCCATTGTGGTCAACAACCGCGTCGGCAAACGGCGGGTGGTCGACGGCGACACGGGGACGCCCGAACAGGAGATCCCGGACAAACCGGTCGACGGGCAGCTGTGGGAGTCGTGCATGACCCTCAACGGCAGCTGGGGATACACCGATTGGGACCATAACTGGAAGTCCTCGGCGGATCTGACCAGGAAGCTGCTCTCGATCGCCGGCCGCAGCGGCAATTTCCTGCTCAACGTCGGGCCCGACCGCAACGGCCGCGTGCCGCAGGAATCCATCGACCGGCTGAAGCAGATGGGCCAGTGGCTGCGAACGAACGGCCAGTCCGCCGCCGTCTACGGAGCGGGCGCGCCGGGGCTGGTCGCCGAACCGGGCTGGGGCGTCGTCAGCCGTCGCGGCGACAAGCTCTACGCGTCGGTGTTCGACTGGCCCGCTTCGGGCGGCTCGCTGACGCTCGAAGCGTTGGCACCTTTCCGGGTTCGCGAGGCGCGGGTGCTCGGCAGCCGTCAGCGCGTACGGGTCGAGCAGACCTCCGGAAGCGTGAAGCTCACGCCGTCGGGCGGCCGGACGAACGATGTCGCGACCGTCATCGAGCTGAGCGTCGATCCGCTGCCGCAGGCGCCCGCCGGCCGCGGGACGGGGCTGACCGCCGAGTACTGGCCGAACGCGGACTTCACCGGGACACCGACGGTGCGCCGGGTCGAGCCGGGCGTGAACCACAACTGGAAGTTCACCGGCTCGCCGGACGCGAAGATCCCGGCGGAGACCTTCTCGTCGCGCTGGACCGGCCGGGTCACCGCGCGGGACACCGGGAAGTACACGTTCACCACGGTTTCGGACGACACCGTGCGGCTGTGGGTCGACGGGAAACTCCTGATCGACAACACCATCCCGCACGGCCCAAGTGTCGACAAAGCGACACTCGCCCTGGTCGCCGGGCGGTCGTACGCGATCCGGCTCGAACACACCGAACGCGGCGGGGAAGCGTCGATGAAGCTGCTGTGGTCCAGCCCGAACACCCCTCAGCAGGTGATTCCGGCGCGGCAACTGCACCCGGCAGGCTGAGCGTTCGGTACAGGTGGTCGTGAGTGGCGTTTCGGGTTCTAACCCGAAACGCCACTCACGACCCACGCGACCCGGCGCTTATCCCGCGCTTACCCCCTCCCGGGGCAGACTGGCCAGGTGAGAGTGCTGGTGGTGGAAGACGAGCGGCTGCTGGCGGACACGATCGCCGAGGGCCTGCGACGGTTCTCCATGGCGGTCGACGTCTGCTACGACGGCGCGCAGGCCCTGGACCGGGTCGGAGTGCACGGCTACGACGTCGTCGTCCTCGACCGGGATCTCCCCGTCGTGCACGGTGACGAGGTCTGCGCCGCGGTGATCGGGGCCGGCGGCGAGGCGCGGGTCCTCATGCTGACGGCCGCGGCCGACGTCAACGACCGGGTCGCCGGGCTGGGCCTCGGCGCCGACGACTACCTGACGAAACCATTCGCGTTCGCCGAACTCGTCGCGCGGGTGCAGGCGCTGTCGCGGCGCGCACGGCCGGCGCTGCCGCCGGTGCTGGAGCGCGGCGGCGTGGTCCTCGACCCGCCCCGGCACCAGGCGTCCCGCGACGGCCGGTTCCTTCCGTTGTCCCCCAAGGAGTTCGCGGTACTGGAGGTGCTCATGCGCGCCGAAGGGACCGTGGTCAGCGCGGAAGACCTGCTGGAGAAGGCGTGGGACGAACACGCCGACCCGTTCACGAACGCCGTCCGGGTGGCGATGATGACGTTGCGGCGCAAACTCGGTGAACCGCCGCTGATCGAGACCGTGCCCGGCGCCGGTTACCGGTTCGGGTCGTGAAACCGCTCCGGCTCTCCGTCCGCACCAGGCTGACGGCGCTCTACGGCTGCGCGTTCCTGATCGTCGGGCTCGCGTTGCTGATCGTCAACTATCTGCTGGTGAGCTCGTCCCTGCCGGATACGGCGGCGTTCGCCACCGACGCCGCGGGTATCGCGGTCCAGCGCGCGTACCCCATGGACACGACGTCCTTCCTGCCCGCAGGGCGCGCTCAAGCCACGGAACTGGTCGCGACGTCGATCACCGAATACCGCTCGGATGTCCTGTCGACCTTGCTGTGGCAATCGCTGGTGGCGCTGGCGATCGCCGGTGCGCTCGCGGTACTGCTCGGCTGGCTGATGGCGAGCCGGGTACTGCGGCCGTTGCACGCGATCACTTCCACCGCCAGGAAACTCGAGGTGGAAAACCTCGACCGGCGTATCGACCTCGACGGTCCCGACGACGAGCTCAAGGAACTCGCGGACACCTTCGACGGCATGCTCGACCGGCTCGCCGTGTCGTTCGACAGCCAGAAACGCTTCGTCGCCAACGCCTCCCACGAACTGCGGACCCCGCTCGCGGTGCAGCGCACGCTCGTCGAGGTGGCGATGGCCGATCCCGACGCGAGCCCCGAGGTCCGGAGACTCGGCGAACACCTGATCTACACCAACGAACGCAGCGAACGGATGATCGAGGGCCTTCTCGTGCTCGCCCGCAGTGACCGCGGCCTGGCCGCACGCGGCCCCGTCCGGCTGGACGAGGTCGCGGCGACGGTGATCCGGGCGGCGTCGGCCATGGCCGAGGAAGCGGGCGTCACGGTGGAGTCGCGGCTGCGGCCGCGGACGGCATCCGGCGATCCCGTGCTGCTGGAGCGGCTGGTCACGAACCTGGTGCACAACGCCATCACCTACAACCACAAGGGCGGCTGGGTCCACGTCGACATCGGCGTCGATCCGGCGCTGGTGGTGCGCAACACGGGCCCGCAGGTGCCGCTGGACGCCGTGCCCGCGCTGTTCGAACCCTTCCGGCGGCTGTCGGGCGACCGCACCGGCGACTCGCGCAACGCGGGACTCGGGCTGTCGATCGTCCGGTCCATCGCCAAGGCGCACGGTGGGACCGCGGGCGCGGAACCGGGCGGCCGAGGCGGTGGACTGGTCGTCCGGGTGCGGCTGCCGTAGATTCCCCCGATCGTGACTGTGCGTGTCCGGCGCGTCACGCCACGAGCCGCCCGCCACTCCCGCAGAATTCCCCTTGCCGTCATGAACAAAATAGTGAGCAGGACACATGACATCGGCGCGCCTCACACGTCAAGGCGACGCGCCGTTTTAACGTGGACACCCACAATGGTGAAGAATCGGGGAGGCGAGAATGCGAGCGCTACGGGTGGTCGGGCTGCACGAGGACGGTAAGTCCATCGTGTGCGAAGACCCGGCGAGCCGCACGCGCTTCCTGCTCCCCGCGGATGAGAGGCTGCGAGCGGCGGCGAGGGGTGACATCACCCGCCTCGGCCAGATCGAAATCGAGTTGGAGAGCCAAATGCGGCCACGCGAGATCCAGGCACGAATCCGGGCCGGTGAGTCCGTGGAGCAGGTCGCGAGCAGCGCCGGCGTCACCGTGCAGCGCGTCGAGCGGTTCGCGTACCCCGTCCTGCTCGAACGTTCCCGCACCGCCGAACTGGCCCAGCGAGCCCATCCGGTCCGCGAGGACGGCCCCGACGTCCAGACGCTCGGCGAGGTCGTGGCGCACTCCTTCGGGCAGCGCGGCCACGACTACAGCCAGGCGACCTGGGACTCCTGGCGAGGCGACGACGGCAAGTGGGTCGTCGTGCTGAGCTGGAAGGCCGGCCGCTCGGACAACCGCGCGCACTGGTCGTTCGCGCCCGGCGCGCACGGCGGCACCGTGCAAGCCCTCGACGAGAACGCCGAAGTCCTGCTCAACCCCAACGCCTACCGCGCCCCGCGCACGGTTCGGGCGCTGGACCCCGGCAAGGAAGCGGTCGTCCAGCCCACCCTCGATTCGGCCCCCGAAGAGCCGGTCGCGAAGGTGATCGACGCGCCGATCGCGGAGCCCGAAGAAGAGGCCGAGCCACCACTTCCGACTGACGAGCCGGAGGAAGTGGCCGAACCCGCTCCACGGGCGAAGGGGAAGAAGAACCACCCCATCGTTCCATCCTGGGAAGACGTCCTTCTGGGCGTCCGATCACAACGAGGTTGAATCCGCACGTAGTGGCCCCTTCCGGTGGAGGGGCCACTACGTGCGTCCGGGGACCTGCGCGATCAGGGATTTCGGCGCCACGAGGCAATACGCGTCGACGACGATCCGCTCGATTTCGGTCCAGTCGACGTCCACGTCCAGCCGTACCCCGAGCCACCCCCGATGCCCGACATACGGCGGACGGAAGAACCGCTCGGGTTCGGCGCCCACCAGTTCCTCCTGCGCCCCCGGCGGCGCCGGGCACCAAAAGGCGACCTTGTCGTCGTGATGACGGTCGGCGTACATGACGAACGTCTTCTTGCCGCGGACGAACCACGTCGGCTCGCCGTGACTGAGCCGCTCGGAGGTCTCCGGCAGCGCGAGACACAGCCGTCTGAGTGAATCGAGCGGGTCACCGGTCATGGATCTCAGTATCCTCGGGCCAGGGGGGATTCATGCAGGATTGGTACGCACGCGCTGTCCGATTGCGTTTCCAGGTTTTCACCGGGACGCCGTACACGCATGTCTCACCGATGGAATGGCGGATCGATCCCGACGCTCTCCGCGGTATCGCCCGAAGCCGCGGCTACCTGGAGATCGCGCCGATGTTCCAGGGCTGCCTGAGCTTCCAGTTCGCGCCGCAGCACGTCCCG
The DNA here is from genome assembly GCF_056435665.1 of Amycolatopsis sp. NPDC043887. Taxonomy (NCBI): domain Bacteria; kingdom Bacillati; phylum Actinomycetota; class Actinomycetes; order Pseudonocardiales; family Pseudonocardiaceae; genus Amycolatopsis; species Amycolatopsis sp. NPDC043887. The sequence goes on from NZ_JBWKEB010000019.1 coordinate 18,455, forward strand.
CCGGTCCCCGTCTTCGACGGGCCGGACAGACCGGACAAAGACCGCGAACGCTGGCTGCTGAACCATCTCAGCGGCTCCGGCCGGGTTTGGATCAGCCTCAAGCACGCGAACCTCTCCGCCCGGCGTGTCGCGGAAGTCGCCGAGACGGAGGGCCTGCGTGTCGCGGCCGAATTCGCGGATCCGAGCGACCGGGTCCTCCTGCTCAGCCGGGATCCGTCACCGCCGAGGCTTCCCCTGCCCGCACCCACGGGCCTCCGGTTCCGCTACGCCTGGCTGAACAACATCGCACCCGTCACCGTCTTCGTCCTCCTCGGCGCGGCGGCGGTGATCGTCGGAATGCCGTCAGGCCACGAAGCCCCGGTCGTCAGCCTCCTGTTCATGGCGGCCTTCGCCGGCGCCATCCCGGCCGCTTTCACCACCAGCCTGTTCCCGCGCACCACCCGCGTCGGCTGGTTGGCCCGGGAATTCGACGGCAGCCCCCACGTGGAATTCGCCATGCGCGCCTATCAGATCCCCGCCGACCTGGTCGTGCAGATCGCGGCGTATCACGGTTATGAGCTTTACGGGCAGTCTGCGACACAGGCGGGCGGCCCGAGTCTCAAGTTCTACAAACGCGCGTGACTCGGTTACCCTCGGCGCCGGGGAGGTGATCGATGCACTACTTGTCGGCGGACGGGATCCAGCCCGTCGAATTCGGTCTCGACTGGGCTTTCCGTCTTGGCACCTTGCGCTACCAGCGGTTCGACGGCCAACCCGTCGTCCACGTCTCCCCCGTCGAATGGAACCTGGATCCGCGGATCATCCGGCAGGCCGCATACGATCGCTTCTACGTCGAGATCCCACCTCCCGACCCCAGCGTCCTCAGCTTTCAGTTCGCGCCGCAGGCCTTCCCCGGCACGCCGTTCTACGACTACCCGTCGTCCGCTCCTGTTCCCTCACGCGCCCAGTGGTTGATGAAGAAGATCAACGGCGCCGACCAGGTGTGGATCAGCCTGCAGGAGGCGAAGCTCAGCCGGCGGCAAGTCGCCGAATTCGCCGATCAGGGGCGAATGGGCGTGATCGCGGAATTCACCGACAGCAGTGACCGGCTCATGTGCCTGAGCCGCACACCGAATCCGCGACCTGGGAAACGGCAGGGTTTCCGGCCGTTTTCGTCGGGTTTCTCCACCACGATCGCCGTGACGACGATGGCACTGATGATCGCCGCGGGCACCGTCGGTGCCTACACCGACCACACTTGGCTGATTTTCGCCGTCCTGGTCATCGGGCTGCCGTTGCTGGTGTTCAGTGTCCGCTGGATGCGCGTCGTGCCGAGGAGCGTCCGGGCAGGCTGGCTGGCCGCCAGGTTCGATGGATCACGCTCAGTACACGTTCACCCGGACGTGTTCGGTTTCACCTCGGAACTCGTCGCGCAGATCGCCGCTTCCCGCGACTACTACTACACCGCGTGGGACAGAAAGCCGAACGGTCAACCGACGGAAATGGTGTTCGTCCGTGCGGGCGCCGGAACAACCGGGGGAACGGGCACGAACGATCGAACGTCTGACGACATGACGTGAAATGGCCTTAGGCTACCGATCAAGCCGTACCAAAGGGGGGTACATGAGCGGGTACACGGTGAAGATCGCCGAGCTGGGAAAGCTCATCGGCGATCTGGAAACCGGCGCCGGCCGGATGGCGGACGCGAACAAGAAACTCTCCGGTGGCGGCGCGTGGGGCGCACTGGGCAACGAGGATCTCGCGAAATCCGGAATGGACTTCGAAGAAGCCTGGGAATTCGGCATCGGCAGACTGGGCGAGGCCGCGGAAGGCGTCACCGAAAGGCTGAAGAAGGCCCAGCAGAAGTACCAGAAGATGGAAGAAGAGTTCGGCGGCGACCTGAACAAGTTCGCGGAGCTGATCCCCGATCCCGTCGAGGGCCCGCAGGGCGGTGGCACACCGAAACCCGGGGGCGCGCCCGACCCTTCACCGCGATTTCCGCTGGGCGACGACGGCGGCCCGGTCGGCGGCGGTTACACCGGGGGCATCACCGACATCCTCGGAGGTGGCCGGTGACCGGCGACCAGTACCCCGCGCTCGGCTTCGACCCGGCTCCCGGCGACGTCGGAGGTGTCGGAGATCTGGCCGAGAAGTACCGCACGGTCAGCCGTGACCTCGCGGAGGCCGACACCATGCTCCGCCAGATCGTCACGAAGCAGGGAATCTGGACCGGCGAGGCCAGCGAGGCCTTCTCCCGGCGCTTGGGTCCGCTGCCCGAGTACCTGGATGGCGCGGCACGTTCGATGGCGCAGGCCGCGTACGCGCTCGAAGGCTGGACACACGACCTCGGGGAGATGCAGCGCCAAGCAGCCGATCTCGAGCGGCAGGCCAAAGCCGCCGCCCAAGCGGCCGAACACGCTCGCGCCAATCCCGACTTCGCGCTGGCCAACCAGACGTTCACCGACCAGGAGTCCTTGCGGATCGCGCAGGCTCTTCTCGACAACGCCGGACGACAGCTCCAGGCGGCCATCGACGGTTGCACGGAAATTCAGGAAGCCGCGAAGAAGCTGCTCGAACAGCACACTTCGGCCGCCGCGCGCGTCGCGGACCTGCTCCGGAAGGCGAAAGAGCTCGCTCCCGACGAGCCCGATCTGCTGGACGACGTCGTCGACGCGGTCACCGGAGTCGTCACCGACCTCGTGAACGCGACCGCCGACCTCGTGGACGCGGCATGGGACGTTGTTCAGGACAACGCCGAGATGCTGTCCAAGGTGTCCGACGTCATGGGGGACATCGGCAATCTGCTCGGCATCGCCAGCGATGTCATACCGCCTCCGGTCGGCGAGATCACCAGCATCGTCGCCGCGGGCTTCGGAGTGGCGGCCCTAGGCGGGCATTCCGTGGCTAAGGCGGCCGGCGCGGACGTCGCCCCCGAGACCCTGACCTTCGACGCGATCGGTTCGGCGACCTCCTTGACAGGGCTCATCCCCGGCAATTCCGCTACGGCGACCAAGATAGCCACCGCCGCCGGGCTCGCCGGTTACGGTGCTCTCGGAGTTCAGACCGGCATGGACACCGCGGGTGAGATCCAAGGACGCAAGTTCGAAGGACCGATCGACGACTTCAAGAACTACTGGATCCCGAAGGACGGCACCCAATGGGCGGTGGCCGGTTCGTCGATCATCTTCGGCGGGGCCCCGCTGGCCGCGATGGCCATGGGCAACGCCATCGAGCAGGGCGCGGCCGAGGATCGCAGGAACGCCCAAGAGCGTGCCGAGGACAAGGCGTGGAGCTGATGAACGCGACCTGTCTCCGAATCGACCTCCCGCCCGGTTTCACCGGGATGCCGGTGACCGGCGACGACACGTTGAACGCGCGAGTCGCACTGGCCGTCGGCGAAAAGGCCGCCGCCCATGCCGGGCGGTCCACCGAGGACTTCGCCGCCGCTTTGATGGCACTCACACCCGAGCTGAAGGCGAACGGCGTGCGGGTGTTCGGCAAGTTCGCCGCGGGCGACGGCCCCGAGTACCTCGCCACGTTGTCGCTGGCGGTGCTGCGCTGGCCGGACGCGGATCCGGAGATGCTGACCCTGCGGCGCACCGCGGTGGCCGACGCCTTGCTGGACGTCTACCGGAAGGAAAATCCGCGTGCCGACGCACGGGTGATCCGGTTGCCGATCGGCCCGGCGATGGCAGCGGTCGTGGCGGGCGAGTACCGCCTGCCGCCCGAGTTCACCGGCCGCCCGGCGGAGATCGTGCGCACACAGGCCAAGGTGGAGTACCAGATCCCGCTGCCCGACGGCGAGTTCCTGGCCGTGCTGGTGGTCGCCGCCGAATCCGGGACAGGGTGGCCCGCGGTCGCGGAAGCCGCGTCCCGCGTTGCGCACAGCCTTCGCCCGGGCACCACGGAGGAATGACCATGGCGGAACTCAGCAATCCTCAGCTGATCGAAGAAATGCGCTGGCAGCTGCGCGAGATCGAGGCGCGCAAGGCCGAGAACGCCAAGGCGCTCGCCGCGGCGGGTGACGTGACCGAGGTGACTTCCCCCGACGGCACGGTGACGGTGACCGTCGGACCCGGCGGCGCGATCGGCGAGGTCCGGCTCGCCGACAAGGCGATGGCGTCGAGCGCGAGCGCGCTCGGTGACGTCATCACGGCGACCATCCGGCGTGCGCTGACCGGGGAGCCCGCGCCGCGGCCGAACCGTCCGGCACCCGCCGAGGACGAGCACGACGAGCCGATCGACACCGTTTTCGATCTTTAGAAGACGATGATCAGCACGCCGATCCACGCGATCACGATCCCCGCGGCCGCGCCGAAGGAGGCCCAGCGCACGATCGGCACCCTCCGCGCGAGCCACAGCGACGGCGTGATCCCGGCGGACACGACGGCGGACGCGAGCAGCGCGAGCCAGCCGTTGGTCTCACGCGCGAGGGTGTTCGCCAGTGCCAGCATCGCCACGACGACCACGGCCGCGGCGAACGCGGAGACGGTCAGCCCGGTCAGCCAGGGTGTCGGTTCCCCGGCGGGGTCCGGCGTGCCGAAGAGCCGCCGCGCGAGTTCGTTGCGGGGTGCCGGGGCGGGCGGGTCGATGAGGACGCCGTCGCCGGAGACAGGATCGACGAACCGCACCGACGTGCCCATCGTGGCGGCGACCCGCTGGGCGAGCTGGCGGCCTCGCTGGGAGACCACGGAAGCCGCCTCGGTGCCGGAGCCGCCGACGGCGGAAGCGACCCTGGCCCATTCGTGCAACGCCTGAGCGAGATCCGAACCGATCGCGAGTGAATGCGGGTCCACCTCGCGCGCGCTTTCGCCGCCAGGACCGGCCAGCACCGCGCGTCCCTCACGGATCCGCAATTCCATGGGTTCTCCTCGTGATCGCTCGGGTGCTCACGATAGCGGTGGACGCGTCTCGTAGAACGCGATCGCGCCCGCCGTGGCGACATTCAGCGAATCGACGCCTTCCGGCATCGGGATCCGGACCGCGACGTCGGCGGCGGCGATGGCCTCCTCGGTCAGGCCGGGGCCTTCCGCGCCCAGCATCAGCGCGACCTTCTCCGGTGTCTGGTCGCGTAACTGGCGCAGCGAAACGGAATCCGCACGAGGAGTGAGGGCCGCGATACGGAAACCGCGTTCCCGAAGCAGTTCCAGGTCACCGGGCCAGGAGCCGATTGTCGCGAACGGCACGCGCAGGACGTGCCCCATCGAGACGCGGACGCTGCGCCGGTACAGCGGGTCCGAGCAGCCGGCGCCGAGCAGGACCCCGTCGACGCCGAGCGCGGCCGCGTTGCGGAACAGCGAACCGAGATTCTCGTGGTCACCGACGCCTTCGAGCACCGCGAGCACCCGCGCACCGTCGATGACCTCTTCCACCGCCGGCGGCGGACACGGCCGGTCCGCGACGGCCAGGATGCCGCGATTCAGGTGGAATCCGACCACCTCGGCCATCGTCTCGGCCGAAGTCACATAACCGGGGGCATCGACGCCGTCCAGGTCGCCGCCCAGTTCGTGGAACCGCCGTTCCACTCCGAGCAGGGAACGGACCGGATAGCGGGACTTGAGCAGCCGCTCGACCACGACGGTGCCTTCGGCGATCACAAAGCCACGCCCACCCGGCCTATCGGGACGCCGATCGGCTGTGGACAAGTCGCGGAAATCGTCGAGCCGCGGGTCGTCGCGGTCGTCGATGGTGATCAGTTCTGCCACCAGGAGAGTGTGTCATCCGCCCGCTGCGCGCCGTTTGCGTCCGATCGCCTGCGGGTAAATGGTACGAATGGAGGTATTTTGCTGTCAGTTAACCACTCGTGACAGAGAGCACCAGTTTGGCCGCTAGCCGGGCGACAGCGAGGCGTGAAACCGTTGGGCCGCCTGGCAGTCCCGCCTGGATCCCGCGGAGCGTGGCCAATGAGGAGCTCGACGAACATGGGTAAGAATCTTTCGGCGGACCCCTCCGAGCCGCAGGATCGCGGCCGCTATCGCCGGAAGGTCCAGCGCTGCCTCGACACCTTGGCCCGCATGCTCACCGACGGAAGTTTTTCCTTCCCGCGCAAGAACATCGGCCTCGAGGTCGAACTCAACCTCGTCGACGGCCAGCTGCGCCCGTCGATGACGAACACGACGGTGCTCGAAGCGCTGAACGATCCGTCGTTCACCACCGAACTCGGCCAGCACAACCTGGAGCTCAACGTGCCGCCGCGGCCGCTGGCAGGCGAGTCCGCGCTGCAACTGGAGGATGATCTCCACGCGTATCTGGGCGCCGCCTCCCGCAAGGCCGAGGAATCCGGCGCCTCCCTGGCGATGATCGGCATCCTCCCGACGCTGCGGCACGAGCACTTCGACCAGAAGTGGCTGACCAACAACGCGCGGTATTCGTTGCTCAACGACCGGATCTTCGCCGCGCGCGGCGAGCGCACCGTGCTTTCGATGGAGGGCGCGCCGCTTCCCTGCCGTCAGCCCGAGCGGCTGCGCAGCTACTCCGAATCCATCCTGCCCGAGGCCGCCTGCACCTCCGTCCAGCTGCATCTGCAGGTCGCGCCGGAGGAGTTCGCGGCGCACTGGAACGCGGCGCAGGCGCTGGCGGGCGTCCAGGTCGCCGTCGGCGCGAATTCGCCGTTCCTGCTCGGCAAGGCGCTCTGGCACGAGACGCGGATCCCGCTGTTCCTGCAGGCCACGGACACCCGGCCCGAAGAGCTGAAGAACCAGGGCGTGCGGCCGAGGGTGTGGTTCGGCGAGCGGTGGATCACGTCGATCTTCGACCTGTTCGAGGAGAACGTCCGGTACTTCCCCGGGCTGCTTCCCGAGACCGACCGCGAGGATCCGATCGAGGCGCTCGACTCCGGGCAGGCCCCGAAGCTCACCGAACTGCGGATGCACAACGGCACCGTCTGGCGCTGGAACAGGCCGGTCTACGACGTCGTCGACGGCCTGCCGCATCTGCGGGTGGAGAACCGCGTGCTGCCCGCGGGCCCGACCGTCGTCGACATGGTCGCGAACGCCGCCTTCTTCTACGGCGCGCAGCGGGCCCTCGCCGAGGCTGACCGTCCAGTGTGGACACAGATGTCGTTCCAGGCCGCCGAGGAGAACATGTACGCGGGAGCGCGCCGGGGTTTCGACGCGCAGCTGTACTGGCCGGGGATCGGCTGGATCCCGCCGGACGAGCTGGTGCTGCGGGTCCTGCTGCCGCTGGCGCACGAGGGACTACGCCGGTCGGACGTTTCGGACGAGGCGAGAGAGCGCTATCTGGGCATCATCGAGCAGCGGTGCCTCACCAGGCGGACCGGCGCGGCATGGCAGCGGGAGTACGTCCTGCGCGCGGAGGAGCGCGGCGCCGAGCGGGAGACCGCGCTGCACCGGATGCTGGGCCGGTATCTGGAGCTGTCGGCCACCGAGACGCCGGTGCACACCTGGTCGCTGGAGGCTTAGAGTCTCCCTCCAGGGAGGTGGCTCGTGCCCAAGATCATCGGCCGGTCGCTGGAGGAGCACCGGCGCGAGGTCCGCAGCAGAGTGTTCGACGTCCTGCGCGGGCAGCTGTACGAACGCGGATTCGACGCGATCACGCTCGCGGGTGTCGCCGCCGAAGCGGGCCTCGGCCGCACGGCGATGTACAACCACTTCCCCGACAAGGAGAGCCTGCTGGTCGCCTTCGTCGAGGACGAGGCGACCCGGTACGTCGAACGGCTGACGGTGGCCGTCGCGACCGCGGACACCCCGGTCGAGAAGCTCGCGACGTTCGTCCGGCTCCAGCTGCGGGTACTGGCCGAGTACCACCTGCCGCCGGGGACGGCGCTCGCGTCCGCGCTGGCACCCGCCGCGTATCGGCGGATCAGCGCGCACGCCGACCCCATCACCGGCCAGTTGCGCGAGATCCTCGCCGAGGGGACGCCGGACGAGGACCCCGACGTGCTGATCCCGATGATCACCGCCGCGCTGGGCAGCCGTCAGGTCGTCGACGTACCACCCGAACGGCTGGACGACGCGATCGAGGGAGCCGTCCGTTTCGTGCTCAGAGCGGTCGGGATGATCGGGAAACCGGAAAATTAGGGTAGCCTAACCCGCAGTTGTGCCTTACGCTCTTTCTGACAGCATGTCAGATCGATGCTTGGAGGCTCTGTCCATGCCGGTGACCACCGACGTCGAATCCGGGCCGTTCTCCGCGACCCTGCGCGCCTCCACCTTGCCCGCCCACGAGCGGGCCAACCACTCCGAGTACATGAACGCGCTGCTCGGCGGCGAGCTCACTCGCGACGGGTACACCCGGCTGGCGATCCAGTACTACTTCATCTACCAGGCCATCGAGCAGGCCGCGGACAAGCTGGCGAAAGACCCGGTGGCGGGCGAGTTCGTCTTCGAGGAGCTGCGGCGGCTGCCGAGCCTCGAACGCGACCTCGAACACCTCGTCGGCCCGGACTGGCGCGAGACCATCCGGCCGCTGCCCTCGACGGAGCGTTACGCGCGGCGCGTCGCCGAGGCGTCGGACTGGTCCGGCGGGTTCGTCGCCCACCACTACACGCGTTACCTCGGCGACATCGCCGGCGGCCAGGTCATCCGGCGGCTGCTGGAACGCAAGTACGAGCTCACCGAAGCGGGTTCGCTGTTCTACCACTTCGACCAGCTGGGCAGCGCGCCCAAGTTCCGGGACGACTATCGCGAGCGGCTGAACTCGGCGCCGTGGACCGAGGACGAGCGCGCGCGGCTGATCGAGGAGGCCATCGTGGCCTTCGAGTGCAACATCGCGGTGTTCGACGAGCTGGCGAGCGAGCTGGACGCGTACCGGGCCGCCTGACCTCCTGCGCCTGACTGCCAGCCGCCGTCGACGCCGGTGGACGCGAGCGCCGAGACCCCGGAGCCGCACCGGACACCGAGCCGCCGGGCAGGCTCACGCAAGAAGCACCCAGGCTGACGGTCGCCTCGTCGAGCGCCTCCCGGACCTTTCTCCTTCTCCTGATGGCGGACCGGTCGGGGGGTAGGGCAGGCCCCACCCCCCGATCGGCGGCCCGCCGGATCCCTTCTCCCCGGGGAAATCCCTAACTTTCGGGGTATGTTCCGGATCGCGGCCACCGCCGCCCTGCTGACCGTCGCGACGGTCCTGAGTGCCCCCGCCGCCCAAGCGGCGACACCCGGCTCCGCCGCCGGCGTCTTCGATGAAATCCTCCCGCGAAGCCTTGCGGAGCATCACATTCCCGGCGCCGCCGTGGTGGTCGTCGAAGGCGGCAAGACCGTGTTCTCGGCGGGCTACGGAGTGTCCTCAGTGGACACTCAAGCCAAGGTGGACCCCGCGCACACCGGGTTCCTGATCAACTCCGTCGGCAAGTCGATCGCCGCGACCGCCGCGATGCAGCTCGTCGAGAAGGGCGAACTGGCGCTGGACGCCGACGTCAACACGTACCTGAAGTCGTTCAAGATCCCCGAAACCTTCCCCGGCCGGCCGGTCACCCTGTTCTCCCTCCTGACCCACACCGCGGGTTTCGAGGACCGCGTGTACCGGATGTTCACGCCCCGGGACGAAAAGCTGCCGACGCTCGCCGAGCACCTCGCGAACGAGATACCCACCCGCGTCCGCCCGCCCGGCGAGGTCGCCATTTACTCGAACTACGGCTTCGCGCTGGCCGGGCATCTCGTGGAACTCGCGTCCGGACAGTCCTATGCGGACTACGTGCGGCAGCACATCTTCGAACCGGCGGGGATGAAGGACAGCAGCGTCGCCCAGCCCACCCCGGACGTCCCACTCGCCACCGGCTACCGCTGGGACGGGTCCGCGCAGGTCGTCCCGCCCGCCAACTTCGGCCCCGAACCACCCGCCGGTGACGGGAACGTCGCCACTCCGGCCGACATGGGCCGCTATCTGTCCGCGAACCTCGTCCCTGGCGTGTTCAGCCGCTCCTTGCTCGACCAGTTGCATGGCGCGCGGTACCGCAACGACCCGCGACTGCCCGCGATGGGGTTCGGCTTCTCCGAGCGGTACCTGAACGGCCTGCGCATGGTGGAGAAGAGCGGCGACTCACCGGGGTTCTTCAGCGTGCTGGAACTGATCCCCGAGAAGAACACCGGCGTGTACCTGGCGTTCAACGGCGGCGCGTTCTCCGGTGACGCCGCCGCGGTGACCGCCGAGGTGCTCAAAGCCTTCCTCGACCGGCTCCAGCCCGCCGCTCCCATTCCCGCTCCCGTGCCACTGACGGGGGACGTCTCACGGTTCGAAGGCGATTACAACAACACCCGGTTGGACTACGACAGCTTCACGAAGGTCCGCGCGCTCGCGGGCGGCGTCACGGTGACCGCCGACGGCGACGGCGCGCTGACGACGTCCGGTCTCGGCGAAGGGACCCGGCGATGGACGCAGACCGAGCCCGGTCTGTTCACCGACGCGGCGGGCGAGCGGCTCGCGTTCCGCGAATCCGGCGGGCAGATGCTGCTCTTCGCGGGCGACGACCCGAACTCCTCCCACGAACGCACGTCGTGGCTCGGTTCGCCCTCCACGCATCTGCTGATCCTCGGTATCGCGCTGCTGCTCCTGCTGGGCGCGCTGGTGTGGTGGCCGATCCGCGCGTTCGTCCGGCGAGGCCGTGAGCGGAACCCGCCGGGTGCCCGGTTCGCGACCGTCGCCGCCTGGTCCGCTGCCCTCGCGGTCCTGCTGTTCACGGGTGGTTTCGCACTCCTCATGAGCGATCTGAGTGCCACCGCCGTCGCGCTGACCTCTGGGCACTCCCCCTTGCTGAGCGTCACCCTGCTCCTGCCGAACGTCGTCCTGCTCCTGGCCGGCGCGGCCGTCGCCTGCACGGCGCTCGCGTGGCTCCGCCGCTGGTGGAACACCCCCGCCAGGATCACCTACACGGTGATTTCCGTGGCACTGGTGGCCTTCCTCGGAGTGATCGCCTCCTATCACCTGGTCGGGCTGCCCTACCTGGCTTGATGACCGCCGTCACATCGCCTTGACCTCCAGCTAACTGGAGCTAGCAGGGTGGGTTTCAAGCGGTGGCCCCACGGGGTACAGCCGCTACGAACGGGTCGTTCCACCTGGGGAGAAACGCGGCGCCCCCGGTCGCCGCAAACGGGTGAAGACGACTAAGTTCGTCCTTGGAAACTTGTGTCGAAGACAGAAGGAGGGCCGATGGCCCGCTACGTGCTCCCCGATCTCGACTATGACTACAGCGCTCTGGCGCCGCACATCTCGGGCGAGATCAACGAGCTGCACCACAGCAAGCACCACGCGACCTACGTCAAGGGCGCGAACGACACGCTCGACAAGCTCGCCGAGGCCCGCGAGGCCGGCAACTTCGGCGACATCGTCGGCCTGCAGACCACGCTGGCGTTCCACCTCGCCGGGCACGCCAACCACGTCGTGTGGTGGAAGATCCTCTCCCCGGAAGGCGGCGACAAGCCGACCGGCGAGCTGGCCTCCGCGATCGACGAGGCGTTCGGCTCCTTCGACAAGTTCAAGGCGCAGTTCACCGCGGTCGCCACCACGATCCAGGGCAACGGCTGGGCCGCGCTCTCCTGGGACCCGATCGGCAAGACGCTGATCACCCAGCAGCTGCGGGACCACCACAACAACCTGGTCCTGCCGACCACGCCGATCCTGCTGGTCGACGTGTGGGAGCACGCGTTCTACCTGGACTACAAGAACGTGAAGCCGGACTACGTCAAGGCGCTCTGGAACATCTTCAACTGGGCCGAGATCTCCAAGCGGTTCGACAACGCCGTCGCCGGTGGCAACGGCCTGCTGCTCGGCTGACCTCTCGCCACGAAGCGGGGCTCTCCTTCCGGGAGGGCCCCGTTCTTGTTTCCGCCTTGACCTCCAGCGGAGTCGAGGTGTGAAGGTGGACGCATGGACGTCGCCGCACACCTCGACCGCCTCGGGCTCGACCGTCCCGCCACCGCGGACGTCGCCGCGCTGCGGACGCTGCAGGAACGCCACCTCGCGGTGGTCCCGTTCGAGAATCTGAGCAGCCACCTCGGCGAGCCGATCGTCCTGGACATCGAGGCGCTGTTCGACAAGATCGTGCGACGGCGGCGCGGCGGCTTCTGCTACGAACTGAACGGGCTCTTCGCCGCCTTGCTACGGGAACTGGGGTTCGACGCCGAGCTCAGGCCGGCGAAGGTGTTCCGGCCGGACGGCACCCTCGGGCCGCCGTTCGACCACGCGGTCGTCCACGTCGACCTGGACGAACCCTGGCTGGCCGACGTCGGCTTCGGCCGGTTCAGCCGGTTCCCGCTGCGGCTGTCCGCCACCGAGGCGCAGGCCGACCCGGAGGGTGAGTTCCTGGTCCTCGACGCGCCCCACGGGGACATCGACGTCCTGCGGGACGGCGATCCCCAGTACCGGATCGAGCGGCGGCCGCGGGATCTGGACGAGTTCGTCCCGACGGCGTTCTGGCAGTCGACGTCGCCGGACTCGCATTTCACGCAGGGGCCGACCTGCTCGCTGCCGACCAGGCACGGGCGGGTCACGCTCGCGGGTGACAGGCTGATCGTCACCACCCATGGCGTCCGCGAGGAGACCAGGCTTTCGGGTGATCGGGAGATCCTGGACGTCTACCGGAAGGAGTTCGGGATCGAACTCGACCGGGTGCCTTGACCGAATCGGCATGGTCATCGACCATGAACCCTCCGGAATGAACGAAGCCCCGCCTCCGGGGGTGACCCGGTCGCGGGGCTTCGTCCGTTCCCGAACTGACTGCCGCTCCCACCACGAAGCGGACATGTATGAGGTTAGCCTAACCTCACCTACCCCGACAAGGGGTTCCGCCGAAAGATGCCGATCTCACCCTTCCGGGTGACAGCACACTGGTCCCCATGAGTCTTCTGAGCGGCAAGGCCGTGGTCGTCACCACGGCGACATCCTGTGCGTCCTTAGGCAGACCGCGACCAAGGACCCCGTCCTCGAACGGGAGGCGCTGGAGCCGCCTCCCTCGGCCAGGTGGAGGTGAGACCCGGTCTTCGCCTACCTGCCGCTGACCTCGGGACCACGGGGGCGGTGGTCGTCCATGAAGGATTTGGGACGTTGAGCGTCCCAAATCCTTCATGGACGCAAGGCCGCCCCGGGTCCCGAGATCAACGGACGATCCGGGTGCTGAACGTTCGAAGTCTTCCGCGCCAACCGGAACGCTGTGCTGTTCATGTCTTGAGCATCACGATACGGGCGTTGTTCCGCCCCACGAGAGGTGAGCGCCTTCCTCGGCCGTTGATCTGGTTACTTGGCGACAGCGCCGCGCTGTTTTCAGGCGACCTCACGTCCGCCTGACGTGCCGTACGAAGCCTGGTGCTTCCGGGGCAACGTCGTCTGCATTTCACCCACGAGAACGATGGACGCCGGAAACGGAATCCTGGACACCATCTCCGAGCTCGGGCCGACGGTGATGATCTACGTGCTTTCGAAGAACCGCTGCTCGCTGTCCCGGACGCCCTCGCCTGGTGCTGGCAGCGCGGCGGTCACTAAAAGAGCCGAGTGAGAGAAATGGCGGAAGAGATCAGAATCCCACCCCCGTCCGGAAGGCTGCCGGGTCCACTTCGCCGGTTTACTGACCAGCGCTGGTCCAGGTCTACGCAACTCTCCTCGAAGATCCACCCTGCGGATCCATCCATCGGGTTGGCGTTTCGCCGGACAGCGGACGCCCGACGGGCTAGCTTCACCCCGTGGCCACCCCGAACGACTACCGCGCCATCGCACGCAAGACCGACCGTCCGATGTGGATCTGGGCGGGCTGCGCGCTGGTCAGTGTCCTGCTGCTGTTCGGCGCGGGTATCGCCGTCGCGATCATCATGCTGAACGAAAACAACGAAGAGCCAGAGGCCGAACTGCCCGCGGTCTGGCCGTCCAAGACCGGGCTGGCGCTCCGCCCGGTCACGATGCCGACGGGCGAGATGGTGGCCGCGCTGACGGACGAAACCGGCGCGCAGGTGCTGTGCCAGGCGATCCCGGAGCAGCGCTGGGAGGAGATCCTCGGCGACCGCACGCTGCGGGAGGCGGGAAGCTCCTGTCACGCGATCACCACGAAACTCGACGTCAGCGTGCAGATGATTCCCGCGCTGCCCGAGGACACGAGCCGGGGCATGCCCACGAAGACCTCGGTCGCCGGCAAGCTCGCGGTCATCGCCACCGACAAGGACGGCACCAGCCTGAGCGTCGAACTCGTCGAGGTCGCGCCGCACAACGGCGCCTCGCCGGTGCTGCATGTCTCGCTCCGCGGCAGGATCGTCAAGAGCCCCGAAACCGAAAAGACGGCGAGGGCACTCGCCGAAGCGTTGATCGCAGGCGTGACACCACCGGGGCCGAAGTTGCCGAAAATCGGCAAGGACGGCGAGATCGCCGTGGAGAAGATCGAACCCGGCCCGATCAAGGACAGGCCGCTCCCGGTGATCTCGTGGCTGCTGTGCGGAGAACTCGGCCGCGCCCTCGGCGTGCCCGTCGACAACGCGAAGCCGACCTTCTTCGCCGCGTGCGAACTGAACGGCGTGACCGCCGACTACAGCGAACTGTCCACCGCCGTAACCCCGACCACGACGATCGCCGGATTGCCCGCCCAGATCGACGGACGAGGCGTCTTCGTGCAGCTCACCGACGATCCGGCCGGGCAGACGCTGAAGTTCAAGGGCACCGGCGACCTCCAGGCGCTCGCCGAAAAGACGGTGCCGCCGCTACTCGGCCGTTAAGCCCGGTAGTCCACCAGAAGATCGCCGAGCAGCGTCTCGTACGCCTTCCGGTCGAAACGGGCCCTGGTGAACCGGTACTCCTCCGGGTCGTCGAACGGCTCGTAGTCGGTTTGCCAACCGAGGGCCCGCCACTCGACCACGTCGTCGTCGAAAACGACCTCGACGCTGTACGCGCCACAGCCGAGATCACCGCACAAGGGGCACACCAGCAGCGCGACCCGGCCGTCGTCGAAATCGCCGGGCAAGCGGCCGAGCAACCGCGAAAGCGTCTCGACCGCCGAATCACGCCATCCTTCGTCGTCCAGGGACAACGGCGTCTGCTGCTGAGCGGGAACCAGCGTGCGCAGCGCGACGCCGTCGATCGTCCAGTCGAGGAACCGGGACTCGCCGGTCACCGACGGTTCGACGCCGAGTTCGTTCACACCCGCTCCCGCTTCAGCACCCGCAGACCGTTCCCGAACCGCCGCACCGGCAGGCTCACCCCGCCGCGCCGGATCAGCACGACGGCGCAGGCTATCGCGGCGAGCGCCGAGACCGCGCCTCCGATGTAGAACGGCGAGCGGCCGCCGAAAGCGTCGGCCATCCAACCGGTCATCGGGCCGCCGATGGGGTTGCCGCCGATCAGCACCAGCACGTACAGGCCCATCACGCGGCCGCGCATCTCCGGGCTGACCGCGGTCTGCACCAGCGCGTTCGCCGTGTTCAGGAAGGTGATCGTGGCGAAGCCGAGCGGGATCAGCGCGAGGCCGAAGGTCAGGTAGGTCGGCATGAACGCGGTGATCACCTCGAACGCGCCGAGCAGGAACGCCGAGAGCAGCAGCAGCCGCACCCGCGGACCACCGCGGGTGTTGCGGCGGGCCGACATCAGCGCGCCGGTGAAGGTGCCGACGGCGACCAATGTCGACAGCAGGCCGTAGCCGTCGGCGTTGGTGTGGAAGACGTTCGCGGCGACGATCGGCAGCGACGTGAAGTACGTGATGCCGAACGTGCTCACGAAGAACACCAGCACCATCACGGTCATCAGGTCGCTGCGCCGCCGCACGTATCGCAGCCCCTCGACGAGCTGCCCCTTCTCGCGCGGGATGGCCGGGCCGCGGAAGAGCTTGTCCGGGTTCATCATCACCAGCGCGGCGATGACGGCGCCCGTGCTCACCGCGTTCGCCATGAACAGCCAGCCGGTGCCGACCCAGGTGATCGCGAAACCCGCGATGGCCGGGCCGACGATACGGGCCATGTTGAAGATCGACGAGTTGAGCGCGACGGCGTTGGTGACCTTGTCCCTGCCCACCATCTCGGCTACGAACGACTGCCGCGCGGGCACCTCCAGCGAGGCCGTCACGCCGAGGGTGAAGCAGAGGAGGTACACGTGCCAGAGCGCCGCGATCCCGCTCAGATCGAGCGCGCCGAGGACGACCGCCTGCGCCAGCACGGCGATCTGGATGCCGATCAGCAGCCGCCGCTTGTCGACGCGGTCGGCCAGCACCCCGGCCCACAACGAGAGGAACAGCGTCGGCGCGAACTGCAGCGCGACCGCGATGCCGAGCGCGATCGGGTCGTTGCCGCTGAGGGTGAACACCAGCCAGTCCTGCGCGATGCGCTGCATCCAGGTGCCGATGTTCGAGATGACCTGGCCGGTGAAGAAGAGCCGGTAGTTACGGACCTTCAGCGAGGAGAACATGCTCCCGCGCGGCTTCTCGGGCGCGGGCGGTGGTGGAGCGGGTTCCCGGGTAACGGTGCTCTTGGAAGGACACTGTGTTTCGTTACCCGTGGTCGTCACCGCTGTTAGTTCCCCGCCATCCTGTCGATGATCTCGGAGGCGCGAGAGAGCACTTCACGTTCCTCGGCGCTCAACTCCGCCAATTGCTTGTCCAGCCAGATCTCCCGCGCGGTGATCTGCTCGATCACGTAGGCCCGGCCGCGGTCGGACAACTCGACGATCGCCTGGCGGCCGTCCGTCGGATGCGGCCTGCGCTCGACGTAACCCATCTCCTCGAGCGCGGCGATCACCCTCGTCATCGAGGGCGGCTGGACGCCTTCCTTCGCGGCGAGCTGACCGGGGGTCAGCGCACCGCATTTGTGCAGCGTCGACAACGCGGACACCTGGGTCAGCGAGATGCCGTCACCGGCGCGCTGGGCCCGCAGCCGTCGATTCAGCCGCACCACCGCGAGACGCAGGCGGCTCGCCAGTGAGCGCTCGTGCGTGTCTCCGGACATATAGTTAGCATACCTCACGATCGGATCATCGGCCCGTGAGATCGCCCACGGATGACATAACCGCTGGTCAGTTGAACGCGGCTTGGATGGGACCGACCGCGAAGTAGGCCACGAACATCACCGCGATACCCCACATGAGCGGATGCACACCCTTGGCCTTGCCGGTGACCGCGCGGATGACGACGTAGCTGACGAAGCCGGCGCCGATGCCGTTGGCGATCGAGTAGGTGAACGGCATGACCACGATCGTCAGGAACGCGGGCAGCGCGACGGTGAAGTCGGCGAAGTCGATCTCCTTGACCTGGCTCATCATCAGCGCGCCGACGACGACCAGCGCCGGAGCGGCGGCTTCGACCGGGACGACCTGATAGAGCGGGGTCAGGAACATGGCCGCGATGAAGAGCACCCCGGTGACGACGTTCGCGAGCCCGGTCCTGGCGCCCTCGGCGATGCCGGACGCGGATTCGACGAAGACGGTGTTCGAACTCGACGACGCGAAACCGCCCGCCACCGCGGCGGTGCCGTCGACGAACAGGGCCTTGCCGACGTTCGGGAGTTTGCCGTCCGGCGGGAGGAGACCGCCCTCCTTCGCCAGGCCGGTCATCGAGCCCATGGTGTCGAAGAAGTCCGCCAGCACCAAGGTGAACACCAGCAGCACGACGGTGATGATCGGCAGCCGCGTCCAGGCGCCGAAGGAGATGTCGCCGACCAGCGAGAGGTCCGGCACGCCAAGGACCTGATCGGGCAGCGCCGGGTAGCCGAGGTTCCAGCCCTGCGGGTTGACGCCCTTCGACGGGCCGACCTTGGTGATCGCCTCGATGACGATCGCCAGCACGGTCGAGGCGAGGACACCGATCAGGATCGCGCCCTTGACCCGCTTCGCCACCAGGATTCCGGTCACCAGCAGGCCGACGACGAACACCAGCGTCGGCCACGACGCGATCGAACCGTTGATGCCGAGCCCGACCGGCACGGTCGTCTTCGCGTCGTCCGGAACGCGGCGGACGAAACCAGCGTCGACCAGGCCGATCAGGCAGATGAACAGGCCGATGCCGACCGCGATCGCGGATTTCAGCGGCGGCGGCACGGCATTGAACACCGCCGTCCGGATACCGGCGAACACCAGCAGGACGATGACCAGACCCTCGATCACCACCAGGCCCATCGCCTCCGGCCAGGTCATCTGGGAGGCGAAGGTGACCGCGATCAGGCTGTTGATGCCGAGACCGGTGGCGATGGCGAACGGGTAGTTCGCGACCAGGCCCATGATGATCGTCAGCACCCCGGCGACCAGCGCGGTCACCGCGGCGACCTGCGGCACGGGGAGGATGTCGCCGAGGACGTCCTTGTGCGCGCCCGCGTCGTCGGCGGAGAAACTGCCGAGGATCAGCGGGTTCAGGACCACGATGTAGGCCATCGTGAAGAAGGTGACGACCCCGCCGCGGATCTCACGCCCCGGTGTCGAGCCGCGCTCGCTGATCTTGAAGAACCGGTCCAGTGTGGACCGGGTGCGCTGCTCCGCCATCGCGTACCACCCTTCGCCCGTTGCCGGGTACCCTTCCCCACGTGGGCGAATCGATCAATTCCGGGGAAGTAAACGGTTCATTGCGGCCAACGCCGGAGCTGCCGAAGCGGCTGACCGACCTGACGCCGGTCGTGATCGTAGGTACCTCGCTCTGGGCGGTCGCGACCGTGGTCCTGTTCTTTGTGACCGACGGCATCTGGGTGCAGACGGCGTTCTCCGGCCTCGTGCTCGGCTTCATCGGTCTCGCGATCATCGCCTGGCAGCGCGCCGCCGCCCGCCGGGGCTCGAAGAGCGCCCAACGCTTCTAGCCGCGCATTTCGTCCTCTGAATGCGGTCCTTGCGTGTGCAACTACTGTATTCAGAGGACGAAATGCGTCAGTTCAGGAGGGCCGAAGGCGAGGGGTCTTCGAGCAGGGCCGTGAGGACGTGCCGGTCGGCCCAGCGGTCCGTCGCCCAGGCGAAGGCCCGGCCGAGCCCTTCGGGGGTGTCGGCGGCGTGCAGCCTGCCGTCGGACCACCAGGCGACGTCATGCTCCGCGTCCTCGAAGGTCACCGTCAGCGCCTCGTGCAGCAGCACCCCGCCCTCGGGCGGTTCGACGCCCAGCTGATCGGCGGCCAGCCGAAGCGCGGGCAGCTCCGTCCACGGCACGTATTCGCCGTCTTCGGTGACCTTGGCGTCGAGACCGCTCGCCACCGGCAGGTCCAGCAGTTCCGCCAGCGCGGCGGCGCCGCTCGCCGCGACGACCATGCGCTCCGGCGCCAGCACGGCGGCGAACCACGGCACGTCGAGCACGACGGCGTTCTGGGCATCGACGGCCGAACCATCTGCGGCGCGGACGCGATCCGGCGGCGCGACGTCCACTGTGTACTCGGCGAGTGCCGCGTGTGCCAGGGAAGCGAGTCCGGAGCTCACCTTGCGCTCGGGGTCGCCCAGCCGCTCCAAGAGATCTTCGACGTCTTCGGCGTCGGAACCCAGCTCTGTCCTTACCCCGATGGCGAGCAGGATCTCCTTGCTCAACCCCGAATCCGGGACGACGTCGTAGAGCCCGGCCAGCGCGGACGCTTCCGGCATCCGCCAATCGAGCGGCGCGTGCCCGTCCAGGAGCGCGTACCGCGCGAGCCACCAGCCGGTATGCCCGCCGGGTTCGGTGAGGGCACGCCAGGTTTCGGGACGGGACGCGAGCAACCGCAGCGCCTCCGGCCAGGCGTCATCGCCGACGAGATCGAGATCGCGCACGGCGAGCACCCGTGACGGCGGGCGCTCCAGCGAATCCCACCAGTCGTGCTCGTCGGGCAGGCCGTGCTCGGGTTCCAGCGGTTCGTCGTCGGTGATGATCGCGAAGGAATCCAGCACGCCGACCGCGACGAGCGTGGCCGCCGGCCAGTCCTCGGCGAATTCCTCGTCCAGCACGGACAAAGCGCCGTCTTCTTCGAACACCTCGGGATCGAAGATGTCGCCCAGTGGCGACGTGGGCAGGACGAGTTCGTCCGCACGACGCCAGCCGTCCTCACTCGGCAAGGCCAAGGCGCGCGCCCAATCGGGGGCCTCGTCACCGACCTCGGCGATCAGGCGGAGCACCGCACCCGCGAGGGCCATACCGTCCAAACCGGACCGGACGTCTTCGACGCTGCGTTCGACGGCGGCGCTCAGCGCGTCGGCTTCGAGCAGGTCGCTCGCCTCGGCGTGCTTGGCTCCCAAGCGTTCCAGCAACGGATGCGCGGCGGCCGGATGCACGAGCCGCAGGCCGATGATGTCCACATCGGACAGAAGTTCGAGCAGTTCCGCCGAGCCGCCGACGAGCAACGCGTCGCGGACGCCGGGCAAGGTACGACCGTCCGACATCGGTACCGGCAACGCGCCGAGGTCGTCCTTGGTGAGGTCGTGCGCTTCGAGTGCCGGCAGCAGCACGTCGTAGAGCGAACGCCACCACGAGGGCTCGCGCTGCGCCCCGGTCAGCAGCTCGATGGCCTCGGCGGGTGAGAGCGACTGCGCACCGACGGCGCGAAGGTCCACACCGGACAGTGAAATGAGCCCAGGCACGAGGTCCGCCAGCAGCGGCGCCAGCCCCGGCACGTCCACCGGCAGGACACGCGCCTGACGCCCCGGCAAGTCGTCACCTGATTGCGCGGGAAGCCAGGCCGAGTCGGCGAGATTTTCGAGGATGGCCTCCCGCAGCGTTCCGTCCACAGTGGAACGCGGGAAGTCCGCGCCGGGCACGAGCGCCAGACGTTCCTTGCCGGGCAAGGAACGGACGAGTTCGACGTACTCCCGCGCGGCGTTCTTCAGTGCCGACGTCAGCTCCGGACCCGGCAGCGCGCGGCGGCGGGACGGCTCGATCGGCAACGTCGCGATCAGCCTGGCAGGCAGGGAAAGCTCGTCGTCGGTGGGGGTCGGCGCGTGCAGGACGTCGTCACCGAGCGGCCGGGGCGAACCGGCCCCGTCCAGCGGGACGGCCCAGACGACGTCGCCGCGATGGACCTGCCAGTGCTCGGCACCCGCCGGTGACGCGAGCTCGACGACGCCGTCACCGAGATCGGACCGGCGCCAGACACCGCCCTCGATCTCGATGCTTTCGAGCCAGGACAGGGTGAGCAGGAGATCGCCGATGTCGTTCTTCAGGTTCTCCAGCAGGGCCTGGCTGTCGACGCCCTCACTCAGCGGAAGCCGGACCTCGGTGGTGAAGCCTTCGGGCACGGGAGGTTCGGCTTCGGCGACCGGCCACGGAAGCCGGAGCACGGGAACGTCGCCGGCGCGGCCGGCTTCGGCGCGCGTGCGTTCCGCGGAGAAGGCGACCCCACCGGTCACCGAAACGATCCTCGGCTCGGCGGAAACCGTGAGCACGGCGGCGAACCCGACGCCGAAGCGGCCGACGGTCTCCTCCCCCTTGCCGGAAGCGCGAAGGGAGGCAAGGGATTCGACCCCGCGGGCGTCCAAGGGCGCACCCGTGTTGGCGAACCTCAGCTCACCGTCCACGACGGACACCCGGAGCCTGCCGCGTTCACCGGCGGCCAGGGCGGCGTCGGCGGCGTTCTGCGCCAGCTCGACGAACAGCCGGTCACGGTAGCCGCCGACCCGCAGGTCGTTCTCGGTGTTCGTGTCCTCGGTGAACCGCGTCGGCGAATCGGCCCACGCCCGCAGGACGGCGGCGCGGAGCCGCTCGGTGCCGAACGGGTCAGTGCTCACTGGCGCTTTCGGCCTCGACCTGAGCTTCGTCGGCGGTCTCCTCGGCCGGGGAGACGGTCTCCGGCTCGACCTCCGGCTGGTCCTCGGCGGAAGTCTCCGGTGCGGGCTCGAAGTCGATCAGCGAGTCGTCGTAGACCAGCTCCGCCACCGGCACCGACGAGGTCACCTCGACCTCGATCTCGGAGTGCGCGCCGCAGCCGTACTCGACGTCGACGACGTGACCGTCCGCCGGGGAGATGTCGTTGGTGCACGCGCCGAAGGCCGCGCTGAGCGACCCTGCGAGCGGCACGAAGAAGCCGCAGCTCCCGCAGACGTCCGGCGCGCTGCGCGCCATGTCCGACCGCGGGCCGAACTCGCCGCCGTGCCAGCGGGCGGCGGCGTCGAGCCTGCCGTACCGGGACAGCACGTGGACCCGGCCGAGGCCGGTCTCCTTGGCGACCGCTTCGACCGCGGGGTCGTCGGACTCCAGGTACGCCGGGACGAGCCGCGGGTCGTCCTTCTCCACCGGGAAGATGTCGCCGACGCCGAGATCGCCCGCCTGGACACGGCGGTCCCACGGCACCCACGCCGGGGCGACGCGCGCTTCCGGACCGGGGATCAGTACGACCTCGCTGACCGTGATCGGCTCTTCCTCGCCGGCGAGCGCGACCGTGACCGACCAGCGCCAGCCTCGATAACCCGACACGGTCGCCTCGAACAGGTGGCTCGCGGAGACCGCGTCCTCCCGGTCGACGCCGACGTGCGCGCCGACCTGTTCGGCACCGGCGTCCTCCAGCACCGCCGCACGGGCGAGATCGACCGCCTCGGCGAGTTTGCGCTGGATGGAGCCGTCGTCCAGGGTCAACAGCAGGGTCATGCCCCCATTCTGCCGCACGCGATATCGCGGTCCGTGTCAGGCTGTCCGCGTGCGCACGCTGATGACCATGTCACTCCTGCTGGCCGCCGTCCTCGGTGGCTGCGCCGCCGCGCCGGTGAGCGACGCCGCCCCGCCCGCGCCCGAGAAATTCAAAGTGCGGGTGCTCTCGACGCTGCCCCACGACCCGGCCGCCTTCACCCAGGGCCTCGAGTTCTCCGGCGAGACGCTGTACGAGGGGACCGGCCTGGTCGGGAAGTCGTCGATGCGGGCCGGGCCCCCGGGCGCGGCGCCGTCGGTCCGGCAGGACCTGCCCGGCCTGTTCGGCGAGGGCATCACCGTGCTGGGGCCGACGGCCTGGCAGATCACCTGGCAGGACGGCGTCGCGATCGAACGCGACGCCAAGACGCTGGCCGAGCTGAGGCGCGTGAACTACACCGGCGAGGGCTGGGGGCTGTGTCACCGCGACGGGCAGCTGGTGATGAGCGATGGGTCGTCGAAGCTGACCTTCCGTGACCCCGTGACCTTCGCGCCGACAGGCGGTGTCGATGTCGGCCGTGACCAGCTGAACGAGCTGGAATGCGTCGGGGGCTCCGTGTACGCGAACGTCTGGCAGACCGACCGGATCCTGCGGATCGACGCCGCGACCGGGCGGGTGACCGGCGAGATCGACGCGTCCGGGCTCCTCACTCCCGAGGAGCGGAGCTCCGCCGACGTCCTCAACGGCATCGCGGCGGTGCCGGGGACCGACGAATTCCTGATCACCGGCAAGCTCTGGCCCAGGATGTTCCGCGTGAAATTCGTCGCGACCACCTAGAAAGCAGTGGTGAACGCGCGAAGCGAGACCCGCGTAAGGCAGGATTGAAGCGTGGGAATCTTCGGCTCGAACTCTGGACCCGACGGCACGCCTTCCGGCAGGCCGGGCAAGGAGCGTGGCCGCAAGAGCAAGCGGAAGTGGACGCCGGAGCCGGGAGCCGCCCAGGCGCGCAACTGGTCCGCGCCACCGCCCACCCGCGTCGACCAGCAGCCGGTGCCGCCAGCGGCCCGTCCGCAGCACCAGCCCCACTACCAGCCGCATCCGGCCGGGCCGACCGCCGACGAGGCACGCACCAGCGCGATCCCGATGGGGCACCACCAGCCGCCACCGCCGCCGCCCCCGCCGAGGACCCCTCCCCGCGGCGCGCGGCCGTATCCGGATCCTTCGCAGCGGCAGACCGAACCCGTCCGGCGTCGTCCGGGCGGGTTCTACGACGAGCACCCGCCGGGCAGCGGCGAGTACGAGCACTACGACACCGGTGGTTACGCGGGTGAGCCGCGTGTCGCCCAAGAGCAGCCGCACGAGCATCCGACGACCGCGGTCCCGCCACGCGCGGGCTCCCTGCCGAAGATGCCGAAGAAGATCACGGTCACCCGGGTCGCGGCGATGCGCAGCCGTCAGCTCACCGGGCAGGCCGTCGGAGCCTTCCAGCGCGCGACGAAGGCGGACGGCGCCGACAAATCGGGCCTGACTTCGCTGACGTACGCGGTGATGCTGAACTACGCCAGCGACGCCGCCATGGCGATCGCGCTGGCCAACACCTTGTTCTTCGCCGCCACCAGCGGGGAGAGCAAGGGCAAGGTCGCGCTCTACCTGCTCATCACGATCGCCCCGTTCGCGCTGGTCGCGCCGGTGATCGGCCCGGCGCTGGACAAGATCCAGCGCGGCCGCAGGCTCGCGATGTGCGTGTCCTCGGCGGGGCAGGCGCTGATGGCGATCGTGATGGCGCTGCACTTCGACGACTGGCTCCTGTACCCGGCGGCGCTGGGCATGATGGTGCTCTCGAAGTCGTTCACCGTGCTCAAGGCGGCCGTGACCCCACGGGTGCTGCCACCGGAGATCACGCTGTCCAAGACCAACGCGCGGCTGACCGTGTTCGGCCTGGTCGCCGCCGGTGCGTTCGGCGCGCTGGCGAGCGGGGTCAACGCGATCTGGGGTTCTCAGGGCGCGCTGTGGTTCACCATGCTGATCTGTGTCGCCGCCGCGGTGCAGTCGATGCGCATCCCGTCCTGGGTCGAGAAGACCGAGGGCGAGGTGCCGGCGTCGCTGTCCGCGCATCCCGAGCGGCGGGTCAAGAAGCAGCGGCAGCCGATGGGGCGGCAGATCGTCGTCTCGTTGTGGGGCAACGGCACCGTCCGCGTGCTGACCGGGTTCCTGATGATGTTCTCCGCGTTCGCGGTGAAGGCGCAGGCGGAAGGCAGCGGGCAGAGCCCGTTCGACCAGCTGCTGCTGCTCGGGATCATCGGCGCCGCGGCCGGTGTCGGCGGTTTCCTCGGCAACGCGCTGGGCTCGCGGCTGCACTTCGGCAAACCGGATCAGGTGATCCTGGCCTGTGTCGGAGCCTGTCTCGGTATCGCGATCATCGCCACCGTGGCGGCGGGACTGGCGACGGCGGCGATCGTGGCTCTCGTCGGCGCGACCGCGAGCGCGCTGGCGAAGATCAGCCTCGACGCCGTCATCCAGGAAGACCTGCCGGAAGAGTCGCGCGCGTCGGCGTTCGGGCGGTCGGAGACCGTGCTGCAGATGTCCTGGTGCTTCGGCGGTGCCGTCGGCCTGCTGCTGCCGCCGACGTACTGGATCGGCTTCCTGGTGCTGTCGATCCTGCTGGCCGTCGGGTTCACGCAGACGTTCATGGTCCGGCGCGGCACTTCGCTGATCCCGGGGCTCGGCGGCGACCGGCCGCTGCGCCCGGAGCCGACGAGCGAATCGCCGATCCCCTCGCAGCCCGGTGACTCCCGGTGGCGGCCGGGCTCGTAATCTTCACCGTATGCGGCGACTTCGTATTTTGGCCCTACTCGCGGCGGGTGGTTTCGTGGTGGCCGGTTGTGCGGCCCCCGGCCCCGAAGAGGTGACCTTCTTCGCCGACGGCAAGACGGTGAACGTCGCCCCGCTGGCGTCCTGCGACATCAAGAGCGCGCAGTGCACCACCAAGCCCGACGCCGCCGGCAAGCTGCGTATCCGGCCGGGGAAGCCGGTGCAGATCTCGGTGCCGAGCGCGATCGCGGAGACACCGTGGAAGGTCACGGTGCAGTACGTGAACGGCAAGGGCGAGCCGCAGGAGCTCAAGCAGGACATCATCACGTCGCTGGACCGGTTCGCCTACACCGTGACGACGCCCCGGCCCGACGACCAGATCCTCGTCGTCGAGGTCGCGCAGGCTTCGGTGATCAGCCAGACCGGGCGTCCGGAGGACGCGGAGGCGGTCACCACGGCGATCTGGTCGCTGCAGGTCGAGCCGCCGGCCGCCTGAGGGGAGCAAGGGACCTTTGCTACCACGCGCGGCCCATCGGTCCGTGAAGGCCTCCTTGCCTACCCTGAAGGTAGGCAAGGAGGCCTTCACGGACCAGCTGCAGGCCCCCGAGCCACCCGCAGGGGCGCCGATCAGGGATCGAGGTCCCGGGCGACGGCGCGCATGATCTCGGCGATCTGCTTCGTGTTCTTCCGGTCCGGGTAGCGGTTGCGCCGCAGGTCCGGCTGCACCTTGAGCTCGAGCAGCTTGATCATGTCCTCGATGAGCCCGTGCAGCTCCTCGGCGGGACGGCGGCGCGCCTCGGCGACCGACGGCGGCGGGTCCAGCAGCCGGACGGAGAGCGCTTGCGGGCCGCGGCGGCCGTCGGCGACACCGAACTCGAGGCGCTGGCCCGCCTTGAGCCCTTCGACGCCCTGCGGCAGCGCGGCTTTGCGGATGTAGACGTCGGCGCCCCCATCCTGGGTGACGAAACCGAAACCCTTCTCCGCGTCGTACCACTTGACCTTGCCGGTCGGCACTTCCCTCACCAGTCCTTTGCTGTCCTGCTCACAACGAACGCGCCCGGGGCGTACCCAGGGCGCGCGTCCCATAAGCGTATCTCGCCACACGCCCTGTGGAGAAGCGGATACCGGCGGATACCCTCTGCTTCATGGAGACCGCAGTAAAGGAGGCCGCTGTGGCCGTCCCCGAAAAGCCCGGCAAACCGATCCTCATGCGCGTCGGCATCGGCCTGTTCGCGCTCGGCATGATCGCCGTCACAGCGGTGTTCGTGCTGTTCGCCGCCGGACTGGAGAACCTGCCGGTGTGGCTGTCCGCCGCGGCGGGTGTGATCACTCCGCTGGGGCTGGCCCTCGGCCTGATCGCCCTGATCCGCGAGGCTCGCCGAAAGAGCTGAGCCAGCCGGGGAACTCGGTCAGCGAGTCGAACACCACGTCGGCCCCTTCCGCGAGCAGCTCCTCCTTGGTGCACGGGCCGGTCGTGACCCCGATGGGGACCGCACCGGCCGCCAGTGCGCCGCGGATGTCGCCGAGGTGGTCCCCGACGTAGACACGGGCGCCGTGCTCGGTGAGCGCGGCGGCCTTCTCCGTCGACCACAGCTCCCCCACCAGGACGTCGACCTCGAAACCGAGCGCGTCCAGGTGGAGTTTCGCGTTGGGCCCGTACTTGCCGGTGACGACGACGGTGCGCCCACCCGCCTCGTGGACCGCGTGCAGTGCCTCGGCCGCGCCGGGCATCGCGACCGTCACCGGCACGACCGTCTCCGGGTACATCGCGCGGAAGCGCGTCACCAGCTCCGGGATCCGCTCCTCCGGCGCCCCGAAGCCCCGCAGGCTGGCGTCGAGGGGCGGGCCGAGGTTGGCCGCGAAGAACTCGCCGTCCAGCGGCAGGCCGGATTCCACGCCGAGCGCGTTCATCACCGCGACCATGCCCGGCCGCGGATCGATCAATGTCATGTCGAGGTCGAACCCCACAGTGATGCCCACCCGGCCACGGTAGCCGCCACCACCGACTGATTTACACCGAATGGGTGCCCGTCAACTTCTTTGACATGGACGCGATCTGTGTCAAGCTGGAAATGTGGGCGACATCACGAGCTTCTCCGATCGAACCAAGGCCTCTCTGCGGGAGGCTCTGCTCGACGCGGCGACCGACCTGCTCACCGAACGCGGCTACACGGCCCTGCGGATGGCGGACGTCGCCGCCCGCGCCGGAGTGAGCAGGCAGACCGTCTACAACGAGTTCGGCAACAAGGGCACGCTCGCCGAGGCCGTGATCCTCCGGACGACGTCGGAGTTCCTGGAAGGCATCCGCCTGCGCGTCCAGGACGCGCGGAACCTGCGCGACGGGATCCGGGTGGCGGTCGTCCACACGATCGAGCACGCCCGCGAGAACCGGCTCGTCGCCACGACACTCGGCACCGAAGCGGGCGAGGATCTCCTTCCCCTGCTGACCACCAAAGGCGAACCGATCCTGGCCGCGGCCACCGAGGTCGCGGCCGGGCAGTACCGCGAGTTCGAGCCGTCGCTGTCCCCGGAATCCGCCGCGCTGCTGGCGGAGACCGTCGTGCGGCTTTCCCTCTCCCATCTCGTCATGCCGACGCATTCGGCCGACGAGGCGGCGGCTTCGGTCGTCGCCGTGCTGGCGCCCGCCATCCGGGCGCTGACCACTGATTAGTCCACAATGGAGTGACATGAAGGGTACGTCATGACCGATACGGTCTCCGAACTGCGGACCGGTTTTTCCTCACTGCGCGAAGGCGGGCTGAATTGGGACTCGTTCCCCTTGCGGCTGTTCGTCAAGGGGAACATGAAGTTCTGGAATCCCGCCGACATCGACTTCTCCCGGGAGCGCGAGGGCTGGGAGACGCTCAACCCGGAGCAGCAGCGGTCGGCGACGTACCTGGTGTCGCAGTTCATCGCGGGCGAAGAGGCTGTCACCGAAGACATCCAGCCGTTCATGCGGGCGATGTCCGCGACCGGGCGCTTCGGCGACGAGATGTACCTGACGCAGTTCTGCTTCGAAGAAGCCAAGCACACCGAGGTGTTCCGCCGCTGGATGGACGCCGTCGGTCTCACCGAGGACCTGCATCCGTATGTCGCGGAGAATCCGCACTACCGCAAGCTTTTCTACGAGGAGCTGCCGCAGTCCTTGCGTGCGCTGGAGGACGATCCCAGTCCGCTCAACCAGATCCGCGCGAGCGTCACCTACAACCACGTCATCGAAGGCAGTCTCGCGCTGACCGGGTACTACTCGTGGCAGCTGATCTGCACGCAGCACAACATCCTGCCGGGTGTGCAGGAGGTGGTACGCCGTATCGGCGACGACGAACGCCGCCACATGGCGTGGGGCACCTTCACCTGCCGCCGTCACGTCGCCGCGGACGACTCACTGTGGGACGCGGTGCAGCAGCGGATGGGCGAACTGCTACCCCACGCGCTCGACATGATCCAGTGGGTGCAGAGCCAGTTCGAGGAACCTCCCTTCGACTTCGACCAGGACGAGATCACCCAGTACGCGGCGGACCGGGCGCGGCGGCGCCTCGGCGCGATCGAGTCCGCGCGCGGGATGCCGGTGGAGCAGATCGACCTCGACTACTCGCCGGAGAACCTCGAAGAGACCTTCGGCGAAGAAGACGCGAAGGCGATCGCCGCGGCCGCCGCCAACACCGCGGCCTGATGTGCCGTGAAGGCCTCCTTCCCTACTCTGAGGGTAGGGAAGGAGGCCTTCACGGACTTACCCGGCGGGCCAGTAGACGGCATGCGTGCGGCCGTTCTCGTTGTCGGACAGGCCGATGATCGTCCCGTTCGCCGTGATGTGGTCGGCGACGCTGTAGGTACCGCCCGGCAAAGCGCCGAGCACCGTCCGGGTGCCGTCGGCGGCCCACTTCGTCGCGATGTTGTTCTCCAGGCCGACGACCGTCCCCGCCCGGTCGATGTCGTGACCCAGTCCGCGTTCGGTCGAAAGCGTCGTACGGGTTCCCGCCCGGTTCCACTTGACCGGGCTCTCCGTTCCGAACACCAGGTAACCGCCGCCGGCGGCGGCACCGGCGTTGTTGACCGCCATCGCCCAGCCCGGCCACATCTCCGGGTACTCCAGCCAGGTCATCCGCCCGTCACGCTCCCCATCGCACGGGTTTCGGATTGCCGTTCACGTCGTCGGCACTTCCCACGATCACGCCGAAATCGTTCATGTCCTCCGGGGTGCCGCGCGGATTGCCGGGGGAAAGATCGGTGATCGCGCCGGCGAGGTTCCAGCGCACGACGTGGTTGTTCCCGGCGGCGTCGGACGCCGTCCCGGCGACGGCACTGCCGTCCGGGGTGATCCATTCCGCGTTGGCGTATGACCCGCCCGGCAGGCCGCCGAGGTCCACCACCTTCCCGTCCGGATTCCACCGCACGGCGTGGATCTTCCCGTCCGCGGCCCGCGCCGCGCCGACGATCACGCCACGGTCGGTGATCGCGTTCGCGATCGCGTAATCCCCGCCCGCCAGGTAGGGCAACGCGGTGACCGTGCCGTCCGGCGCCCATTTGACCGCCGCCTTGCTCTGTTCACCGCCGAGGCCCGGCAGCGCGGAAATGCGGCCCCGCGGGTCCCATTTCGCCGCGTGGTACTTGATCTGGCCGTCCGGCGGCGTCGACGAGCCGACCATGACGCCGTCGTCGTTGACCGCGTTGACCTGGCTGTACTGGTCTCCCGGCAGGGGTTCCCGGATCGATGGGGGCGGTCGCGGGAGCCGCGGCCGCCGCGCCGGGCAGCGACAGCGGCAGGACGATCGCCGAGACGGTCAGGGCGAGAACTCTTCTGCTTCGCTCGAGTTTCATTCTTCTCCCCTCGCGGCGGTTCGGATCCACCGCGAAGGGAACACGCGGCAAAACTGTGACAGGTTGCCCCCGAAGTGTCAGGCGTGTTCGGTCGCCGCCGCCTTTTCGAGTCCGAGGATGCTGATCGACTCCGCCCGCATCTCGACCTTGCGCACCTTGCCGGTCACCGTCATCGGGAACTCCTCGACGACGTGGACGTACCGCGGGATCTTGTAGCGCGCCAGCTTCCCCTCGCAGAACTCCCGCACGGCTTCGGCCGTCAGCGGCTCCGCGCCCTCGCGCATGCGGACCCACGCCATCAGTTCCTCGCCGTACTTCTCGTCCGGGACGCCGATGACCTGCGCGTCGAGGATGTCCGGATGGGTGTAGAGGAACTCCTCGATCTCGCGCGGGTACAGGTTCTCACCGCCGCGGATGACCATGTCCTTGATCCGGCCGGTGATGTTGACGTACCCGTCGGCGTCCATGATCGCGAGGTCGCCGGTGTGCATCCACCGCGCCGCGTCGATCGCCTCGGCCGTCTTGTCGGCCTGCTCCCAGTAGCCGAGCATCACCGAGTAGCCGCGGGTGCAGAGTTCGCCGGGTTCGCCGCGCGGCACGGTCAGCCCGGTCTCCGGATCGACGACCTTGACCTCCAGATGCGGCCCGACCCGCCCGACCGTCGACACCCGCCGTTCCACCGAATCATCCGCGCGGGTCTGCGTGGACACCGGCGACGTCTCGGTCATGCCGTAGCAGATCGACACCTCCGCCATGCCCATCCGGTCGATGACCTGTTTCATCACCTCGACCGGGCACGGCGAGCCCGCCATGATCCCGGTGCGCAGCGAGGACAGGTCGTGGGAAGCGAAGTCCGGGTCGGCCAGTTCGGCGATGAACATCGTCGGGACGCCGTACAGGGAAGTGCATTTCTCGGCCGCGACGGCTTCGAGGGTGGCCTTCGGCTCGAACGCGGGCGCCGGGATGACCATGCACGCGCCGTGGGTCGTCGCCGCGAGATTGCCCATCACCATGCCGAAACAGTGGTAGAAGGGCACGGGGATGCAGATCTTGTCGGCTTCGGTGTAGTTGCAGAGTTCGCCGACGAAGTAGCCGTTGTTGAGGATGTTGTGGTGGCTCAGCGTGGCGCCCTTGGGGAACCCCGTGGTGCCGGACGTGTACTGGATGTTGATCGGGTCGTCCGCGGACAGTTCGCCTTGGCGCTTGGCGAGCCTCGACGGATCCGCGCCGCGTCCGTTCTCCAGCAGCGACGTCCACTCCTCGCTTTCGAGCAGCACGACGTGTTCCAGCGCCGGGCATTTCGGGCCCGCTTCGGCGATCATGCCCGCGTAGTCCGACGTCTTGAACGACGCCGCGGCCACGATGAGCTTGATCCCGGCCTGGTTCAGCACGTACTCGAGTTCGTGCGAGCGGTACGCCGGGTTGATGTTGACCAGGATCGCGCCGATCTTCGCGCATCCGTACTGGACGCAGGTCCACTCCCACCGGTTCGGCGACCAGATGCCGACGCGGTCGCCCTTGGCGATCCCGAGGTCCAGCAGGCCCAGTGCGAGCGCGTCCACCTCGGCGGCGAGTTCGGTGTAGGTCCAGCGTTTCCCGGCGGCGCGGTCGACGAGCGCGTCCCGGTCGCCGAAGGCGGCGACGGTGCGGTCGAAGTCGTCCCCGATGGTGTCCCCCAGCAGCGGGGTGTCCGAGATTCCCGATGCGTAGCTCGGCAAGGCGGGGGCGTCGGGCATGGAGACTCCTGCGTTCGGCGGCATCGACGCGTCGAGTCTAGGAACGCGGCGTGACGGCGGCCACCTGCAAGTGGAGACCACCTCAGGGGAAACCCGGAGGCCGGGTCCGGCCGTGGCGGATATCGTCGGAGACATGCGCCTCTACATCGTCGACGCCTTCACCTCCGAGGCCTTCGCCGGTAACTCCGCCGGCGTCGTGCTGCTGGACTCGCCGGGCGACGCGGGCTGGATGCAGTCCGTCGCCGCCGAGTTGAAGCACGCCGAGACGGCCTTCGTCGAGGTCGGTGGCGAAGGCCCGAAGTCGCTTCGCTGGTTCACGCCGGAGACCGAAGTCGACCTGTGCGGGCACGCGACGCTGGCGACCACGCACGTCCTCGGCGGCGAACAGACCTTCACGACGAAAAGCGGCGAGTTGCGCTGCCGCGCCGAAGACGGCTGGGTGTCGATGGACTTCCCGTCGGACCCGCCCCGCGAGTCGGACGACGATCTGTCGTCGATCCTGCCGGGTGTCTCCTTCGAGTACGTCGGGCGTAGTAAGCACAACCTGTTCGCGGTGGTGGACGACGCTTCCGTGGTGCGCTCGCTCGCCCCGGACCTCGCCGCGCTGCGCGCGCACTGGAACGGGCGGCTGATGGTCACCGCGCCGGGTGACGTGGACGGGATCGACTTCGTCACCCGGTTCTTCGCGCCGGGCGTCGGCATCGACGAAGACCCGGTCACCGGCTCCGCGCATTGCGTCCTCGCGCCGTACTGGGCCGCTCGCCTCGGCCGGGAGAAGCTCGTCGGCGAACAGGCCTCGTCCCGCGGCGGCATCGTCCGGATGAGTCTCGAAGGCGACCGCGTCCTGCTTTCGGGGCAGGCGGTCACCGTGGCCAGCGGGGAGTTGCACGTCTGATGCGCCTGATCCTGAACGTCATCTGGCTCGTGCTGTGCGGCCTGTGGATGGCGCTCGGCTACGTCGTCGCCGGCGTCATCTGCTGCATCCTGATCGTCACCATCCCGTTCGGGCTGGCGTCGTTCCGGATCGCGGCCTACGCGCTCTGGCCGTTCGGCCGCACCGTGGTGGACCGGCGCGACGCCGGGGCCGCGTCGACGATCGGCAACGTCATCTGGTTCCTCTTCGCCGGGCTTTGGCTCGCGATCGGGCATGTGCTGACCGGGGTGGCGCTCTGCGTCACGATCATCGGGATCCCGCTCGGCGTGGCGAACTTCAAGATGATCCCGGTCTCGCTGATGCCGCTGGGCAAGGAGATCGTGGAGCTCCCCTGACGATCAGTCCTCGGGTTCCCAGGGCAGCGGCACGATGAGGCACGGGCCGCCGACGAACAACCCGCCGTCGATCCCCAGCGCCTTCCCGCCCGCGTAGAGGTACGGTCCCTCGATCTGCGCGGGGTGGATCCCGAGCTGGTCGGCGATGACGCTGTGCCCGTGCACGATCCGCTCGCCGCCGAGCCGGTCCATGACCTGCTGCGCGACGTCCGCGCCGTCCGGGCCGCGGAAGGCGTAGCGCGTGGTCATCCGCCGCCAGACGTCCCACCAGGCCTGGATGTCGCTGCCTTCGAGGATTTCGCGGCCGCGCGCGTTGATGCCGTCGATGTCCTCGCCCCAGTCGAGGTACTCGAGCGTGTCCGAATGCATCAGCAGATGGTCCGCGGCCAGCGTCAGCATCGGACGGGAAGTCAGCCATTCGATATGTTGCGGGGTGAGCCTGTCCTGGTCTTCGAGCAGCCCGCCGTTGATCTCCCAGCTGCGGGCGAAGCTGCGCGGACCGAAGTCGGACGGCACCTCGGTGTCGCCGAAGTGGTACATCCCGAGCAGCAGGATCTCGTGGTTGCCCAGCAGCGTCCCGCAGTGGCCGCCCGCCGTCGCGGCCTGCCGTTCCAGCCGCATCACCAGGTCGATGACGCCGACGCCGTCGGGCCCCCGGTCGACGAAGTCACCGAGGAACCAGAGGGTCGTCTCCCCACCGGACCAGTCGTCGTCGGAGTCGATCAGCCCCTTCGCCCGGAGCGCTTCGGCCAGCTCGTCCCGGTGTCCGTGCACGTCACCGACCACGTAGGTCGAGGACGCGGGCTGATCGTCGTGCATCGTCTGACGATAAGCCCTCCGCATGCGGCTGTGTCGCTCAGCCTGTTGGCGGAGCTGATGACGGCCCGCGAAACCGGCCGAAGGCCCCGCTACGGGGCTCGGTCGCTCGCCTCTCCACACCGAGGTTGTGGCTTTCGCGACACGCCGCGCACGGACGGCACCTGGCCGGTCCCACCCGTGGAGAAGTGAGAGGTGACGGCGCCGCGCCCTGCCGACGTCGATCTCGGACGCGGGTTCACCACGGACTCAGCCTTCGCCGAAGGGGTCGCCGGTGCGCCCGACCAGATCGGCGATGGAGTCGATGATCTTGGTCGGCCGGTACGGGTAGTGCTCGGCGCTCTCCCGCGTGGAGATGCCGGTGAGCACCAGGATCGTCTGCAATCCGGCCTCGATTCCCGAGTGGACGTCGGTGTCCATCCGGTCGCCGATCATCAGCGTCGACTCCGAATGCGCGCCGAGCCGCCGCAGCGCGGAGCGCATCATCAGCGGGTTCGGCTTGCCAACGTAGTACGGCGAGCGGCCGGTCGCCTTCTCGATCAGCGCCGCGACCGAACCGGTGGCGGGCATCGAGCCCTCCATGCTCGGGCCGGTGGCGTCCGGGTTGGTCGCGATGAACTTGGCGCCGCCCTCGATGAGCCTGATCGCGCGGGTTATCGCGCTGAAGCTGTACGTGCGGGTCTCGCCGAGTACCACGTAGTCCGGGTCGCGTTCGGTCAGCACGTAGCCGACCTCGTGCAGGGCCGTGGTGAGCCCGGCTTCGCCGATCACGAACGCCGAGCCGTTCGGCCGCTGCGACGCGAGGAACTTCGCGGTCGCCAGCGCGGAGGTCCAGATGGCCTCCTCGGGGATGTCGAGACCGGTCCGCTCGAGCCTCGCCCGCAGGTCGCGCGGGGTGTAGATCGAGTTGTTGGTCAGCACCAGGAAGCCGATGTCGTTGGCGCGCAGCTCCTTGAGGAACTCGTCCGCGCCGGGTACGAGATGCTCCTCCTGGACCAGCACGCCATCCATGTCGCTGAGGTATGTCCAACGGCGCTCGTTCATACCGCCCACCCTAATGATCCGAGACGGCGTGAACAGCCACGGACGCCGCCTTGACCGAAAGATTGACCGGTGTGCCGGGTTCGAGCGCCAGCTCGGCGACCGCGGCCGGGGTGAGGTCCGCGGCGAGACCCGCCGCCCAGTCGTCGCCGCGGGCCCGGACACGGATCACCGGTCCGTGGGGTTCGAGCGCGTCGACGATTCCCTCGACGGTGTTGCGCGGGCTGCCCCGGTGCTCGCCGTCCCGCAGGTACACCGCCACGGCACTGGGCGCGAAGACGGCGACGGCCGCTTCGCCCTCGACGACGTCCTCGGCCGGAATTCCGGCCAGCTGCCCGCCTGACATGCGCAAACCGCCCTCGACGGCGATACCGGGCACCAGGTTCAGCCCGGCGATCCGCGCGGTGAACGCCGTGCGCGGCGCGGAGAGGACCTTGCGGGTCTCGCCGCGTTCGACGATCCGGCCGCCGTCGAGGACGGCGACGTGATCGGCCAGCGCCAGCGCGTCGAGGGGGTCGTGGGTGACCAGCACGGTCGGCGGCCCGGAACGCAGGACCCGCCGGAGCAGCCCCCGGATGGCGGGCGCCGCGTCGACGTCCAGGGCGGCGAAGGGCTCGTCGAGCAGCAGGAGTCCCGGCTCGGCGGCCAGCGCCCGCGCGATCGCGACCCGCTGCGCCTGCCCGCCGGAGAGCTGCGCGGGCCGCCGTGCGGCCAGTTCGAGAGCGTCCACTTCGGTCAGCCACTCCCGCGCACGCTTCTTCGCCTCGGCGCGGCCGGCACCGGTCGAGCGCGGCGCGAAGGCGACGTTGTCCAAAGCGGACAGATGCGGGAACAGCAGTGCGTCCTGGGAGAGCAGGCCGATACCGCGCGCGTGCGGCGGCAGGCCCGCCAGGTCGCGGCCGTCGAGGGTGATCCGCGCCCGGCCGGGCCGGAGCAGCCCGGCGAGGCAGCCGAGCACACTGGACTTCCCCGACCCGTTCGGGCCGAGCAGCGCGAGCACCCCGCCGTCGGGAACTTCGAAGCCGACGTCCAAGGTGAACTCGCCACGCCGCAGGGCGAGCTCGGCCGACAGGGTCACGACCGGACTCCTTCGAGCGCGCGCGGCCGGGCGAGCGCGATCACCGCGACGGCGACCAGGATGAGCAGCAACGCGAGCGCCACCGCGCTGTCGACGTCGACCTCGGCCTGGGTGTAGACCTCCAGCGGCAGGGTCCGGGTCACCCCTTCCAGGCTGCCGGCGAAGGTGATCGTCGCGCCGAACTCGCCCAGCGCCCGCGCGAAGCTCAGCACGATGCCCGAACCGAGCGCGGGCAGCAGCAGCGGCAGCGTGACCCGGCGGAACACCGTCCACGGTTCGGCGCCCAGTGTGGATGCGACCCTTTCGTACCGGTCGCCGGCGCCCCGGAGAGCTCCTTCGAGGCTGACCACCAGGAACGGCATCGCGACGAACGTCTGCGCGATGACCACGGCCGCCGTGGTGAACGGCACCTGCTCACCGGTCAGGGTGGTCACCAGGATCCCGAGGAAACCCTTGCGGCCCAACAGGTACAACAACGCCAGGCCGCCGACCACCGGCGGCAGCACCAGCGGCAGCAGCACCACCGCGCGCAGCACGCGGACACCGCGCGCCCCCGAGCGCGCGAGCACCACGGCGAGCGGGACCCCGAGCAGCACACAGGCCACAGTGGACAGTCCGGCGGTGATCAGCGAGAGCTTGAGCGCGTTCAGCGACGACGTCGAGGTGATGAGGCTCGGGAAGCGGGACAGGTCCGAACGCACCAGAAGGCCGACGACCGGCAGTACCACCAGCGCCAGCGCGCAGATCGCCGGCGGCCACAACACCCACGGCACCCCGGCCCCCGCATTTCGTCCTCTGAATGCGGTACTTGCGCGTGCATCTACCGCGTCCAGAGGACGAAATGCGGGGTCAGGGCGTGCCAAAACCGGCCTTCGCGAGTTCGTTCTTGCCCTCCGCGCCGAGGACGAAGTCCCTGAACAGCCCGGCGAGCCGAGCCTGCGGAGCGTCCTTCACCACCGCGATCGGGTAGTCGTTGACCGCGCCCGCCGCCTCCGGGAAGTCCACCTTGTCCACCTTCGCGGCCGCGGAGGTCGCGTCGGTGACGTAGACGAGTCCCGCGTCGGCGTCACCCGACTGCACCTTCGCGAGCACAGACTTGACGTCCTGTTCCTCGCTCGCGGGCTTGAGCGTGACCCCGGACGACTGCTGGACCTTCTTCGCCGCCGACCCGCACGGCACCTGCGGCGCGCAGACGACGACGGTCAGCCCGTCCTGCGCGAGATCGGCCAGCCCCTTGATGCCCTGGGGGTTGCCCTTGCCGACCGCGATGGCGAGCCGATTGGTGGCGAAGACCGACGGCTGCCCGTCGATCAGCCCGGCCTTGGCGGCCTTGTCCATATTGGCCTTGTCTGCGGAAGCGAAGAAGTCCGCCTTCGCGCCTTGGGTCAGCTTCTGGACCAGCGCCGAGGAACCCTCGAAGCTGAACTTCACGGTCACCCCGGAGTTCTGTGCCTCGAACCGCTTGCCCAGCGCCCCGAACGACTCGGTCAGCGACGCCGCGGCGAAGACGGTCAGCGTCCTTCCTCCTTCTTGAGGCGCCGCCTCCGAACCACAGGCCGTCGCGGCCAGCGCCAGCGCGAGCAGGACGGGCGCGAGCTTCCTCATCGGCTTCCTTCCGGGGTTTCGACCACGACGGTGGTCGCCTTGACGACGGCGACCGCGAGCACCCCCGGCCGCAGTCCGAGTTCGCGGACGGCCTCGGCGCTCATCAGGGAGACCACGCGATGCCGGCCGCACTGCAGCTCGACCTGTGCCATCACCTTGTCCGTGATCACCTCGGTGACGAGCCCGACGAACCGGTTCCGCGCGGAGCGGCCGACACTCGAAGGGTCCTCAGGCTGTTCTGCCTGCGCCTTGGCGAACGCGGCGAGCTCGGCGCCGTCGACGACCTTGCGGCCCGCCGAGTCGTCGAACGCGGTCAACTGGCCGGCACGTACCCACCGGCGGACGGTGTCGTCGCTGACGCCGAGCAGACGAGCGGCCTCGGACAACCGGAATTGCGGCATGTCCGGAAGGTTACTTCCGCAGATGCGGAAAAGCTATGGACGCGGAGAATCGCCGGGGAGTTCGTCGCGGAGGCCGTCGAGCACCGCGCTCTGGAATCGCTCCAGCACTTTCCGTTCCTCGGGAGAGAACTGTTCGAGCACCGTCTTCATGTTCGTGTACGCGGATTCGAAGAGCGGCGCGTGCCGCTCCATGGCGCCGGGGACGACCTCGATCAGGACCTTCCGGCGGTCGGCGGTATCACGGACACGGCGGGCGAGACCGGCCTTCTCGAGCCTGTCCATGACGCCGGTCACAGCACCCGTCGACAGTCCGGTCAGTTCGGCGATCCTGCCCGCTGTCAACGGTCCCGGCGCCTGGCCCGCCAGTTCGAGCACCTTGTGATCGGTGGCCGACAGGCCCATCCGCTCGGCGATCCTGGCGTGCCGGAGAACGGTCAGCGTGCTGCTCTCCCTGCCGAGATGGGCGAACCGGGCCAATTCCTCCGCCGAGAGCGGATATTTCGCCATCCGGAAACCCTTCCGATTCTGTGCGAAGAGGGATTGTAGACAGTCGGTTTTCGCCGGCTTCGGGGTTAGTCTGGTGTCAATGACAGCAGTCGATCTCGGGTTTCCCCGTGTCCCCGGTACACGAGGGCGTCCCAGCGTGCCCAGGCCGGACAACCCCGCTCTGATCGACACCTTCGGCCGCGTGGCGACCGACCTGCGGGTGTCGCTCACCGACAAGTGCAATCTGCGCTGCACCTACTGCATGCCCGCCGAAGGGCTCGAATGGATGCCGAGCGCGGACGTGCTGACCGACGACGAGCTCGTGCTCCTGCTCCGGATCGCCGTCGAACGGCTCGGGATCACCGACATCCGGCTCACCGGCGGCGAACCGCTGCTGCGCCAGGGCCTGGAAAAGATCGTCGAGCGGGTCGCGGCACTCGAACCGCGGCCGCGGCTTTCCATGACCACCAACGGAATCGGGCTCGCGAAGCGCGCGAAGTCGCTCGCCGGCGCGGGGCTGGACCGGATCAACGTCTCACTGGACACCGTCGACCGCGCGCTGTTCGAGACGATCACGCGTCGCGACCGGCTTTCGCACGTGCTCGCCGGCATGGCCGCGGCGCGGGAGGCCGGGCTGGACCCGGTGAAGGTCAACGCGGTGCTGATGCGCGGGCTGAACGAGGACCAGGCCGTGCCGCTGCTGAAGTTCTGCCTCGCCGAGGGCTACCACCTGCGCTTCATCGAGCAGATGCCACTGGACGCGCAACACGGCTGGAACCGCGCCGACATGATCACCGCCGAGGAGATCCTCGGCATGCTCGGCGAGGAGTTCACCCTGTCGCCGTTCCCCGCCGCGCGGGGCGGGGCGCCCGCCGAACGCTGGCTGGTCGACGGCGGACCGGGCGACGTCGGCGTGATCGCGTCGGTGACCCGTCCCTTCTGCGGCGCCTGCGAGCGGACCCGGCTGACCGCGGACGGCGCGGTGCGCTCGTGCCTGTTCAGCAACGACGAGACCGACCTACGCGCCCTCGTGCGCGCGGGCGCGCGCGAAGAAGAGGTGGCGGACGCGTGGCGGGCGACCATGTGGGGCAAACTCGCCGGGCACGAGATCAACGAGGCCGGGTTCGCGCAGCCGATCCGGCCGATGAGCGCGATCGGCGGCTGACATGGTGACCATCGTGGTGCGGTACTTCGCCTCGGCCCGCGCGGCCGCCGGCCTCGACGAGGAGAAGGTGACGCTGCCGGACGGCGCCCGCGTCGCCGATGCCGTCGCCCACCTGCGTGAACTCCACCCGGAGAAGCTGGCGAAGCTGCTCGACGCGGTCTCGTACCTGCTGGACGGTGTCGCCGTGCGGGATCTCACGCGGCCGCTGACCGAGGGCGCCGAACTGGACGTCCTGCCCCCGTTCGCCGGCGGCTGACCTGCCGTTGCCCCGCTGCCCGCGCACGGTGCCTGCCGGGTGTGTCGCGAAAGCCACTTTCGCGACACGATCGCCGGGGTCACATCGCCCCTGAACTGCGTGAACGGCGAAAGTGGTAGCAAAGGTCCCTTGCTCGCCGTCTCGAGTTCACCATCCGGTCGCCGAAGCAGCCGAGGATGCGCCAGTGATCACTCCCCGCCGTATTCTCGCCGCACTGCTCGCCGCGGTCGCCGCCACGAGCCTCGCGACCGCTCCGGCGTCCGCCCACGAACGCGGCGTCCGGCCGCTGGCGCAGGCGCACAGCCACAACGACTACGAACACGCCCGTCCGCTGCACGACGCGCTCGACCGGGGCTTCACCAGTGTCGAGGCCGACATCTTCCTGGTCGACGGGCAGCTCCTGGTCGCGCACGACCTCGCGGACACCCGCCCGGACCGCACCCTGGAGTCGCTCTACCTGGAGCCGCTGCGCGACCGGGTGCTGGCCAACCACGGCGTCGGCGTGTACCGGCAGCGCGCGGAGTTCCAGCTGCTGATCGACGTCAAGGGGGACGCGAACAGCACCTACGCGGCACTCGAGAAGCGCCTCCACAATCCCCGCTACTCCTTCCTCTTCTCTCTGTACGCGTTCGGTCACGTGAAGAAGCGGGCCGTCACCGCGGTGATCTCCGGCGGGCGCCCCAAGGACGTGATGCTCGGGCAGCGGTTCCGGCTCGCCTTCTACGACGGCCGGATCAGGGACGAGAACGACCTCGGCATCGGCTCCGACCCGCGGGTAACGCCGCTCGTCTCGGACTCCTGGAGCGGCCTGTTCACCTGGACCGGTGATGGCCCCTTCCCCGCCGGTGAGCGGGCGAAACTGCACGATCTGGTCAAGCGGGCCCACGCGGCGGGTCAGCGCGTGCGCTTCTGGGCCACGCCGGACGCCGCCGGGCCCGGCCGTGACGCGTTGTGGAAAGAGCTGGTCGCCGCCGGGGTCGACCACCTGAATACGGATGACCTGCCAGGGCTGGCGAACTTCTTGAGGTCTCGCTAAAGTGCGCGGCCCATTCGCGCGCGAAGGCGCACGAATGGGCCAGTCATCCCTTAATCCACGTGATGCAAGCCTCACGATCCGTGAATTATCTCGGTCAGGAAACGGCCAGATAACGGCCCGCTGACCTGCATAAACAGCCGAATCGCCATGGGTTGCCCGCTGTTACTGTGATGTAGGTCACGGCTCGAATAATTTCCGATCAGGCCGTTCGTTACGTACCGTCGCTTTTCGGTTGGCCCCGACCGACCACGCAACACCGGGAACCCGTAGCGCCGAGCCCTGTCCAACGGATTCCCGGACCCAACCCCGAGCGAAAGCATTTCCGGACAGGGACGAGGGGACCGAGCCGACGCGTCGTGCGTCAGGCGGAGTCAGCCGGCCTGAGACGGCCGGCCAGGACCCACGGGTCCTTCCCTCAGCACAGACTCGTAGGCGCAGGGAGCGAGATTCATTCACATGTCTTACCGAGGCAAGCACCGCAAGATGTCCGCCGCCACCCGTCACATCGCCCGCGTCGCCATTGCGGGTGTCGCGGTCGGCGCTCCCCTCGCAATCGCCGCGACCCCCGCGTCGGCGACCAACTGGGACGCCATCGCGCAGTGCGAGAGCAGCGGCAACTGGAGCACCAACACCGGTAACGGCTACTACGGTGGTCTGCAGTTCTCGCAGAGCACCTGGCGTGCCTACGGTGGCACCGGCAGCG
Source organism: Amycolatopsis sp. NPDC043887 (assembly GCF_056435665.1). Classification (NCBI taxonomy): domain Bacteria; kingdom Bacillati; phylum Actinomycetota; class Actinomycetes; order Pseudonocardiales; family Pseudonocardiaceae; genus Amycolatopsis; species Amycolatopsis sp. NPDC043887. The sequence continues at coordinate 60,055 of NZ_JBWKEB010000019.1, forward strand.
CGCACAACGCCACGCGTGAGCAGCAGATCGCCGTCGCCGAGCGGGTCCTCCAGGGCCAGGGCATCGGCGCGTGGCCGCACTGTGGCAAGAAGGGCGGCTCCGCCAGCCCCGCCAAGGCCAAGTCGAGCGCCCCGAAGGCCACCAAGAAGGTGACCCCGAAGAAGTCGACCGCTCCGGTCACCAAGCAGCAGGCCCCGGCCCCGGCCGCCGCCAATGTCGCGAACTCGAACCCGGCGGGTGACTACACCGTCGTGGCCGGCGACACGCTGTCGAAGATCGCTTCCAAGTTCAACGTCCAGGGCGGCTACCAGAAGCTGCAGGAGCTGAACAAGGAATACGTGCCGAACGCCGACTTCATCGTCGTCGGCCAGAAGCTCGCCACCAAGTGAGCTCTTGAGCACCGGTAAGTCGTGACGCCCGCGGGATTCCCCGCGCGGCCACGTCACGACTGACAAGGCCCCACCGCGCCATTCCCCCGGCGGTGGGGCTTTGTCGTGTCCGGGGGCGTGCCCTCCGGATCACCCCGCTACGGCGAGTTGACCCACTCGTCGCTGCCGTCGCTGAAGTGCTGGTGTTTCCACACCGGCAGCCGCGCCTTGACCTCGTCGACCAGCTCCGAGCAGGCGGCGAACGCCTGCCCCCGGTGCTCGGCCGCCACGGCGCACGCCAGCGCGACGTCACCGATGGCCAGCGCGCCCAGCCGGTGGCTGACGGCGACCGCCCGCACGCCCTCCCATCTGCCCGAGAGATCCGCGACGACCTCCGCGAGCACGTCGGCGGCGCTGGGGTGTCCTTCGTAGGCGAGCCGGTCCACCGACCGGCCGCCGTCGTGGTCCCGCACGACCCCGCCGAAGGTGACGACGGCACCCGCGGCCACGTCGTCCACCAGGCGGGCGTGCTCTTCGACCGAAAGCGGCTCGTCGACCACCGCGATCCGTGCGACCCGAACGCTCACTGCTGTGCCTCCCGTGGGTGGTCGCCGCCCGCCAGCTGGTCGACGGCGTGGTCGAGGATCCCGTCCAGTACTCCCAGGCCGTCCTTCACCCCGCCACGCGAGCCGGGGAGGTTCACCACCAGGGTCCGGCCCGCGACGCCGGCGACGCCGCGCGAGAGCACGGCCGTGGGCACCTTGGGCAGTCCGGCGGCGCGGATCGCGTCCGCGACGCCGGGGAGTTCGTAGTCGAGGACGGCGCGCGTGACGTCCGGGGTGCGGTCCGTCGGCGAGATGCCGGTGCCGCCGGTCGTCACGATCACCTGCACCCCGGCCGCGACGGCGTCCCGCAGGGCTTCGCCGACGGGTTCCCCGTCCTCGACGACCACAGGCTCCGGCACGTCCCAGCCCCGTGCGGACAGCCAGTCCGTGATGACCGGGCCCGTGGTGTCCTCGTAGACGCCCTTCGCGGCGCGGTTCGACGCCACGATCACCCTCGCGGCCCGGTTCACGGCCGCTCCCAGGTCCCGGTCTTGCCGCCGTCCTTGCGGATCAGGCGGACGTCGTCGAGGGTCGCCGCGGGATCGACGGCCTTGATCATGTCGTGCAGGGTCAGCCCGGCGACGGCGACGGCGGTCAGCGCCTCCATCTCGACGCCGGTCCGGTCGTTCGTCTTCGCGGTCGCGGTGATGTGCACGGCGGTCTCGTCGAGGGCGAACTCGACCTTCACCCCGGACAACGCGATCTGGTGGCAGAGCGGGATCAGCTCGGGCACCTTCTTCGCGCCCATGATGCCCGCGATCCGGGCGGTCGCGAGCGCGTCGCCCTTGGGTAGCCCGTCCGTCGCCAGCAGGCCGAGCACCTCGGCCGTGGTGTGCACGGTGCCGCCCGCCAGCGCGGTGCGGGCGGTGGGCGTCTTGCCGGAAACGTCGACCATACGGGCGGCACCCGTATGGTCGACGTGGCTGAGTTCACTCACGCCCAGCAGGCTAGTCCTCAGAACATCCGCTGCTTCGAGCGAACCTCGTCGAGCGCCTTCTCCCGTTCCCGCCGCTGCTCCGGCGTCATCGAAGCGAAGAGCCCGCCCTTGTCCGCGGCGCAGGCCGTGTCGCGCGCGGGGCGCTTGCCTTCCACGAAGAACCGGTTGACGGCGTTGTTGCCGCAAGCGTTCTCGTCGCTCAGCCAGACTCCGTGCCCGCCCTCGTCCACGGTCACGATCCGCGCCCGGTCACCGAGGGCGCGGCGCATCTCCTTGGCACCGCTCAGCGGCGTCGCCGGGTCACGCAGGTTCTGCACCATCAGGATGTTCGACGGACCCCGGTCGCCGATCCGTACCGGCGGCTCGATCGGCTCGGACGGCCAGTACGCGCAGGCCCAGATGTTCGCCCCGGCGGCGCCGAACATCGGGTACTTCACCCGGTCCTTCGCGACGTTGCGCTGGTAGGTCGCGACGTCCTCGGGCCAGTCCACGTCGTTGCAGACCACGTGCAACTGCCCGGCCAGCAGCTGCGCCGGATCGATCTGCTGGGCCTGAGCGGTCTGCTCCACGGTGCCTTCGGTGTCGAGCGCCTGCCACTGCTGCGCCAGCACCGGAAAGGAACTGGTCGCGTAGAGCGCGCCGAAAGTGCCCATGCGGAACGCCGCGCCGTCGACACCGGGGACGGCGCCGCCGTCGAGTTTGGCGACGAGTTCGTGGAACTTCGCCGTCACCTGCTGCGGAGTGCGGCCGAGCCCGTAGCTCGCGTGCCGCGCCGCCGCCCATTTCGCGAAGTCCGGGAAGCGGTCCTCGAACCCCTCCGCCAGACGGCGCGAGGTGACCGGATCGAGCCCGCCGGGGCCGGTCACGCTGTCGATCACGACGCGATCGGTCTGCCGCGGGAACAGCGTCGAATACACGGCGCCGAGGTAGCTGCCGTACGAAACGCCGTAGTACGAGAGCTTCTCCTCGCCGAGGGCTTCCCGGATGCGGTCCATGTCGCGGGCGGTGTTGGCCGTGGTGATGTACGGCAGGTTCGCGGCGGTCGCCGAGGCCCCGCACTGCTTCGCGATGCCCTCCACGTACTTCGCGCGCTCCGCCACCGCCGCCGCGTCACGCGCGTACGGCGGGACGTTGCTCACCTGCTGCTCGGGCTTGAGATCGCAGGTGACCGGCGTGCTGTGACCGATCCCGCGCGGATCGAAGCCGATGATGTCGTACGCGTCGAGCACGCTCGACGGCATGCCCGCCGCGCGCAACCCGGCGGGCATGGTCAGCCCTGGCCCGCCGGGGCCTCCCGGGTTGGTCAGCATGATCCCGCGCCGCTTCGCCGGCTTCGTGCTGGCGAGTTTCGAAACGGCGATGTCGATGGTGTTCCCGCCCGGGTTCCGGTAGTCGAGCGGGACCTTCAAGGTGGCGCACTGCACGCCGGGCGCGGCCACGTCCTCCGGACACGGCCCCCAGCGCACGGACGAAACCGCGGCGGACGCCGTGGCCGGTACGAGTACCGCCATGGTCACCGCCGCGGCCGTGAGTGCCCCGATCCTGCTCAGGACAGAGCGATTCATCCCCAACCCCCGTCATGATCGACTTCTTGGTCGGGGTCGAGCCTATGAGCGGGCCAGGCTCGGAGTCGTCACCCTGAAGTCGGCCACGAGGTCGGCCTCAGTGATGACGAGCACTCCGAATGGAGCAAGGGACCTTTGCTATCACTTCCGGCTACGGGTCTCCCCAAGGGCGCCCCGCGGAGACTTCACCGCCGAGCGCCCTGATTCGGGCCGAAGGCCCACGGAAACACGATGAAGGGGCGCCCTCCGCTCCCACCGTGAGGTGGATGCGGAACCGGCGCCCCTTCGGCGGGTTTTCGTCAGCGCTCGGCAGACTTCGCAGCTTTCGCCGCCTTCTTCACCGCGTCCGCCACCGCGGGGGCGACGGCGTTGTCGAACACGCTCGGCACGATGAACGAAGCGTTCAGCTTGCCGTTGTCCACGACGTCCGCGATGGCGTCGGCGGCCGCGAGGAGCATCGAGTCGTCGATGTGGTGCGCCTGCGCGTCGAGCAGCCCGCGGAAGACGCCGGGGAACGCGAGCACGTTGTTGATCTGGTTCGGGAAGTCGCTGCGGCCGGTGGCGACCACGGCGGCGTGCTTCTGCGCCTCCAGCGGGTCGATCTCCGGGTCCGGGTTCGCCAGCGCGAACACGACGGCGTCGGACTTCATGGTCGCGACCTGCTCGGCCCCGAACAGGTTCGGCGCGGAGACCCCGATGAACACGTCGGCGCCGACGAGCGCCTCGTGCAGCGTGCCCGCCTGCTGCTCCTTGTTCGTGTGCGCGGCGATCCAGGTCAGGTTGTCGTCGAGGTTGCCGCGCGCGGAGTGCACGATGCCGTCGATGTCGGCGGCCACGATGTCGCCCGGGTTCTTGCGCAACAGCAGGCGGATGATCGCCGAGCCCGCCGCGCCGACGCCGCTGACGACGATCTTGCAGTCTTCGATGTTCTTCCCGACCACGCGCAGGGCGTTGCGCAGCGCGGCCACCACGACGATCGCGGTGCCGTGCTGGTCGTCGTGGAACACCGGGATGTCGAGCTGCTCACGCAGGCGCTTCTCGATCTCGAAGCAGCGCGGCGCGGCGATGTCCTCGAGGTTGATGCCCGCGTAGACCGGCGCGAGCGCCTTCGCGATCATGATGATCTCTTCGGTGTCCTGGGTGTCCAGGCAGACCGGCCACGCGTCGACGTCGGCGAACTTCTTGAACAGCGCCGCCTTGCCCTCCATCACCGGCAGCGCGGCGGCCGGGCCGATGTTGCCCAGCCCCAGCACCGCGGAACCGTCGGTGAGCACCGCGACGGTGTTGCGCTTGATGGTCAGGCGGCGCGCGTCCTCGGGGTTCGCCGCGATCGCCTGGCAGACGCGGGCGACACCCGGCGTGTACGCGCGGGAGAGGTCGTCACGGTTGCGGAGCGCGACCTTGGGGCTGACCTCGATCTTGCCGCCGAGGTGGATCAGGAACGTCCGGTCGGAGACCTTGCGCACGCGGACACCCGGCAACGAGTCCAGGGTCTGCGTGATGTCCTGCGCGTGGTTCTCCGAAAGGGCGTTGGCGCTGATGTCGACGACGATCGAGTCGGGGTGCGACTCGACGACGTCGAACGCGGTCAGCACGCCGCCGACCCGGCCGACGGCGGTCGTCAGATCACCCGCCGCGGTGGACGACGCGGGGGCCTCCACCCGGACGGTGATCGAATATCCGGGACCGGGAACCGGCATGGCACTACCCCCGCTGAGGAACGCTCGAATAGGTCGATCGAAAACCTACTCCCGTGACGACCGCCACGAACCCTCGCAGGGGGTGACTGACCAGTAACTTCTACCGGTTGATCTCGGTCTCGGGGTGCACGTAAGGCACACTCTCGAGTGGGAAGGTCACGTCGCCGAACGGGGACAGCGCGCCCTGCCGATCGGACGCGAGCTCGGTGACGGGGTGCTCCCCGTCTTCACCGGGCCACGTGGGGTCGATGCCCGCGCGCTTCTTGTTATCGCCCTTCGCCACAACGTCCTCCAGAGCATGGTCAAGCGTTCTCGGGGGACAGTCTGCCCGAACGCGGCTGCCGGGCCACCACCCGCCCGGTATCCTGGTCCTCTATGCCCGCGCCCTCCCTGGCGGACTGGCTGCGCCAGGAGTCCGACGACGCTCTCGCGGCACTGCTGCGCACGCGTCGCGACCTGTCCACGCCGCCCCCGTCCGACACCATCGTGCTCGCCACCCGGGCAGGCACGCCGGGCTCCGTCGCGCGCGCCTGCGAAGACCTCGACACCTTCACGCTCGCCGTCCTCGACGCCCTGCTGCTGGCCGGGGCGGACACCGAACCGGTCGCCGCGGCCGAGGTCGCGCGGCTCGTGGGCAAGGAGCTCGGCGAGCCACTGGCGCTGCTGCGCAAGCGGGCACTGGTCTGGGGTGAGGACGACGCGCTGCGCGTCCCGCCGTCGGCCCGTGACGCGCTCGGCCCCTTCCCCGCCGGGCTCGGGTCCTCGTCGCCCTCGCTCGCCGGAGCGGATATCGAGGCCGCGCTCGCGGAGGTCGGCGAGGACGAACGCGCCCTACTGACGACGCTTGCGGCCGGGCCGCCGATCGGCCGGACCCGTGACGCGGCGGCCGACGTCCCGCTGGAGCGGGCACAGAACCCGGTCCAGCGCCTGCTCGCGCGCGGCCTTCTGCTGCGCCGGGACGACCAGACCGTCGAGCTGCCGCGCGAGATCGGGATCGCGCTGCGCGGCGGGTCGGTGTTCGACCCGGCGTCACTGCGCGAACCGGAACTCCCCACACATCCGCATCAGCCGTCCACAGTGGACACGACGGCGGCCGGTGAGGCGATGGAGTTCTTGCGCCAGAACGAAAGCATGCTTCGCGCGTGGTCGGAGACGCCACCGCCGGTGTTGAAGTCCGGCGGTCTCGGGGTCCGCGAGCTCAAGAAGCTCGCCAAGGATCTCGACGTCGACGAGACACGGGTGACCCTGCTCGCGGAGATCGCGGTCGGCGCCGGGCTGGTGGCCGACAGCGAAGCGACCACGCCGGAATGGGTGCCGACGACGCTCACGGATTCGTGGCTCGCGTCGCCGACCGCGCAGCGCTGGATGACGATCGCCCAGGCCTGGCTCGAACTGCCCCGGCTGCCCGGGCTCGCCGGCGGGCGGGACGCGAAGGACAAGCCGATCGCGCCGCTTTCGGAGGACCTGCGCCGTCCGCTGGCACCCACGTCGCGGCGACGGATCCTGCTCGCCCTGGCCGCTCTTCCCGAGGGCGCGGGTGTGAAGAGCACCGACGAACTGGTCGCCGCGCTCGCCTGGCGCGCGCCGCGGCGGGGCGGGCGGCTGCGCGACGAGACCGTGCGCTGGACGATGGCCGAGGGGGCGGCGCTCGGCCTGATCGGGCTCGGCGGCCTCACCACGGCGGCACGGGCGCTGCTGGCCGAAGACAGGCCCGGAGCGGTCGAGGCGATGATCGACGCGCTGCCGCGTCCGGTGGACCACGTCCTCGTCCAGGCCGACCTGACCGTGGTCGCGCCCGGGCCGCTGGAGGCCGAACTCGCCGCCGAGATGACCGCCGTCGCCGACATCGAATCGGCCGGGCACGCGACCGTCTACCGGATCACCGAGACGTCCGTGCGGCGCGCGCTCGACACCGGGCGGACCGCGGGAGAGCTGCACCAGCTGTTCTCGACACGGTCGGCGACGCCGGTGCCGCAATCGCTGAGCTACCTGATCGACGACGTCGCCCGGCGGCACGGGCGGCTGCGCGGCGGGGCCGCCGAGTCGTTCCTGCGGTGCGACGACGCGTCGCTGCTCGCCGAGGTGATGGGCAGCCCCGTCGCGACCGAGTACGGCTTGCGGATGATCGCGCCGACGGTGCTCATCAGCGCATACCCGCTCGCCGAAGTCCTCGACGCGCTCCGCGCCGCCGGGTTCGCCCCGGCCGCCGAAGGGCCCGACGGACGCGTCATGGACATCAGGCCGTCTGGACGTCGACTGCCCGCGAAGGCGCGTGCCGCGCGTCGTGCGCCTGGCGAGCCTGCCGGGCTGACCGACGAGCAAGTCGGCAAAATCGTCGCGCACGTCCGGGCCGGCGACGCGGCTTCGGCACGGCGCCGGGGCGAGACGGTGCGCGCGCCGCAGGGTGGCGGCGCCGGGGACACGTCCGCGACGCTGGCGCTGCTGTCCCAGGCGACCATCGAGCGCCGTGAGGTGTGGATCGGGTTCGTCGACTCACGCGGGACGGCGAGCCAGCGGGTGGTCCGGCCGCTGCGAGTCGGCGGCGGGGTCCTCGAAGGGACCGACAACGAGCGCTACCCGCTGCACCGGATCACGTCGGCCGCCCTCGTCGAAGACTGACCACACCGCGCGTTTAGTCCTCTGAATGCGTGACGGCTGGTCTTCGGTCCTGGACGCCTGATGTCCCCAACCCGCTGCACCAGAGCGCATTTAGAGGACGAAATGCGGGCAGGGGGCACCGGCGTCCCGATCCCGACCGAATGCAGCGCGGACCGGATGGCGGCATGAGCCTCCGCGACGCGCTTTACGGCGATGACTGATCTACACTGTGTTCGGAGCCTGACGTCGCGGACGTCAGGCGAGTCGCAAGGCCAGGTGCACCCGGGGCAGACCGGGACCCTGGCCTTACGCATGTCCGCTCAACAATTCGTCTCGACGGCTATCTCGTACACGAGGTCCTCGATCAACCGCCGATAGCCGGGGCGCCCGTCCTTCCTGGCCCTGATCGCTCCGGCGACCATGTCCGCAGCCCAGAGCAGCGGTTCGTCCTTGCCTCTCTCGTGAGCGACACGGAACGCGGTGCCCTTGGGCAGATCGAATCTGGCACCCTTGACCGTCTCGACATCTCGGACGTCCAGCGTGGCCGTGCGTGATTCGAGCACGAGCATCTCCACGTCGAACGCGGCGAGTTCGAGCACCAAGCGCCGAAGGCAACGGGCACGAGCACGTTCCTGTCGTCGACGGGGTACCGGGGAGCCGACCGCGACGAGGTGAAATCCGTCGAGATCGGCGAGGGGCTTGACGGCGGCCTCTTGTTCCGCCGGATCCATCTCGTTCCAGTGGAGTTTCGGGATACGCCGCCGGCCTCGAAGCTCCGACATGACAGTACGGACCTCGTCGTGTACAGCTCGGTCGAAGACAGCCGCGGCAAGTACGTAGAACCCGTCGACGTCGGATTCCTTGAAGGATTCGTCACCGAACGCACGGATCGGGAACCGACCCCTTGATGACATCGCGTGATCTTACGTCACGTCATGCAACCACGGGTTGGCTGCGGGTCAGAGGCCGCGAAGGCCCTGAAGTACCCGCTCCATGAAAGCCCGCGAAGAAGAGTCGCCGAGGATCAGCTCCGTCTGGTGGATCAGCACCAGCCCGGCGTCCGCCATGTCGCCCACGAGCACCTTCACCACGCCCAGCGGCAGCCGCAGATGCGCGGCGATCTCCGCGATCGACCGGGTGTCCAGGCAGAGGTCGCAGATCTGGCGGTGCTCGGGAGTCCGCACGCCGCGGTACCGGCGGCCGTCCTCGCTGGTCGACACCAGCGCCTCCAGCGCCAGGTCGTGCGCGGTGCGGGTGCGCCCGCCGGTGCGGGTGTAGGGCCGGACCCGGGAGCCCGAAGTCGGCAGATAGACCGAAGCGGGTGCGACGTCAGCGGGCGTGGGACGCGGCCGCGACTGACGGCTCGGCGAAGGCATCGACGGAGGCGCGGGAGGCGGCTCCGTCGGCGCGGCCGGGCGCCGCGGCATCACCGTGCTGATCGAGCTCAGCTCGAAGCGGCTCGGCGAATCGAAGGCTTCGCGTTCGGTGCCCTGGTAGAGGGAGTCCCAGCCGGACGGTTCCGGTTCGGTGAATCCGGTGATCTTCATCGGTCACCCACGTACGCCGCCCTGGAGCTGCGCGCGCAGCTCGGGCGTGATCTGCTGGCCGACCCGCTCGACGAGCAGGGTCATCTCATAGGCCACGGTGCCGATGTCACAGGTCGGCGCGGCCAGCACGGCGAGTGACGAGCCGTCGGCGACCGACATGAGGAAGAGGTAACCGCGTTCCATCTCGACGACGGTCTGGTTGACCCCGCCCGCGTCGAAGCAGCGCGCCGCGCCGGCGGTGAGGCTGATCAGCCCGGAGGCGACCGCGGACAGCTGTTCGGCCCGTTCCTGCGGCAGTCCGTCCGACGGCGCGAGGAGAAGCCCGTCCGCTGAGACCAGCACAGCGTGCGCCGCACCGGGAACCCGGCGCGCGAAATCCGTGATGAGCCAGCCGAACGAGCTTTGCTGCCCGGATGCCGTCACAAGTCCCTCCTCGCTGCTCAAGACCACCTGGGCGGCGTGGTCCGGGCGTCTCCCGCCGACCTGCACCGATCCCGGGACCGTCGAGCCGAAAGACGCCTCCACCCAGCGTATTCGTCCCGTCGATCGTGTCGAGTCCGCCACCCGGCCAACGGCGTTAACCGAACGTGAACGTCCAGCCGCTCACCGCGTCGACCCATCGCGAACCACGCATTCGTGGGTCACCCCGTGGTGGCCGGGTGCGCCCAGGCGTGAACCGGCGTCCGCGCAGGTCATCGGCGTTACGGTCGCTCGAACGGGTGGCGCCGGCGCCGGATCGAGTGAAAGGGGTCGCCCCACGGTCGATCCGGCTGGTGACGCCACTCCCCGAAGCGGGTGAAGCCTGCCGAGTTCACTCCAACGGCCGCATCCGCTCCGGGCTTTCGTCCCTTTTAGCCGGCGCGCAACGCCGAATCGTGTGCGATGGCGTGCTGCACGACCGAGATCAACACCTGCTTGGCGGACTCACGTTCCCGGGCGTCACAGGCCATGATCGGCACGGACGGGGAGATCGTCAGCGCGTGCCGGACGTCCTCGATCTGGTGGTGCAGCAGCCGGTCGAAGCAGTTGATCGCCACGACGTACGGCAGCTTCCGGTTCTCGAAGAAGTCGATCGACGGGAACGCGTCGGCGAGCCGCCGCGTGTCGACCAGCACGACGGCACCGATGGCACCGACCGCGAGGTCGTCCCACATGAACCAGAACCGGTGCTGGCCCGGCGTACCGAACACGTACAGCACCAGGTCCGAGTCCAGCGAAATCCGCCCGAAGTCCATGGCCACGGTCGTCGTCGACTTGTTCGGGGTGGCCGAATTGTCGTCGACGCCGGTACTGGCCTCGGTCATCATGGCCTCGGTGGTCAGCGGATCGATCTCCGAAACCGCTCCGACCAGCGTGGTCTTCCCCGAGCCGAATCCGCCAGCGACCACGATCTTGGCCGACGAAGTCGGTCCGGTCACCTGCGGCGCATTCGCGTCGGAGTCAAATTCTCCGAAGCCCACTGAGCACCCTCTCCATGAACTCGATACTCGGCCGGTCACCCACGTTCTGGCTGGCGGTGTGCACCAGGACCAGACCGAGGCCGGCCACGTCTCCGATCAGCACCCGGACCACGCCGAGCGGCAGGCGCAGCAGCGCCGCGACTTCGGCGACGGACCGGGTGTCCAGGCAAAGGTCGCAGATCGACCGGTGTTCGGGGACGCGTACCCGGTCGAGCACACGTCCCTGTTCGCTGGTCGAGATCAACGCCTCGATGGCAAGGTCGTACGTCGGCTTGGTCCGGCCCCGCGTGCGGAAGTACGGCCGGACCAGGCCGGAGGATTCGACGTCGGTGGTGTACTGCTCGTCGACGTACTCGTTCTGCGCCTGCTGCGGCAGTGCCGCGGCGAGCGGGTCGGCGGCGGCCGCCGCCGCCCGGCGCTCCTCCTCCTTGTCGAAGGAGAACTTGGCGAACTCGCCCGAGTCGTACAGCGGACCGCTGCCACCACCGAACAGTTCCGCCCCGGGGCCGCCGAGGAGGCGTTCCCGGTAGTCCGAAACGCTGAAATCGGCGGGTCCCTGACCCGCGTTCGAATCGGTCAGCCAGCGGGAGGCCTCGTCCGGGGAGACAGGGTCGTTGTCCGGCCCCTGTGCCCGCCGCGATCGCCATTCGCGGTCGACCCGGTCCCGGAAGGACGTCCAGTCCTCCCGGCCGTCGTCACGTTCCGACCACCCGCCGGAGAAGTCGTCACCGAGCCGGCCATCGCCCCTCAAGCGCCCGTCGTCCACGGCATTCTCCTCGGTTCCCGGTCGCTCAGCGGCGGACCGACGCGCCCTGCAGCTGCGCGCGCATCTCCGGTGTCAGCTGTTGCCCCACCCGTTCCACCAGCAGGGTCATCTCGTAGACGACCAGGCCGATGTCGCTCTCCGGCGAGCCGAGGACCGCCAGGCAGGACCCGTCGGACACCGACATCAGGAAGAGGAAGCCGTTGGCCATCTCGACCACCGTCTGCGCGACCGTGCCGCCTTCGAACACCTTCGCCGCACCGCGGGCGAGGCTCGTGAGCCCCGACGCGACGGCGGCCAGCTGATCGGCCCTGTCCTTGGGAAGTCCCTTCGAGGAGGCCAGCAGCAACCCGTCCGCCGACACCACCACGGCATGCGCCGCGCCCGGGACCCGGTGCACGAAATCCGTGATCAGCCAGGCAAAGCTGCTCGTGTGTCCTTTACCCTGCGCCTGGCCGCCAGGCTGCGCCGGACCACCCGGCTGCATCGCACCCGCCCGTGTCACTGTCACTCCTTACTGCTGTCATCGGCAGGGGAACCCGCACCCCTGCCAGTCACCGGAACGCCGTTGTCATCCAGCGCATCGAGCGGGCGTTCCTTCAACGCGTGCCGTCCCGACGTGTAGCCCTTCTGGAAGCTTGCCATCCGACTCCGCGCCGCCGTCGCCGAGCGGGCGATCGCACCCGTTCCCGGCATTCCGGAGGTCTTGTCGGCGAACGAGTCTTCCTTCTTCGGCTCGTTCCCGCCGATCGAGCCGGGGACGAGGTACTGGTTCGGCACCCGTTTGGGCAGGCCCGCCGGGGTGATCTCGTCGTTCCGATCTTCGTACAGGACCTGCGCCGCCTGCCAGCCGTCGTCCGACGCGCTGCGCCAGCCATTGTCCTGGAGCACCGTCTCCGGCGGAACACTCCGCGGTGTCCGAGTGGGCAATGCCTCTCCGGAAGCGTCTCCAGTGTCCCCGACGGCGGGTTCCTCCACTTCGGCGTCACCGTTACGGGTCCGCGCGGCGGTGTCGGACTCGACCGGCTCGGTGTAGGTGGTCGGGCTGTCAGCCCCGGCCTCGTCGCCTTCGCTGAACCAGCGCGAGAGCACCGACTGGTAGATCGGCAGCCGCCGGGTGGGCACGTCGTCTTCGAGCGCCGACTTGCCGGCGTCCGAAGAGTCCTCCGGCTTGTTCTGCGGCTCGACAGGGGTGTACTTCGGTTCCCGCTTCGGCAGCACCAGCGACGCGAACTGCGTCTCGGTGCCACTGGAGGCGCCGTCGCCGTTGGCGGGCGAGATGTCTTCGGCCGTCGGCCACGCCGGGGTCTCCTCGGCGGGCGTCGCGGGGCTGAGGAACGGCCCGGCCGCGTTCTTGCCCGCGACCAGGTCGTCGAGGCTGATCGGCTGGTCGAGCGGGACGAGCCCGCCCTGCTGCGCGACCGGTTGCGAAGCCGGGGGCTTCGACGGCGGCGGCGGGGTCATCTCCAGACCGCGGTCGGAAGCGGGGATGTTCGGCAGCGAGGTCGAGATCTCGGACACCGACGGCATCGAAGGCATCGACGTTTCCGAGCGGTTCGCCGGCGGCGGGGTGCTGCGCACGCCGGGCCGCATCTGCGTGAGCAGCTCGGCGGGCACGACGACCCGCGCGATCACGCCGCCCTCGATGTCCTCGTTCTCCCGCAGCCGGACCTCGATGCCGTGGCGGCGCGCCAGGCGCGCGACCACGTACAGGCCCATCCGCCGGGTCACCGAGACGTCCAGGTCCGGCGGGTCGGCGAGCCGCTGGTTGACCTCGGCGAGCCGCTCCTCGGTCATGCCGACACCGTGGTCGGTGACCTGGATGGCGAGCGCCTTCTTGCGGGTGATCACCGCGCGGACGGTCACCTTCGTCTCCGGCTCGGAGAAGTAGGTGGCGTTGTCCAGCAGTTCCGCGAGCACGTGCACGAGGTCGTGGATCGTCAGGCCCTGGACGGCGACCTCGGGGACGATCCCGATCTCGATCCGGGCGTACTGCTCGATCTCCGAGACCGCGGCGCCGATGACGTCGGCGGCGGGCACCGGCTTGGGCACCGACTTCGCGAGACCGGCGCCCGAGAGCACCAGCAGGCTTTCACCGTTGCGGCGCAGCCGCGTGGCGAGGTGGTCGAGTTCGAACAGGCTGGCCAAGTGGTCCGGGTCCTGCTCGTCGGCCTCGAGCCGGTCGATGACGCCCAGCTGGCGTTCCACCAGCCGCTGCGACCGGCGGGACAGGTTCACGAAGATGCCGTTGACGTTCTCGCGCAGGAGGGCCTGCTCGGCGGCCATCTTGACGGCCTGTTCGTGGACGACGTCGAACGACCGCGCCACTTCACCGATCTCGTCACGCGAAGTGACGGGCACCGGTTCGACCGACCGCTTCGAGGCGTTGACCGGGTCCGGGTCGTCCAGGATCGCTTGCACGGTTTCCGGCAGTCGTGTGTAGGCCACGTCGAGCGCCGTCTTCCGCAGCACCCGCAGCGGGCGCAGCATCAGGCGGGCGATGACGAGCATCAGGAACAGCGCCGCGAGCAGGGCCAGCAGCACGATCGCGCCGCCGATCCAGGCCGAGTTGATCGCGTCGGTGGCCAAACTGTCGGCCTGTGCCCGCAGCTGGCCGAGCAGGTTGGTCTCGACCGCGCGCAGCTTGTCCAGCGCGACCCGGCTGTCGTTGCCGAGCGCGACGTTGTCGATCGACGGCGGTTCGTTCTGCTGGTGCAGCGAGAACGCCATCGTGGTGATCCGGCGGCGGTCGTCGACCTCCGGGCCGGAGAAGGTGTCCGAGTAGAGCTGCCGCTGTTCGGGGCTGGCGTTGGCGACGAAGGCCGCCGTCGAGGCATCGCCGCTCGCGACCGCCGAGCGGGCCTGGTCGAACAGGTCGCCGGGGAACCCGGAGCGGAAGGAGGCGATCAGCAGCGCCGCGTCACCGCGGGCGATGAACTCCTTGCTCTCACTGATGGCCTGCACGGTCACGCCGAGCCGGAGCACGTCGCGGTTGGCCACCGCGGTGGTCACCTCGCGACCGAGCTGGACCAGCGAGTCGAGGATGTTGGAGTACGCGATGAGGACCGGGGTGTCGCCCAGCAGCGAGGTGTTCATCGCGCCGCGCAGCGGGCGCAGGGCGTCGAGCCGCTGCAGACCACGCGAGTAGCGGTCCCTCGTGTCCTGATCGTCCGGGTTGATCTGGTTCGCCGAAGCCCGAAGGTCGTCGACGGCGCGGTCGACCTTGGCGATCTGCGCGTCGAGACCGTTCTGGCGCGACGGGTCACCGGAGGCGATCTTGGCGACCGCGAGCGCGCGTTCGCTCTGCAGCTCGTGCACCACGAGGGTGATCTTGTCGGCGAACGCGACCTGATCGGCGGTGTCCTGGAACCGGGCCGCCTCGCTGCTGTCGTCGATCACGCGCAGCGTGCCGAGCACGAGCGCGGTCAGCGTCGGAATGATCAGGACGGCCGCGAGCTTCGATCGCAGACGCCAGTTACGCAGGCCCAGGAACGACCCGGCCTTCCCGCCAGGACCGTCTCCGGTTTCCCGCGCAGGGGCCCCTCCCACCCCCGCGGTGTCTTCGTTCGGCACCGCCGCACCACCATCATCTTCATCCGGGCCGGGAAAGCCCATTTTGGACATGCCGTTCTCGAGCTGGCCGTACTGCTGCTGTCTGGGTCGGTTGTCGGAGACCACTACCCGCACGCTCCCGTCACCCGGGAGGGACACGCACGGCGTGAGTATCCACTCATCCGAATGAGGAAGTCTTCTTTGAAGCGATCTCTCAAGTGCACTTGACCGAAACCCTGCTCGGTGCCATTGGTCTGTTCGGCCTAACCCGCCAGTGCGCGGGTGCGCACCAGTGAAGCACGGACGTGTTCACCGTGTTCAACACAGAGTGCCTTGCACCTTGGGAAAGGTCCAGAGCGTTCGGCCATCCAAGGCACTCTCTTTCACTACATCAGTGGTCCACACCTCACTACCGGTGCATGAGGGTAGCGAACGGGCGGCCCAGATGTAACCCTTCGGTCAAGACCTCCGAGAAAGACCCGGACGGGTCTTGACCCGTGAGCGCTCAGTTGTCAACAAGTCTCCGGCGCGAACACGCCCAGTTATGTTCACTTCTGACAAACAACCTGTTCGGGTGATCGTTACCACTTGGGATCATAGGATGACCACCCATTGTGAGTGCATGATCGGTTCTCTACAGTGTGCCGTGACTTGAGACAAAGAGTCACTTCCGAATTCCACATCAGGCCACGTCATCACGTGTCCTCCCCCCGATCAGGAGCACCACTTGCTTTCGAAGAAGGCCTTGAGCGCCCGCCCGGGGCGGCCGTCTCGTGGAATGGCGAGGGCGATCGCCTTCGCGATGGCGGCCGTCCTCACGACGTCGGTCGGTGGCTGCGGCCTGCTCGGCGGAGAAGATTCGTCCTCTTCCGACGGCTCGGGCAACCTCGAAAAGCCGAAGATCAAGGTCGCGGTGATGTCGACGATCGACGTCGCCGCCTTCCGGCTCGCCCAGGACGGCGGCTACTTCAAGAACGAGGGCCTCGATGTCGAAGCGATCGAGGCCGCCAGCGGGCAGGTCTCGCTGACCAAGCTGATCGGCGGCGAGGTCGACATCGCCTACGCCAGCTACACCCCCTTCTTCATCGCGATGAGCAAGGGCGCCGCCGACATCAAGCTGGTCACCGACGCCTCCTCCGCGGGCCCGAAGAGCACCATGGTGGTCACAGTGCCGACGAGTTCGGTGAAGAGCGTCAATGATCTGGCCGGGAAGCGGATCGGCATCTTCGCGCCGAACACGGTCTCCGACACGCTCACCAAGTCGGTGATGAAGGACCACGGCGTCGACTTCAGTGGCGTCAAATGGGTCCCGGTCGGGCCGCCGAACATGGCGATCGCCCTCAAGAACGGCGACATCGACGCCGGCTTCCTCACCGAGCCGTTCATCACGCAGGCCGCGAAGGCCGTGGGCACGATCCCCGTCGTGGACACCGCGACCGGCGCCACCCAGGACTTCCCGACCGCCGGCTATGGCGCTCTCGGCAAGTTCGTGAACGAGAACCCGAAGACCGTGGCCGCCTTCCAGCGCGCCATGCAGAAGGCCACCCGGGACGCGGCGGACCGCTCCAAGATCGAGCCGTTGCTGGTCAAGTACGCCAAGATCGACCAGGACACGGCCGCGCTGACCACGCTGCTGACCTTCCAGGCCACCCTGGACCCCCGCCGCATCCAGCGGGTCCCGGACCTGCTCCTGCAGATGGGCGCCATCCAGACGAAGATCGACGTCGGCCCGATGATCGCGCCGCAGACCACGAGTTAGTGACACGCGGTTACCCCGAATCGCCGTTCCACACGAAATTCGATCACTGAAAGTGATGATGTCCAAGTGGGTGATCATGCGATCAGGCGAATGGCCTAAAATGATCACCCGCTTACGACACCCATTGTGAGCGAGTGGGCAAATCTCTAAGGTGACCGCGTGCCTGGCGGAATGAAGCCACGACACGGATGAAAAAACCCAACGGTGATTCATTGTTTCCGAGGAGCTGGCTTTGTTTCGAAACGCCATGAGCAGGAACGGTGCACGTAGAGGACGGGGTGCCGTCGGCGTCGCCCTGAGCGCGCTCATGCTGGCCACGTTGGGCGCCTGTGGGGCACTCGGCGGCGAGGACACGTCGAAGGCGTCGGGCGGCGGCGAAGGCGGGCTGGAGAAGCCGAAGATCAAGGTGGCCCTGCTGCCCGTCGTCGACCTCGCGCCGCTGCGGCTGGCGCAGGAAGGCGGCTACTTCAAGGCCGAAGGTCTCGAGGTCGAAGCGGTCGACGCCCCCAGTGGCCAGCAGGCGATGACCAAGATGATCGGTGGCGAGGTCGACATCGCCTTCTCCACCTACATGCCGTTCTTCGTCGCGAAGAGCAAGGGCGCGGCCGACATCCGGCTCGTCGCCGACTCCGTTTCGGCCAGCCCCAAGAGCAACGCGGTCGTCACCGTGCCGACCTCGCCGGTCAAGACGATCAACGACCTCGCGGGCAAGAAGATCGCGATCACCGACAAGAACACCGCCTCCCACCTGCTCACCGTCTCGGTGATGAAGGACCACGGCGTGGACACCAGCAAGGTCCAGTGGGTGCCCATGCAGCTGCCGAACATCGCCGCGGCGCTCTCCTCGGGCCAGGTCGACGCGGGCTACCTGCCCGAGCCGTTCCTGACCCAGGCCTCCAAGGTCGTCGGCGCGACGCCGGTCGTCGACATCTCGACCGGCGCCACCCAGGACTTCCCTCTGGCGGGCTTCGGCGCGCTCGGCTCCTTCGTGGACAAGAACCCCAAGACGCTGGCCGCGTTCCAGCGCGCACTGGGCAAGGCCGTGCGCGACTCGGCCGACCGCTCCAAGATCGAACCCCTCATCGTCAAGTACGCCAAGGTCGACGCCGAAACCGCTTCACTGCTCACGCTGCCGACGTTCGGGTCCACACTGGACGCCCGTCGCCTGCAGCGCGTACCGGACCTGCTGCTGCAGACCGGTGTGATCACGGCCAAGCTCGACGCCGCTCCGATGCTCGCCCCTCAAGCTGGATAAAGGTCAAGGTGCCACGACTTCTCCGTGCCCTGGCCGGTCTGGCCGGTTTCTTCCTCGTCTGGGAAGTGATCGTCCAGGCCGGCCTGGTCCGTAAAGAGTTCCTCCCCCCGCCGTCCGTCGTCCTCGTGACGATCTTCGAACAGTTCGGCGAGACCCAGTTCATCCGGGATCTGATCGCCACATTCCTCGCATGGGCGATCGCCCTGCTGATCGCGGTCGCCATCGCCGTGCCCGCCGGTCTGCTGCTGGGCAGCATCCCTGGCCTGCGCACCGCGACCGCGGTGGTCATCGAGTTCCTGCGGCCGATCCCCGCCGTCGCGCTGATCCCGCTGGTGCTCCTGCTGATCGGCGGCGGGCCCGAAGCGAAGATCACGCTGGCCGTGTACGCGTCGTTGTGGCCCATCATGTTCAACACGATCTACGCGCTCGGCGAGATCGACCCCGTGCTGCAGGAGACCGCGAAGGCATGCGGTACCAGCAAGTTCCGGACGCTGACGTCGGTGGCGCTGCCGCATACCGCGCCGTTCGTGTTCACCGGGGTGCGGCTGTCCGCCAACATCGCGCTGATCGCGGTGGTCAGTACCGAGTTCCTCGCCGGCGCCAAACTCGGCATCGGCAACTTCATCATGCAGGCCAGCACCGGGTCCACCAGGTTCGACCTCGTGCTCGCCGGCACCGTGGTGGTCGGCGCGCTCGGCTTCCTCATCAACGGCGGGCTCGAGATGATCGGCAGGCGGGCGTTCCGCTGGAGCACGGTCGACCGGGAGGCGGTCTCGTGACGACCCTCACGCTGACCAGCCGCGTCGGCAGGCGCGTTGGCCGGGGTATCGGCATCCTGGTCCGCAACTGGCTGCTGTTCTTCGCCCTGCTCGGGATTTGGGAGCTCGCGACCCGGCTCTCGGAAAGCCCGTTCTTCCCGCCACCGACCGAGATCCTGTCCGCCTCGGGGAAACTGTGGTTCACCGGTCCGGCCTCCCAGCTGTTCCTGACCGACACCGTGTTCGACAACGTCCTGCCGAGCCTCGGCCGGACGCTCGGCGGCTGGCTGCTGGCCGGCGCCCTCGGTGTCGCGCTGGGTGTCCTCTTGGGACGGTCCAAGACCGGGATGGACTACGTCGGGCCGCTGTTCGCGTTCTTCCGCTCGGTGCCGCCGCCCGCGCTGATCCCGGTGTTCATCGTCCTTTTCGGACTCGGGCCGGGGATGCAGACCGGGTCGATCATCTTCGGCGCGATCTGGCCGGTGCTGCTCAACACCGTGGACGGCGTCCGGTCGGTGGACCAGGTGAAGATCGACACCGCGAAGTCGTTCCGGACTCCCCGGTCGTACTGGGTCCGCTCGATCGTGCTGCCCGCCGCAGGGCCGAAGATCTTCGCGGGCTTGCGGCTGAGCCTGTCCATCTCCTTGCTGCTGATGGTGATCTCGGAACTGGTCGGCTCCTACAACGGCATCGGCCGGTCCCTGATGGACGCCCAGCAGGCGTTCGACTTCCCGCTCATGTGGTCGTGGCTGGTCCTGCTCGGGCTCCTCGGCTTCGGGTTCAACGCGGCCTTCCTCGCGGTGGAGCAGAGAGTGCTTCGCTGGCAGCCCACCCGCAACGGCCGTCTCTAGTTCTTTCGAAGGGTCAGCAAGATGTCAACCATGCTCGAAGTCTCCGGGCTGAACCACCGGTACGGCGCGGGAGAAAAGGCGCACGTCGCGGTCAACGACCTGTCGTTCACCGTCGAAGCGGGACAGCTCGCGAGCATCGTCGGCCCGTCGGGCTGCGGCAAGTCGACGCTCCTGCGCTGCATCGCCGGGCTGATCAAGCCGACGTCCGGCCGCGTCAGCCTGCACGGCGACGACGTCTCCGGGGTGCCGGAGGATCTGGCCGTCGTGTTCCAGGACTACAGCCGCTCGCTGTTCCCCTGGCTCTCGGTCGCGAAGAACGTCGAGTTCCCCTTGCGGTGGCGCAACTTGAGCCGCTCGGAGCGCCGCACGCGGGCGCAGGAGGCGCTGGAGTCGGTCGGTCTGTCCGGGGTCGGCTCGAAGTTCCCGTGGCAGCTCTCGGGCGGTATGCAGCAGCGCGTGTCGATCGCGCGGGCGCTGGCCAGCCGTCCCGCACTGCTGCTGATGGACGAGCCGTTCGCGTCGGTCGACGCGCAGACGCGGTTCGAGCTCGAAGACCTGACTCGGCGCGTTCAGCGCGAGAACGGGAGCACGGTCCTCGTCGTCACGCACGACATCGACGAGAGCGTCTACCTCTCGGACCGGGTGCTGGTGCTGTCGAAGTCGCCCGCGAAGATCGTCGCGGACCTGCCGGTGGGGCTGCCCGCGGAACGGGACCAGATCACCACGCGCGAGTCGGCGGAGTTCGTGACGCTGCGCGGTGAGGTGGCGCGGCTGCTGCACGGCGGCGCTCCGGAAGCGGCCACCGCTGCTTCGGACGCGGCCGAGTACGAGCTGGCGCAGCAGGAGGCGGCCGACGCCGCCGCCGAGTCCGAGGCGCGCGCGAAAAGCTCCTGACACATGCGATGAAAGGTCCTTTCCTTGCGAATTTCGCAAGGAAAGGACCTTTCATCGCACGCGCGGATGGGGCAAGACGGCCCCAGTGGTTCAGTACAGCGTGCGCGGGTTCGCGTCGATGCGGACGTGCACCAGATGCGGCCGCTCGTCCGGCAGCGCGGCCTCCAGCGCCGGCTTGAGGTCCTCGGCCTTCTCGACGACCGACGTCCGCAGCCCCAGGCTCTTCGCCAGCGCGGGGAAATCGATACCGCCGAGGTCGACACCCGGCACCTTCTCGCCGCCCGCGGCCTCGCCGAGGATGCGCACGGCGGCGTACTGCGAATTGTCGAAGATCACGAACGTCACCGGCAGGTTGTGCTGCGCCGCCGTCCACAGTGCCTGGACGCAGTACATGCTCGAACCGTCGCCGAGGATCGCGACGACCTTGCGGTCCGGGCGGGCCAGCGCGGCACCGACGGCGGCGGGGAGGCCGTAGCCGAGGGTGCCGCTGGCGACCGTGAGGAAACCGGTGTCGGTGGACTTGATCGGCAAGTGGTCGTGCAGTTCGTTGCGGTGGCTCGGGGTCTCTTCGACGACGATCGCGTCGTCCGGCAGGACCTCCGAGATCACGGAGTAGGCGAAGGCCGGGGTGATCGGCGTGACCGCGGCGGGCTTTTCCAGCCTGGTACGGGGTTTCGGCGCTTCCCGCGGCGCGACGCGATCCAGCAGCGTGCGGATCGCGAGCTTCGGCGTCGCGCGGATGCCGGTGCCTTCCGCGGCCCTGGCGAGGATCTGCTCGTCGTCGCTGACCAGGAACAGCGGCGGCAGCGCGGTTTCCGACTCGCCCCGGTACACGTGGTAGGTGAACGCCGGAGCGCCGATGACGACCACGAGATCGTGCTCGGTCAGCGCGCTCGCGAGCGCTTTCCGTTCCGGCTGCAGGAATCCGAAGAACTGCGGGTGGTCCTCGGGGAACGAGCAGCGCGCTCCCATCGGCGGCGCCCAGACCCCGGCGCCCACCTTCTCGGCCAGTTCGACGACGTCCGGCACGGCGCCTTCCCCGTCGATACCGGGGCCGACCACGATCGCCGGGCGTTCGGCGGCGTCCAAGGCGGACACCAGCTCGTCCAAAGCGGACGGATCGGGCGCGAAGCCGGGGATCCGCGGCCGGGAGACGACCGGCTTCGAGGTCTCGGCGTCCCAGTCGTCCACCGGCACCGAGACGAACACCGGACCCATGGGCGCCTGCGTCGCGATGTGGTACGCCCGCGCCAGCGCCGCCGGGACGTCCTCGGCCCTGGCGGGCTCGCAGCTCCACTTCACGTACGGCTTGGGGAAGTTCGCCGCCTCGACGGCGCCGAGGAACGGATCGTCCGGCAGCAGCGACCTGGTCTGCTGGCCCGCCAGGATGATCAGCGGGGCGTTGTTGCGGTACGCGGTGAAGATATGCCCGAGCGCGTGGCCGACCCCGCCGGCGGAATGCAGGTTCACCAGCGCCGCCTGCCTGCTCGCGCGGGCGTACCCGTCGGCCATCGCGACGACGGACGCCTCGTGGAGCGCGAGCACGTAGGTGAAGTCGTCGGGCCATTCCGTCAGGAAGGCGATCTCGGTCGTACCGGGATTGCCGAAAACGGTGGTCAGGCCCAGATCGCGCAGCAGTTCCCTGGTCGCGTCACGTACGGTGCGGGTAGCCATGGCCACACGCTATCTGGTCGGTACCGGATAGTTGAAGATGCAACCTCGTATCACCGTGTGTGGTCTGGACCTGACCCCGTGTTCACGGCTTCGGTACGGGGGTCGCGAATGGAGTGAAGGCCTCCTTGCCTACCTTGAGGGTAGGGAAGGAGGCCTTCACGGCATGCGGAGCGAGACGGCGCCGCGCGGTACCGGCGTTCGGGGCCTACTCCTTGACCAGCGCCGCCCACTCGCGAACGGCGGCGGCGTCCACATCGGACTCCCAGCCGCCCGGGCGGACCGCGCCGCCGACGTGGAACGCGCCGACCCCGCCCGCCCGCAGCAGATGCACCTGCTGCGCCCGCAGGCCGCCGCCGACCAGCAACCGAGGCCCGTCCTCACGCCGGGCGAGCCGCTGCAGCACCGAAAGCCCGTGCGCGACGCCGTGCGGATGCCCGGCCGCGAGCACCGTGTCGCAGCCGAGGCCGGTCAACTGGTCGTAGGCGCGCAACGGATCCCGCGCGCGGTCGATGGCGCGGTGGAAGGTCCACGGCAGCCCGTCGAGCTCCTTGACCAGCGCCTCGCAGGCTTCGACGTCGATTTCGCTTTCCAGGTCCAGGAAACCGAAGACGAACTCCCGCGCGCCCGCGTCGATCAGGCGCACCGCGTCCGCACGCAGCCCGTCGAGGTCACCGGCGGCGAAGGACATGTTGTCGCGCAGCATGACCCGCACCGGGAGATCGGTGGCGCCGAGCACGTCGCGCACCGTCTCGACCGACGGGGTGAGACCGTCGCTGGCCATGTCGCTGACCAGTTCGAGGCGATCGGCCCCGCCCTCCTGCGCGCGCTCCGCGTCCACCGCGGTCAGCGCGATCACTTCCAGCAGGCCGGTTTTCGGGGTCATGGACCTTCCAATTCGCTCAGTGTCTGTCGGTGAACCCGCGGCCGCGATGGCGGAGCCGTCGGCGGAGGCGGGTTCAAGCTCAGGGTCGCCTTCCGGGTACATCGCAGCTCCGCACATTCGCTCAATCCGAGGGGTTGTCGTCACCCCTGGCGTGGCGACCGCGCCGGAATCCGCCTTGCAGGCTGGTCATCCGTTCGCGGACCGCTTCGGGGGAAAGTGAGAGTATCGGCCTCTCCCCTCGCGGCTTCTCCGGCCTGTCGTCCTGCGACCGGGCCTCGGGAACGACGGCGGGCAGCACCGGCCAGGTCTCCTCCGCCCCGTCTTCCTGTTCCAGCTCGGCGGGCGTCGGCCAAGCCGGTTCCGGCTCCTTTTCCTTCGGCTCCAGCGGCTTCAGGGTCGGTTCGGTCGGCTCGTCCGGATCCTGCGCGGGTTCCTCGGGCACGGCGTTCTTGACCGGCTCGAACGAAGGCAAGGAAGGCGGGCCGGGTTCCGCGGGCGAAGGCCCTTCGCGCGGGCCGCCGTGGTCGAACCACTGCGAAAGCACGCTCTGGTACTTGGGCATCCGCTCGGTCGGCGAATCCAGTTCGAGATGGTTGACGGCGTCGTCGTCCGAAGACGGCCATTCCGGCTGGGTCTCGCGCTCGACGACGGGAGCGCGTCGCAGCGGGCCGGGGTCCAGCACGGGCGCGAACCGCGACTCCTCGGCGCTCTCCTCCGGCTCGGGCAGCGGCGGGACTTCCAGCGGCGGCTCGGGTTCCGGCTCCGGGACGACGACGGTGACGGGCACGGGTTCCGGCATCGGGGCGGGCCGGGGCGCTTCGACGATGAGCTCGGCGGGCACGACGACCACCGCGGTGATCCCGCCGCCGTCGGCGGACCGGAGACGGACGTCGATATGGTGCCGGATCGCCAGCGTCGCGACCACGAACAGGCCCATCCGCCGGGAGACTTCGACGTCGACGTCCGGCGGGTTCGCCAGCCGCGCGTTGGTGCGGTCGATCTCCGCCTGCGGCATCCCGGCGCCGTGGTCGGTGATCTCGATCTGCCATTCCCCGCGGTCGGTCTCGTGCCCCTCGACCTGCACCATCGTGCTCTGATCCGAATAGCGGGCCGCGTTCTCCAGCAACTCGGAGACCACGTGCACGAGATCGTTGACGGCCTCGCCGCGTACCGCGATCCGCGGCGCCGGGCCGAGTTCGATCCGCTGGTAGTGCTCGACCTCCGAGAGCGCGGCGCCGATGATCTCGTCGGCGACGACGGCGCCACCGTCCTCACGGACGACGTCGGTTCCGGACAGCACCAGCAGGTTCTCGCTGTTGCGGCGCATCCGGGTCGCGAGATGGTCGAGTTCGAAAAGCCCGGCGAGCGTGTCGGGATCCTGTTCGTCGGCTTCCATCCGGTCCAGCACGGACAACTGCCGTTCGACGAGATCCTGGCTCCGCTGCGACAGGTTCACGAACATCGCGTTGATGTTCTCCCGCAGCATGGCCTGTTCCCCTGCGAGCCGGACGGCCTCGCCGTGCACCGCGTCGAACGCGCGCGCCACCTGGCCGAGTTCCTCGCGGCTGAACACCGGCACCGGAGCGACGGCCAGCCGCCGCCGCAGGTTCTCCGGCTGCGGTTCGGGGTCGCTCAGCAGTCCTTCGACGGCCGCCGGCAGCTGGTGTTCGGCGACATGCAGCGCGCTGCGGCGCAGGATCCGCAGTGGCCGCAGCAGCGAACGCGCGATGATCACCGAGAGCACCCCGGCGACGACCAGCACGGCGAGCACGATGCCGCCGTCCCAGATCGCGGACGTCCTCGCCTGCGCCGCGAGGGAGTCGGTGCGTTCCTGAAGCTGGACGAGCAGCGCCTGCTGCACCTGGTGGGCCAGATTCACCGTGTAGGTGGCCGAGGTGTCCCACTGGTTCGGATCCAGCCCGCCGAGCCCCTGATCGTTCTCCGCGCGGATGAGCGCCGATTCGACCATGTCGTTGCCGATGTCGACGATCAGGCCGATGACCGTGTCGTCGTACATCCGCTGCTGTTCGGGGGTCGCGAACGTGCGGTAGTCGTTGCGGGCGGCGGCGAGTTCGGCCTCCGCGCCGAGCAGCGCACGGGTCCTGTCCCGGTTGAGGCCGCCCTGCGCGAGCGCGGCCGCCATGATCGCGCGTTTGACCGACATCTGGTCCTTGACCCGCGCGAGCGCGTTACCCGCGAGGCGGAGCTTCCCCAGATCCGGGTCGGACACGTCGGCGGCGGTGGAATCGCTGATGTCGAGCAGACCGGAGATCAGGTCGCTGTAGGAGCGGAGCACCGCGTCGGCGGGAAAAGCGGAGTGTTCCGCGGAAAAGCGGAGCCCGGTCAGCACGCGCAGCCGGTCGCTGGTCTGCTGCAGGCTGGTCGCGGTCTTGCCGCCGAGCCTGCTCTTGCTCTCGCCGAGCGTGCGGTCGAACGTGCCGATGGCCTCGTCGACGCGCTTGCGCTGCTCGGTCAGTTCGGAAAGGTCGCCCTTGCGATCGCCGGCGACGAACCGGACGGTGAGGTCTCGTTCGCGCTGGAGCTGGTGCACGGCCTCGGCGACGGTGCTGTCGACGCGGCCGCGGGTGGCGAACTCGGCCAGCTGCCTCGCGTCCCGCAGGTCGGAGTTGACCCGGAGCCCGACGAGGGCGACCACCGCGAGGGCGGGAATCAGGAGTACCACGAAGAGTTTGGTACGCAGGTGCCAGTTCCGCAGCCGCCAGCGTCCGCCGACACGAGGATGCCGTTCCGCCGCGTCGCCCCCACGGGGACGCTTGTCGCGACGGGCCACCTGGTTTCCTTTTCCCACCACGGGACCCTTTCCCATGGCTGACATCGGGGACGAAAGCCCGAACCTACTGTAGAGTAACAAGGTTCGGGAACGATCGAAAGCCGCGCCATCGGGGCGCCTCCCCCAGGCGATCGTATGGGGCGCGGACCATACGATCCAGAAGCAGGAGCACATTCTCTCGGTAGGTGAGCGGTGACGAAGATGCGCGTCTTGGCGATTCCGCTGGTAGCGGCGCTGCTGGCGACCGCAGGTTGCGGAGTGTTTTCCAGTGGTGACGCAAGCACCGACGCGCCACTCGAACGGACGGAACTGCGCATCGGCGTCGGGAACCCCATCGACACGGCCCCCTTGCGGGTCGCCGTCGCGGACGGGAAATTCACCGCGGCCGGCCTTTCCGTGACCCTCGTCGAAGTTCCCGCCGATCAGGCGATCGGCAAGCTCGCCGCGGGCGAGATCGACCTGGCGTTCGCGAGCGACGTGTCGATCTTCCGCGCCTCCGCGGCCGGGACCGCGCTCCAGTTGCAGGGCGAGGCGTACACCGCCGGCCGCAACACCATGGCGCTCGTCACACTCCCCGGCTCCGAATACACCGAGCCGACGCTCAAGAAGTCACCGAAGATCGCGGTGAACATGCTCGACGATGTCGGCGTGCTGGCGGCCCGCTCGGTACTGGGGACCGCGGGCGTCGACGTGAACCGGATCCAGTTCAAGCAGCACCCGTTCGACCGGATGCCCCAGGCGTTGCAGGCGGGCGAGGTCGATGCCGCGTGGATGGTCGAGCCGTACATCACCAGGGCCGAGAAGGAGCTGGGGGCGAGCATCCTCGCCGACGGCGCCCGCGGCGCGACACTGGACTTCCCGATGTCGTCCTACGTTTCGACGGGAGCCTTCGGCCAGGCCAACGCCCGCACGCTCGCGGCGTTCCGGAAGGTGCTCGGCGAAGCGCAGGTGCGGGCGGCCGACCCGGCCGTCGTCCGCGACGCGCTGCCGTCGTTCTCCGACATCGACCGGACCACGGCGTCGCTGATCTCGCTCGGGACGTACCCGGTCTCCCTCAACGGCATCCGGCTGCAACGCGTCGCCGACCTGATGCACAACTCCGGCCTGCTCGGCGCGCGGCTCGACGTGCAGTCGATGGTGGCGCACCCCTAACCCGGACCCCGCCCCGCCGCCACCCTCAACGGACAGGCTTCGCCTGACTGCTAGATATTTTCGCCGGTCGGCCTGAGGCACACCGTGCGCTCGGGCGGCCCGGTGTAGTGCAGGGCGGTGTCTTCCGACGAACAGGCGTACTCCGACGATCCCCGCGTGACGACCGCGCGCGCCTCCGCGCTGATGTCGCTGCAACGAACCTTCGCGATCCGCGTCTCGTGCACGA
The DNA here is from genome assembly GCF_056435665.1 of Amycolatopsis sp. NPDC043887. Taxonomy (NCBI): domain Bacteria; kingdom Bacillati; phylum Actinomycetota; class Actinomycetes; order Pseudonocardiales; family Pseudonocardiaceae; genus Amycolatopsis; species Amycolatopsis sp. NPDC043887. The sequence continues at coordinate 87,393 of NZ_JBWKEB010000019.1, forward strand.
CGTCGCGCAGGCAGTCCCCGCTCTCGACGTTCAGCGCGAGGCAGAGTGTCTTTTCCGCCCTCTTGCTCGACGAACCCCCGTACAGCTCGAACTGGATGTAGTCGGCACTACGGCAGTCCGAAGAGCCCGTCCGCACCTCGTCGATACGGAAGATCGCACGATTCGACGAGCAGCTGGCCGTCGTGTAGCTCTGGTTTCCGCCCGCCTCGTCGGTCAGATACAGGCACTTGCCCGCCTCGACCTTGGTGAACCTGCTCGACTGCGAGAGCCCGAAGGCGACCAGGCTCCCCAGGCCCAGCGCGGCGACGACGCCCAGCACGATCGAGGCCTTGGCCAGCACGCTCAGTGGCGGCGGCTTGGGGAACGGCGTCGGCGGTGCCGCCTCCGGCATCGGGGGCAGCGGCGCGGGCGCGTTGAACGGGTCGTACTCGGGTGTCCCGCCGGTCGGTGTAGTCGTCAAGGTCCCCTCCAGTCACCTGCCGCATATCCTTCCACCAGCGGTGCCGCGGCGGGAGCCGGTGTGGCCGGAACGTATAAAGGACGATGTGACCGATGGCCCGCTGATCGTCCAGTCCGACAAGACCGTGCTCCTCGAGGTCGACAACAGCCAGGCCGACGACGCGCGGATCGCCATCGCGCCGTTCGCCGAACTGGAACGCGCGCCCGAGCACGTCCACACCTACCGGATCACGCCACTGGCGTTGTGGAACGCCCGCGCGGCGGGCCACGACGCCGAACAGGTCGTCGACGCGCTGACGACGTACTCGCGCTTCCCCGTCCCCCAGCCGCTGCTCATCGACATCGTGGACACGATGGGGCGGTTCGGGCGGTTGCAGATCGCGAACCATCCGGCGCACGGCCTGGTGATGTCGACCATCGACCGCGCGGTGCTGGAGGAGATCCTCCGGCACAAGAAGATCAGCCCGATGCTGGGCGCGCGGATCGACGAGGACACCGTCGTCGTGCACCCCTCCGAGCGCGGGCGGCTCAAGCAAGCGCTGCTGAAGGTCGGCTGGCCCGCGGAAGACCTCGCCGGCTATGTCGACGGCGAGGCGCACCCGATCGACCTCGCCGAGGTCGACTGGGAACTGCGGGACTACCAGCGCAAGGCCGCCGAGGCGTTTTGGGCAGGCGGGTCCGGTGTCGTCGTGCTGCCGTGCGGCGCGGGCAAGACGCTGGTCGGCGCCGCGGCCATGGCGCACGCGAAGGCGACCACGCTGATCCTGGTGACGAACACCGTCGCCGGACGGCAGTGGAAGCGGGAGCTGGTCGCGCGGACCTCGCTCACCGAGGAGGAGATCGGCGAGTACTCCGGGGAGAAGAAGGAGATCCGGCCGGTCACCATCGCGACATACCAGGTGGTCACGCGCAAGACCAAGGGCGAGTACAAGCACCTGGACCTGTTCGACTCGCGGGACTGGGGCCTGGTGGTCTACGACGAGGTCCACCTGCTGCCCGCGCCGGTGTTCCGGATGACCGCGGACCTGCAGTCGCGGCGGCGGCTGGGGCTCACCGCGACCCTGGTGCGCGAGGACGGGCGCGAGGGTGACGTGTTCTCCCTGATCGGCCCGAAGCGATACGACGTCCCGTGGCGCGACATCGAGGCGCAGGGCTGGATCGCGCCGGCGGAATGCACCGAGGTCCGGGTGACGCTGACCGACGCCGAGAGGCTCGCGTACGCCACGGCCGAAGCCGAGGAGCGGTACAAGCTGGCGGCGACCGCGGACACCAAGACCAAGGTGATCAAATCGCTGGTCGACCGGCATCCCGGCGAGCCGACCCTGGTCATCGGGGCCTATCTCGACCAGCTGGAGATGATCGGCGACGAACTCGACGCGCCGGTGATCCAGGGCGCGACGCGGAACAAGGAACGCGAAGAACTGTTCGACGCTTTCCGTCGCGGCGAGATCAGGACGCTGGTCGTTTCGAAGGTCGCGAACTTCTCGATCGACCTGCCGGAGGCGTCGGTCGCCATCCAGATCTCCGGGACGTTCGGCTCGCGGCAGGAGGAGGCGCAGCGACTCGGACGGCTGTTGCGGCCCAAGGGCGACGGACGGCAGGCACATTTCTACTCGGTCGTCTCGCGGGACACCGTCGACACGGAGTACGCGGCGCACCGGCAGCGGTTCCTGGCGGAACAGGGGTACGCGTACCGGATCGTGGACGCGGACGACCTGCTGCGCCCCATTTAGGAACAGTCCGCGCTCTTGTCCGGGTGGTCGTGGGGGGGGGGTTGGGGTGGGGAACCAACCCCCCCCCCCAACACACCCGGCCCACCACACCCCCGGCAGGGACTTCTCTTTTTCGCGGGGGGTTCTCTTGGGGGGGCTAAGGCTCCTTCC
>NZ_JBWKEB010000019.1:89744-107365 GCF_056435665.1 Amycolatopsis sp. NPDC043887
GGGGGGGGGAACAAAGACGCTGGTTTATCCCTTGGGGAGAAATTTCTCTTTTTTTGTTGGGGGGGGTGGGGGGGGGGGGCCGAAACGACAACCCGAATCGCCACTCACGACCACCCGGGCCCACCACGCCACCGCCGGGCTTCTCTCTTGTAAGCCGTGGTTCCTCTGGAGGTAGCGAAGCCTCCTTCACTACCTTCAGGGTAGGTAAGGAGGCCTTCACGGCCCGGCCTCCGCGGTCGACCGCCACACACGGGTGCCCGCGTGAAGGCCCCCTTCCCGCGCCGCTGCTGGTGCCGCTGGGGCTCAAGGTGCCCTTCACGGAACCGGACTCCTGCGAGGAACGCGTTGCGAAAGTGGCTTTCGCAACAGCACCTTCGCCATCCCGGAAAGTCCACTGTGGACAAACCCTGTGGCCACTGTGACATCAGGGGCGCCTGAGGCACTCGTCGCGAGATACCGCAAACGGGGTATCGAAAACTGTCGGTGCTTCGAACTAGTGTTCGGGTAGAGTTGACCGAACACCAGTTCGAGGGGAAGCCGATGACGATCGCACCGTTCCGTCCGGGTACGCCGCCCGTCCAGACCCTGCCACCCGGCCGGTGGCACGGCCGGATCTGGGTTTCGGATCTGCCGTTGGCCAGGCCGGAGCGCTACACCGGCTGCGTCGCCGAGTTCGACCGCTCCGGTCTGTGGCCGGTGCTGATCCCGCACGACCAGCGCTTCGCCGCCAACGGCGAGGACTGGATCGACGACCGCGGCAGGCTCGCCCCCGCCGATCACCGGATCTCCTCGGTGGACCCGGCCGAGGTGCTGGCCCGCTGGTGGGACACGTCGTGCTGCGACGGCGCCTGCCTGCGTCCGTTCGGCGCGAAGTTCCCCGGGCTCGCCCGTCGTCCGGCGCGCCGGGCGGATCCGCTGGCCGAGGCGGGCAACACCGGGTCGATCCTGGCCGCGCGCGGGCCGCACCGGCTGGCGCTGGTGCAGACGGAGCGGCCCGCCGACATCCCGGCGATCCTCGGCTGGACGGGCATGATCAAGGCGACCGATCAGGTCCACGAGCTGTCCGCGGTCCTGCGCAGCTGGGAAGACCGTTTCGGCGCGACGCTCACGGTCCTGGGCTTCGATTCGCTGGAGCTGTCGGTGGCCGCGCCGCCGCGCACCCAGGGCCGCGCGCTCACCGTCGCCGCCGAGCACCGGGCGTTCTGCCTGCCCTCGTTCGCCGGTCAGCCGGGCAATCTGCGCGAGTTCGCCTCCAGCCTGGTCCAGACCCGCCGCTGGCGGTTCTCGTGGGCGTGAGCGGGCGTTTGCATCGGCCGGAGAGGGGGAATCTGGGCGGCACGGGAAGGCGGTGATCGACGTCACGGAGCTGAGGATCGGCACTTCGGGCTGGCGCTACCCACCGTGGCGCGGGGACTTCTACCCCCGTGGCCTGGTGCAGCGGCGCGAGCTGGAATACCTGTCGTCCCGGATGAACTCGGCCGAGATCAACGGCTCGTTCTACTCACTGCAGCGTCCCGAGCGGTATCGGGCGTGGGCCGAGGAGACACCGGACGACTTCGTCTTCGCCGTCAAAGGTGGCCGCTTCATCACGCATATGAAGCAACTGCGTGACGTCGAGACGCCGCTGGCGAACTTCTTCGCGTCCGGCGTGCTGGCGCTCGGCCGGAAGCTGGGACCGATCCTCTGGCAGCTGCCGCCGCGGCTGGCGTTCGACGCCGAGCGCGTCGAGGCGTTCTTCAAGCTGTTGCCGCGCACCAGCCACGCCGCCGCCGAACTCGCGAGCGAGCACGACGACAAGCTGAAGGCCGAGCCGCACACCGATCCGAAGCCTCGCCGGAAGCTCCGGCACGCCGTCGAAGTACGGCATCCGAGCTTCGCCGAGCCCGAAAGCCTCGCACTGTTCCGGAAACACGGCATCGCACTCGTGGTCGCCGACACCGCGGGCAAGTTCCCGTTCGTCGACGAGATGACGAGCGACGAGTTCGCGTACGTCCGCCTGCACGGCGACGAGGAACTGTACGTCAGCGGGTACAGCGACAAGGCCTTGGAGAAGTGGGCCCGGAAGATCAGGGGCTGGGACCGCGACACGTACGTCTACTTCGACAACGACGTCAAGGTCGAGGCGCCGAAGAACGCGATCACCCTCGCGAAACTGCTGGCTTGACCCGCGCACGCTGCACAGTCAGCGCGCAGTGAGCGGTGTCCTGTTAGGTGACGTGTGCGGGCACGGGCGTACTCGCGTGCTGCGGCTGGGGGTCGGCACGCCGGACGCCCGTGCCTCACTCCGCCTTGGCCGTTTCGCCCACGAGCGAGGCCAGCTTCGTCCGGACGTCCTCGGCGTCGGGATGCGCGAGCTCGGTCAGCACCCGGACCGAACGCAGCCAGCACTCCCGCGCCGACGAGGGATCACCGAGCCGCAGATGGATTCCGCCGAGCTGGGCCAGCACGTCGGCCGCCTCGTAGAGCTCGCCGTGGGCGAAGAACATCTCGACGGCGCGCCGCATGCAGGCGATGCCCTCGTCGCCGCGGCCGAGCCCGACCAGGGCGGTCCCCTTGGTGTGCAGGGTGAAGCGGGCTTCGTCGGGGAGCGCGTGCGCCTCCAGCGCCAAGGCCTGATCGGCGAAGTCGAGTGCCTGTTCGAAGCGGCCGGCCTGGGTACAGATGTCGCCGAGCGCCTGCAGCGCGCTGGCCTCCATGCCGGCACCGACGTTGCTCTCCCGGATGAGCCGCAACGCGCGCGTCCCGTATTCCCACCCGGTCTCCGGGTCTTGGCTGGCCAGCGTGAGGTTGTAGAGGGCCCGCGCCTCCCCTTGCCGGTCCCCGACCTGCCGTTGCAGTTCGACGACCTGCTTCAGGTAGGCGATGCTGTCGTCGTATTGGCGGGCGACCCCGCAGGCCACGCCGAGCCCGCTGAGGATGGCGGCCTCGCCGGAGCGGTCCCCCAGGTCGCGGGCGGCGCGGAGCGCCACGCCGAACACCGAACGCCAGTCCTCCAGCCGCGCCCGCACGATGAAGTACGACTGCAGCAACCACGCCAGCTGCCAGCACTCCCGGTATCGCCGCTCCCGGTACGCGACGTTCACCGCGGCGATGAGGTTCCCCGCCTCCTCGTCGAACCAGTCGAGCGCCTGCTCGTAGTGCCCGAACCTCAGCCCGGCGCCGTCGAACCGCTCCGGTTCGACGAGCCGGTAATGCCGTTCCGGACGCAGGAGCCTCGAAGCGTTCAACGCCGAAGCGAGGGATGCGTGGACCAGCCTGTCCAGCACCGCCGTCCGCGCTTCGGGCCCGTCGATCTTCGCCGAGAGCTCGGCCGCGTACGCGCGGATCAGGTCGTGGAACTGGTACCGGCCGGGCCTGGACCGCGCGATCAGGTGCGCGGACGCGAGTTTCGCCAGATCCTCGTGCGCTTCGACGATGTCGACCCCGGCCACCGCCGCGGCCGCGGGCACGCTGAAGTCGCCGCCGGTGGGCAGGCCGAGCAGCCGCAGCAGCCGCGCGGCCCGTTCGTCGAGCGCGCGGTACGAGTACGAGAAGACGGCCCGGATGTTCGTCTCGTCGCCGTCGGCGAGGTCGAACGAGCCCAGCCGGTCCTGTTCGGCTTCCAGCAGCCGGACGAACTCCCGCAACCCGAGGTCCGGGAACTGCGCCGCCCGCACCGCGAGGATCCGGATGGCCAGCGGCAGCCCGCCGCAGTACCGGACGAACCGTTCGGTGGCCTCGGGGTCTTCGGCGACCCGGTCCAGCCCGATCGTCGACGCGAGGAGGGCGATCGCGTCCTCGTCCGGCAGTTCCTCCAGCGCGACGCGCCGCGCGCCGTGGGTCGCCACGAGCGCCTGCAACTGCCATCGGCTGGTCACCAGCACCAGGCAGCCGGGGCCGGGCAGCAACGGCCGGATCTGCTCGGTGCTCCCCGCGTTGTCGAGCAGGATCAGCATCCGGCGGCCGGCGCTGTAGGTACGCCAGGTGGCCGCGCGCCCGTCCACGTCGGAGGGGATCCGGTCGGCGGGGACACCGACGGAGACGAGCATGGTTTCGAGCGCGGCGGCGGCTTCGACCGGCTCACCGGGGCCGTAGCCGCGCAGGTTGAGGTACACCTGCCCACCGGGGAAGCGGTCTCCGACCTCGTGCGCGAAATGGACGGCGAGCGTCGTCTTGCCGATGCCGCCCATCCCCTCGATCGACGCGATGGACGTCGAGCGTTCGGTGTCCAGCGCCTCCGGGACGAGGCCGTGCAGCGCCTTGAGGTCACGTTGGCGGCCGGAGAACACCCGGAGATCGGCGGGGAGCTGCCGCGGGATCAACGGCTCGGCGCCGAGCCGGTACCGCGTCAGTTCGGAGTCCAATGTGGTCTCGACGGACTCTTCGCCGGTCAGGATGGCCTGGTGCGCCCGCTGCAGCGACGCGCCCGGGTCGAGGCCGAGTTCTTCGGCCAGTACCGCGCCGATCCGGCGGTAGACGTTCAGCGCCTCGGCCTGTCTGCCGGAGCGGTAGAGCGCGATCATCAGCTGTTCGTGCAGCCGCTCGCGCAGCGGGTTCTCGCGGCACAACCTGGTCAGCTCGGGAACGACGGTGACGTGATCGCCGATGGCGATGAGCGCGTCGGCCCACTGCTCGCGCACGCGCAACCGCTCTTCGCCCAACTGGTCGGCTTCGTCCCGAAGCAGCGCTTCGGAGTGGACGTTCTGCAACGCCGGGCCACGCCATTCGGCCAGCGCGGCGGCGAAACGATCCGCGGCGCCGCGCAGGTCACCGTTCCGCGCGGCCTCGGTTCCGGCCGCGGCGAGTGACCGGAACCGGGCGAGGTCGAGCAGCTTCTCGTCGAGTTCGAGCAGGTAGCCGCCGCGTTCGGTGCGGATGGTGACGTCGTCGCCGAGCGCGCGCCGGACCCGCAGGATGTAGGTCTGCAGTGCTCCTTTGGACCGCCGCCGGTCGTCCGGCCACAGCCAGCGGCCCAGTTCCTCGACCGGCACCACCGTGTTCGCGCGCAGCAACAGGCCTGCCAGCACGATGAGCGGCCTGCTGCCGCCCAAGGGCACCGGCAGCCCGTCCGCCGTGACCTCCGTGGGCCCCAGCACGCGAAAGTCGAGTGCCACGTCGCTCATTCTGTCCGGAACCGGGACAAACGGCACGTGATTCCCGCGGTGGCATGATCGGTGCCGATGGACGTCTACGCGATCCCCCTGCGCACGCGGTTCCGCGGCATCACCGTCCGTGAAGGACTGCTGATCCGCGGCGAAGCCGGCTGGGGCGAATTCTGCCCGTTCTCCGACTACTCCGACGTCGAGAGCGCGCCGTGGCTGGCGTCCGCGCTGGAGGCGAGCGACCGAGGCTGGCCGTCGCCGGTGCGGGAGAGCGTCGAGGTGAACGCGACCGTCCCGGTGGTGTCCCCGGACAAGGCGTACGAACTCGTGTCCGCGTCGGGCTGCCGCACGGCGAAGGTGAAGGTCGCCGACCCGCGGGTGAGCCTCGCCGAGGACTGCGCCCGGGTGGAGGCGGTGCGGTCCGCGCTGGGCCCGCGGGGAGCGCTCCGCGTCGACGCGAACATGGCCTGGGACGTGGACACCGCGGTCAAGGCCATCGGTGAACTCGACCGCGCGGCGGGCGGACTCGAATACGTCGAGCAGCCGTGCCCGTCGATCGAGGAGCTCGCGGACGTCCGGCGCCGGGTCGGCGTGCGGATCGCCGCGGACGAATCCATCCGCCGGGCCGAGGACCCGCTCAAGGTGGCCGTGGCGGGAGCGGCCGACCTCGCCGTGCTGAAGGTCGCGCCGCTGGGCGGGGTCCGGCGCGCGCTGGAGGTCGCCGAAGCGTGCGGGCTGCCCTGCGTGGTGTCGTCCGCCGTCGAGACGAGCGTCGGTCTCGCCGCCGGGCTGGCGCTCGCGGGCGCACTGCCCACTTTGGACTTCGCCTGCGGACTGGGCACGATGTCCTTGCTGACGGGAGATGTCTGCGGCGACTCACTGTCCCCTGTGGACGGTCGGCTGCCGGTGCCGCTTCAGGCTCCCGTTCCCGACCTGTTCGCTGCCCACGCCGCCGCCCCGGATGTCCGGGCGGCCTGGGAAGCCCGCCTCACCCGCGTCCGCACCCACCTCCCGATGCCATGAAAGGTCCCTTCCTAGCGAAATTTGCAAGGAAGGGACCTTTCATGGCGTTCGGGAGAAGATCAGCCGCAGTGCTCGAAAGGCGATTCGTAGCTGGTGGAACCCGCCGAGCCGCCCCACCGGACGCACTTCGCGCCGGCGGCCGCACTCACGGGGCCCGCGTAGTACTCGAAGCTGCCGGAGTCGGTCTTCCTCGCCGAACCCTGGACTTCGAGGAAGGCCGAAACCGCGCTGCCCGTGCCGACCGAGGTGGACTTGATGGTGGTGACGCAGTTGTTCTTGTTCGTGGCGTTGTACAGCAGGTATGCGGTCGCGGCGCTGCCGAGCGCCCGCGAGTTGATCACCTTGTAGCCGTCGCCGCACACCTCGACGGCGTCGTACGGGTTGGGATTCCCGCCACCGCTGCAGGTGTTCTTCGAGGTCACGTTGGCGTTGGGGTAGCCGAACTTCACGCCGTTGAAGTACGCGGGCTTGATGTTGCTCGGCCACGACGAGTCGTTGGTACGGACCTCGTAGTGCAGGTGCGGGCTGATGTTGTTGCCCGGCTTGGAGGTGTTGCCGACCTCGCCGATCTTCTGCCCCTGCGCGACCTGCGCGTTGAGCGCGACCGAGCGGACCTTCAGGTGCGCGTAGTAGGTCGACCACCCCTCACCGTGGTCGATCTTCACCAGGTTGCCGAACCCGTTGTCCGAACCCTGGTGCGCCGAGATGACGACCTTGCCCGCCGCCGCCGCGACCACGGTGTCGCCGAGGTCCGCCCCCGCGGAGCTGCCGCGGTTGAAGTCGATCTCGTAGGCCCGGTGCGCGCTGCTGTTGTCGTTGTCGCCGTTCCACACCTGGTTGCAGGGGAACGGGAGCTGGAAGTTGGGCCGCGGCCCGACGGCGGCCTCGGCCGACGTCGCGGTGATCGCCAGCCCGGCCATGCCCAGCAAGGCGGTGGCGGCCGCCGTGACCACTCGTCTGAATCTCATCGGATGTCCTTTCTCGGCGTTTCGCGAGAAGCGTCCCGAAAGGGCGTACAAGCGAGATACAAACGACCACGAGCCCTCCTGGCCGAGGGGACCAGGAGGACTCGTGCCGCCTCCGCACCGGGACCGTCCGCGTCTTCCCCGCCCCGGTGCGGGTGTCTCAGCCGACCCGCTCGATGGTGGCCCGGCGGATCAGGAACTTCCCGGGTTCGCGGACCTGCTCGAAGGCCGCGTTGTTCAGCAGCGCGCAACTACCGGAAACGCCGGTGACCTCGACGGTCGTGGACTTGTCGTTGTCCAGGTTCGTCACCTTCAGCTTGGTGCCCGCCGGGAACTGGCTGCTGGACGCCGCGGGCGCGCCGCCCTCGCCGGACAGCGTCACCGTGGAGCCCTGGCAGACGACTTCGCCTTCCCCGGCCACCTCTGCTTCCTGATCGACGACCTGTTCCTGCTTCGCGCCGTCGGCCTGGACGTCCTCGGTGCATCCCGCGGCTTCGCGGCGCTGCTGGATGAGGTCGACGACGGCCTGCCGGTTCGCGATCCGCGCCTCGGACTGCGCGTCCGGATCCGCCTGCTGGCCGGCGATGAAGTTCAGGTTGTTCCGGAGGGCGCTGTCCAGTCCCTGGCAGCTTTCCGCGGCCTGCCCGTCCGGAGTGCTGATCGCGAACATCGCCGCGGCGATGGCGGCCACGCCGAGAACGGACGCGATGCCGATCGTCGCACGCTTGCGGTGTTTCCCGGCACTGTTCATCATCGGTGCTTCCTCCGGTCTGGTTCCTCCTCACCCACAACCAGGGATACGGCCGGGTAACGGAAGTGGTTCAAACCGATTTCAGCCGAGCCAGGGTTTCGCGATCCGCGCGTAGGTGCCGTCGTTCAGCGCGAGACGCAGCCACTGGTCGGTCCATTCCTTGAACACGACGTCGCGCGGCATCAGGTACGCCTTCTCCGAGAAAGTGAACGGCTCGTCGGGATGCACCGCGCACAGGCGCGGATTCCGCTTTGCCTGCCAACGGGTTTCGGTCGCGTCGGTGATCATCAGATCCGCCCGGCCCGCCAGGATCTCGGCGAAGATCGTGTTGTTGTCCGGATGCCGCACGATGGTCGCGCGCTTGAGGTTGGCGTCCGCGAACTGTTCGTTGGTACCGCCCGGATTCACGATCGCCCGGACGCCCGGCTGGTCGATCTGCTCCAGGGTCTGGAACCGCTTTTCATTCTCGCACAAGGTGATCGGGGTCTTGCCGTCACGGAGATAGGGAACGCTGTAGAAACCCTTCTTCGCGCGGTCCAAGGTCACCGACACCCCGCCCATCGCCAGATCGCATTTCCGCCCGACGTCGTCGGCGATCGCCTTCCATGTGGTCTGGACCAGTTGGAGCCGGACACCGAGCCGCTTCGCGAGGTCACCCGCGAGGCCGATGTCGATCCCGCTCCACGCGCCCGCCGCGTCGCGATAGGTGAACGGGCGATAGTCGCCCGTCGAACACACGCGGATCTCGCCGCGAGCCTGGACGACGTCGAGCCTGCTCCGCGCGCCATGACCTTCGGGCGCGGCACTGGCCGTGCCGATTCCCAGCACGGTCAGCACCGCGACCCCGAACGTGAGTACTTTCGCCTTGATCGTCATCAAGGCATTTTCCACACCCTGGACTCCGAGGCGCACCCGGTTTCCGGCCCCTCAGGGTCGGATTCCAGGGTCGGCTCGGGGCCGTTCCCCGATGTGCCGGGGGCCGTTCCGGAGCGAACATTGACCCATGACCAACAGCGTGTACACCCCCCAGGCCACCAAGAAGCTCTACCGCAGCCGCACCGACAAGATGCTCGCGGGCGTCGCCGGCGGCTGGGCCGCCTACCTCGGCGTCGACGCCGCGATCCTGCGCATCGCCCTCGTGGCAGGCGTCTTCTTCACCGCCGGATTCGCGATCCCGCTCTACGCCGCCGCATGGCTCCTGACTCCGGAACAGCCGGGCGAATCCTGACGGGGCGGACGCCGCGCGCAGGGGGCACGGCGTCCGAGGGGCAGGGGGACAAGGGGAGGCCCGGGCATGGGGATGCCCGGGCCTTTCACCGTAACTCGCGTGATTGAAGCCGGAACACGCGTGTCCAGAGGCGGAACACGCGTGCTTGGAGCCGGATGACGCCCGGATGGAGAGTTCCGCCCCCAAGCACGCGAGTTCCGGGTCCAATCACGCGAGTCCCGGCTCCGGACACGGAAAAGCCCGGACGCGCGAGGCGCGTCCGGGCTTTCCGGTGGTGCTACAGGCTCGAACTCAGAAGTCCATGCCGCCCATGCCACCGGACGGGTCGGCGGGAGCGGCCGAGGCCTTCTCCGGCTTGTCCGCCACGACGGCTTCGGTGGTCAGGAACAGCGCCGCGATGGAAGCGGCGTTCTGCAGCGCGGAGCGGGTGACCTTCGTGGGGTCCGGCACGCCGGCGGCGAGCAGGTCCTCGTAGACACCGGTGGCGGCGTTGAGGCCGTGACCCTGCGGGAGGGACTTGACCTTCTCCGCCACGACGCCGCCCTCGAGGCCGGCGTTGATCGCGATCTGCTTGAGCGGCGCCTCGACGGCGACCTTGACGATGTTGGCACCAGTGGCCTCGTCGCCCTCGAGCTTCAGACCGGCGAAGGCGGCCTCGGCGGCCTGGATGAGAGCGACGCCACCACCGGCGACGATGCCCTCTTCGACGGCGGCCTTGGCGTTGCGCACCGCGTCCTCGATGCGGTGCTTGCGCTCCTTCAGCTCGACCTCGGTGGCGGCACCGGCCTTGATGACGGCCACGCCGCCGGCCAGCTTCGCCAGACGCTCCTGGAGCTTCTCGCGGTCGTAGTCCGAGTCCGAGTTGTCGATCTCGGCGCGGATCTGGTTGACGCGACCCTGGATCTGGTCGGCGTCGCCCGCACCCTCGACGATGGTGGTCTCGTCCTTGGTGATGACGGCCTTGCGCGCCTTGCCCAGCAGGGAAAGGTCCGCGTTCTCCAGCTTGAGGCCGACGTCCTCGGAGATGACCTGGCCACCGGTCAGGATCGCGATGTCCTGCAGGATCGCCTTGCGGCGGTCACCGAAGCCCGGGGCCTTGACGGCGACGGACTTGAAGGTGCCGCGCATCTTGTTGACGATGAGGGTGGCCAGGGCCTCGCCCTCGACGTCCTCGGCGATGATCAGCAGCGGCTTGCCGGACTGGATGACCTTCTCCAGCAGCGGCAGGACGTCCTTGACGGTGGAGATCTTGGAGCCGAAGAGGAGGACGTACGGGTCCTCGAGCTCGGCTTCCTGACGCTCCGGGTCGGTCACGAAGTAACCGGAGATGTAGCCCTTGTCGAAGCGCATACCCTCGGTGAGCTCGAGCTCGAGCCCGAAGGTGTTGCTCTCCTCGACGGTGACGACACCTTCCTTGCCGACCTTGTCCAGCGCCTCGGCGATGAGCTCACCGATGGTGCGGTCCGCGGCGGAGATCGACGCGGTGGCGGCGATCTGCTCCTTGGTCTCGATCTGGACGGCGGCCTTGTGCAGCTGCTCGGTGATGGCCTCGACGGCCGCCTCGATGCCGCGCTTCAGGCTGATGGGGTCGGCCCCGGCGGCGACGTTGCGCAGACCCTCGCGGACGAGAGCCTGGGCGAGCACGGTGGCGGTGGTGGTGCCGTCACCCGCGACGTCGTCGGTCTTCTTGGCAACTTCCTTGACGAGCTCGGCCCCGATCTTCTCCCACGGGTCCTCGAGCTCGATCTCCTTGGCGATGGAGACACCGTCGTTGGTGATCGTCGGCGCGCCCCACTTCTTTTCGAGCACGACGTTCCGGCCCCGCGGGCCGAGGGTCACCTTGACGGCTTCGGCGAGGGTGTTCAAGCCGCGCTCAAGACCGCGGCGGGCGTCCTCGTCGAACGCGATCAGTTTGGCCATTGCGGTGTGGTCCTCCGGTATTGGGCGCCGCCGCACGCCTACTACAGCGCGGCGGCAGGACTCTTCCTCGGCCAGGCTCGGTGCCCGCGACGGACGACCCACCCGATCAAGGGTGCGGCCTCACCGTCCCGACCTTCAGGCGAGCGGTCTGGTGACCGCCCTGCCTGGCACTCGACGGCGTCGAGTGCCAATGTCGTGTTTAGCACTCTCCAGGGGAGAGTGCAAGAACCGCAGGTCAGCGCGGTGGTATCAGGTGCTCGGCTTGATGGAGATCGACGACGGCGGCGGCTTGAGCGACGATCCGGGAGCCTGCGACTGCGAGCCGCCGGGGCCGACCGGGATGTTCGGCGCGGTGGTCTGCGGGCCGTTGCCGCCGCTCGAATCACCGAAGACGAAGATCGCGGCGACGATCGCGCCCGCGACCACTAGGGCGCCGACGATGATCCAGATCCACTTGGCGCCGCCGCTCTTCTTGGGCTGCTGCTGGAAACCGCCCTGCTGCTGCGGCGGGGGGCCGTAACCGGGCGGCGGCCCCTGCTGGAAGCCACCCTGCTGGAACCCGCCCTGCTGCTGCGGCGGGGGGCCGTAACCCGGGGGCGGTCCCTGCTGGTACCCGCCCTGCTGGAAGCCGCCTTGCTGCGGCGGGGGGCCGTAACCGGGCGGCGGGCCCTGCTGGGGCGGGCCTTGCGGCGGGGGACCCTGCGGTCCCGGTCCCTGCTGGCCGTAGCCGGGCTGCTGTCCTCCGTACGGGTGCACGGGGCCCCCCTCTCCCTGTGGCGGCGTGTTCTGCCGTGGCGCCTGCTGCGGCGCGGTCTGCTGGACCGGCGCCGCGGCCCCGGGCGGGCCGGGAGGCTCGTTCGAAGTCGCGAGCGGGCCGAGCGCGCGCCTGGCGGCCGCGATCATCTCAACACAGTTGGGGTAGCGCTCGGCGGGATTCTTCGCCATTCCCTTCCGGACGACCTCGTCGATCCCCGCGGGCAGGCCGACGATCCGCGAGATGGCCGGGGGCTCGCCGTTCAGGTGCCCCTTGATGACCGTCTGCACGTCGCCCTTGAACGGCGGGCTGCCGGTCAGGCAGGCGTAGAGGACGCAGGTGAGCGCGTACTGGTCGGTGCGGCCGTCGAGCGGCTCGCCGCGCAGGTGCTCGGGGGCCGCGTACGTCGGCGAGCCGAGGAAGTCGCCGCCGCGAGTCCGGTGCCCGGTGGCGCCGCGGCGGGTCAGGCCGAAGTCGGCGACGTAGACGTGCTCGCGCGAGGTCTCCTTGCTGGTGACCAGGACGTTCGCCGGTTTGACGTCGAGGTGCACGAGACCCCGGTTGTGCAGGGTGTCGAGCGCGTCGGCGACCTGGTCGAGCATGGTCAGCGCGCGGGCGGGCGCGATCGGGCCGCCGGAGATCAGGCCGGCGAGGTCGCCGCCGTCGACCATCCGCATGGCGATGTAGAGCATGCCTTCGAGCTCGCCGAAGTCGTACAAGGGCACGACGTTGGCATGGTCGATCGCGGACGTGTTCCGCGCCTCGTCAACGAAGCGTTCGCGGAACTCGGCGTCGGCCCCGAGGTGATCACCGATGACCTTCAGTGCCACCTTGCGTCCGAGCCGCACGTCCGTGGCCTTGTAGGTCACGCTCATGCCGCCCTTGCCGAGCACCCCGTCGATGCGGTAGTTGCCCAGCCGGCGACCGGTCAGGTCCCCCGACTCATCGCCTGTCACGCAGCGCAGCCTAACGCGCCAGTTCCCGAGGCCGCCGGGGGTTCGCCCGAAGTCTCCGCTAGACCTTGCGTACGTCCGCCGCTTGACTCCGCCCGTCACGCCCGGACTGGACTTCGAATTCCACGCGATCACCCTCGTCGAGCGTCCGGAATCCGTCGGCCTGAATGGCCGAGTAGTGGACGAAGACATCGGGCCCTTCGGTGGATTCGATGAATCCGTAGCCCTTTTCCGAGTTGAACCACTTGACGGTGCCGACTGCCACGGCGCACTCCCTCAGCACTGGATCCGTCGGCCTTCTCTGCCCCGGCCGGCGGTTTCGAGTGCAGTTCACGCTACCCGAATTACCGGCGTCGGCAATGCTCAATTCGTCCGAAGGTCATCCGCGGGAAAGCCGCCTATTGCGCGCTTGCACGAGGACGCGTCCCGGTCCCGCGAAGTCCAGTGCGAGCCCTTCGCCGGTGCGGACCGACTGCGGGCCGGACTGGTCGACCGCGCGGAGACGGCACTGCACGGTGTCCGGGTAGGCCAGCAGGAAGTCCGGCCGGACGGTGACCAGTTCGCCCGCCGCGAGTTCGAAGGCGTCGACCGGGCCCTGCGCGGCCAGAACGAGCGGCCCGGTTCCGCTGTAGTGCTCCAGGAAGCCGGAGTCGGCCCCGAAGAGCGTCTGCAGCGGCGCCCAGCCCGGATCGTGCCGGACGGTCGCCGGCCGGGCGAGGATCGCGTCCCGGCTCACGCACCAGCCCGCCCCGCCGGTGAATTCCAGCGGGTAGACGTCACCTGCGGCCAGCGGCGCGAAGTCGATCCAACCGCCGCCCTCCGGCGCGTTGAACACCGACGGCGCGCCCTTTCCCGCCCGCGAACCACCGCGGGAGGGAACGGTTTCGGTGATGCCGAAACTGCTGGCCAGCATGGTGTCCCCGGCGGCCTGGACGGCCTCGCCGGAGGACAGCAGCACTCGTGCGACCCCGAAGTTCGGGGTGTGCCTCGTCTGGACCCGCATGCGCTCAGCGGGAGGGGACCTGGGCGATCACCCAGGCGGACAGCGCCGACGGGTTGCGGGTCTGGGTGAGCAGCTGGCCGGGCCCGGCGAAGTCGAAGACGAGGCCTTCACCGCTCTTCATCGACTGGATGACGCCGGTGGCGACCTTGCGGATCTGGTACTGCAGGGTGTCGGCGAACGCGACGACGTGCCCGGTGTCGATGGTGATCACCTCGCCCTGCTGCAGGGTCACCGTCTCCAGTGCGCCGTAGCAGGCCACGACCAGCGGGCCCTGCCCGGTCGCGTGCGTGAGGAACCCGCCCTCGCCGCCGACGAGGTTCTTGAGCCCGCCCCATTTGGTCTCGGTCTGCACGCCGTGCGACGACGCGAGCCACGAGCCGCGGGTGACGCACCAGCCGGTGCGGCCGTCGAGGTTGATGATCTGCATGTCGCCCGGCAGGTTCGCGGCGACGTCGACCCAGCCGCCGTTCTGCGGGGCGGTGTAGGTGGAGATGAAGAACGACTCGCCGGAGAGGAAGGCGCGGCCGAGGCCCTTCATGATGCCGCCCTGTGCCTGGGACTGGACCTGCACGCCATAGCTCGTCGCCATCATCGCGCCCGACTCGACCTGCGCCGGCTCACCCGGGGCGAGCATGAGCCTCGCCACCGCGAACGAGGGCTGGTGACGGATCTGAACCTGCATGTCTTCTTCTCCCCGGTGGTGGTTGTGACGCGCAGAGTCTTGCATGCGAACCCCGACCGAGGAGGATGGTCCGGTGATCTCCGTCGACGCCCACCGTGAGACCGTCACCGGCCTGCTCGGAAACGCCCCTGTCATCCGCCTTCCGCTCGCCGCCGCCGCGGGGCTCGTCCTCGCCGAGGACGTGCGCGCGGGGGTTTCGCTGCCGCCTTTCGACAACTCGGCGATGGACGGTTACGCCGTCCGCGCCGAAGACGTCGCGGAAGCGCCGGTGACGCTGCCGGTCGCCGAGGACATCCCCGCCGGCCGGGTCGACATCACGAAGCTGGAGCCGGGCACCGCGCACCGGATCATGACCGGCGCCCCGTTGCCGCCCGGCGCCGACACGGTCGTGATGGTGGAGCACACGGACGGCGGTGTGACGGACGTCCGGATTCTCCGGACAGCCGTCCCGGGCGCGCATATCCGGCGCCGGGGCGAAGACGTCGTCGAGGGCACGGTGGCGCTTCCGGCCGGGACCGTGCTCGGCCCGGCGCAACTGGGCCTCGCGGCGGCCGTCGGGCTCGCCGAGGTTCCCGTGTTCAGGCCGGTGAAGGTGCTCGTCGTGTCCACCGGGACCGAACTCGTCGACGCGCCGGAACCCTTGCGGCACGGGCAGATCTACGAGTCGAACAGCATCATGCTGGCGTCGGCGATCCGCGCGCTCGGCTGCGAGGCCGAGGTCGTGCGCAGTGTGGCCGACGACGTGGACGAGTTCCGTTCGGCGATCGAGCCGCGGCTGGCGGACGCGGATCTGCTGGTGACCTCGGGCGGGGTCAGCGCGGGCGCGTACGAAGTGGTGAAGGACGCGCTGACCGGGCAGGGCGTGGAGTTCCGGAAGGTCGCGATGCAGCCGGGCGGGCCGCAGGGCTGCGGGCGCTGGAACGGCGTGCCGGTGGTGACGCTGCCGGGCAATCCGGTGAGCGTGCTGGTCTCCTTCGAAGCGTTCCTGCGGCCGGCGCTGCTCGCGGCGATGGGGCACGCGGGCGTCGACCGGCAGCAGGTGCGGGCCCGGCTGACCGAGACGATGACCTCCCCCGCCGGACGGCGCCAGTTCCGGCGGGGCTTCTACACGCATTCCGAAGGCGAGGTCACCGGGATCGTCGGCCCGCGCGGCGGGCCTGGCTCGCATCTGCTGGCGTCGTTCACGCAGGCGAACTGCCTGATCGTGCTGCCGGAGGACGTGGACTCGGTCGAGCAGGGCGACGAGGTGGACGTCCTGCTGCTCTGAAGCCCGCTAACGGCGATCCGTCGGGAAGTCGCGGCATCGGCCGATCGGCGTGAACAGCAGGGCGAAGACGGCGACGACCTCGAGCCCGGCCATCAGGCCCAGCGTCTGCCGGACGCCGGCGGTCTCGCCGAGGACACCGCCGAGCAGGCCGCCGAGCGCGATCGCCCCGAAGCTGAGCACGGACATGCTCGCGGTGACCCGGCCGAACATCGCCGCCGGGACATACCGCTGTTTGAAAGTGGCGTTGAGGACGTTCGAACCGACGACCCCGGCGCTGAGCGAGAACCCCGCGGCGACGAAGAAGGCGAGCCCCCAGCCGCCGTTCGCGAGCGGACCGAGCAGCATCATCAGCGCCCCGAAGGCCTCGCAGAGCACGAAGGCACGGGCGGTGCCGATCCGCGCGGCGAGTTTGCCCGACAGCGCGGCGCCGATGACGCCGCCCGCGCCGACGAGCGCGAGCACGAGCCCGGCGGCGCCCGCTCCCACGCCGAGGTCGCGGACGAGGAAGACGACCTCGATCGACTGGTAGCCCATGAGCGCGACGTTCGAGATCGCGCCGAAGACCGCCAGGACACGCAAATACGGGTCTCGGACGACGAAGGCGAGGCCGTCGCGGATCTCGTCCCGCAGCCGTGAACGCGTCTTCGCCGGACGTGCGGGCTCTCGATGGCGGATGGATCGCAGGCACAGTGCGGAGATCCCGAAGCTGATGGCGTCGGCGAGCACTCCCGCGACGGCGCCGAACCCCTGCGCCAGCAGACCGGCCAGCCCGGGGCCGCCGATCTGCGCGGCGGATTCGCTGCCCTGCAGCTTTTCGTTGGCTTCCTGGAGTTGGTCCTTCTCGACCAGCGAAGGCAAGTACGCGCGGTACGCGACGTTGAAGAACACCTTCGCGACGCCGCCCGCCAAGGCGACGACGATCAGCTGAGTCATCGTGAGCAGGCCGAACCAGGCGGCGACCGGGACGCTCAGGAACACCAGCATCGAGATGCCGTTGCACACCAGCATGACGGGGCGCTTCGGCCGTCTGTCGACCCAGGCGCCGGCGGGCAGGCCGATCAGCAGCCACGGCAGCCAGGCGGCCGCGGTCAGCAGCCCGACCGCGAACGTGCTCGCCTGCAGGGTGACCACCGCGACGAGCGGCAGCGCGACGACGGCGATGGAACTACCGAGCACACTGGTCGTCTCACCCGTCCACAGGAGGCGGAAATCCCTGGAGCGCAGCAATCCGCCGCGTTCGCGGGTGGTCACGGGCGGGCCGGGACGGCGCGGGTGGCGATGAAGACGGGACGGCGTTCCTGGCCGTCGTCCGGGATCTCGCGGTCGCTGTAGGACTTGATCAGCTCGTGGACCTTCTGTTCGAGTTCGGCCAGTTCGGCGACCGACATCTTCGCCCAGCTGTCGGTGGCGAAGGCGGCGCGATGCCACTCCTCCGGGTAGGTCTCGCGTTCGGCGAACCATTGGCGCGCCATGGAAACCTGGCGTTCGAGGGCAAGGGATTCGGCGGCGGCCGCGACCGGGTCGTCGGGGAAGTCCGAGGGCGACCAGGAAACCGCGTAGCCGACGCGGCGCCACCAGCGCTCACGGCGGTCGCGGGCGAGTTCCGGCGCCTCCTCGACCAGATCGCTGGCGGCCAGCACCTTCAGGTGGTGGCTGACGTTCCCGACCGCTTGCCCGGTCCGCTCGGCGAGCACGGACGCCGTGCACGGGCCGTCGAGGCGGAGGACGTCGAGCAGGCGGCGCCGCAGCGGATGCGACATCGCGGCGAGCACCTTCGAATCGTGGACTTCATGTACCTCATGGTCGGCCATGACGCACAACAGTAGTTGCACAAGGCTTCTTGTACAAGAGTAATTGCGGGTTCAGTGGGACCTGGGTCAGGGTGGTCGTGGGGGGGGAGTCGGGGTGGAAAACAAACCGCCACCCCCCACCAACAGGGGGGGGGGGCGCCCCCGGGGGCAACTCGGGGAGTCCACGTAACCTCGATGGGACTG
>NZ_JBWKEB010000019.1:107375-134882 GCF_056435665.1 Amycolatopsis sp. NPDC043887
CGACAGGGACGAAAAAAGGTATTTAAAAGGTGTTTTTTGGAAGGGAGAATTTTGGGTTTGGGGGGGGTGGGGGGGGGGGGGGTGGGGGGGGGGGGTTGGGGGGAAAACACAACCCCCCCCCCACGACCACCGCGGGCGGGCGGCGCCACCGGGGCCACCTCGGGCAGTCCACGTAACCTCGATGGCATGGGTTTCTTCTCGTGGATCGTGTTCGGCGCCATCGCCGGGTGGCTGGCCAATGTCGTGGTCGGCGGACCGGACCGGCGGGGTGGCTGCCTGTTCAGCATCCTGATCGGCGTACTGGGCGCGGCGCTCGGCGGCTTCGTCTACCGCCTCGCCACCGGCACCGAGCGGACCTTCGAGTTCGACTTCCCCAGCTTCGGCGTCGCCATCCTCGGTTCGATCGTGCTGCTCGCCCTGCTGCGGCTGGTGCGCGGTTCCGGGCGGAGCGATTCCTCTCGCCGATGACCGATGGAGTGACCGTTGGTAACGGTTTTCTCGCGACCGGTGATCACGGGCGTCCGGCGAACTAAAGTGGGAGTTTCGCTCAGTTCCATTGGCCGCGTCCGGTCGCATGTGCCGTCGGGGGGCATATGCGACCGGACGCGCGTGCCTCGGCGATGACCGAGGCGGCGCGGACGGGATCGATGAGCGGAGGCATCGGCGCCGCCGAAATGTCCCTCTTCCAGGCGCGGAACAGCTCGGCGAGTCGCTCGCCTGCGGGGTCCGGACTGGCGGGCATTCGCGGGTCCTCAAGGTCGGCTATCGGCATCAACTACCTAGAGTTATCGCGTATTTCCACCTTCCGTTACCGGGATGTGGCCCCTCCCACCCGGCCCGGGGAAACCCTTCCGGGGGAGGCCACGGCTCGTCTCCGGACAGGGCGGTAGCGTGGTGGCTCTTCCTGTCCCGACCCCCCGACACGAACTGCGGTGAACCCGACCAATGAGCGGCAACCGGCCGGAAGCCACTGGTAACCCCCTCGCGCACGCCGTGAAGCTCGCCCGCGAGACCGTCCCGCCGATGCACCCGGCCGGCAGGCCGTTCGTGTTCGGCGGCCTCGCCGCGACGCTGGTGCTGCGGAGGTTCTCCAAGCGCCTGGGTGTCGTCGGCGCGCTCGCGACGGCCGCCACGGCCGCGTTCTTCCGTGAGCCGAAGCGCGTCCCGCCCGCCCAGTCCGGCCTCGCGGTCGCGTCGGCGGACGGTCTGGTCTCGTTGATCGAGGAGGCCGTGCCGCCGCCCGAGCTGGGCCTGCCCGCCGAACCGCGGATGCGGGTGAGCGTGTTCCTGTCGGTGTTCGACGTGCACGTCCAGCGGGTCCCGGCGTCGGGCGTGATCGAGCGGGTCGCGTACCGGCCAGGGAAGTTCCTGTCCGCGGACCTGGACAAGGCGAGCGAGGACAACGAGCGCAACTCCGTGCTCATGCGCACCGAAGACGGCCACGAGCTCGTCGTGGTGCAGATCGCCGGGCTGGTGGCCCGGCGCATCCTCTGTGAGATCCGCGAGGGTGACAAGGTCGGCGTCGGCGCGACGTACGGCATCATCCGCTTCGGCTCGCGAGTCGACCTGTACCTGCCGCCGGGCAGCAAGGTTCTCGTCTCGAAGGGCCAGCGCACGATCGGCGGCGAGACGCCGATCGCCGAGCTGCCCACGGCGCCGCACCCGGAAGGCTGATCCATGGTCCGCGTGACCACTCCCGGCGTGCGGCTGCTGCCGAACGCCATCACGGTGCTCGCCCTGTGCGCCGGCCTGTCGTCGGTGCAGTTCGCGCTGATCGGCAACTATCCGATGGCGATCGCGTCGATCGGGATCGCCGCGGTGCTCGACAGTCTCGACGGCCGGATCGCGCGGCTGCTGGACGCGACGTCGAAGATGGGGCAGGAGCTCGACTCGCTGTCCGACGGGATCTCGTTCGGTGTCGCGCCCGCGCTGGTGCTGTACGTCTGGCATGCGGAGGGCGAGCGGATCGGCTGGGTCGCTTCGCTGATCTTCGCGGTCTGCATGATCCTGCGGCTGGCGCGGTTCAACACGCTGATCGAGGACACCGAGCAGCCGCCGTACGCGGGCGAGTTCTTCGTCGGGGTGCCCGCGCCCGCCGGTGGTCTGCTGGCGATGCTGCCGCTGATCCTGGAACTGCAGTTCGGGCAGGGCTGGTGGTCGCACCAGTACGTGGTGTGGGTGTGGACGATCGCCGTCGCCGCGTTGCTGATCAGCCGGATCCCGACGCTGTCGCTGAAGACGGTGAAGGCGCCGCCCAAGGCGATCGCGCCGCTGCTGGTCGGGGTGGGCCTGCTGGCCGCCGCTATCATCCAGTTCCCGCTGGTGGCGCTGGCGATCGCGCTGGTGCTGTACCTGGCGCACATCCCGTACTCGGTGTACCGGCAACGGTGGCTGGCGAACCATCCCGAGGCGTGGATGGCGCCGCCGCGGGAACGGCGCGCGATCCGGCGGCGCTCGAGCCGCCGCCGTCTTGGCCTGCGCCCGCCGCTGCGCCGGGTGGTGGCCGGCGCCGCTCAGCGGGTCCGGCTCCAGCGGGGCGAACAGCACGTCGCGCGTACTCCGCGCACCATCAGCACCGACAAGGACCGCGACAACGGCCGAGGCCCGCGTCGCCGCTCGTGGCGCCGGATCGGCCTCCGGAAACGCTGACCCGCGCCACCCCAGCCCCCCACCCGTCCCTGGGGGACGGCCCCGCGCCCAGCGTATCGGGGGTGTCCGACGGGACCTGGGGAAACGGGGGTCAGGGACCGGAGTTGTCCACAAGTGGGTGACCCTGTGGACAACTTGGGGCAGACGGCTTGAGTACATGAAGGCCTCTTTCCTCGCGCTAGACGCGAGGAAAGAGGCCTTCATGTACTTCGGCGCCTCACCGCGCGGCGGCGGCTGAGCGCGCGGCGGCTGGATAGGGTGGCGGGGTGAGCGCACCCCAGATCACGCTGACCGTCCGGCACACCCCGTCCGCCCTGGACTCCCGCCGCGGCGTCGTCCGGCTGCACCCCGAAGTCCTCGACGCACTCGGCCTGATGGCCTGGGACGCAGTCCGTGTCACCGGCGCGCGGGTCAGCTCGGCGCTGGCCGCCCCGTCGGACGCGGAGGGGATCCCGGGGGTGATCCTCCTCGACGATGTCACGATGTCGAACCTCGGCGTGACCGAGGGCTCGGAGGTCGTCGTCGCGCCGGCGGAGGTATCGGCCGCGAAGACGGTCACCGTGGCGGGTTCGCGTATCGCGAGCGTGTCGCTCTCCCCGCACACCCTGCGGCTCGCCCTGATCGGCAAGGTCCTGACCGTCGGCGACGCCGTTTCCCTGCTCCCCCAGGATCTCGCGCCCGCGCCGGGTTCCGACGTCTCCGCGGTCCGCGGCCAGCTGTCCCGCGCCATCGGCATGACGTGGACGAACGAGCTGCTCACCGTCACCGCCACCGAGCCGTCGGGGCCGGTCGCCGTCGGACCGTCCACTGTGGTCAGCTGGCGTGACGGCGCCCGCACCGGTGAGCCCGCGCCCGCCGCCGCTCCGGCCCGCGCCGGGACGACGCTGGTGCGCAGCACTCCTGCCACGCCATACGAGGATTTCATCGACGCCGAGATCGTCGAAGACGAGCGGATCGACGAGGCGGCCGAGGAATCCGTGCCGCCGTTGTCGGATCTCGCCGGCTCCGAAGCGGCCGCGCGCAAGCTCGCCGAATGGTTCGACCTGGCCTTCCACCGCCCGGAGCTGCTGGCGAAACTCGGGACGTCGGCGCATCTCGGGGTCCTGTTGTCCGGGCCGGAAGGCGTCGGGAAGGCGACACTGGTCCGCGCCGTGGCACAGGCCGAGAAGGTGCGGGTGGTGTCGCTCGCGGCGCCGAACATCGCCGTCCTCGAACCGAACGTCGCCGCGGCGCGCCTGCGTGAGGCGATCGAGCAGGCCACCCACGACGAAGACCCCGCTGTCCTGCTGATCACCGACATCGACGCGCTGCTGCCCGCGTCCCAGCCGCCGCCGCTCGCGACGGTCGTCCTCGACGACCTGCGCAAAGCCTTGCGCACCAAGGGTTTCGCCGTCGTCGCCACCACCGGGCGGGCCGAGTCCACCGATCCGCGGCTGCGGGCCGCAGACCTGCTCGACCGCGAACTCGGCCTGCCGCTCCCGGACTCGAAGACCCGAACGGAACTGCTGCGCGTGCTTCTGCGCGAGGCCCCGCTGGAGTCCGGCGTCGACGTCGGCCCGATCGCCGAGCGCACTCCCGGCTTCGTGGCCGCGGACCTCATCGCGCTCCGCCGCGACGCCGCCCTCCGCGCCGCGCTGCGGCAACGCGAAGCCGACGAACCCCGGATCTCCCAGCAGGACCTGCTCGACGCGCTGACCACCGTACGTCCCATTTCGATGTCCACTTCGGACAACCTGGCGACCGGCGGGCTGACGCTGGACGACGTCGGGAACATGACCGACGTCAAGCAGTCGCTCACCGAGGCGGTGCTGTGGCCGCTGCGCTACCCGGACTCGTTCGCCCGCCTCGGCGTCGATCCGCCGCGCGGCGTGCTCCTGTACGGGCCGCCCGGCGGCGGCAAGACATTCCTGGTCCGCGCGCTCGCGGGCACCGGCGCGCTGAACGTCTTCGCGGTCAAGGGCGCCGAACTGATGGACAAATGGGTCGGCGAGTCCGAACGCGCCGTGCGGGAACTGTTCCGCCGCGCCGCCGAGGCCGCGCCGTCGCTGATCTTCCTCGACGAGATCGACGCGCTCGCCCCGCGCCGCGGCCAGTCCTCGGATTCCGGCGTGTCGGACCGCGTCGTCGCGGCCCTGCTGACCGAATTGGACGGTGTCGAGCCGATGCGCGAGGTCGTCGTCCTCGGTGCGACGAACCGGCCGGAACTGGTCGACCCGGCCCTCCTGCGGCCCGGACGGCTGGAGCGCCGCGTCTACGTCCCGCCGCCGGACGCGCACGCGCGCGAAGCGATCCTGGCCGCCAGCGCCAAGAACACGCCGCTCGCGTCCGATGTGGACCTCGCGGCCTATGCGGCCACTTTGGACGGTTATTCGGCGGCGGACTGCGCGGCGCTGATCCGGGAGGCCGCGCTGACCGCGATGCGCGAATCGCTGGAGGCCAAGGAGGTCACCGCCGAGCATCTGGCGAAGGCAGCCAAGGCCGTGCGGCCGTCGCTCGACCCGGCTCAGCTCGCCGCGCTGGAGGCGTACGCGCAGACCCAGGTCTGAAGTACGTGAAAGGGCCCTCTTCCTCGCGAGGGAGAGGGCCCTTTCACGGATCGGCTAGGAGCCGTCCTTGTCGTTGGTCTTGTAGTCCTTGGTGAGGATGACGATCACGCCCGGGCCGATGTTTTCGATCTCCTTGAACCTGGGCTCGGCGCGGAAACCGAACTCCAGCGCCAGCGCCTTCGCGGCCGCCTCCTCGTCGGTGCCCGGCCGGTAGTACGCCACGGTCTCGGGGAGCCTGCCCGGGTAGCCCTTGACCTCGGAGACGTTCCAGCCGGAGGCGCGGAAGTCCTTCGCGGCCTGCTCGGCGAGGCCCTGGATCGTGCTGTTGTTGTAGACGCGCACCGTCACCCACTTGTGCGACGCCTGCTGATCACCGCCGGGCTGTCCCGGCCCGGGCTGGCCTGGCTGCCCCGTCTGCCCTGGCTGGCTCGCAGGCGGCGCCGAACTCGCGGGCGCGCTCGACGGAGGCGCCGACGACGCGGGCGGCGTGCCGGCGGAGGGCGAACCCGGCGCCGGGGACGAAGGCTGCGTCGCGCCGTCCGAGGACGTGGGCGTGCTGCCGGGCGGCGTCGCGGTGTCCGAGTCACCGCCGCCGCTGGTCAGGGTGATGCCGCCGATCACGGCGGCGATCACGGCGACACCGACCAAGGCCAGTCCGGCGGCCTTCATCGGCCGGGACAGACCCGAAAACAGACTCATGAGAGATCGATCCCCAGTCGCCGGGCCGCGCGATTGCGCTGCCGGGCCGCTCGCGTCTTTCGCAGGCGCTTCACCAGCATCGGATCGGCCTGCATGGCTTCGGTCTTCTCGAGCAGCCGGTTCAGCAACTGGTAGTAGCGCGTCGACGACATAGAGAAGCGTTCGCGGATGGCCTGTTCCTTCGCGCCGGCGTACTTCCACCACTGCCGTTCGAACGCGAGCATGTCGAGCTCGCGCTCGCTGAGGCCGTTCACGGTCTCCGACGGGGACGGCTGGTCGGGCTCAGCCATCGACTCCGCGGCGTCCATCCGACTCCTCGCAATCAGGTCAGTGCTCGGCGGGCGTGAAACCACAGGCTTGTCATTCCGCGGCGCCATTAGACCACGGATGCGGCGCCCGGCCTCGGTAACGACGTCGGCGCGTCATGGGTAAGGGTGTACCAGAAGGGTCCGACTAAACTGCGCGCGTGACCGTCCATCCCATCGTGATCGCCGGCGAGCCCGTGCTGCACAACCCGACTCGGGAGATCACCGAGTTCGACGACAAGCTGCGCACGCTCATCGACGACATGTTCGAGACCATGTACGCCGCCGAAGGGGTGGGCCTCGCGGCCAACCAGATCGGCCTCGACCTGCGCGTGTTCGTCTACGACTGCCCCGACGACGAGGGCACGCGCCACAAGGGCGTCGTGGTGAACCCGAAGCTCGAGACCTCGGAGATCCCGGAGACGATGCCGGATCCGGACGACGACTGGGAAGGCTGTCTGTCGGCGCCCGGCGAGTCGTACCCGACCGGCCGCGCTTCGTGGGCGAAGGTGACCGGCTTCGACGTCGACGGCAATCCGATCGAGGTCGAAGGCACCGGTTACTTCGCGCGCTGCCTGCAGCACGAGACCGATCACCTGGACGGCTTCATCTACCTCGACCGGCTCGTCGGGCGCCACGCCCGTGCGGCGAAGAAGATGCTCAAGGCGAACAAATGGGGCGTTCCGGGCAACACGTGGCTGCCGGAAGCGCGGCCCGAGTCCGCCGACGACTGAGCCAGCGCAGAACGGACCCTCCTCGCACCCGCCCCCGCGTGCAATGAAGGGGCCTTTCATCGCAAATTCTGCGATGAAAGGCCCCTTCATTGCGCTAGCGAGCCGGGGTCAGCAGCCCAGGAAGTGGCACCGCACCACCCGCGGCTGTTCGATCACCTTCCCCGCCTCCACCGACCACGCGAGCCGGAGGTACTGCGCATGCGTCCAGGCCAGCGGCGTCGCGGACGCGGTCGGGGTGCCCGCCGGGAAGCCGGGCTGCCCCGAGGGCGCGTTCTCGTCCCAGACCTGCTCCGGCATCGTGTCCCCGGAGCTGCTGACGCGCCCCAGGTCGCGAAGGCGCTTCGCGGCCGTACCACGGTCACCATTGGCGAGGTCGTACTCGCCGCGTTCACCCGCCAGCAGCGGCCAGAGTCGCCCGAAAGTGGTCCGGCTTTCCGCCGGGAAGGTGTAGTCCCACGGTGACCCGTCGGCCTTCTCGCCGTAGCCGTCCTTCGTATACCTGTGCCAGAACTGACCCGTCGGGGTGGTGAAGGCGATGTCGGCATCGGTGACCTTGACGCTGTTCCTGATCACCGGATCGTCGGCGCGGTAGATACCCAGCCTCACCAGTTCGAGGAATCCCGCGTCGGTCACGGCACGCTGGTCCATGGTCACGCTGGAGTTGCCCAGGTTGTACTTCGTGCCGTTGTTCGCGTTGCCGTCCTTGGTCAGCCGGACGAAGTACGGGTCCTTCGACAGCGGGCCGTTCGTGGTCACCGTCCACTGGGCGAGCTTCGCCTTGAACGCGTCGGCGGTGTCGAGGTAGCGCTTCGCGTCGGCGGCGGCGCCGTTCGCCTTGGCGATGTCGGCCGCGCAGACCAGCCCGGCGATCACCGCGGCGATCGTCGAGGGCGAGTAGCCGTCCTGTTCTTCCCAGCGTTCCTGCTGGCTGTACGGCGACGCGTGCCCGTTGTCCGCCTTGTAGGACAACAGGAATTCCGCTGCCTTGCGCACACCCTGCCACGTCTTGGCGTCGGTGCGGCCGAGCTGCTGGGCGAGCACGATCGGCAGCGCGGTCTCGTCGAGCTGGATGGACGTCCAGTACGGCGTGCCGTCGACGTGGCTGTTCTGCGGCAGATGCCCGTCCGGCAGCTGCTGCGTCCCGAACATGTAGTCGATCGACCGGTTGGCGGCGTCGCGGTCGCCGGCGGCGAGCAGACCGGTCGCGATCTGGTAGAGGTCCCGCGGCCAGACCAGGTGATAGGTACCCGACGGCGACCATTCCGGGTCGTTGTTCCCGAACCGCCACGGCATACTCGGCGACGCGATGAGCGCCCCTTGGTGGATCTTGTCCTCGCTCGCCGCGAGCATGAGCACGGACGCCTGGTAGAGGTCCCGTTCCTGCTTGGTCTTGAGCGACGACGGCGCGTCCTTCACCTGGCGGAGGTACTGCTTCCAGCCGCGGTCGTACGCGCGGGCGGTGTCGGAAAATCCGCGCCGTAGCGAGGCTTTCGCGTTGGCGAGCGCGTCGGCGTCCTTAGCGCCCATGCCGAGCGAAAGCGTGAAGTCCCGCGAGCGGACACCGTCGGCGGACGTCTGCCCGGTGATCAGCACGTTTCCCTTGGCCGCGGTCGCGTAATCCTTGAGGGTGAAGGATTTCGTCAGCTGCGTGATGCCGTCGGAGGAACCCGAATAACCCACGGAACTCCGCGAGAACGCCGGTTCCGCCGCCAGCGCGGCCGCGGCCTTCGCGTCGGACGCGACCCCGTTCACCCCATCGGTGCGTGCGGAGTCGTCGGATCCTTCGTTCGTGAGATCGGGATCCGCGACCGCGTACACCTGGTACGGGCGGCCGGTCAGCGAAACGAAGTCGACGTCGACCAGCACGCTCGTGCGCGCCGGGTCGGTGACGTAGGTCTTGCGGAGCTTCCAGCGGCGCTGGTCGTCGGTGATCGTCTGTTCGTAGGTGAGGCCCTCGGTACGGCGCACCCGCTGCGCCTTGGCCGACGAATCGACCGTCGCGAAGCTCGTCCCGTCGGTGACGACGAGGTCGAGCGCGCGAACGCCCGGCGTGGACAGATCCGGGTAGTAGACCTCGGACATCCGGCCGCCCTGGAGGGTGAACCAGACGTTGCTCGCCCGTTCGCGGGCGGTGCCGAAGCCGGTCTTGTCCGCCGGGAGCCAGCTCGGATGGGCGCCGGGCGCTCCGGGCGCCTCACCGCCCTGTGCCGCGGCCACCGCCGGGACCAGCCCCGCGATCAGCACGCCTGCCAGTGCCGGGAGCATGAGTTTTCGCATATCCACCCCAGACTTCTGTAACGGTGCAGAACCTCCGGGATTCTGTCGTGAATCCCCGGCGCGCACATGCTCCAAACCGGTGAACCGCTAACGCCGTCGACATGTCGGCCCAGAGAATCGCGTTGCCGCCTTCCTCATGGCGATGCGATCCCCGGCCCGGCGACGGTGATGCTCATCAAGCGGTCGGCGAAGGGCTCACGCCGGAACGCGTTCGCCACCGTCGCGGGTATCGAGGCGGGCGTCGCGTTCTGGGGACTCGCCGCGGTCTTCGGCCTGACCGCGCTCCTCATCGCCTCCCAGGTCGCCTACGACGTCTTGCGCATCGCGGGCGCGGTCTTCCTGATCTGCCTCGGCGTCAAAGCGCTCTTCTTCCGCGAGGGGCCGACGATGTCGCCGAACCCGCCGGGCGCGGCTTCCGCTCCGGCTTCCTGATCAACGTGAGCACCCCGAAGGCGGGCGTGTTCGCGATCTCGTTCCTCCCCAGTTCGTCCCCTCCGACGCCGGGCCGTGGCCGCTGCTGCTGTGCGTCGCGGTGTGGATCGCCGTCGACATCGTCTGGTCTTCGTCGCTCGCCCTGCTGGTCACACGCCTGGGTGAGTGGCTGCGCCGCGATCGCGTCAAGCTGTGGCTGAAGCGCACGTCCGGCGGCGTCCTGGTCGGCTTCGGAGTGACCGTCGCCTTGGAGGGTTGATTGTCCGCGCCCCGGCGTGGCATGGTCGGGGCACAACCAAACAACCGCGGGAGCTCGCGCCATGGCGGGCTGAGAGGGCGGCTGGTGTCTTTCCAGAGGACCCGGCGCCGCCGACCGCATGAACCTGACCGGGTAATGCCGGCGTAGGGAGTGAACGTCGTTGACGACGCTTGAGAATGCCCAGGGCATCACGCCGACCGTGACCACCGGGCCGATCACCGGTTCCCGGAAGGTCTATCACCAGACGGAATCCGGTCTCCGGGTCCCCGCGCGGCGGATCGATCTTTCGAACGGCGAGCATTTCGACGTTTACGACACCTCCGGCCCGTACACCGACGACGACGCGCAGATCGATGTCCACAGTGGACTTCATCGGCTGCGCGCCGGCTGGGCCGACGGTCGTGAGCACAACACCCAGCTCGGCTGGGCGAAACAGGGCGTCATCACCCGCGAGATGGAGTACGTCGCGGCACGCGAGCGCTGCTCGCCGGAATTCGTGCGGGACGAGGTCGCGCGCGGCCGGGCGGTGATCCCCGCCAACCGCAAGCACCCGGAGACCGAGCCGATGATCATCGGCAAGAAGTTCCTGGTGAAGATCAACGCCAACATGGGCAACTCGGCCGTCTGGTCCTCCGTGGAGGAGGAGGTCGACAAGATGGTGTGGGCCACCCGCTGGGGCGCCGACACGATCATGGACCTCTCCACCGGCAAGCGGATCCACGAGACGCGCGAGTGGATCATCCGCAACTCGCCGGTGCCGGTCGGCACCGTGCCGATCTACCAGGCACTGGAAAAGGTCAACGGGGAGCCGGAAAAGCTGTCGTGGGAGGTCTACCGCGACACGATCATCGAGCAGTGCGAGCAGGGCGTCGACTACGTCACCGTGCACGCCGGGGTACTGCTGCGCTACATCCCGCTGACCGCGCGCCGGGTCACCGGCATCGTCTCGCGCGGCGGCTCGATCATGGCGGCGTGGTGCCTCGCGCACCACAAGGAATCGTTCCTGTACACCAATTTCGCCGAACTCTGCGAGATCCTGCGCGAGTACGACGTCACGTTCTCGCTCGGTGACGGCCTGCGGCCCGGCTCGATCGCCGACGCCAACGACCGCGCGCAGTTCGCCGAACTGGAGACGCTGGGCGAGCTCACCCACATCGCCCGCGAGCACGACGTCCAGGTGATGATCGAAGGCCCCGGCCACGTGCCGATGCACAAGATCAAGGAGAACGTCGAACTCGAGGAGAAGCTGACCGGCGAGGCGCCGTTCTACACCCTCGGCCCGCTCGCGACCGACATCGCGCCGGCGTACGACCACATCACCTCGGCCATCGGCGCGGCGCAGATCGGCTGGTACGGCACGGCGATGCTCTGCTACGTCACGCCGAAGGAGCACCTCGGCCTGCCGAACCGCGACGACGTGAAGACCGGCGTCATCACCTACAAGATCGCCGCACACGCCGCCGACCTCGCCAAGGGGCACCAGTACGCGCAGGAGTGGGACGACGAGCTTTCCAAGGCCCGCTTCGAATTCCGCTGGAACGACCAGTTCAACCTGTCGCTGGACCCCGACACCGCCCGCGCGTACCACGACGAGACGCTGCCCGCGGAGCCGGCGAAGACGGCGCACTTCTGCTCGATGTGCGGGCCGAAGTTCTGCTCGATGCGCATCACCCAGGACGTCCGCAAGTACGCCGAGGAACACGGACTGTCCACTGTGGAGGCCATCGAGGCGGGCATGGAGGAGAAGTCGCACGAATTCGCCGAGCAGGGCAACAAGGTGTACCTGCCGGTGGTCAATCAGTGACAGCCACGCCCAGGACGGCCCTCACCATCGCCGGATCGGATTCCGGTGGTGGTGCGGGCATCCAGGCAGACCTGCGCACCTTCTTCGCCAACGGGGTGCACGGGATGGTCGCGCTCACCGCGGTCACCGTGCAGAACTCGCTGGGTGTGCAGGGGTTCAGCGAGATCCCGGTCGACGTCGTCACCGGGCAGATCAAGGCCGTCGCCACGGACATGGGCGTCGACGCGGCGAAGACCGGCATGCTCGCGACGGCCGAGATCATCAACGCCGTCGCGAAGACCCTCGATGAAGTCCACATCGGACGCTCGTCGGACACGCCGTTCGTCGTCGACCCCGTCGCCGCTTCGATGACCGGGCACGCGTTGCTGCGCGAGGAGGCGCTGGAGGCGATCCGCACCGAACTCTTCCCGCGCGCCACGCTGATCACGCCGAACCTGGACGAGGTGCGGCTGCTGACCGGCGTTTCCGTGACCGGGCCATCGACTCAGCGCGAGGCGGCGGAGGCGTTGCTGGAGTTCGGGTCCGAGTGGGTGCTGGTGAAGGGCGGGCATCTCGACGCGGCTCAGGACTGTGTGGACCTGTTGTCCGACGGTGAGTCCTGGGTGGAGCTGAGCGGGCCCCGCTTCGACACCCGGAACACGCACGGCGGCGGCGACACGATGGCTTCGGCGATCACGTCTTCGCTGGCGAAGGGGGCGGACGTGCCGACCGCCGTCGCCGAGGGGAAGCGGTTCATCGAGCGCTGTGTGGCGGAGTCGTATCCGCTGGGGGCCGGGGTAGGGCCGGTGTCGCCGTTCTGGAGGCTGCGGTAGGTGCTGGGCTCGTGAGTGGTAATGACGGTTAGAACCGTCCTTGCCACTCACGAGGTCAGCTGACGGGCTCCATCACCCGCGAGTCGTACTCCTTCCGCGATTCGAGGATCCCGTCGAAGTTGGCGACGGACCATTCGCTGACCGCCATGAGCAGCGTGCCCGCGCTCGCGCCGCGTTCGGTCAGCGCGTACTCGACGGTCGGCGGCGTGGTCGGGAAGACCGTGCGCGTGACCAGGCCGTCGCGTTCGAAGGCACGCAGATTCTGCGTCAGCATCTTCTGGCTGATCCCGCCGACGGCGCGGCGCAACTCACCGAACCGGTGCGGCCGCCGCGACAGCGCGCCGAGGACGAGCGCGGTCCACTTGTTGGCGAGCAGATCGAGGACGTCTCGACACGGGCAGTTCCGCAGGTAGATGTCCCACGGGGATTCCGGCACTTCACTATAAAGTGCCTTCTAGCGAAAAGAGACCAAGCGCCCGAGCATGGAAAGCACCGACAACGGAGGAGCTTTCCATGCGCGTCGTGACCCAGCAGCGGCTTGGTGGCCCGGAAGTGCTGGAGGTGACCGAAACCGATCGGCCGTCCCCCGCCCCGACGGAGGTGCTCGTGCGGGTGCGCGCGGCCGGCGTCAACCCGGTCGACTGGAAAACCCGGGCCTACGGCGTCTTCATGGGCGAGCCACCGTTCGTCCTCGGCTGGGACGTCTCCGGGGTGGTGGAGGAGCTCGGCGTCGGCACCACGCGTTTCGCCGTCGGCGACGAGGTCCTCGGCTTCCCGTGGTTCCCTCGGCAGGCCGGCGGCTACGGCGAATACGTGGCGGCGCCCGCCCGCCAGTTCGTGCGCAAACCCGCGAACCTCACCCACGAGCAGGCCGCCGGACTGCCGCTCGCCGGGCTCACCGCCTGGCAGGGCCTCGTGGACATCGCCGACGTCCGGCCGGGGCAGCGTGTGCTGATCGACGCGGCCGCGGGCGGGGTCGGGCACCTCGCCGTCCAGGTGGCGAAGGCACGTGGCGCGTACGTCCTCGGCACGGCGAGCGCCGGGAAACACGACTTTCTCCGCGAGCTCGGCGTCGACGAGCCGATCGACTACCGCGACGAGAGCGCGACCGTGTCCGATGTGGACGTCGTGTTCGGGCTGGTCGGCGAGCAGAGCGACCTGCGCTGGCTCGACGCGGTGAAACCGGGCGGCCTGCTGATCGCGGTGCCCGGCGGCCCGAGCGAGGCTGTCGTGACGAAGGCGGAGAAGCTCGGCGTGCGGACGTCGGGGATGCTCGCCGAACCCGACGAGATCGGTCTACTGGCGCTGACCGGCCTCGTCGAGAAGGGTGAACTGCGCGTCCACGTCGACCAGACCTTCCCTCTCGAGGACGTCGCGAAGGCGCACGAAGCCGGCGAAGGTGGCAGGGTCACCGGGAAGCTCGTCCTGACCCTCTGAGAACGCGCGTGGAAAATGAACCCATGAGCGAGAACCCGAGCCCGCCGTCGGCGCTGACCATCGCGGGGTCCGACTCCGGCGGCGCCGCCGGCCTTCAGG
Organism: Amycolatopsis sp. NPDC043887; assembly: GCF_056435665.1. Taxonomy (NCBI): domain Bacteria; kingdom Bacillati; phylum Actinomycetota; class Actinomycetes; order Pseudonocardiales; family Pseudonocardiaceae; genus Amycolatopsis; species Amycolatopsis sp. NPDC043887. Next base: position 121,429 of record NZ_JBWKEB010000019.1, read on the forward strand.
CGGATCTGCGCACGTTCCTCACCTGTGGCGTGCACGGTCTGGTCGCGGTCACCGCCGTGACCGTCCAGAACACCCTCGGCGTGCACGACCGCACGGACATCCCGGCGCGGATCGTCGCGGGCCAGATCGAGGCCGTCGCGGCCGACATGGGCGTCAACGCGGCCAAGACCGGCATGCTCGCCTCGGCCGAGATCATCCACGCCGTCGCCGCGGCGTGCGACAAGGCCGAGATCGGCCGCGACAGCAAGGTGCCGTTCGTGGTCGACCCGGTCGCGGCGTCGATGCACGGTCATCCGCTGTTCGACGAGGCCGGGCTGGTCGCGCTGCGGGACGAGCTCCTGCCGCGCGCGACCGTCCTCACGCCGAACCTCGACGAGGTCCGCCTGCTGACCGGGATGACCGTGACCACCCGTGAACAGATGCACCAGGCGGCCGTCGTGCTGCACCGGCTCGGGCCGAAGTACGTGCTCGTGAAGAGCGGCCACCTCGTCTCCGACCCCGAATGCGTCGACGTGCTCTTCGACGGTTCCACGTTCGTCGAACTGCCGGGCGAGCGGTTCGCGACCCAGCACACGCACGGCGCCGGGGACACCATGGCGTCGGCGCTGACGGCCGGTCTCGCGAAGGGGATGTCCGTCGTGGAGGCCGCCCGCTACGGCAAGTGGTTCGTTTCACACGCGGTCGAAAACGCCTACCCGATGGGCGCGAAGGTCGGTCCGGTTTCGGCGTTCTGGCGGCTTGCGCCCGGGCACTGAGCACCCGTCCGGTTACGATCTGCGCCGTGACCGGACGCGAAACGGTGGCCAGGGTCGTCGAAGACCGCCGCTTCCAGAACTTCATCATCGCGGTGATCGTCTTCAACGCCGTCACGCTCGGCCTGGAGACCTCCACGAGAATGCTCGCGGAGTACGGGAGCCTGCTGCACACGGTCGACTACATCGCGCTCGGGATCTTCGTCCTCGAACTGGGCGCGAAGCTCTACGCCTATCGCGGGAAGTTCTTCCGCGATCCGTGGAACATCTTCGACCTGGTCGTCGTCGGGATCGCGGTGATCCCGACGACCGGCCCGTTCGCGGTGCTGCGGGCGTTGCGGGTCCTGCGCGTGCTGCGGCTGATCTCGGTCGTGCCGTCGATGCGGAAGGTCGTCACCGGCCTGCTCGCGTCGATCCCCGGGATGGCTTCGATCGCCGCGCTCCTCGCGCTGATCATCTTCGTCGCGGGCGTGATGGCGACGAAGCTGTTCGGCGCGATCTCGCCGGAGAACTTCGGCGACCTCGGCACGTCGCTGTTCACGCTGTTCCAGGTGATGACCGGCGAGGCATGGCCGGACATCGCCAAGGAGGTCATGAAGGAAGCACCCATGGCCTGGGTGTTCTTCGTGGTCTACATCCTCGTGTCCAGCTTCGCGGTGCTGAACCTCTTCATCGCCGTGGTGGTCAGCGGGATGGAGGACGAGCTTCGCCAGGACATCCGCGAGGAAGAGGCGAAGCAGGCCGAAACGCAGGCCCAGGCCAACAAGGAGATCCTTGACGAGCTCCGCGCCCTTCGCGCCGAAGTCGCGGAACTCAGCGCTCTTCGTCCGCGATGAGCGCTTCGAGCGCCGGAAGGGCCGCCGCCAAGGCCGCCTGGTGCTCCGGGCTCAGCCGTTCGAGGCGTTTGCCCAGTTCGTTCACGCGCGTCGACCGGACGCCGGAAACCAGCCTCTCGCCCTCTTCGGTGGCCTCCGCGAGCCAGGCACGCCTGTCGATCGGGTCCGATTCACGGCTGACGTAGCCCGCTTCGACCAGCGAAGCGACGATCCTCGACATGGTGGCCGCGGCGACGCCTTCCTTCGCCGCGAGGTCACCCAGCCGGAGCTGGCCGTAGTGCACGAGCGTGGCGAGCGCCGAGATCGCGCCGTGGCCTGGCCCGGGCACGCCCGCCTGGCGCAGTGACCGGGACAGCCTGCCCACCGCCAGGAACAACCTGCCCGAAACGTCCTGGACCGCTGACGTGGTCACCACTGGCTCCTCTGGGTACACGGCGGCGGGTGCGCCTCCGGAAAGTGCCGTCAACCATACGGGCTTCCGGTGCGAACTCGCCGTGAAGGCCGTGAACCGTACAAAAGGGTTACCGGGGCGGGCTCGACGCGTGCGCCCAGAACCGCTGCGGGATCCGCCCCGCACCGGCGGCCAGCCGCCCCGCGGTGACGGCGGCCCGCATCGCCGACGCCATCCGTTCGGGGTCCGCGGCCCTGGTCACGGCGGTGGAAAGCAGGACGGCGTCGCAGCCGAGCTCCATCGCCAGCGTCGCGTCGGAAGCCGTGCCGATCCCGGCGTCGAGGATCACCGGGACCCCCGCGCGCGACACGATCAGCTCGATGTTGTGCGGGTTCCGGATGCCGAGACCGGTGCCGATGGGCGCGCCGAGCGGCATCACCGCCGCGCAGCCCGCCTCCTCCAGCCGCAGCGCCAGCACCGGGTCGTCGTTGGTGTACACGAGCACGGTGAAGCCGTCCGCGGCGAGCTGTTCGGCCGCTTCGAGGGTCTCGAACGGGTCCGGCAGCAGTGTGCGGTCGTCGGCGTGGACCTCCAGCTTGATGAGGTCGGTCTCGAGCGCTTCGCGGGCGAGCTGCGCGGTGAGGACCGCTTCGGCGGCCGTCCGGCAGCCGGCGGTGTTGGGCAGCAGGCGGATGCGGAGGCGGCGAAGCAGTTCGAGGACGCCAGAGCCGCCTTCGGCGTCGGCCTTGCGCATCGCGACGGTGGTCAGTTCCGTGCCGGACGCCACCAGCGCGCGTTCCAGCACGGCGAGGTTGCCCGCGCCGCCGGTGCCGATGATCAACCGCGACGAGAGCTTGTGCTCGCCGATGACGAGGTGGTCGCCGTCCATTTCAGCCTCCTTGCACAGCGGTGAGGATGTCGACGCTGGCGCCCTTGCGCACCACCGCTTCCGGCCATTCGCCGCGCCGGACGACCACGCCGTCCACCGCGACCGCGACCCCCTGTGTCGCCGTGCCCAGCGCCTCCAGCACGCCCTCGACGGTGGTCCCGTCGGGGAATTCGCGCCACTGGCCGTTGACCTGGATCTCCATCACACCCGCTCCTCGCTTCGCCGCGACGGCGTGGCCGCCGCGACCTCGTCCGGCAACGGCACTCCGTCCAGCCAGGCGACCGCGGCGTCCGCGGTGACCGGGGCCATCAGGAGACCGTTGCGATGGTGACCTGTCGCGGCGAAGACACCTTCGCCCAGCTCACCGATGAAGGGCATCGTGTCGACACTCGCCGCGCGAAGCCCGGCGGCGGTCTCGACGAGTTCGTATTCGGTGAGGCCCGGGAAGACGCGCTCCGCGCCTTCGAGCAGCTCACGAACGCCTCGGACGGTGACGGTCTCGTCGAAACCGGCCTCGTACTGGGTCGCGCCGAGTACGAGCTGACCGTCGTCGCGCGGGACGAGGTAGATCGGGCGGCCTTCGACCATCGCGCGGACCGTGCGTTTCGGTGGTGGCAGGCAACCCCGTCGCGGCCGGAGGCGGAGGATCTCGCCCTTGAGCGGGCGGACGGCGCCGTCGAGCGCGGGATGCAGCCGCCCGGTCCAGGCTCCCGCGGCGAGGACGACGTCGCCGTCGAGACTTTCGAGGTCGGTGACCGTCTCGTGGCGGAACTCGACGCCGTGCGCGCAGCAGGCGTGGTGGAGCGCGTGCAGCAGCCTTCTGTTGTCCACGGCCAGATCCCCGGGCACGAGGAGTCCACTTCGGACGGACCCGGCGAGCCCGGGTTCGGCGCGGCGGACCTCGCGGCCGGCCAGCCGCTCGACCTCGCGGCCTAGCTCGGCGAGGTACGCGGCGAGCATTTCGAGGTTGCCCGCGTCGGCGCTGTCCAGCGCGACGACGAGCGTGCCGTGCGGCGAAAGACCCGGGTCCACACCCTCTTCCGCCAGGTCACGGGCGAAATCGGGCCAGCGCCGCAGCGACGCTTCGCCGAGCTTGAGGACGTCTTCCTCGCCGGGCCATGCCTCGGTGACAGGCGCGAGCATGCCGCCTGCGAGCCACGACGCGCCGCGCCCCGGCTCGGGGTCGTACACGGTGACGCGATGGCCGCGTGCGGACGCGCGCCAAGCGACCGAGAGGCCGATGACCCCGCCGCCGACAACCGAAAGTTCTCTCATGAGATCACGCTCCCTGCGCCGGCATGACCCGGATCAGGTTCCACGGTCGGAGCGGTCCCGGCTCCCTCTCAGCCCGTCCTCGGGCTCCCGTGCGGACCACCCCACCGTAGCGCGCGAGTACCGTCGCCGCCATGCCCACCCTGTCTGGTTCGCTGATCCGCGCCCGGCTCGCGGACGCCCGCCTATACCTCTGCACCGACGCCCGGTCCGGCCGCGGCGATCTCGCCGAATTCGCCGACGCCGCACTGGCCGGCGGGGTCGACATCATCCAGCTGAGGGACAAGACCGGCGGTGCGCCGATCGAGGCGAAACACGAGATCGCCGCACTGGAAGTGCTGGCGGAGGCGTGCGAGAAGCACGACAAGCTGCTGGCGGTGAACGACCGCGCGGACGTCGCGCTCGCCGTCGGCGCGCACGTGCTGCACCTTGGCCAGGACGACATCCCGGTGTCGCTCGCCCGTCGCGTGCTCGGGGACGACGTGGTGATCGGCCGGTCCACCCATTCGGCCGAACAGGCCACGGCCGCCGCCGGGGAGGCCGGCGTGGACTACTTCTGCACCGGCCCGTGCTGGCCGACCCCGACGAAACCGGGCCGCTCCGCCCCGGGGCTCGACCTGGTGCGCTCGACGGCCGCGTCCGGGACGACGCGGCCGTGGTTCGCGATCGGCGGCATCGACGCCGATCGGCTGCCCGAGGTGCTGGACGCGGGGGCGTCGCGGATCGTCGTCGTCCGCGCGATCACCGAGGCCGAAGACCCCGAAGCGGCCGCCCGGACCCTCCGCTCCACCCTGCCCTGACTCCCCCGACCCACGCATTTCGTCCTCTGAACGCGGTAGTTGGCAGCGCGAACTACCGCATTCAGAGGACGAAATGCGGGAAGGGGATCAGGGCACGGGGGTGTTCGAGGCGGGAGCGGACGGCGTCGTCGGGGGCGCCTGGGAGGTCGAAGGCGTCGTGGACTGCGTCGTCGGAGGCGCCTGCGTGGTCGTGGGGGCCGTCGGGGTCGTCGACGGGGTCGGCGTGGTCGACGGCGTCTTCTCGGGCTGGTTCTCCCGCGTCTCCGAAGGCGTCGTCGCCGGCGGGGTGTCGTGCTTGTCCTGCCGCTCCTGGGGCTGCCCGCCGCCGATGATCTTCCCTATGGTCGTCCCGGTCCCACCACCGAAGGTCTTCCCGGTCGCCCCCTCGAAGCCGGTGATCGCGACGAGCGCCACCGCGAACGCCGCCACGCTGACTCCGGCGATCACCGCCCAGCGCGGTTTGAACTTCCGCGCGGACGGCTCGTCCTCCTTCGCCGGGGTGAGCCGGACCGTCTCCTGCTCCGCCGGGTCGAGCACCTTGCGGCGCCCGGGAACGGTCAGCACCACTCGCGCCTTCAGTGCCGCGTCCTTCGTCCGTTGCAGCGAACGCAGGTACAGTTCGCCGCCGAGCGTCGTGATCACGCTCGCCAGCCCGGCACCCGCCACCGTCCCGGCCACGCCGAGCGTGGAACCCAGCAGCGCCGCGGTGATCGCGGCCATCGCGGCCGCCGTCACCTGGATGATCCGGCCTTGCTTTTCCGTCTTTTCGGTTTTCTCCGTGGTCTCCTTGGTCATGATCCCGTTCTGCTGCTAGTCGGTCCTCACCGGTCCTAACGACTAAGGCGCACGGGATGCTCCCTTCGTTGTCCGCACGTGAGCAGCGCCACGCCGTCTGTCCATAAAGGACTGTCCACGGCTCACAACTCCTTGACATAATCGGACGTATGGACCTGGTATCGATCGAGGAAATCCGCGACGCGGCGAGCCGTGTCAAAGGCGTCGCGGTGCGCACCCCGTTACTGGAACAAGGGTGGGCGCCGTTGTGGCTCAAACCGGAAAGCCTCCAGCCGATCGGCGCTTTCAAGGTGCGCGGCGCGTACAATGCGATCGCCGCGTTGAACGAAGATCAGCGCGCCCGCGGCGTCGTCGCGTTTTCCAGTGGCAACCACGCGCAAGCGGTCGCGTACTCGGCGAAGCGATTCGGGATTCCCGCGGTGATCCTCGTTCCGGACGTCGCCCCGCGCGCCAAGGTCGAAGCCACCAAGGCGCTCGGCGCCGAGGTCATCGAGGTCCCGATCGACGCACAGGAATCCTCCGCGCTCGCCGTCGCCGACGAACGAGGGCTCACCATGATCCCGCCGTTCGACCACCGCGACGTCATCGCCGGGCAGGGCACCGTCGGCCTGGAGATCGCCGAAGACCTGCCGGACGCCGGCGTCGTGCTCGTGCCGCTCAGCGGCGGCGGGCTGGCCTCGGGCGTCGGCACGGCGATCAAGGAACTGCTGCCGGACGCGAAGGTCATCGGCGTCGAGCCGGAACTGGCCGGCGACACCGCCGAGGGCCTTCGCGCGGGCAGGCGGATCGAGTGGCCGATGGACCTGCGGGCCCGCACCAGCGCCGACGGCCTGCGCGCCCAGCCGTCGGACCTGACCTTCGCCCACCTCCAGTCGGTGCTCGACGACGTCATCACCGTTTCGGAGGAGGAGATCCGGGAGGCCGTCCGGACGCTGGCGCACCAGGCCCGCCTGGTCGCCGAGCCGAGCGGCGCCACCGCGACCGCCGCGTTCCTTTCCCACCGGGACGCGCTGCCGCCGGGCAAGGTCGTTTCGGTCGTTTCGGGCGGGAACCTGGACCCGGCGACGCTGGCCGACCTGCTCGCGTAACTCGCGTGCGTGAAGCCGGATCTCGCGTGCGTGAAGCCGGATCTCGCGTGATTGGGGCCGGATCTCGCGAGTTCCGCCTTCAAGCCCGCGAGTTCCGGCTCCGATCACGTGTGTCCGGCGGGACGGACGTGCGTCGGCGGCGAGTCGACCCCGCAGTGGAGGCATTCACCCGGATGCGGTGACTCGTCGGTGTCATCGGCAGGTGTGTCGAGGACACCGTTGTGGATGCCGAGCGCGATCAGCCCGCCGCCGATCGCCAGGGCCGCGCACACCAGCAACGCCGTCCGCCAGCCCGCCGTCAGCGCCACCGGATCGGTGTAGGCGGCACCGGACAGCCCGGCGACGGCGGGCAGCACGGCGATCGCGAGCAGGCCACCCGACCGGGCGATGGCGTTGTTGACCCCGGAGGCGACGCCGGCGTATCGGTCCGGAGCGGCGGCCAGCACCGTCGCGGTCACCGGTGCGACGACCGTCGCCAGCCCGGCGCCGAACACGACGACGGCGGGCAGCACCGACCCCAGGTACGAAGATCCCGGCCCGACACGCATCAGCAGGAGCATGCCCACGCCGATCAGGATCGGGCCGGCGACCAGTTGCGTACGCGGACCGATCTTCTGCGCGAGCGCGCCGGACCGGCCGGAGAACAGCAGCATGATGACGGTGATCGGCAGCCCGGCGAGCCCGGCCGCGGTCGGCGAGTAGCCCAGCGACACCTGCAACTGCATGACCATCAGCATCATCACACCGCCGAGCGCCGCGTAGACGACGAAGGTCAGCGCGTTGGCGAGGCTGAACGTCCGGTCGCGGAACAGTTTCGGCGGCACCAGCGGGTCGGCCGAGCGGTGCTGGATCACCAGGAACGACCCCAGCCCCGCGACGCCGAGCACGATGGCGACCAGGACGACGACGTCGCCGATACCGCGTCCGGGTGCCTCGACCAGCGCGCCGGTCAGCCCGGCCAGCCCGATCGCGCCGACGGCGGCCGCGAGGAAGTCGGGATGCCCGGTCGCCTCCTCGTCACGGGACTCGGGTACGTAGCGCCGGGCGAGCAGAACGCAGACGGCGGCGAGCGGCAGGTTGATCAGGAACGCCAGCCGCCACGACCACACCTGCACGAGGACGCCGCCGAGCAGGGGGCCGATCGCCGCCGCGATGCCGCCGAGCCCGGACCAGGCGCCGATCGCGCGGGCCCGGTCTTCGTGGGCGAAGGACGCTTGAAGGATCGCCAGCGAGCCGGGCGTGAGCAAAGCTCCCCCGATCCCCTGGAGGATCCGGGTCGCGACGAGCAACTCGGTGGTCGTCGCGGCGGCGCACAGCCCGGAGGCGACACCGAACCAGACGACGCCGACGATGAACATGCGGCGGCGGCCGTAGCGGTCGCCGAGGGATCCGGCGACGAGGATCAACGCGGCGAGCGCGAGCAGATAGCCGTCGAGGATCCATTGAAGGCCCGCGACGGACGCATCGAGTTCTTTGCCGATCCTCGGGAGCGCGACGTTGATGATCGTCCCGTCGAGCATCGCCATGCCCGAGCCCACGATCGTCGTCGCGAGCACGCCGCGCGCCACCGGCGTCCCCCACCGAATCCCCGCCGCCGTGTCAGTCATGTGACGACTGAATCACGACGGCAGGGAGCGGGCCACCGCGAAATCGGCATGAATTCCGGGAAAGCGATCTTTCCCGGAATTACCTGACTCGTCAGGGAAGTAGCGTGGTGACGAATTTGTAACGGTCACCCCGGTAGATCGCGCGCGCGAACTCGACCGGTTTTCCGTCGGTGGCGAAGGAATGCCTCGAAAGGAGCAACATCGGCATTCCGACGTCGGCGCCGAGCATCTCCGCTTCATGCGGCCCGGCGAGGGCGGTCTCGATCGTTTCCTCCGCCCTTTCGAGCTCGACGCCGTAGTGCTCCCTCAGCACGGCGTACAGGGACCCACCTGCGGAAACATGTTTGCGCAAACCGCGGAAGCGGCCGAGCGGGAGATGCGTGGTCTCGAGGGCCATCGGCTGCGAATCAGCCAGCCGGAGACGGCGAAGGCGAAGGATCTTCGCGCCGACACGGATTCCGAGCAGCTTCGCCAGATCGGCTTCGACGGGCAGTTCGTCGATCTCCAGCAGCTTGGACGACGGCTTGAGCCCCTGCTTGCGCATGTCCTCGGTGTAGGACGACAACTGCAGGCGCTGCGCGAGTTTCGGCTCGGCGGCGAAGGTGCCCTTGCCCTGCACGCGGTGGAGCCTGCCCTCGGCGGTGAGGTCGGCGAGCGCCTGCCGGACGGTGGTGCGCGAAACGGTGAATTCCCCCGCCAGCGCCCGTTCCGTCGGAATCGGCGAGCCGGGCGGCAACGCGTCGAGCAGATCGAGCAGATGCTGTTTCAGCGCCCAGTACTTGGGTTCGCGCTGCCCGCGCATCCCTGCCGTAGCGCCCGCCTCACTCGCGGTGGTTGTCTCCAACATGACCGACTCCCTAAGCCTTCCCACTCAAACGCGCACCGTCCCCGCTAGGAAACGTACCCTTCACCACAAACGTCCATTCGGGCTAGCATTGGTCTAGACCTACTCGGGGGACGAAGTACGTCCCGGTGGAAGGGAACGAGATGACCGAACAGCGCCCCGGCGAGCACATGGCCGCGGAGATCTCCCAGCAACCCGCCATTCTGGCAGGAATCGTGGAGCGACAGGCCGAAATCGCCGAGGTGGCCGAAGCCATCTCCAAGCGCCCGCCCAGGTTCGCACTCCTCGCCGCCCGGGGCTCCAGCGACCACGCCGCCCTGTATGCGAAGTACCTGATCGAAGTACTCCTCGGTCTCCCCTGCGGTCTCGTCTCACCCTCCACCGCGACTCTGTACGGCGCCCGTCCCGATCTGCGGGACGTTCTCTTCATCACAGTAAGCCAAAGCGGTGGATCCCCGGATCTCATCGAGGTCACCGAAACCGCGCGTCGCCAGGGAGCGCTGACCGTCTCGGTCACCAACACCCCGGAGTCGCCGCTTCGCGCCGCCGCCGAACTCGGCGTCGACATCGGCGCGGGACTGGAAAAGGCGGTGGCCGCCACCAAGACCTACTCGGCCACCTTGCTTTCGCTTTACCTTCTGATCGACGCGGTCCGCGGCGGCAAGGGCGCGGACGCGGAGACGCTGGGCGAGCTCGCACAGCAGACCCTCGACGGCTCCGAAGAAGGCGTGCAGCGCGCGGTGGACCGCTACCGCTTCGTCGACCGGGTGCTCACCACGGGCCGCGGTTACTCCTACGCCACGGCACTGGAAGGTTCGTTGAAGCTGGCCGAAACCAGCTACCTCGCGGCCCGCGCGTACAGCGGCGCGGACCTGTTGCACGGTCCGGTCGCCGCGGTCGACGGTGAAACCGCCGTGCTCGCCGTGACGAGCCAGGGACACGGAGTGGACGCGATGCAGGAGGTCCTCGAAGCCGTCGGCAAACGCGGCGCGGACGTGCTCGCGGTCGGCTCCGCTTCGGCCGACGTGCCCGCGGCGCTGCGGATCGGTGTCGCGCCGTCCGCCGAAGAGGTCGCTCCGATCCTGGAGATCCTGCCCATCCAGCGGATCGCGCTCGGCCTTTCGCTGGCGCGCGGCGGTGATCCGGACAGCCCGCGCGGGCTGCTCAAGGTGACCAAGACCCGGTGACCCACGTCATCGGTGTGGACGCCGGAGGCACGTCGACGCGAGCGATCGCCGTCGACGCCTCCGGCGCCGTCCTCGGTACCGGGCGCGCGGGCGGGGCGAATCCCAATTCCCATCCGCCGTCGAAAGCCGCGGCGCGGATCGCGAGCGCGATCACCGGCGCGCTCGGCGGGCTGGATCCGGCCGCGACCGCCGCGTGCGTCGTCGGCATGGCGGGCGTCAGCAAGCTGAGCGATCCGGCGATCGCGGAGATCTTCGAAGCCGCCTGGAGGGACACGGGAATCAGTCCGGTGCGGACGGTCCCCGATCCCGAGGTCGCCTACGCGTCGGCGACTTCCGCGCCGGACGGTTCGGTGCTCGTGGCGGGCACCGGGTCGATCGCCGGCCGGATCCGCGGCAGGCGCATGGTGTCCACCGTCGGCGGCTACGGCTGGTTGCTCGGTGACGAAGGTTCGGCGTACTGGCTCGGCCGTGAAGCCGTTCGCTCCACTTTGGATGTTCTCGGCCGCGGCGGCGAACCCGGTCCGCTCGCGCGCGCCGTGCTCACCGAAGCGCTCGGACCGTCCGCAGTGGACCCGGCGAGCGACCGGGCGCCGCTGTGGCGCGCGCTCATCACGAGCGCCAACGCCGAAGCGCCGATCCGGCTCGCCAGGTTCGCCCCGTTCGTCAGCGAGGCCTGCCGCGAAGGCGATCCGGCGGCGGACGAGATCACCACCCGCGCGGCCACCTTGTTGGTGACGAACGTCATGGCCGCCCGGGATCCCGGGGAGGACACGCCGGTCGTCCTGGTGGGCGGGGTGTTGTCGCCAGAGGGGCCGGTGGGGACGAAGGTCCGCGCCGAACTCGCCGGCATCGAGGTCCTGACCAGCACCGACGGGGTACTCGGAGCCGCTTGGCTGGCCGCCGTCGACGCCTACGGAGAAGGGGCACCGCGGCCGGTCCCACCCTGGAAAAACACCAAAAACGAGCCCTAAAAGACCAAACCATCGACTCCGGGGCCGAACTCCGGGTACCGTAGGACCCGGCCCCCGGACCCTCCCCCCTCGCCGGGGGCCGCCTTATGTCCTGGGCAGCCCATCGGGCGCGGAATCCGAGGGATCCCCGTTCTCCTCCACGACCCGCAGGCCGGGATGTTCCGGAGGCAGCGTGCGGTACAGCACCCAGCCGCTCACGGCGACCGTCACCGCGACCAGCGGCCAGGACAGCACCGTCCTGGCGATGCCGAGCGCGACCACCTGCCCGCTCCACCACAGCGAGCCGTACACGACGACGCGCAGCGTGTACTGGAGGAAGACCCACACCCAGCTCGCCCGCGAGTACGCGCGCAGCAGCGCGGGATCACGGCGCCATCGGGTCTTCTGCCCGATGACGAGCCCCACTACGACGCCGAGCAACGGCCACCGGACCACGATGCTGGCCGCCCACAGCAGCGCGCTGGCCACATTGGACAGCAGCTGGATGAGGAAGAAGTCTTCGGCGCGGCCGGTGTGCAGGGCGATCAGCGCGGCGGCGATCACCGCCGCGAGGCTCACCACGACCGCGCGGGCCTTGTCGCCGCGCGCGACCCGGTACACGCCGAGCAGCACCGCCACCCCGATGGCCACCCCTGCGCCCCAGGCGATCGACTGGCCGGCGATCAGCCAGCCGAGGACGAAGGCCGCCGGCGGGATGCTCGCGTCGATGGCGCCACGCCGCCCGCCGAGGATCTGGGCGAGCGACTCGCGCGAGGGTCGTGAGGTCACCCTTACAGCCTGCCGGATCTATGAGCCCGAACACCCGGGCGGGGAGATGTTCGCCACATACCGTGTCCGGTTTACGCCCTCTTGAGGGGAATCTACGCAGCCCAGGAGTGTACATCCCACTTAAAGAGATGCATGGACGTCCGACAAAATAAGAGACTGTGTCAACGGGCTGAACCACGGGTTTCGGTCAGGTGGGATGGCAGGGGCGCTCTCAGCTGTTAGTTGTGGTGTACAAGTACCAACCGGGGGCACACGGACGGAAGGGGACCCAACGTGTACGGATTCGACAGCTACGTGGCGATCGGTGACAGCTTCACCGAAGGACTCAACGACAGCTTGCCCGACGGCACCTTCAGGGGCTGGGCGGACAGGCTGGCGGAGATCCTCGCCGAAGGCAGGCCCGACTTCCAGTACGCGAACCTCGCCCTCCGCGGGAAGATGCTCGACGAGATCCTCGAAGAGCAGCTCCCGATCGCCCTCGCGGTGAAGCCCGACCTGGTCACCCTGTGCGCGGGCGGCAACGACATCATCGTGCCCGGCGCGGACGTGGACGCCGTCGCCGCGCGGCTGGAGGCGGGGGTCGCCAAGCTGCGCGAGGCCGGGATCCCGGTGCTCATCTTCAACGGGCCGGACACCAAGTACCTGTCCGTGATGCACGTCCTGCGGGGGAAGGTCGGCATCTACAACGCGCATCTGTGGGCGATCGCCGACCGGCACGGCGCCAAGATGGTCGACATGTGGGCGATGGCCCCGCTGCACGACCGCCGCGCCTGGAGCGACGACCGGCTGCACTTCACCCCCGAGGCCCACCGGCGGATCGCGCTGCGCGCGGCCGAGGTCCTCGGTGTCCCGGTCGCCGACGACTGGCGTGAGCCGTGGCCGGCGTCCGAGGAGCCGAGCACCTGGATCACTTCGCGCCGTTCGGACCTCGAGTGGACGAAGGTGCACCTGCTGCCGTGGATCCGCCGTCAGCTCAAGGGCGAGTCCATGGGCGACGGCCTGTCCCCGAAACGCCCCGAGCTCGCGCCGCTGCTCCCGCTGGAGCAGATCGAGTCGACGGGCGTCTCCCTCCCGGCCAAGGACATGCGGGAGATCCACCACCACGCGAGCTGAACCGCGGACCGGTCCTCTTCCCCTAGCGCGTGAAGGCCCCCTTCCCCTTGGGTTCTAGCGGTGGTTGCAACACCTGACTTGTTCAGGGGTTGTGATGTTCGAGATCCGCGGGGATCGGTCGCCTCAGGGGCCGTTGAAGTT
>NZ_JBWKEB010000020.1:0-132602 GCF_056435665.1 Amycolatopsis sp. NPDC043887
CTTCGGCAGCGATCTTGAGGAAACGATCGAACTACTGGTTGACCCGGACGCTATCGACGACCTCATGATGATCTTGCGCGGCTTCGCCAGCGGCAAGGGTGGCGAAGGCGACGCGTAAACTGGCGGCAAGGGGACGTTCGCTCAAGACGGCACTCGAAGCTGGTAGTGCGCCGCGCCACCTGCCCACGCTTAACCCTCGTCAAACAACTGTCAATGACCGCTAGAGTTGCCCAGTGATACGCAGTTGCCTTTGCGAACAGTGCAGGCAGTGACCCATGTCGATCACCAACACCCAACGTCGTCCATCATGATCCACAAAAGCGGGTGTCGCAGGTTCGAATCCTGCCGGGGGCACTTCGAGTAACCCACGGAGATCTCACTGGCCGGAACGGATCTTGAGACCCGCCGTGGCATGGTCACCCGGATCTCGAACCTGCCAGTCGCTCTTGGATCGACGACGGCGAGCGCTCAGCGCGCGTATTTACGAAGTATCCGGTTCGTCGCCGGGTCTTTCGAATAAAGGCACACTCCCTGCATTCCCCGAGTCAGCAGCACCTTGTACGTGTTCCGCACCAAACGGTCGAAATCCCTCTCCTTGGCGTTCTTCACCGCCTGATCTTTCAAAGGCCTCCTGTTCGAGACCCATCGCCTGTCACGAATCACCAGGTCATCGCCAAAGATCACGCCTGCCCAGTCGTATTCGAAACCCTGGGCGCTGTAAATACAGCCGACTTGACCGAAACCACGTGGGTCGGAGGCCCACAACGACGACGACGGAACACCTGGAACGGGCGCTTTGGGCTTGGCGTTCCACGGTCGCGACCACTCATCGATCTGCACGTCGTCAACCAGACGACGTGTACCGTCGACTTCGATGGGGTCGCTCCAGTCCCAGCAGAACCCCGCCGTCATCCTCGCGCTTCCACCACGCATGTTCGACTGCTGACGGAGCCATGATTCAAGTTCTTGAGGCGACTCCGCCGCATCGACCACATACTCGTCATCGCTTCCCTGGACCAGGTCGGACCAGACGATCGGCTCCTCGGGGCTCAGAAACATGAGGCGCGTGACCCACTCGTCGAACTTGTCCGACCCGCCACACCGGAACTGCCCGTCGAGGCGGATGTCGAGAACCTCGTGACCTTTGAGGTTCGCGATGTCGACGATGTATTTCCTGGTGCCGACCTCGCCGGGACGCACGACCTGATGCTCGTCGAGCAGGAAGACGGGAACCTTGGCCACGTCGATGAGCTGGTCGATCTGTTCTCGTCCTCGTGCACGAGGACGTTCGGGAAGCCCACGGACCCGGTGTGCCTCGTCACAGAGCAGCACATCCAATGAGTTCTCGCGATCCGAACCGAATTGGTTGAAATACTTGAACATCTCCTCGAGACGATCATCGATTCCGGCAACCGTCGCTCGCAGCGTCTCCGTAAACGCCTTCGAGCCTGTCGCATGAAGGACCCGCCTTCTACGACGAGCAAGGCTGGCAAGAAGGGTTATCGCTATCGCGCTCTTCCCGGAACCCGGGCCGCCACTGACGACGACCACCTTCTTCTCAGCCCCTGAGGACCCCTTGGAATCCGCCTCGTCAAGAGCGTCCATTACCGACTGGTAGGCAACCTGCTGTTCGTCGAGAAGGACGAACTCGTCCCGTTTTTCAAGGGTTCCGGCAGCGGTCGTCAGCAGGTTCCGAGCCGGGGTGTGCCGAGCAGCGAGGAGGGCGTTCGCCGCATCTCGCGCACCAGCGGCCGCACCAGCGTCAGTGTCAAGAAGGGAACAGAGGTAGTTGGCCAGGTCCTTCTTCGTGTCAGCCGCGAAGAGCCGGCCCAAACCATCGGCACTGGTTTTGTCCATTCTCCAGGTCGGATCGTAGACGGCGTCGTGAAGATAGGCGATGCCCTTCACCAGTCGCGGCGCACGCGCGAATTGAGGCGTGAAGTCAAGGAGCTGACGACAGTAACGCCGAACCTGTTCAGACGGATGCAAGACGGGCTGCGGATCGTCATCCGACGTCTTGACCAGCCCGTCGCCCACCAACTCCATGTGACGCCATTGCTTCAGTTCCACCAGTACGTACGACGGTTGCCCCGTCTCCGGATGCACGCCACACAGAATCGCGTCGACTCGCTTGGGACTGAACGGGAGCCGATACTCGAGAAACACTTCGACATGCTCCAGCCCGATGACACAAAGAGTCTCCGCGAGGACCGGGAGACTGCGCCGCCACGAACCGACTTCACCGCTCCTCGTCGAAGCGCTGTAGCCAACCCTGGCATGTATCGCGAGCGTCGCTATGAAACTTTCCTCGCCCAGCGCCACCCGCAGTTCGGCAGCGGTCTTCCTCACCGGCAAACGTCCTCCCCCGAGGCAGCGTCGCGTAGTCACTCTTAGTCAGAGTCCAGCGTGCGCGCTCACACTAGTGAGCTACGACCTGGCCTCGAACAGGGGGTAGAGATGCCTGCTGGCGCGTCGTGCGAACCATCTGTAGCTGAAACGCTCCCCGGCCCGGTGAACCGCAGCGGGGACAGCGATCCACTAACCTGGACGGGAACGGTCCGACGGACACCGAGTCACCTCGTTGTTGTCCCCATCCGTACGTCGATGACGCACGCCCTGGGGAGGGGACGAGGTGGCACTTGCACGCGGCCGAGCAGCCGATCTTCTGGTCGAGGCTCGGACAGGCAGCCTGCACCAGAGACTGCGTGAGCAGTCCGGATACGTGCTCGGCACCAGGGCAGGCACGAGCGAGGTCGTCTCCTGGCAGAAGAGCCTTCCCGTCCTGCTGAGTGACCTGATCGATGCGGGACTCGAAGACGTCGAAGTCCTCCTCGAGCACCAGCTTCCCCATAGTAGGCAACGTGTGGACGTCGTCCTGTGCGGAACTCACCCCCGTACCGGGCAAAGCTCGTTCGTATTCGTCGAGCTCAAGCAATGGTCGAAGGCCGAAGTCCACCTTGCCCAGGTGCTCAACATCCCCGGCCTTCCCGGTCTGCACCTCCATCCGGTCGAGCAAGTGCGCGGGTACTGCCAGTACTTCGTGGACCACACTCCGGCGCTCGCCGAGCGTCCCCAGGCAGTCCACGGGATCGCGTACCTGCACAACGCCCGCCGTGCCGATATCGACGACCTCCTCCAGTACAGGGTCAGCGAATACGGGCGACTGTTCACGATGGACGACAAGGCCGACCTCCGGCAGGCATTCAACGCCGTACTCGACAAATCGGCGGAACGAGGAAGCAACCTCACCGCGGGTGACGAACTCCTCGGCTTCGCACACCGCCCGACCAAACCTCTGCTGACGCTGGCGGCCGCGGAGATCCGGGATCGCGAACAGTTCGTCCTGCTTGACGAACAAAAGGTCGCTTACGAATTGGTGATGCAGGCGGTAGAACGTTCTCGCGCGGCCCAGACTCGTACCGTCGTCATAGTCGAGGGCGGTCCCGGATCAGGCAAAAGTGTGATCGCGTTGAGTCTCCTCGGCGATTTGGCTCGCCGCGGCCTCGCCGTCCACCACGCGACCGGCTCCAAGTCCTTCACCCAGACGATGCGGAAATACGCCGGTCGTGGAAGTACACGCGTACAGGGCTTGTTCAAGTACTTCAACACCTACGTCGGCTGTCAACCGCGAGAACTCGACGTCCTCATCTGCGACGAAGCACACCGCATTCGCGAGAAAGGCGTCACGCAGTACACGAAGAAGGAGCAGCGCGATCGCGCTGGTCGCCAGATCGACGAACTGATCAACGTCGCCATCGTGCCGGTGTTCCTGCTCGATGAGAATCAGATCGTGCGGCCCGGCGAGATGGGTTCTCTGCGCGAGATCTCCGCTGCTGCCGAGTCACTCGGATGCAAGGTGGAGGTCGTCCGGCTGCACGATCAGTTGCGCTGCGGTGGTTCTGTCTCCTACGACACTTGGGTCGCACGGCTGCTGGGCCTGGGGCAGAACGTCGAACCACCTGTCCCATGG
Source organism: Amycolatopsis sp. NPDC043887 (assembly GCF_056435665.1). Classification (NCBI taxonomy): domain Bacteria; kingdom Bacillati; phylum Actinomycetota; class Actinomycetes; order Pseudonocardiales; family Pseudonocardiaceae; genus Amycolatopsis; species Amycolatopsis sp. NPDC043887. Next base: position 3,971 of record NZ_JBWKEB010000020.1, read on the forward strand.
AGCAGGCTCGCGGGCCCTCTGGACGCGGGCATCACGGTGTCGAGTGCCGCATCGCCGCAAGCACTCGAGTCATGGGTGCTGCACCAACAGGAACTGCACGGCGGAGTGCCCCGGCTCGCCGCCGGTTTCTGCTGGCCTTGGAGCGATCCGGTGATGACTCCGGACGGCCGCGCGCTGGTCGACGACGTCAAGATCGGCGGTTGGCAGCGTCCGTGGAACGCGAAGTCGGAGCGGAACAAGGCCGTGGCCGGTGTCCCGGAATCCAACTACTGGGCCACTGACGAACGCGGCTTCGGGCAAGTAGGCTGCATCTACACCACGCAGGGATTCGAGTACGACTGGTCTGGAGTCATCTTCGGCTCCGATCTCGTTCGGCGCGACGGCATGTGGGTTCCTCAGCGCCAGAACTCAGAGGACAGTGCCGTGAAACGGGCCGACGAACTGCATTTCGGTGCGCTGATCAAGAACACCTACAAGGTCCTGCTCACCCGTGGGATGCGTGGCACCGCCGTCTATTCGACCGATCCCGAGACCCAAGCGTTCTTGGAAGAGATGACCCGATAGCCCTGATCAGCCTGCGGGGCGCCCGTCCGGGTCCGTCATCGTGATGGCGCCACCCTGCGCCCGCAGCACCACATCGGCCCGGTACTTACCCTCGCCGAGAGCGGCGAGGGTGCCCAGGCTGACCATCCGCGTAGTGGCGCCGTCGCGGTCGAACACCAGCAGATTGCCATCCTGGACGTAGTCCCCACTGTGCGTGCCATCGCCCTCGACCGTGACGGGCCTGCCGAGCTCGCGTTCGATTCGCGCGCCTGAAGCGGGGCCGGTGAGGACCTGTACCGAGGTCCAATCGCCGGGTGCCAGTTCCTTGAGCGGTCGCGAGCCGCCTGACCTGGCGAGATCTCCGATCGTTTTTTCGAGACCTTGGTCGAATTCCACTGCCACTCCTGGGGTGCTCGTGCCGCAGCCCGCCATGAGGGCGAGCAGGGCGAACAGAGTCACTATCAAGCGCATGGTCAGTATTGGTCCGGAGTCGCCGACGGTTCGCCGGGGTCGTGGTCGTCGTTGCGCCCCGGATTGTCCGTGGGCCAAGGCTTGTTCTTGGTTTCGCGGGTCTCGCCAGGAGGCGATTCGTCGGACGATACCAGTGTGTCGTTCTTGTCGATGACCACCATTTTGCCGTCCTTGACCGCCTGTTCGACCAGGTTCGCCATCTCCTCGGGGCTGGCGTCCGGGTTGGCCCCGGGCGATCGCGCGGCCGACTTCGTTGTTGTGCTGGTTCATGGCCACCGGGATGTGTTGATTGGTCGGGTTCCGCTCGTGCGCCGCAGCGAAGTCGACGCCAGCCACCTGGCGTCGACCTGGAGATTCTCACTTTGCAAGAACCGGCATGCCACCGATCCAGTGAATCATTTGCATATGGTGCCCACGGAGGCGATTTGGGGAGTGAGATTTCCGCCGAACCCGAAAGGCCCACAATGAACTACTCCCCGTCGGACTTGGACGTGATCGAGCGGCGGTTCCTGGCGTTGGCCTCCGGCCCGCGGGCGCTGACACTTGACTGCGCCGCGCTCGGTTGCGGTCTGCCCGCCGAAGTGAAACCCATCGACGAGGTGCGAGTGCTGCTGCTCAAGAGGCAGACGAGCTGGGTCACCAAGAACGCCGTCTGGCAAGACTTGGTCGGGCGGGCGCACGCGACGCCTGAACCGTGGACCGTCGTGGCGGCCGCCATGATGATGCCCGGCTTGAAGCACATCGGCAGCAAGCTCAGGTCTCGCTATCCGGGCGAGCGAAACGACCTGGATTCCGAGATCCTCGAAGGGTTCCTGCAAGCACTCGACGTCGCGGACGCTGCAGCTCAGAAGGTGTACGGGCAGCTTTACTGGGCAGCGTTCCGCCGCGCGCACGAAGCCTGCAATCGCGAGACTCGGCTCGCGATGTCCCGGTCCGAGCTCAACGACACCATAGCCACCGCGAGTTCGGCCGCGGGACATCCGGATCTTGTCCTCGCCGGCGCGATGCTCGAGGGCGCGGTGACACCGGCACAAGCGGATTTGGTGTCCGATGTGCTTCTGGACCATGACGAGCGGTCAGCGGCCGCGGAACGTCTTGGCATCAGCCGCTACCAGGTGTCGTGCCAGCTGGACTCCGCCACCCGGCATCTCGCCGGATACCTGAAAACAGGTAGTTCCGCAGCATGACATGCGGTTCATGTATTCATCCGAAGCAGCTACGCAGGAGCCGCCTTCATGAGCAACTCGAATTTCCCACCGGTAGAGATCGCCACGTTGAGTGAAGCGCAGAAGCGCGGGAGTGCCTGCGCCCGGTGTGGCCGTGTCCCGCTGAGCCCGCACAGTCTCGATGGCGCGGACCTCGTCGTTTGCGCGGATGAGCACGCACGCGTATGCACGGATTCCGTATTCTGGCTGACGCAGCCCTGCCCGTGGTGGTGTGACTCCGGGTGGCACAGCGATGACGATCGCGGCCAAGACCGCCAGCACATGTCCGAGTGGACGGGCAATGTCCCTCTTGTACTGGAAGGCGGCGACAAAATGGGGAACGGCCTGTCATACCAACCCGAGTACGCGACCGTGCACCTTCTGCAGGGCGTACGCGAAATCGAGCCACGTATCCGGTGTGGGAAGGGTGAAACCAACCATGGCTGGTACATGACTCCGGCCGAAACCCGGGAGCTCGCCGAGACTCTGACCATCGCCGCCGACATGACCGAGTGGCAAGCTGCCCCGCTGGCGGCGGCAGAAGCGTGCTGACCAGGCATCGGAAGGGGGCACCACCGAAACTGTCAGTGCCCTCCCCATAATGGGATCGTGACCGACGACCCGGAGCCTCAACCGTTCGCGCATCTCAGTGCGCCGAACGCGGCGCTCTATCGCGACGTCCTGTTGACGTTCGCGCGGGCGAGGGACCGGTTCATCGTGCACATGCGGCCGGAGGACGTCGCGGCGGACCTGGGTCGACCGGGTGATGTCGAGCAGGTCGCGGACGCGCTGGACAAGCTCGTCGACTGGGACAACCTGCGGGCCGATCCGGATACGAGCCGGGTGACCAGTGTCGCCGACTTCCACCGTGCCCGGTACCTGTACCAGCTCACGGCCGCCGGCCAGGCCGCCGAGGAAGCGCTCGCGGTTTACGACCAGGCTCTGGGCCGCCGAGGCTCACTTCAGTCGGTGGCATTGGAGGACATCGCCGCGCAGTTGCGGGCGCTCGTGGAGCTGGCCGGGGCACGGGAGCTCGACCCGGCGAAGTTGCATCTGCTGCTGCTGGCGCTCGCCGAGCGGTTCACCGGTCTGGCCGACAACGCACAGGCGTTCATGGCGTCGCTACGCCGTGTCATCGATTTCGCCGACGGGGACGTTGAGGCCTTCGTCGCCTACAAGCAGCGGCTGATCGACTACGTCAACCGCTTCATCGCGGATCTCGCCAACCGGGGTGCGGAGATCGCCACCCTGCTGGGCAAGATCGAGCAAGTCGGCGTCAGGGACATCCTCATGGTGGCGGCGAAACGCGAAGCCGCCGATGTCGCACCTGACGACCACGAAAACGCGACCGCCGTCGAAAGCCGTTACGAAATTTGGCGAAACCGCTGGCGTGGACTGCACGCCTGGTTCGTCTCGGCCGACTCTCGACATCAGTCACAGGCGCGCCTGCTGCGCGGAGCCGCGGTCACGGCGATCACGCAGCTCATCGACACGGTGGCCGCGCTCAACGAGCGCCGTTCCGGACGTTCCGACCGCTCGGCCGACTTCCGGACTTTGGCTCGCTGGTTCGCGGAGGCACCGGACGACAATGCGGCGCATCGCTTGTGGCGGACGGCGTTCGGGCTCAGTTCCGCGCGACACCTCACCGTCGACAACGAAACCGTTGCCGCGTGGGAGGAAGAGCAACCCGCACCGAGTACGCCGTGGCGGGAAGCGGCCGGAGTGCACATCAGCCCGCAGTTGCGCAGGACGGGATCCTACGAGCGGCGCGGCCAGCCCAACCGGGTCGCGGACCGCGCGGAGCAGCGTCGAATCCTGGCCGAGCAGGCGGTTCTCGAAGCCGAGCAGGTCGCCGCCGCACGTGAGCGGCTGGCGACACCAGGGCCCACGCGTCTATCGGCTCTGGGCGAGCTCGATGCGCGGGCATTCCGGCTCTTCCTCGGTCTCCTCGGCGACGCGCTGTCGGCGCGCGCTCCTGGCGATCACGAAGTCCGGACCACCACGAGTGACGGCACGATGGAGGTTCGCTTGACTCTCGTACGCGGCGGAGGAACGGTGAGCATCCACACCGAAGATGGGATCCTGCACGGTCCGGAACATCTGATCGAGATCATCGACTTGATCGGGAACGGCCGGGAGGAGGCGATCGCGTGACCGTGCTTGGCGAGGAAACCGTCGCCCAGAAGCGGAAAGCCCTGCGGGCGCTCCTTGCCAAGCCGCTGTTGACAGCCGGAACGGACGACGAAGTACTGCGGCTGGTCCGACGCCACGCGCCGGAGCTGCGTGACTGGCTGGCCACCGAGACGGGCTGGCGGCTGCTGGTCAGTGCTGAATCCGCGCGCCTGTTCAAGACCGCGCCGACGTTGACCGACCAGACTCATCCAGCGAGAGACGGCAAGGGCAAACCACCTTTCGGCCGCCGCAGGTACGTCTTGCTCTGCTTGGCGTTGGCCGTCTTGGAGCGAGCCGACGCGCAGATCACCCTCGGCCGACTCGCTGAAGGCGTACTCACCGCCGCGGGCGAACCCGAACTCGTCGACGCGGGCGTGTCCTTCACGATGAGCCGGCGGGACGAGCGTTCGGATCTCGTCGCCGCGGTCAGATTACTGCTCTCCTGGGGTGTCCTCGAACGTGTCGCCGGTGAGGAAGACGCTTATTTGAGCGACAACGGAGACGTCTTGTACGACGTGCAGCGCCGGGTGCTGGCCACGCTCTTGACCAGCACCCGGGGCCCTTCGACGATCAATGCCGCCGATTTCGAAACCAGGCTCGAAGAGCTCGCCCACGAGCCTGTCGCCGACACCGATGACCTGCGCAATCGGGCGCTGCGCCACCGCCTGACCCGCCGCCTCCTCGACGATCCTGTGGTCTACTACGACGAGCTGGCCGACGATGAACGGGCGTACCTGACCGGCCAGCGGCATGCGTTGACGCACCGGATCGAGGCCGCCACCGGGCTGGTCGCCGAGGTCCGCGCGGAGGGCATCGCGATGGTCGATCCCGACGACGACTTGACCGATGTGCGCATGCCGGAGCAGCGCACCGATGGCCACGCCACCTTGCTCGTCGCCGAGTACCTCGCTGCGCGGAACGGCCCGGTACCGATCGAGCGAATGCTGGCGTACGTCAGGAAGATCGCCCGTGACCATGCCTCCTATTGGCGCCGCGGAGTCACCGACGAAGGCGCTGACGAGGAACTCCTCGCCATCGCGTTGCACAAGCTGCGTGCCCTACGGCTCGTCGAGGATTCCGTCGGGGATCCACCGATGGTGCGCGCGCTGCCCGCGATCGGGCGTTACCGGCTCGACGCGCCCACCATCCGCGAGAGGAAGACCGGGAAATGACCTTGCCCGTCCCGGACAAGGCCCGCTGGCAACCGCTCCGGGCAGGCCTTGTCGACCTGTTCTACTACGACCTCGAAGAGTTCCACTTCCACGACGGCCGCCTGCTGTTACGCGGCAACAACGGAACCGGAAAATCCAAGGTCCTCGCGCTGACCCTGCCGTTCCTCCTCGACGGCGAACTCTCGGCACACCGGGTGGAGCCCGACGGGGATCGCAACAAACGCATGGAATGGAACCTGCTGCTCGGCGGGAAGCATCCACATAACGAACGCCTTGGCTATACCTGGCTGGAATTCGGTCGTGCCCTTCCCGACGGGAGCGCCGAGTATCGAACACTCGGCTGTGGTCTCAAGGCCGTCGCCGGGCGTGGAATCGCCAAGAACTGGTTCTTTGTCACCGACCAGCGCGTCGGACAGGACCTTTCCCTGGTGAGCCCGACCCGGGTGGCCTTGACCAGGGAGAAGCTCAAGGACGCCGTCGTCGGGCATGGCCTGGTGTACGACACCGCGTCAGACTACCGACGCGCAGTGGACGAAGCGCTCTTCGGGCTGGGAAGCCACCGCTACGAAGCCCTCGTCAATCTGCTGATCCAGCTACGGCAACCGCAGCTGTCGAAGAAGCCGGACGAGAAACTGCTGTCCCGGGCGCTCACCGAGGCACTCCCGCCGCTCGACCCGGCCTTGGTGGCCACGGTCGCGGAAGCATTCCGTGGCCTGGACGAGGAGCGGGAAACCTTACACGCCCTGGCGGAGGCGAAGACGGCGGCCGAGCAGTTCCTCGCACATTACCGGCGTTACTCCCGAATCGCGGCCAAACGACGTGCGGCACCAGTTCGCCATACGCACAGCGCTTACGAAAAGCTCGGACGTGAGTTGGGTGAAGCCGAGGCCGCATACGAGAAAGCGACACTGGCGCTCAACGAGACCCAGCGACTTCTCGATGAACTGGCGGCCACGAAAGCCCAGCTGGATACGCGCCGTGCCGCACTGCAGAGCAGCCCCGAAATGCGGGACGCCGAAACACTGAAACAAGTGGGGAAGGAAGCCGTAAAGCTCCGGGAGTTCGCGAACTTGCGGGAGCGCGATCTGTTGTCGGCCGCCGGCAACTTGCGCCTCCGCGAGGAGCAAGCCGAGACGGCTCAGCGGACGGCCGACGCCGATGCGGAGATTTTGGAGCAGGCCAAAGAGATCGCGTACGAGGCCGCCGATGCCGCCTACCTGACCGATGAACATTCCGCGCTCATCGCCGACGAAGACGAGCGAGCCGGGCAGGTGATCATCGAACGGCGGACCAAGGCGGTCGATCAGCTTCAACGGTTACTCAATGCCGCGACGCAGGCCGAGGCAGCATTGCGTTCCGCGCGGGCAAGTGTCGACCGGATCACCGCTGAGCAGCAGAGCGCCGCCGAGCGGATCACCGCGGCCGAGGAGAGTGTCGCCCGGCACGGTGCGGCCCTTGTCGACAGTTACCGGTCCTACCTGGCGAGCACCGAACAGTTCGTACTGTCCGATATGGACGAAGCGCTCGACACCCTCGACGCGTGGACTGAGACGCTCATCGGCGTCAATCCTGCGGCATCGGCCGTCGAGGAGGCCGTGCTGCTGGCGACCGCCGAGCTTGCTCGGAGGCAAGCCACCCTCGATGCCGAACGAACAGCAGCGGAAACCGAACGGCAAGCGATCAACGACGAGATCGCACGACTGGAAGCGGGCGGGCACGACGCTCCGCCAAGGCCCTATACACGTGACGAAGACACACGAACCGGCCGTCCTGGTGCTCCACTATGGAAAGTCGTGGATTTCGTCCCCGGCGTCAACGAGCAGCACCGTGCTGGGCTCGAAGCGGCGTTGGAGGCCTCTGGCGTTCTGGACGCTTGGGTATCCCCGGAAGGTGAACTGCACAGCACGCGGACCGGCGACGTGATCATCGAACCCGGTGAGGCCGCGCCGTCAGGAGGCCTCACCGCTGTGCTCGCGCCGGCGGTGGATCGGGCCGACCCTCAGGCCTCGGCCCTGACCGACGATGTGGTGAACGCGGTCTTGCGTGCGATCGGTCTCGGTCCTGGCGCGGACACGTGGGTCGCGGTGGACGGCAGGTTCGCCATCGGCGTGCTGACCGGGGCATGGCACAAGGACGCAGCGGCTTACCTGGGTGAAGGTGCTCGGGAAGCCGCGCGCAGGGAACGGATCCAGCAGCTGCGGGATGCGGGCGACCGGATGTCTCGGCACCTTGCCGAGCTGGCGGAAACCGCGGATGGCCTGGCCGCTCAGCGGACCGCCCTCACCGCGGAACACCGAGCCCAGCCGGAAGACACCGATCTCCGCGAGGCCCACTCCGTGCTCGTCGGCGAGCACAAGGAGAAGCGCCGGATCGACGGCCGCCTCGACGAAGCTGTCGGAGTTTCCGCCGAGTGTGCCGACGAAGCCGAGCGGTCTCGCGGCAAGGCCATCGAATTCGCCGGTGATGTCGGTCTGCCAACGGACCCCGAGGATCTGGCCCGCGTCCACAAGGCAGTCGGCGACTACCGGGTGGCCCTTGCCGGGCTCTGGCCCGCGGCGCGGGCGCTGGCTCGGGCGAAAGCGGATTCGGCCAAGGCCGAACACGAGAAGCGGGATGCCGCCGAACGCCACGACGAAGCGCGAGAGTCGGCCGCCGAAGCCCGCGCTGAAGCCGAAACCGCGGCCGAACGCCATCGCGTACTGGTGGAGACCGCGGGCGCGGGAGTCGAGGAGCTCTATCGGAAGCTGGCTGCGGTCGCGAGGGAATCGGACGAACGGGACGCCCGCGAGAAGCGGGTGCGAGAAGAAGAACGGGTCTTGCACCAAGACCGAGGCACGGCGATCGGACGACGTGAGAAGCTTCGCGATTCGATCTCGACCGCCGTGGCCGGGCGTGATCAGGCCATCAGTGAGCTGCGGGCCTTCGCGGCGACAGGGCTGTTGGCAACAGCCATTCCCGAATTGGATTTCCCCGCCCCGGAGAAGGAGTGGGCTCCCAATCCGGCCGTCGCTCTCGCGCGGGCGATCAACGCCGCGCTGGACGGCGTGGACGACGCGGACCGGCCGTGGGAATTGGTTCAGCAGAAGGTGTCGGCCGAGCACAAACTGCTGACCGACGCGCTGTCCAGGCACGGCCACTCGGTCGGTATGACCCTACGAGACGGAATCATCGTCGTCGATGTGCTGTTCCAAGGGCGCACCCAGGACATTCCGACGTTGGTGACCGCTTTGGAGATGGAGAACGAGCAACGGGCGAACCTGCTTTCGGCGAAAGAACGCGAGATCCTCGAGAACCACCTCATCAACGAAGTCGCGGGCACGCTGCAAGAATTGATCGGGAACGCCGAGGATCAGGTCCGGTCCATCAACACCGACCTCGAAGCCCGGCCGACGTCGACCGGAATGCGTCTACGGTTGCAGTGGCGTACTTCGCGAACGGCGCCTGATGGGCTCGATCGAGTACGAGACCGGTTGTTGCGGCAGACCGCGGACGCCTGGAGTGCCGAGGACCGGACCGCCGTCGGCGGGTTCCTGCAGGAGCAGATCAACCGCGAGCACGCCGAAGACGCGGCCGGCGGCTGGGTCGAACAACTGACTCGCGCGCTGGATTATCGATCTTGGCACGAGTTCGCCATTCAGCGGTACCAGGATGGCCAGTGGCGGTCGGCGACCGGACCGGCGTCCGGCGGTGAACGGGTGCTCGCCGCGTCGGTTCCGCTTTTCGCCGCGGCCTCCTCCTTCTACTCGTCTTCGGCCAATCCCCACACGCCACGTCTGGTCGCGCTCGACGAAGCGTTCGCCGGCGTCGACGACGATTCACGGGCCAAGTGCCTCGGCCTGCTCGCCGCATTCGATCTCGACGTCGTGATGACCAGCGAACGCGAATGGGGCTGCTACCCGCAGGTGCCGGGGCTGGCCATCGCACAACTCACTCGGCGCGACGGAATCGACGCCGTTCTCGTGACCCCTTGGCGCTGGGACGGGCGCGAGCGTGTCCAGCGGCAACGGCCGCTTCCCTGCGTACCGGGCGCCTGATGGCCGATCCGGATCGGCTCCGCAGGCTCCTGGGCGGCGAAGAAACGGCGTGGCTGCTCGACCGCTTGCGCCGGCGGATGGTCGCCGGCAGGCCGTTGAGCGGAGTAGTCACACTCAATTCGGCGACGCATGACCAGCGCAGGGCCATCGAACGGCTGCTCGGCAGGCGGGCGGGTACCGGTACCTCCCTGAGCGTTTCACTCGACGAAGTCGACGCTGTGCTTCGCCGCAGTGGTTCGGCCCCCGACGGGCTCGCCGACGCGACGAGGCTGCTGATCGGAACTGTGCCGGACCGGGCAACCGAAGCCGCGGCCTGGACGGCGGCTTTCGGGCCACTGGACGAACTGGTCGCGCGACGTCCGATGCTGGCGACGTGGCGCGCGTGGTTGGACTCCACCGGCATGGTCCGGAGGTTGGCTTCCGAACCGGAGCACGCTTCGGCGTTGATCACTGCAGTGGTCGACGTTCTCGCCGAGTTGCCGTCGCGGGGCATCGCGCTGGGCAGGCTCGCGGCGGAGACCACCGGCGACGCTCACGGCTTGGACGACGGGCGCCCCCTGGCGACGCTCGTCCTCTCGGCAGCGAGAGCCCTCCGCGGCCGCCCACCGGCCGGAGACGGAACAGCGGGCGAACGGCGAACTTCCTGGGCGGCGGTGGGCGTACACCGTGACGATCTGTCCTCGTCCGTGCTGTGCCTCGGTCTACCCGGTGACGTGGTGACGATGACCGGCCGCATGCTGGCGCTGGCGAAGGAATCCGGCGAACCGTGTGTCCTGACACTACGCCAGTTGAATACCGCGAGACTCGGCGTCGGATTCGGGCTGGTGTCGGTCTGCGAAAACCCGATCGTCCTCGCCTCCGCAGCCGATGAGCTGGGACCTGGCTGCCCTCCTCTCGTCTGTGTGAACGGCCAGCCGTCTGCCGCGGTGTGGCGTCTCCTCGATCTGCTCGCGGCGGACGGTGCCTCTTTCCGGTATCACGGCGACTTCGACTGGGGCGGTATCCGGATCGGAAACACCCTGCGCGACCGGATTCCGTGGATGCCCTGGCGTTTCGATGCTTCGGCGTACTCCGCGACGACCACGGCAGGCGGCCCGCTGGCGGGAAGGCCGGCGGACGCGATCTGGGATCCGGACCTGCGGCCGGCGCTGGAGCGACGCGGAGTGCGCATCGAAGAGGAACTCGTCCTTCCCGCCTTGTTGGAGGATCTTCGCTAGGCCTCGTGGAAATCTTCGAGGCGATGGGCTTCGACTGAAGACTCCGTAGCGGCCAGCCAATGCGGATAGGTGACATAGACCAGTTCCGCGTCCTCATCGGCCACGTAGACCACCTCGGTTCCAGCCCGCAGATAGATCACCTCGCCTGCCCGAGCCGTCACCGAACCCGAAGGGCCCTCGACGGTGAAAGTGCCGGAAGTGATGACGAGGGCCTCGTCGTAGGTCATCTTCCACGGGTTCTTCTCGCCTTTCCCGTAACGGGCGAAGCCGACGGACATGGCCGCGCCACTGTCCTGCGCGAGGACGTCGGCCAGGAAGATCCGCTGGTCGAGCCGCTGGAACCAGGTCGAAGCGTCATCGCTCGTGAAGTGTTCGACAGACATCCAAGTCTCCTTAAGTGGAAGTTCCTCCACTTAGTTAACTGGAGAGAGTTCCACTTGTCCACAGGTTAGGCTGGCCGAGTGCTTCCCATCGCAGGAGCCGGGACTCCAGAGCGGGCGGACGCGGCTCGCAACCGGCAGAAGATCGTCCACGCGGCGGCCAGGCTTGTGGCGGCCAAAGGAATCGACGGGCTCGCGTTGGACGAGGTCGCGGCGGAGGCGGGCGTCGGGATCGGCACCGTGTATCGACGGTTCCCGGACAAGGGCGCCTTAGCACAGGCATTGCTCGACGAGAACGAGCGCGAGTTCCAGGAAGCGTTCATCAGCGGGCCGCCGCCGCTCGGGCCGGGGGCACCCGCGACCCAAAGGCTGAAGGCGTTCATGGACGCGTACGTCGACAGGCTCGAGACGCACGGCGAACTGCTGATGGTCGCGGAGACGGAGACGCCGATGGCGCGGTTCGTCACGGGCGCGTACCGGCTGCACCACAGTCACCTGGTCGCTTTGATCAGCGAAATCGAGCCGGAAGCGGACGCGCATTTCAGGGCCGACGCGCTGCTCGCGCCACTGGCGGCGGCGCAGTACGTCTACCAGCGACGAAGCATGGCGCCGGAGCAGATCAAAGCGGGGCTGGGTGACCTGTACCAGCGCACCTAGACTCCTGGAAAGCCTGGAAGGGGTGGCATGGATCTCGCGGTGAAGTCGGAGCTGGTCGAGCAGGTGCGCGCGTTCACCGAATGGGTGGGCGCAGGACGGAAACTCACCCAGACCGGGCGTCTCACCTTGGCTGACGCCAAAGCGCTGGTGCCGTTGTTGAAGACCGGTGACGTTCTCGAGCAGACCATCGGCAGCCACGTGTACCGGACCAGGTCGAGCGAGCGTCTGCTCAACCTGATGCTCGTCGTGGAGTGCGCCAAGGCGGCGGGGCTGGTCCGCAAGACCGGGCAACGGCTGGTGCCGGTGAAGAAGAATCAGGTCCTTCTCGATGACCCGCAGAAGCTGTGGTTCGCGTTGTTCACCGGGTTCGACAAGCTGGGCGAGGCGTTCCTGCACTCGGGATTCGGCGAGTCATTGCTGCGCCCGGAGTTCGCGCACGGCACCCGCGCCGTGTTGGCGTCGTTGTATGGCGCGGACGGTGCTGTCGCAATCGCGAGCTTGTGCGCGACCGTCTGGGATGTCGTCAGCGCGCCTTACGTCTTGGACGATCTCACCGAACTGCAGCTTGAGATGTTGCGGAGCACGAATGACCGCGACACCAAGAAAACGCTCGAGGTCCTACAGCGATTGGGAGCGGTGACCCTCCGGGGTGAATCGGCTGAGCTGACCGAAATCGGCAGGTCGGGTATGCGGCGGATCTTGGGGGTGCCGGAGGCCGGAGACCCGATCTACCAGGTGAAGATCACTCTGCTGGAAATCGAGGGTCTCCCGGTGTGGCGACGGGTGGTGGTTCCGGCGGCCATCCCGCTCGACCGGCTGCACATCGTCATCCAGGCCGCGATGGGCTGGGAGAACTACCACCTGCACTACTTCCTCGATGGAAAGACCTACTACGGCGAGGCCGAGCCTGAACTGCAATACCGCGACGAACGGAAAGTGCGGCTGGACGACCTGGTGAAGCCCGGCAGCCGCCTCTTGTACAACTACGACTTCGGCGACAGCTGGGACCACGAGATCCTCATCGAGGAAGCCACGGCCGCCACGTCCGAGGGGCGTTATCCGCGGTGTATCGCGGGCCAAGGGGCTTGCCCGCCGGAGGACGTCGGCGGAACCGGGGGTTACGCGAGGTTGATCCAGATCCTCGGCGATCCCGGCCACAAGGAACACCGAGACGTAGTCGACTGGCTCGGTCTCGACGATCCTGACCAGTTCGATCCCGCGCATTTCGACCTCGACGAAGCCAACCAGCGCCTGACCTAGTAGATCTCTACCGGCCCGACGCGTAAGACACCGTCATCCAGCGGCACGCAGCGTTTCCCACCGCGGCCCCGCAAAGCGCGGAAAGTCCCAGCCGGGTAGACGACGTCCAGCCAAGCGCAGGGATTCGCGGGCCGGTGCACCTCAAAGCGCACCGGACCATCGCCCGAGTCCAAAGCAAGAACAGTGCCCCTCGGCACAGCATCCACGTCGAAGCCCGACAGCACGATGTTCCGCCGGGCCAGAAGCGGATCGCCGGGCACGGACGCCGAGAACAGCGTGACCGCGGCTGAACGATGCGCGGGGTGGTTGAAGTACCGGTCCCCCACCAGCCCCAGTCCCGCGCGCACCACGACGTGGTCGCGCGAGACCGGGGCTGGATCGGGGCGAGGGCCATCAGCAGGACGGCCCTCGTACGCATGCACCGAAGAGACGTGCAGCGCGACGATCAGCGCTCGCCGAGCTGCCATTCCGGCCGCACGTAGTGGCAGGTGTAGCCGTTCGGGATGCGCTCCAGGTAGTCCTGGTGCTCCGGTTCGGCCTCCCAGAAGTCACCGGCCTGGGTCACCTCGGTGACCACCTTGCCCGGCCATTTGCCCGAGGCGTCGACGTCGGCGATCGTCTGTTCGGCGACCTGCTTCTGCTTGTCGTCGGTGTAGAAGATCGCCGACCGGTAGCTCGTGCCGATGTCGTTGCCCTGGCGGTTGCGGGTCGTCGGATCGTGGATCTGGAAGAAGAACTCCAGGATCTGCCGGTACGACAGCTGCGCCGGGTCGAAGACGATCTCGATGCCTTCGGCGTGGGAGCCGTGGTTGCGGTAGGTCGCGTTCGGCACGTCGCCGCCGGTGTAGCCGACCCTGGTGGAGACGACCCCGGGGTGCCGGCGGAACAGGTCCTGCATGCCCCAGAAACAGCCGCCCGCGAGAACAGCCTTTTCCGTCACTGTAGATCTCCTTCGGTCGTTGACACCCAGTACAACGTGTCGCACCGCCCCTGTCATCCCCGTCCGAGTGTGACGGAACGCTTACGTCCACCGTGCGTCTCACGTTAGGTGAAAACCCTGCTCGCGGTCCTCGCACTCCCTCTGGCCGGCTGCGCGACGACACACCAAGCAGCCCCGACCCCGGAGGACGCCTTCCGGTTCGGCGGGATCTCGATGCCCGCCAGCGGCAAGGTGCTGGAGACGCAGTACGACCGCGGCATCGACTCGAGGTACGTCGTCGTCCTCACCCTTCCGGCGGAGGACGTGCCCAAGCTGCTCGAGGCGTCGAACTTCGCTCCCGGAGTGATGAACGACGACCGGCTCGTCGACGGCCGCCGCGTGGTCCGCAAGGTCACCGTCGAGGGGACCACGGTGCGCCTTGAGATGTTCACGACGTGAGCACTCAGCGTGAAAAAGATGGGCCGTTCGGACTCGCCTGGGTGACCCCCTAACGTGTAGCTCCACGCACCATTCGCCGGAGGACGCATGGATCCGTTCCGTGTACCGCCCGAACTGTTCCGTTTCACCGACGGCAGCAGATCCGGGCTCCCCCTGGCGATCCTGCACGCCTTCGGTGAGGCGAACGAGCGGCTCGAGACGGCGCTCGGGATCGACGACGTCCGCACGAGGCTGCGGGAAGTCGGCTGGCTGGAGACTCTGGACGACGAAGACCTCGTCAAGGCGCTGGACCAGCTGAAGGGCCAGGGCCACCTCGACGTCGTCCAGAGCCACGCGGGCGACTACCGGACGGCGTCGGAGTACGAGCGCCGCAACCTCCAGTACTCGCTGACCCGCCAGGGCGAAGCGGCGTACGCGGGGGTGGTCCGCGCGAACGAGGTGCTCAACGCGTCCGGGGCGCTCCAGACGGCGACGCTCGAAGCGCTGGGTGAGCGGCTCGGCGAGCTCGCGAAGCAGCTCGAAGACGGCACGGACCGGCGCGTGTTCAGCACGCTCACCGAAGTCGAGAGCCACCTCGAAGCGTTCCGCGACAACACGAAGCGCTTCAACGGCGACCTCCAGCGCCTCCTGCACGCCGAAGCCGACCTCGCGACGTTCCACGAGGTCAAGGCGGCCACGGTCACGTATCTGCAGGGGTTCCTGAACGACCTGGAACATCACGCGCACACGATCGCCACCCGGATCAAGGAGATCGACGACCACGGCGTCGAGCGGGTGCACCGGCGGGCGCTCAACGGAGCGTCGCTGCCGAACCCCGACCCGCGCTGGCTCGACGTACGCAAGGCGCGGTGGGACGGCCTCCGCGCGTGGTTCCTGCCCGAGGACGGGGCGACGCCGCGGGTCGAGGACCTTCATCGCCTCGCGCGGCGCGCGATCATCACACTTCTCCAGGTCCTTGACCGGATCACCGAATCGCGGCGGCGCGCGAGCAGCGCGGTCGCCGATTTCCGCGAGCTGGCGCGGTGGTTCACCGTCGTCCCGGCACAGGAGGACCTGCATCGCCTGTGGTCCACGATGTTCGGGCTGAGTTCCGCCCGGCACGCGCACCTCGCCCACGCGGATCCGGAAGTGGTCAGCACGACGGCGTCGTGGCTCGACGCGCCGCCGGTCGAGGTGTCGGAACTGCTTCGCTCCGCGGGCCGCACCGAGCGGTTCACCAGGACCGGCCGGGTGCGCGACGTCAGCGCGATCAGAGCCGCGAGAGCCGAAAAAGCCCTGCAGGAACGCGCCGAACTCGAAGCGGCGTGGAACATGCTCGACACCGGCGGCGTCGTGCGGCTTTCGGCGTTCGAGAAGCTCGACCACAACGTCTTCGAGCGGCTGCTCGACCTGCTGGGGCAAGCGCTGGGCAGTGCCGTCGGCGCGGACGGCACCCGGCGGAGCACCACGTCCGACGGACAGATCGAGATCGTCCTGCGGCCGCCACAGACCGGCGCGGTCGCCCGCTTGACCACCACGAGCGGTGTCTTCCGAGGCCCCGACTACGAGATCGAGATCAGTACGGCCGGAGGCGGTGCGTGAGCCTCACCAACCAACTGGTCATCGCGGAACGCGAAGAGGTCGCGCGCGGGATCCGCGCACTGCTGGCCACCCCGCTGATCGGCGAGCGCGGCTCCCCCGAGACCTTCGACCTCATCCGGCGCCGCCGCGAGCCCATCCGGCAGTGGTTCGACTACTACTGCGGCTGGACGCTCACCGTCGAACCGCGGCTCGGCTACGCCCGGCTGGTCAAGGTCCGCGCGGCCACCGATCCCACGCGTCCGGCGCGACGGCTGCGCTCCGGGCGCGCCGCGTTCGACCGCCGCCGCTACGTCCTGTTGTGCGTGGTGGCCGCCGAACTGCTGACCGTGCCGGTGACCACCATCGGCCTGCTCGCCGGCCGCGTCGCGCAGGCGAGCGCCGCCGACGATCTCGTCACCACCTTCGACGTCGCCACCAGGGCGGAGCGTCTCGCGTTCGTGGACGTCCTCAAGCTCCTGGAGTCCTACGGCGTCCTCGAAGCCGCCGACGGCGACCCGGAGTCCTTTGTGGACGATCCGGCGGCGAAGGTGCTGTTCCGGGTGGACGCGACCCTGTTGCTGCGGATGCTCGCCGCGCCGGTCGGGCCGTCGCAGCTGGCCGTGCCCGCCGACGACGTCGCGCTGCGGTTCGAGGAACTGCTGGAAGCGGTGTCGCACGAGCAGCGCTACGGCCTCTCGTCGGGCCGCCACGAGGACACGCCGAGCGCGTCGGACGTCCAGCGGAACCTGTGGCTCCGGCACACGGTCTTCCGCCGTCTGGTCGACGACCCGGTGCTGTACTTCGCCGAACTGACCGCGGAAGAGCGCGCGTACCTCGGCACGCCGACCGGGCGCCAGCTGCTGCGGCGAGCCGCGGAGCAGGGCGGTTTCGTCCTCGAAGAACGCGCGGAGGGGGTGCTGCTCGTCGACGTCGACGGGCTGGCCACCGACGAGCGGTTCCCGGACGACGGCAGCAACGCCAAGGTCGCCGCGCTCCTGCTGCTCGACGCGCTGGACGAGCCGCGGACCACCGATTACCTGCGCAACGCCACCGCCAAGCTGCTGAAACGCTTCCCGCGCTGGGCCAAGACCTACCGGGGCAAGGACGGGGTGCGGCGGCTGACCGTCGACGCGCTCGCCGTGCTGACCGGCTTCGGCCTGATCCGCACCGAAGCCGAACTCGTCCGGCCGCTCCCGGCCGCCGCGAGGTACACCGACCGCACCGAGGAGGCGCCGTGACCGTGACGAGGTGGATTCCCTCCCGTGCGGGCATTCTCAACATCTGGCGCTACTACGACGAGATCTTCGAGTTCCACTACGGGCGCCTGCTGTTGCGCGGCCCCAACGGGAGCGGGAAGTCCAAGGCGCTGGAACTGCTGCTGCCGTTCCTGTTCGACGCGAGCCTGCGCGCCAACCGGCTGTCGACCTTCGGCACCAGCGAACGCAGCATGCACTGGAACCTGATGGGCGAAGGCGCTTCGGGCGCCACCCGCGTCGGGTACGTCTGGCTCGAATTCGGCATGGCCGGCGAGAAGTGGTTCACCTGCGGCGCGCGGCTTCAGGCCAGCACGCACACCAGTACGGTGCACGCCGACTTCTTCACCACCGATCTTCGGGTGGGCGACGGCTTGCCGCTGGTCAACGAGGCCGGCCAGCCGCTGACCAAGAACGCGCTGGAGGAAGCCCTCGGCGAACACGGGACCGTGCACGACGGCGCGGCCGAGTACCGCGCGGCGATCCGCGCGAAACTGTTCCCCACCTTGAGCGAACAGCGGTACGACGCACTGATCACCGCGTTGCTCCAGCTGCGGATGCCCAAGCTCTCGCAGCGGCTCGACCCGAGCCTGCTGTCCAATCTGCTCTCCCGCGCGCTTCCGCCGTTGGGGCAGCAGGAGATCGCCGAGCTCGCCGAGGGTTTCGAACGGCTCGACGCGCAGCGCGAACGGCTGGGCTCACTGGAGACCGAGGTCGACGCGACCCGCGCACTCGCCGCGCGGCAGAGGACCTACGCACAGCGTGTGCTGCGCGCGGGCGCCGCGAACCTCATCGCCGCGACCACCGAACTCGACGAACTCGCCGCGGCCGCCCGCCGTTCGGCCGAGGAGCACGACGAGGTCGCCGCGAAGAAGGAGGCCGCCGAGGAACGGTCGGCGAAGCTCGAAAAAGACGTCGAAGAGACCGAAGCCCGCCTCGCCGGGCTGACCGAATCCGAGTCGTACCGCAAGGGCCAGGAGCTCGACAAGCTGCGGCAACGGACCTTGTCCACGCGCGAAAAAGCGGAGGCACTGCGCGCGGACGCGGACCGGCTCCGCGCCGAGGCGGACGCCGACGAGGAGCGTTCACGGGCGGCGAAGCTGGTCGCGAAACGGCAGGCCGACCTCGTGCGCTCGCTGGAGACCGAGGTCCGTGCCGCCGCGACCCGCGCGAACCTGGCCGGGGTGCACGACGAACTCGTCGCCGGGCTGAATGAACCGGCCCGGCTCCGTCCGTTGCTGCAGGCCGCCGTCCGCGGCAAGCGCGACCAGGTCGAAACGCTCGGCCGGGCGCTGGACAAGCACGAACTCGCGGTGGGGCGGCGGCACCGGGCCGAGGCGGATCTCGACCGCGCGCGGTCGGATTTCTCGGCCGCGCAGGAGCGGCTGGACCTCACGACGGCGACGCGGGAACTCGCGCTGAGCGATCTGCGCACCCGGCTCGCCGAATGGGCGATCGGCTGCCGCGAGCTGCGGTTCCCCGACGTGGAGGCGGTCGTCCGGGAGGCCGAGGCGGAGGTCGCGCTGCTGGGCAGGCTCGGCGTCGTCGCTGAGACCGTGCTCGAAGACATCATCCGGCGGGAGGCGGCGACCGGTGCCGCGCTGGCCACCGCGCGCGCCGAGCACGACGGGCTCCTCGTCGAGGCGGGCGTGCTCGAAACGGAGGACGTCCTCGCGCCCGAGCCGCCGCGCACCCGCACGACGGACCGCGCCGAGATGAGCGGCGCGCCGCTGTGGCGCCTGGTCGATTTCGCGGGCTCGGTCCCGGAAAGCGCCCGGGCCGGGATCGAGGCCGCGCTCGAAGGCGCCGGCCTGCTGGACGCCTGGGTGAACTCCCACGGCGTCGTCGATGGACACGACGTGCTCGCGGAGACCGGGACGCTGCCGGTGGCCACCGGCCGTTCACTCGCCGACGTCCTCGTACCCGAACCCGACGCGGAGCTTTCCCCGGCGAAGATCCGCCGGATCCTGGAAGTGATCGCCTTCGACGACACACTCCCCGCCGGACCCGCCGCGATCGGCGCGGACGGCGGCTGGCGGATGGGGGGCCTGTCGGGCAGCTGGGCGAAGGACGCCCCGGCGTACATCGGCGCGTCCGCCCGCCTTCGCGCGCGGGAACGCCGGATCGCCGAATTGCGGGACAAGATCTCCCTTCGCGAGAAGACCATCGCCGAGCTGGAGGGCGAACTGGCCGCGCTGCGCGGCAGGCGCGAGCTGATCAAGATCGAACGCGCCGCCCGCCCCAGCCACGAAGATCTCCTTGCCGCCACGGGAGAACTGAACGCGGCCGAGGCCGAGCTGACCGCCGCCGACGCCGCCGTCCGGCATCTGGAGACCGCCGTCTCCGCGCTGGAGATCGAGGCCAAGACGGCGCTGCACGAGCTGACCGCCCAGGCCTCGGAGAGCGGGCTCCCGACCGAACGCGCGCTCCTGGCCGCGCTCGCCACGGCCCTGCGCACCTACTCCGACCAGGGCGAGAACTGGTTGTACGAGCACGGGAACCTGCTCACCGCGACCCAGCGGGCCGAGCTGTGCGCCGAACAGGCGGACCGGTCGGAGGCGAACGCGGCCCGGCGTGAGGACGAGGCTTCCGAAGCGGAGGCCGAACGCGTCAAGCTCACGGCGATGCTCGAAGCGATCGAAGGGACCGCGGGCAGCGGGCAGCGCGAGGTGCTCGCCGAAATCGACGCGCTGCGCACCAAACTGCGTGACCTCGCGGGCGAACTCCGCGCCGCGAACGCCGACGCCAAGGAACTCGCGGTGTCGCTGGGCGCGCTCGGCGTCCGCCGCACGACCGACGCTCGGGCCCGCGAGGACGCCGCCAAGAAACAGGACGCGGCCGCGCACCGGTTCCGGAAGCTCGCGACCGGAGTCTTCCCCGCCGACGGCGGGATCGAGGACCTGCCGAAGTTCCAGGCCACCCTGTCCGCCTCCGACGGGGTGCGGTCGGCGCTCGAAACGGCGCGGCTGGTGGCCGCGGCGTGGCCGTCCGTGCCGCACGCGCCGAGCAACCTCGGCGAGGCGCTGCACCGGCTCTCCGAGGCCGTGCACACCTGCCGGAACACCCTCAGCTCGCGGGCGGAACTCGATCTGGAGACCGACGAGGACGTCCAGATCTTCACCGCCGTCGTCGACGGGCTGCGGGTCGGCGCGACCGAACTGCTGAAGATCCTTTACGCCGAAGCGGAACAGAGCAGGCACGAGATCACCGACCGGGAAAGCGACCTGTTCGACAAGACGCTGACCGGCGACACCCGCCGCCATCTCGCGGCCCGTATCCGGCAGGCCAACGACCTCGTCGACGGCATGAACGCGCGGCTGGAGCGCGTGCGGACCGCGTCGAGGGTGGCCGTCCGGCTGGTCTGGCAGGTCTCCCCCGATCTGCCGCCCGGCACCAAGACCGCGCGGGATCTGCTGCTGAAGGATCCGGATCAGCTGACCGCCGAGGATCGCGTGTCCCTGCACAAGTTCTTCCGGGAACGCGTCGAGCAGGCGAAGGCGGACGACACGGCGACCAGCTGGGAACAGCAGCTCGCGCAGGTCTTCGACTACACGTCCTGGCACCGGTTCGTGGTCAAGGTGGACCGCGCGAACGGCGCGGGCTGGCAGCTGCTGACCAAGAAGCTGCACGGCGCGCTTTCCGGAGGGGAGAAGGCGATCGCGCTGCACCTGCCGCTGTTCGCCGCTGTCGCCGCGCATTACCAGGCCGCTCCCGAGGCCCCGAGGGTCATCCTGCTCGACGAGGTGTTCGTCGGCGTCGACACCACCAACCGGGGGCAGGTGTTCGGCCTGCTGTCCGAACTCGACCTCGACCTGATGCTGACGTCGGACCACGAATGGTGCACCTACGCCGAACTCGGCGGCGTCGGGATCCACCAGCTCATCACCGGCGGCGACGGTGACGACGCGGTCACCACGGCCCGGTTCACCTGGAACGGTCACGACCTCGCGCCGGCGGGCCATTAGCCTGAGCGGCCCCAAAGCCGGGCGCAGCGGGGTTCTTTCCGCCGTTCGTCCTTGTGCGGCGCGGGACCGCTCGCCACGTTCCTGCCGGTGGCTGTGCGGATCCAGGTGCTGGGCTCGCTGCGCGTATGGCTGGCCGGGGCGGAAGTCGATCTGGGCCCACCGGGTCGCCGTGCCGTCCTGGGGTTGCTGGTGCTCACCGGCGGCGAGGCGATGTCCAAGCAGGAGCTGGTCGACGCGCTGTGGGGTGAACGTGCTCCAGAGGCACGTCAAACACCTGCGGCGGCTGCTGGAACCCGGCCGCCCGTCGCGGTCCGGGAGCGAGATCCTGCCGCATGCCGGCGGCGGTTACGCGGTGCGCTGGGACGCCGTCGAGATCGACCTTCCCCACGTCCGCGGGCTTGTCGCCGAGGCGAACGACGCCCAGCGCGACGGCGAGACCGGCCGTGCCGCGGCGCTGTTCGGCGAGGCCCTGCGCTGGTGGCGTAGCAGGCCGCTGGCCGATATTCCTTTGCTCGCAACGCATCCGAAGGTCATGGCGCTGCTCTCGGAACACCGCGCGCTGCTCGCCCGCTACGGCGACGCGATGCTCGCGATCGGCGCCGCCGACGAGGTACTGGCCGAATTGGCCGAAGCCGCGGCGGACCAGCCGCTGGACGAGCCCGCGCAGGCCCGGTTGGTCCGCGCGTACCATGCCACGGGTCAGCGGGCGACGGCTTTCCGGCTCTACCAGGAGGTTCGCGAACGGCTCGTCGAGGAACTGGGGGTCGAGCCCGGGCCGGAACTCGCCGCCGCGCACTCCGCGCTGCTCGAAGACGGGGAACCGCTCCCGGCTCCGCGATCCGCCCTACGCGTTCCCCGGCAGTTACCCGCCGAGCCGTCCGGGTTCACCGGCCGGGCGGCCGAACTGTCCATTTTGGACCAACTGGTGCCCCGCGCCCGGAGCTACGGCGGCGCGGTGGCGCTCGCGGCCGTCACCGGGCCGGCGGGGGCCGGGAAGACCGCGTTGGCCGTGCACTGGGGTCACCGGGTCAAGGACCGGTTCCCGGACGGGCTCACCCGGTTCCTGGCCGCGCTGGACGTCCCCGCCGAACGCCTGCCGTCGGACACCGAGACCGCGTCCGCCTTGTACCGGACGCTGATGACCGATCGGAAAGCGCTGGTGGTGCTGGACAACGCCGTGGACGTCGATCAGGTCCGGCCGCCGCTGCCCGCCGGGCCGGGATGTCCGGTGCTGGTCACCGCCAGGGACCGGATGGGCGGGCTGGTCGCGCTCCACGGCGCCCGGCGGCTCACGCTGGGCATGCTCGAACCCGGCGAGGCGCTGGACCTGCTCGCGCGTGTGCTCGGTTCCGAATGGGTCCGGCCCGAGCACGAAGCGGCCGCCGAGGTGGCCGGGTTGTGCGCGTATCTGCCGCCGGCACTGAGGATCGCCGCGGCCAACCTCGCCGAAGACCCCGGGAACGGCATCGAGGACTACGCCATCGAGCTGCGCAAGGGCAATCCGCTCGCCGCGCTGACCGTGCCGGGCGACGAGCAGATCGCCGTCCGGACCGCCTTCGACTTTTCCTACGCGGCCTTGCCCGCCGAAACGCGCCGGTTGTTCCGGCTGCTGAGCCTGGTGCCGGGCAACGACATCGGCGTCGAAGCCGTCGAGATCCTGACCGGCGAGGAGCGGGCGGGCCCGATGCTGGACACGCTCGCGAGCGCGCATCTCGTCGAACAGCACGCGCCCGGCCGCTACCACTTCCACGACCTGCTCCGCCGTTATGCCGCCGATCGACTGCGGGATTCCCCGGCGGAGACCCGATCCGCCCGGCGCCGCCTGCACGAGTGGTATCTGCGTGGTGCCGGCCAAGCGGCGAAAATCTTTTACCCGCACATGTTCCGTGTCCCGCTGTCCGTGCCGGACGGCCCGGTTCCCGCCGCGGCGAAGGAGAACGCGGCGGAATGGCTGGAGACCGAACTGGGCAACCTCGTCGCCGTCGTCGAGGACGCGGCGCGGACCGGGCCGCGTCCGGTGGCCTGGCTGCCGGCCGACGCGCTACGCGGCTACTTCTGGATGTCGTCGCGTCAGGTCGAGTGGCGGGCGGCCGCCGGGGCCGCGCTGGCCGCCGCCAAGGAGGACGGCGATCTCCGAGCCCGCGTGCCCGCCCGGTTCAGCCTGGCGGATCTGGGTTTCCGCCAAGGGCGGTACCGGAGGCCGTCCGGGAGCACACCGGCGCGCTCATGCTCGCCCGGCGGGCCGGGTGGGTGGAGGCGCAGGCCGCGGTGCTGGGCAATCTGGGGCTCGTCCACTGGGAGATGGGGGATCTTTCCGGGGCGGCCGGCCACTACGTCCGGGCGCTGCGCCGGTATCGCGGGATCGGCTCCCGCTACGGGGAGGCGATCAACCTGTCCAACCTCGGGCAGGCGCGACACGCTGGCGGCAGGGTCAGCGAGGCGGCCGGCTTGCTCGCCAAGGCCCTCGCGCTGCATCGAGAGGCGGGGAACCGTGCCGGGGAAGCGGAAACGCTCGGAAGGCTCGCCTCGGTGTACTGCGATCTCGGCCGTCTCACCGACGCGCTCGACCACGCGCGCGAAGGGCTGCGACTAGCGCGGGAGACCGGAGAACCGCGGGGTGAGGGCGAGGCGCTCGTCGCGCTCGCGGGCGTGCATCAGCGCGTGGGGCACCGGCAGGACGCCGTCCGCCGGTACCGGCAGGCGCTGGCCCTGCTGCGGGAGACCGGCGATCGGTACCCCGAGGTCGACGCGCTCATCGGGCTCGCCACCGCGACCGGCGCCTCGGGCAGGCCCGCCGGGCGCTCGCCCTCGCCGAACGGGCGGGGTATGGCGCGTTGCGGAAACGGGCGGCGGCCGCGGTCGAGTCGATCCTTCGCGCCTAGGCGGTGTCCTGTAAGTCTGTTCGATGGGCTTCGTGATCCAGGTGGTTCCTGGCGGTGCGGGCGGATCGGCCTCGTACCGGGTCGTACTCGGCCGCGTCCGCCCGTGCCGTCAGGGACCGCCTGGGCGCGAAGACCGCGAACAAGACTTGCAGGACAGCGCCTAGGCCGCGATGTCGCTGCTGGTGTCGTACCCGCCGGCCGGATGGAACGTGACGACGACCCACGGGTTGACGCCGTGTTCCTCGCCCGCGCTGACCTGGCACGAGAACTCACTCATGTCGAACGCGCTCCACGCCTTGTCCGGCAGTTCTTTGATCGACTCCTCGATCCGGCCGACCCAGCGACAGGCCGGACTGTGGACTCGCGCCGTCACCGACGGCTCGGCCCAGATGATCGTCCCGCCGTCCGAACACCACGAGAGGTCGAACGTGTAGGTCCACCTCCCCGCCTCTTCGAGCACCACCGGCTTGATGACCTTGACGCCGGAAGCGCATTCCCGGGCCGCTTCCGCCTCGGCCGGCGCGACGATCGTGAGGCCTGCGCAGAGGATCATCGAGCAGGCAAGGACTTTCTTGACCGTCATCGTCCCACTGTTCCGCCGGTTCACCACGCCCGCAAGCCGCCGGACGCCGGATCCAACCGACGTCCAATGCCCGTCCAGTGCCGCCGAATAGCTTGTGCTCGAACAGTTTCCGCTGAGGGGAGTACGGATGAGGGCACGACTCAAGAAGGTCTTGACCGCGGCGGCCACCACGGTGACCCTCGCGGCGGCGCTCGTCGTCGGGACCGCGACCGGCAGCTCGGCGCAAGCGGCCGGGCCGCGGGCGTACAGGGGCTCACCTGCGAGGAGACACGCCTGATCGGGCTCGATTTCCGCGTCCAGAACGGCTTGCTGTACGGCGTGGGCGACAAGGGCTGTATCTACACGATGAAATTCCCGCCCGCGGCACCCGACGTCATCGTCACGAAGGTCTCGCAGCTGAGCGTTCCGTTGTACGGCAAGGAGTTCGGCATTGACTTCAATCCGGCCGCCGACCGGCTCCGGGTGATCAGCGACTACGGCCAGAACCTGCGGCACAATCTCGGCGACCACGTCACGATCGAAGACACCATCCTGACCACGCCGCCGGCGGGAGGGCCGACCAGAGGCGTCACGGCCGCCGCCTACACGAACAACGACCTCAACCCCGACACCGCGACCACGCTGTTCGACATCGGCACGGCTCCGACCAGGTACTCGTCCAGGCGCCCGCCAACGCCGGGTTCCTCAGCCCGACCGGCGCGCTCGGCGTCGACACCGGCCCGATCGCGGGCTTCGACATCTTCAGCGACCTCACCAACGGCAAGACGACCTCGGTGAGCGCGTTCGCCGTCCTCAACCCGGCCGCCGGGCCGTCGACGTTCCACACGGTCGATCTGCTGACCGGCGCGGCGACCAAGGTCGGCGACTTCCCGTTGCCGGGCGGGGATATCGCTGTCGCGCTCGATACCAACTGAGCGGGGAACGCCGCTGTCCGGTGTCCGGTCTTCGGCCGGGCACCGGACAGCGGTGTGTTCGTGCTTTGCCGGAAAACGGCGATGGGGCTGGGTTTCGGTTGCCGGAAATCGGCAACGCCGTAGGACCTTTCGGATGTCGAGGTGCTTGTCGGCTGACGTAACTCATCTATTGGCTCTCACTTGCCCACCCGAGGCTTGGTTGCCGGAAAACGGCAAGGGTGTGCGGCGGCTGTGAGGGCGGTCTTTGTTGCCGAAAATCGGTAATGCCATCCGTGTCCGCGGGGTCGGGATTTGTCGGTGGTGGGTCGTATGTTCATGGGGTGGACACTCACTCCGCGCCCGTGGCGCTTCTGGAAAACATCACTGACCCCGAGGTGCTGGCATCGGTCAACGCTGCTGTCGATTCCTTGGATGACAAGGATGCCGTTGCTGTCGCGCAAGCGGCATCGGCCGGGATCGCGCGGCTGGAAGCGATCCGGTTCCGGGCTGTGGCGCAGCTGAACCGGCACCGCGCCGGTGCTCGTAGTGTCACGCAGGAGGTGGCGTTCGCGTTGTCTGTTGTGGACAATCATGCGGGTGCGATGGTCGCCGCGGCCGACGCGTTGACCACTCGCCTGCCCCGCACTCTGGGCTTGATGGACCAAGGGAAACTCGGCGGGTTCGGGGCGATGAAAGTCGCCGCAGCCACCTCGTGGCTCTCAGACGAGGACGCGCGTGCCGTCGACGCGCTACTGGAGGACCGGATCGCGGACAAGAACCCTGATCAGGTCCGCAAAGCCGCCAATCATGCGGCGAACACGATCGACCCCGAGGGCGCGGACAAGCGGGCCGAGGGGCATCGTGAGGGCCGTCGTCTCACGTTGCGTCACGGCGAGACCGGTGTCGCGTCGATCGAGGTCGAAGACGCCCCAGTCGAGAAGGCGGCCGCCGCTTATCAGCGGATCGATCGTGAAGCGCGAGTCCTGAAAACCGGTGGTGAGACCCGCACTCTGGATCAGCTGCGTGCCGACGTCGCTCTCGATCTCCTCCTGGGCGGCCGGGGTGGTGCGGGTGAGCGCAGTGAGGTGTTTCTGTATATGGATCTGTTCACCTATCTCGGCCTGAACGACGACCCGGCGGAGATGGCCGGGCACGGGTCCCTTCCCGCCGGGTTGGCCCGCCAGATCGCCACCGGCCCGAACACTGTGCTACGGCGGATCATCACCGACCCGCTCTCCGGGCAGGTCCTCGACCTCGGCCGCGGCCGCTATCGGCCGTCAGCGGGTGTGGACGAGTTCGTGCGGGTGCGGGACCGGGAATGCCGAAGACCCGGCTGCCACCGCCCCGCCCAGGCCTGCGACATCGACCACTCGCTGCCGTGGCAGCACGGCGGCCACACCAACGCCGACGAGCTGGTCGACCTCTGCCGCCGCGACCACCGCCTCAAGGACGAACCCGGCTGGACCTACCAGCTCGCCCCCGACGGCACCCTCACCATCACCACCCCCACCGGACAGACCCACGACAGCTCGCCACCGCCACTCCACCAACCCCGACCACCAGCCCCGACTGCTGACGAACCACCACCGTTCTAAGTCATCGCCGGAAAACGGCAACAACCCCTACCAGGGGACGAGTTCTGCAACCGCGAGGTCGGTCGCCGCACACCCGCTATCAGTCGCGTTGCCGGAAAAAGGCAACGGCCTGCCCACGCGATGACGAATTCTCCAGGCACCGAGTTGTCGCCTTAAACCCGCCAACACTCGTCACATAGCCAAAACACGGCGACGGCTCGTTCACGCCCCCGAGGGTTCTCCAGGTACGCACTCACCAGCCGCAACCGCGTTGCCGAAAAACGGAGACGGCCCTCCAAGCCCCTGACTCGAGTCACAGCCGAGCCGCCACAGCCTTGCCGACAAACGGCAACGCCCCCCATGCGACAGCGAGTTCTCCAGCTGCCACGCACCCAGCCCATAGCCGAAAACCGACCACGCCCTCCCCTTGCAAGAGGCCCAAGAGACCAACTCCACCCACGGTCTGAGCCCGAAGACCGGACCGTGATCCGATCCGCGCCACCACCACACACGGAAGGCTCACCGGGTATGGAAACCGACTACGTCTTCCCCGGCCGCCGCGTCGCCGCGGTCTCGATGGTCCTCGGACCGGTCCTGCTGCTCACCGGGACGCTGCTGCGGTCGCGCTTCGACTTCTTCTTCCCGAGCCAGCTCAAGGCGATGAGCGACCATCCCGCGCTGATGACCGCCGCGTACACGTGTTTCCTGGCGGGCAATGTCGTGCTGTGGCCCGCGATCGTCGCGCTCGCCACGAAGATCGGCCGCACCAGGCCGGCGTTGGCCGCCTGGGGTGGCCTGTTCGTCCTTTTTGGACTCTTCGAGCGGACCTTTCACGCCGGGATCGACCAGGCGGCGCTGGGACTCACCGAACGCCGTGGCTCCGGGTTCGCCGAGAGCGTGGTCAGCGAGTCGTATCAGGACCTGCATCTGTTCAGTTTTCTGTCGTTCACGATCATGTTCGGCTGGTACGTGCTCGCCTTCGCCGCTTATCGGGCGAAAGTGCTCGGCGTCGTCGGGTCGATCGGACTGGCGACGATGGGGCTTCTGCCACTCGGCGTTCTGAAAGGGACCGAATTCGTTTCGATCATCGGCACCGCCGGGCTTTGTGTCGCGTTGGTTCCGGCCGGTATCCGGGCATTACTGGAAAGTCCCAAACCGAGCCGCCGCACGATGGTGCTCACGGCGATCGCCGTTCCGGTTCTGGGCGCGCTCGCCTTCGCGAGCGCACTGGGCTGAACTCAGGCCAGCCGCGCGGACGTTTTCCCTTTTCTGTCACCGGATTCGTGTTCGCGCCCCGCCGGCAGACAGCTCATCAGCAGTACGACACCGACCGCCCCGAGAAGCATGTGCCCGGCGAGGATGCACAGCCCACAGAATCCGATCCACAATGAGATCTTCATTCTCAGAGGGTAGTGCCGTTCCCGGGAGCGGGGCCCGAACTTGGGAAAGACTTAAGGTCTCCTTTGGGCAAAGGGTCTGTCCGGAGTACGCGCGTAATACACCACCAGTGACACCGTCGCGGCGAGGAACACCACCTGCATCAGGCTCCGCGGCACCAGCTCGTCCATCGTCGAAGTCACCGGCCCGTGCAGTGCCTTGTACACATTCGCCGGGAACATCCCCAGCAGCAGGAGAGTCAGCCCGGCGGACGCCCACGGCGCCGTGCGCGACCACAGCACCCCCGCGGCGCCCGCGAGTTCGAGGACGCCGGTGACGGTCACCAGCAGTCCCGGCGCGGGCAGGGCGGGCGGCACCATCGCGACGAGTTCCTCGCGCATGCCGATGAAGTGCGCGAGACCGGTAGTGACGAACAGCGCCGCGACACCGCCGCGCACCGCGACGGGCCAGGGTTTGAACCGCTGGACGCCGAAGGCGCCCAGCAGGGCCAACGTCGCCGTGACGGCGATCAGCATCAGTACGGGTGCGAGACCGGGATCCATGACCATGCCTTCCGAGCAGTGAATCTTTCCACTGACAAGATGCGCGATTGCGGGCCATCTTGTCAATGACTAGATTCGTGGTCATGAGTCCGTACCACCACGGCGACCTCCGCCGGGCCGTGCTCGACGCCGCCGTCGCGGCCATCACCGAACACGGCCCCGCGGGGATCAGCCTCCGCGACCTCGCCCGGCGCGCGGGCGTCTCGCACGCCGGGCCGGTCCACCATTTCGGTGACAAGGCCGGGGTGCTGACCGCGCTGGCCGCCGAGGGATTCGACCTGCTCGCGGACGCGCTGGCGGCCGAGAGCGATCGGGATTTCGCCGAGGTCGGGGTGGCTTACGTGCGCTTCGCGATCGAGCATCGCGCGCATTTCGAGGTGATGTTCCGCCCCGAACTCCACCGCGAGGACGACGCGGCGCTGGCCGCCGCCCGTGACCGCGCCGGAGCCCTGCTGACCAGCGGCGCGGCGTCGGTCAGCGACGACGCGATGGCTGGGGTCGCCGCGTGGTCGTTGATGCACGGCTTCGCGAACCTGTGGCTCACCGGCGCGCTTCGTGCCGAGCACCTCGAGGATCCGGACACCGCCGCCCGCGCGATCGCCCGGATCCTGTTCCCGTGATCAGACCTGCGCGGTGGGCATCACGGTGACCTGCTGAAGGTTCACCCGAGCCGGGAGCGAGGTCAGGAACGCCACGGTCTCGGCGATGTCCTCGGGCTTCAGCCAGGTCAGCGACTCGCGTGCGCCGTCCAGCCACCGCAGAGCGCCGGCGTCGGTGACATGGCCCTGCAGTTCGGTCTCGACCAGCCCCGGCTCGATCGCCGCGACCCGCACACCCTTCGGCCCGAGGTCGGCGCGAAGATTCTTCGACAAGTGCGTCACGTACGCCTTCGAGGCGACGTACACGGCGAAGGACGGGAAGACGGCCTGCGCGCCGATGGACGAGGTGTTCACCAGGTCCGCGACGCCCTTCTCGGCCGCCGAAGCGACGAGATGCGGGACGAACGCGCCGATCGCGTTCATCAGGCCCGTCATGTTGACGTCGATCATGCGCTGCCAGTCGCCGGTGGCGAGTTCGTCGATCGGCGCGGCCAGCATCACACCGGCGTTGTTGAACAGGAGGTCCGCGCGGCCCAGCTTCGCCTCGATATCGGCCGCCGCGGCCCGCATCGCCGCGGCGTCGGCGACGTCGACGGCGAGCACGAGCGCGGTACCGCCGTCGGCCTCGATCTTCTCGGCCAGTGTCTGCAGCCGGTCCGCCCGGCGGGCGATCAGCGCGACCGCCGCGCCGGAGGCGGCCAGCCGCCGGGCGGCCGCCGCGCCGATTCCGCTGGACGCTCCGGTGACGACGGCGACCCTGTTCGCGCGCGGTGCCGGGGAGTTCGTCATCTGTGTTTCTCCTAAGTGGACTCGTTCTCGGTGATGAGTCCAGGAAACCGGGCCCCGCCCGGAGATGGCACGGTCTGTTCAGCCTGGGTCCGGCAGGACCAGTCAGGGCGTGCACGGAACTGTTACGCGCTCATCGAGTTCCGCGGACACGGACCGGCCAGCGTGATCCGTATGCGAATCCGATCCCTCGCGCTCGCGCTGGCCATGATGACGGCCACCGCGGCCCCCGCGTCGGCCGTCATCGGCGGCACCGAGTCCACCACGCCCTACGACTTCATGGTCTCCCTGCAGTACGACGCACCCCGTCCGGACGGACACCGGTGCGGGGCGGTGCTCATCGCGCCCCAGTGGGCGGTCACCGCGGGCCACTGCGCCAACACCCCGACCGGCGCGACCGTCGGGGTCCCTCGTGGCTGGAAGGTCCGCGTCGGCTCGCTCGACACCACCAGCGGCGGTGAGGTCACCGACGTCGACAAGTTCTATCGGCGCCACAACACCTACGACCCGGCCGGCGAGGACATCGCGGTCCTGCACCTGCGAAACGCCGTGCGAGCCACACCCGTCCGGCTCGCCGGGGCCACACCCGCCGTCGGTACCCCGGTCCGCATCCTCGGCTGGGGCGCGGCCGCGACCGGCTGCGACGACTTCAAGGACCCGAAGTGCTTTCCCAGCAAGCTGCGCGAAGCGGACACCGAGGTCGTACCGCTCGATCGGTGCTGGGACGACGACGGGCACACCTTGCCGTTGTGCGTCGGCCGCGCCGATCCTCCGGTCGGGCCGGGAACGACGGACTCCGGCGGGCCCGCCCTGATTCGTTCGGGTGACGGCTGGGCCTTGGCCGGGACGGTGATCGGCGCCGGGATCAGGGGTGCCGATTTTCCCGGCATGTACACCGACGTCTCGAAGAATGCCGCGTGGATCAACGGCATCGTGACCGGGACCGCCGTTCCCCCGGACTCCCCGGTCCCGAACGTGGAGGGCACGGCCGAGGTGGGTAACTGCAAGGGAGCGGTGGTGCGCGCCGCCACCGCGCGTCCCGAAGACCCGGCGCTGGCGCTGACCAACGGCCATTGCGTGCCGAGCGGGCGGCCCGCCCCGGGAAAAGCCCTGGTCGACCGGCCCGCCGACCTGCCCCGTCCGGTCACGATCGCCGACCGGGAGGGCTATCCGAAGACCAGCGCCCGCGCCACCCGGCTGGTCTACGCGACGATGACCGGCACCGACATCGCGCTGTACCGGCTGGACAAGACCTACGCCCAGCTGGCCAGGGAGGGCGCGAAGGTCTTCCGGCTGACGACCAAGCCGATGCGCGCCGGTGACCGGCTCCTCATGGCCTACTCGAGCAGCCGTCCGAACTGCACGGTGGAGGCCGTCGTGCCGCACCTGCGCGAAGCCGGCTACCAGCAGGACGACGCGGTCCGCTACGCGCCGAGCGACACCTGTGTGAGCATGCCCGGCCACTCCGGCTCCGTGCTGCTGTCCCGCGACGGGAACACGGTCATGGGCATCAACAACACCCACAACCGTGACGGCGAGCGCTGCACCGAAAGCAACCCCTGCGAGGTCGGCCGGGACGGGACCGTGAAGGCACTGAAGGGCCGCAGTTACGGCCAGCAAGTCCATCGGATCGCGGCCTGTCTGACCAAAGGATCCCGGATCGACCTGCGACGATGTGCCCGCGAAAAATAATTCCCACCGGCTGTCGAATCGACGGGACGCTCTTCGTGTAGGTGATGACAAGCCGCTCCGACTTCAGGAGGACGCCATGACCCAGTACCTGATCAGCCTGTACCAGCCCGACGGTCCCGTCCCGCCGCCGGAGTTCCTGGAGCCGATCGCGCGCAAGATCCAGGCGCTCGACGACGAGATGAAGGCCGCGGGTGTCTGGGTCTTCGCCGGCGGCCTGCACCCGCCGACCACGGCGACCGTGCTGCGCGCCAAGGAGAACGGCGAGATCACGATGACCGACGGCCCGTACGTCGAGGGCAAGGAACACCTCGGTGGGTTCACCATCATCGAGGCGCCGGATCTGGACGCCGCGCTCGAATGGGGCCGCCGGGTCACCGAGATCACCTACCTCCCGGTCGAGGTCCGGCCGTTCCAGGGCGACGAAGGTCCTTCGTGCGTGTGACCATCGAGGACATCGGACGCGTCTTCACCGAGGAGTACGGCCGTGCCGTGGCCGTACTGGTCCGGGTCTTCGGCAGTATCGACATCGCCGAGGAAGCCGTCCAAGACGCCTTCGCCGAAGCGGTGGACCGCTGGCCGTCCAGCGGTCCACCGCCGAGCCCCGCGGGCTGGATCATCACGACCGCCCGCAACAAGGCCATCGACCGGTTGCGCCGGGAAGCCGCGCGCGACGACAAACACGCCCAGGCCGCGCTGATCAGCGCGGGCGACGAGCCGGTGGAGGAGGGTCCCGTGCGTGACGACCGTTTGCGGCTGATCTTCACCTGCTGCCACCCCGCGCTGGCCATCACCGCGCAGGTCGCGCTGACGCTGAAACTGCTGGGCGGGCTGACCACCGGCGAAATCGCGCACGCGTTCTTCGTCCCCGAAACGACGATGGCGCAACGGCTGGTCCGGGCGAAGGGCAAGATCCGCGCCGCGAAGATCCCGTACCGCGTCCCGGACGATGCCGACCTGCCGGACCGGCTGCGGTCGGTGCTCGCCGTGATCTACCTCGTGTTCAACGAGGGGTACACGGCCACTTCGGGCGAACGGCTGGTCCGGGAGGACCTGTGCGCGGAGGCGATCCGGCTCGGCAGGCTGCTGACCGCTCTCATGCCCGACGAACCGGAGGCCACCGGGCTGCTCGCGCTGATGCTGCTCACCGAGTCGCGCCGCGCGGCCCGCACCGGAGCGGACGGCGAAGTCGTGCTGCTGGCGGAGCAGGACCGGTCACGGTGGAACCGCGAGCTGATCACCGAAGGGCAGGCGCTGGTCCGTGCCTGCCTGCGGCGGAACCAGCCGGGTCCGTACCAGATCCAGGCGGCGATCAACGCCGTCCACAGCGACGCCGCCGACGCGGCGAGCACGGACTGGTCGCAGATCGTCCAGCTGTACGACCTGCTGCTGGCGGCGAATCCGACGCCGATCGTCGCGCTCAACCGGGCCGTCGCGGTCGCCGAAGTGGAGGGTCCCGATGCGGCCCTCGCCGTGATCGACGGCCTCGGACTGGGCGAATACCACCTGTACCACGCCATCCGCGCGGATCTGCTGCACCGCCTCGGCCGGCCGGAGGAGTCGGCGCGGGCCTACGAAGCCGCGATCGCGCGAGCGGAGAACAGCGCCGAACGGCGGCTGCTGGAACGAAAACTGGCCACGGTCAGTCCGTGATCAGCCGCGCCGGGCCGGGTCCCTTGGCGGCGAGGACGTCACCGGGGTTCACCAGCACGCACTGGTCGAAGGACAGGCAGCCGCAGCCGATGCATTCGGTGAACCGGTCCCGCATGCACTCCAGCTGCTCGATGCGCTTGTTCAGTTCGGCGCTCCAGCACTGGGAAGCCCGCTGCCAGAACGCCTGGTCCGGCGCGGCGCCCTCCGGCAGGAAATCGAGCACTCCACCGATCACCTCCAGCGGGATGCCGAGGTGGTGCGACGCGCGGATGAATGCCACCACGCGGAGCGCGCTGCGGGGGTAGCGACGCTGATTCCCACTGGTCCGCCTGCTGCTGATGAGGCCCTGACGTTCGTAGAACCGCAGGGCGGAGGTGGCGACGCCGCTGCGCCGGGACAGCTCTCCGATGGTGAGTTCGGACGGCAGTTCGGACATGGCGACGATCCTACCTT
The DNA here is from genome assembly GCF_056435665.1 of Amycolatopsis sp. NPDC043887. Classification (NCBI taxonomy): domain Bacteria; kingdom Bacillati; phylum Actinomycetota; class Actinomycetes; order Pseudonocardiales; family Pseudonocardiaceae; genus Amycolatopsis; species Amycolatopsis sp. NPDC043887. The sequence goes on from NZ_JBWKEB010000020.1 coordinate 38,290, forward strand.
GACTTAAACCCTTGTTTAAGTTCCATGCTGGAGGCATGACAGCACAGGGGACCTCCGAAATGACCATCCACAACGGACATTGGCCGACACCGGACGATTCGACGGTCGTGGTGGCACGGGAATGGCCGGACGCCGACGCGGCGCGCGCGGCGTTCAAAAGCCGCGAAGGACTTGTTTCCTTCACCGCATACGAGGGCATCGACCACGACGGCGCCTTCACTTACGAGCAGTGGACCAGCGAAGACGCCATCGAAGACCTGGACGGCGCGCCCGTGTTCCGCCTCTACCGCGGGCAGCGCGGCGAGGGGGCGCCCGGCTGCCTCGTGATCGTCTCGGTCGAGTTCGAAGGCCCCGACGAGCGACGGCAGCGCGACTGGATCGACCTCGTCTTCGAAGCGCTCGCGTCGGAACCCGCGCGTCCCGAAGGCGGGATCTCGGGCTTCTTCCACGTGAGCACCGACGGGACCAGGGTGCTGAACTACGCCGAATGGGCCAGTGCCGAAGCCCACCTCGCCGCGCTCGCGGCGCCTGGCGCCGACGGCATCGGGACCACCGACCTGTGGAAGAAGGTGCAGGCCTACCCGGGGATGTCGGGCGGGTCGGTCAAGCGGTACCGCCCGGTCTTCTCGGCGGTGGCGGCATGAAGCCGATCCTGGTCGCCGGCGCGACGGGCAACGTCGGCTCGCAAGTGGTCGCCCAGCTGCGGGCGCGGAACCTCCCGGTCCGGGCGCTGAGCCGGAACCCGCCCGCCGACGGCGTCCGCGGTGACCTGGCGAAACCGGAAACGATCGCGCCGGCGCTCGACGGCGTCGACACGGTGTTCCTTATGCTCGCCGGCCCCGCCGAGGCACTGGCGCCCACGGTGTCGCTGCTCGGGGAACGGGTGAAGCGCGTGGTGTTCCTTTCCTCGGGCGCCGTCGACGATTCGCTGGCGGAGCAGGACAACGCCATCGGTGCCTGGCATCGCGCCGTCGAGGAGGCGATCGAAGCCGCCGGCCTGGAATGGACTTTCCTGCGACCGCACGGATTCGCGGCCAACACCCTCGGCTGGGCGCCGTCGATCCGCGCGGACGGCGTCGTCCGCGGCGCGTACGGCGAGGCGTCGATGCCGCTGATCCACGAGAAGGACATCGCCGCGGTGGCCGTCGAAGCACTGACCGGTGACAGGCACACGGGGGCGAAGTACACGCTCACCGGCACGCGGCCGATGACGCAGGCCGAACAGGTCCGGATCATCGGCGAGGCCGCGGGCCGTCCGGCGCGCTGGGAGGAGATCCCGCTCGACGAAGCACGCGCCGCCCTGCTCACGAAGATGCCGGATTTCATCGTCGACACGATGCTGTCCGGGTTCCAGGGGCTGGTGACGAAACCGGGCGAGGTCACCTCGACCGTCCAGGACGTCACCGGCAGGCCGGGGCTGGACTTCGAGGTCTGGGCGGCCGAGCACGCCGCCGACTTCCGGTAAGCTCGGGTTCGTGTCGACACCGGTTCATGCCGCGGTGGTCCACTAGCCGCCGTTCCTGACCTTGTCCCCCGACGAGCCACGCCCGCGGGGTCTCTTCGCCGCGGGCGGATCCAGGAACGGAAACCATGACCCCCTGTCCACAAAGGACGGTGGTCGGCGCTGGCTGACCACCGTCGGCACGAAAATGCCCCGGCCCGTCGTCGCCGTCGACGATCGCATCACCGCCGACGAGGCGTTCCGGCTCACCGCGTGCGGCACCGGTCTCGCCTGGCACGGCGACTTCCCGGGCGCGCGGAACCTCCTCGCCGCGTTGTCCCGCCGTTGCGGTACCGCGGCTGGGAAACCTTTTCAGGAGCAGCGGAACCATCGGTCACGCCGGGCGCGGATCCTCGGCAGGCTGCTGGTCCCGCTGGACCCCGGTCACGTCCTGCCGTTGCGCCGCGGGCCCGACGTGCGCGAGGCCTGCGCCGAGGTCTTCGGACCTTCCGAGACCGCGTCGCTGGTGTCCTTGCGTGAGCTGCTGGGCGTCGTCGGCGCGCACGAATGGCGGGTGAAGGGCGTCGAAATCCCGTCGCTCGGCGCGAAAATCCATCCGCACCACGGGGTCTTCTCCCCCATCCTCGGCGAGTAGGTCGATCTGGTGGCGAGAACTCCGTTGCCCGCCAAGCAACTGGCGTTCGACATCGGCACCGGCACCGGCGTGCTCGCCGCGGTCCTCGCACGTCGAGGGGTCGAGCGCGTGGTGGCGACGGACAACGAGCCGCGCGCCGCTGGTCGTCTGCAATCCGCCTTGGTTGCCGTCCCGCGCGCACACCTCGCTCGAACGCGCCGTCTACGACCCGGGAAGCAGGATGCTCAAGGCGTTCCTCGACCGGCTGCCCCGGCATCTCGAACCCGGCGGGGAGGCGTGGCTGATCCTGTCCGACCTCGCCGAACTGCTGGGCCTGCGCACACGCGAAGAACTCCTCGGCGCTTTCGAGCGGTCCGGCCTCGAAGTCCGGGGCCGGGAGGACATCCGGCCGCGGCATCCGCGGGCCAACGCGAAGGAGGTCACGACGCTGTGGCGGCTCACAACCCGAGCAGCGCCCGTGCCTGACTGATGAACACGCGGGCGGCGGGGCTGACCGGCCCCTCCGTCCGCCAGGCCAGCGCCAGTTTCGCCCGCAGCCCGGCGGGCCGCGTGATCTCCATGGCGTGCAGTTCCGTGTAGTGCGTCGCCAGCGACATCGGCACCACGGCGACGCCGAGCCCGCGCCCGACCAGTTCGGCGACGACGTTCGGGTCGCCCGCCTCCAGGGTCACCCTCGGCTGGGCGCTGTCGGCGAGGAACGCCGCGTCGACGATCGCGCGCATGCCGGTGCCCTTCGGCAGGCTGACCAGGGAACGGCTTTCCAGCTCCGACAGGGTGATCGTGGCCTGTCCGGTGAGCGGATCCTCCTGCCCGGAGATGACGACGAGCGGCTCGTCGAGGACGACCTCCAGGCCGATCCCCGGCGGCGGTTCGCCGGAGACCCCGATCAGCGCGACGTCGAACCGGCCGTCGGCGACACCCGCGAGCAGGACGTCGGACGTCGCCTCGGCGAGCGTGATGTCGACCGCCGGATGACGCTCGTGGAAACGCGCGAGCAGATCCGGCAGGTTGACCGGGCCACGCGAGGACACCATGCCCATCGCGACCTGGCCGCGGACCAGGCCGGTCAGGTCGTCGACCGCCTGCCGCACCCCGGCGATGGCGGCGAGCGCGGCCCGCGCGTGCGGGAGCGCGGCGGCGCCGACCTCGGTCAGCCGCACCGCCCTGGCCGACCGGTCGAGCAATGGCTGCCCGAGTTCGCGTTCGAGGCGGCGGATCTGGGCGCTGACGCCGGGCTGCGCGACGTGCAGCCGCTCGGCGGCTCGGGTGAAGTTCGCTTCCTCGGCCACCGCGACGAAGTATTCGAGCTGGCGCAGTTCCATAACCGATGATTCTAATTGCCAGACAAACCAGATCTTGGACTTCTGGCCGAATCGGGATCACGCTGATGGCATGACCACGATGCTCCGCTCCGGCGACCCGGATTACGACAACGAACTCGCCGGTTTCCAGACCGCAGTGCCCCGCCGTCCCGACGTCATCGTGCCCGCCGCCTCGGCCGCCGACGTCGTCGAGGCCGTCCGTCACGCCGTCGAGCACGACCTCCCGATCGCCGTCCACTCGACCGGGCACGGCGTCGGCGTCCCGTTCGAAGGTGGCGTCCTCGTCACCACCCACCGCATGACCGGAATCCGGATCGACGAGGGGATCGCACGGGTCGAAGCGGGCGTGCGCTGGGGTGCGGTCATCGAAGCGGCCGCGGAGCACGGGCTCGCGCCGCTGAGCGGCTCCTTCCCCGGCGTCGGCGTCGTCGGCTACACCCTCGGCGGCGGGTTCAGCCTGCTCGGCCGCAAGTACGGCCTGGCGGCCGACCAGGTGACCGCGATCGAGGTGGTGACCGCCGACGGGGAACTCCGCCGCGCCACCCCGGACACCGAAAGCGACCTGTTCTGGGCGCTCCGCGGCGGCCGCGACAACTTCGGGATCGTCACCGCGCTGGAGTTCCGGCTCGTCCCGGTCACCCGGCTGTACGGCGGCAGCCTGCAATTCGGCACCGAATCGCTGTCCGCGGTGCTCCACGCCTGGCGCGACTGGGCGACGGGGATGCCGCGCGAGATGACGTCGTCGCTGGGCATGGTCCCGATGCCGGATCTGCCGATGGTGCCCGAACCGCTGCGCGGGCAGCATGTCGCGCAGATCCGGGTCGCCTATCTCGGTGACGCCGCCGAGGGCGAGCGCCTCGTCGCCCCGCTGCGCGCCGCCGCCCCCGTCCTGGGTGACACGCTCGCCGAGATCCCGTTCACCGAATCGGGCAAGATCGCGAACGAGCCGCCCTTCCCGCACGGCTACCGCGCCGACAACGCCACCGTGTCCGAACTCAACGACGCGATGCTCGACGCGATCCTCGAACACGCCGGCCCGGACGCCCCGGTGCCGACCGTCGTCCTGCTGGACCTGCTCGGCGGCGCGCTGTCCGACGTGCCCGAGCACCCCGGCGTGGGCTGGGACCGTGAAGCGAGCTTCACCGTCCGCGCGCTGTCCGTCGTGGACGACGCTTCGATCGCCGAGATCCGGAGCGCGCACGCGAAGCTGTTCGACGCGCTGAAGCCCTGGTCGACCGGCAAACTGCTGACCTTCGTCTACGGCGAGAGCGCGGCGGGCGAGGAAGCGTCCAAGGTGTACTCCCCGGCCGATCTGCGGCGGCTCGCCGAGGTCAAGGCGGCCGTCGACCCGGCGAACCGGTTCCGGCTGACACATAACGTCGAACCTGCCCTGACGCTGGGTGATCTTCGAAACCGCAGGTAGGAGGCCTCGACACGGGGCGAAGGCTCCTGGCCACGAAGGTGATGCGGTTCGTCGGTGAGCGCTCGTACTCGCTCGCTCTACCTGCTGCAGGGCCCGGTGCACTTCGTGGTGGTCGAGGCGATCCCGACGCTGGGCGAGCACCGGATGATCAGCGCGCTGACCTCCCGCGTTTCGTCCTCTGAATGCGGTACTTGCGCCTGCAACTACCGCATTCAGAGGACGAAACGCGAGCGGGTCAGCGGGAGATCGTGACGATCGGGATCACCCGATCGGTCTTCTTCTCGTAGTCGGCGAAGCCCGGCATCAAGCTGACCATCTTCGCGTAGAGACGGTCACGCTCGGCGCGGTCCACGACGGTCGCGGTCGCGTCGAACTTCTCCGTGCCGACCTCGATCGTGACCTTCGGGTTCGCCAGGATGTTGTGGTACCAGGCCGGATTCTTGTCCGACCCGGCGAACGACGCGGCGACGATGTACTTACCGTCCTCCTCCGCGAACGCGAGCGGCGACGTGCGAGGCTCGCCGCTCTTCACCCCGGTGGTGGTGAGGAGGAGCAGCGAGCCGCCCTCGAACGGGCCGCCCACCTTCCCCCCGTTCTCGCGGAACTCCTTGATGATGTTCTTGTTCCAGTCGAGCGCTTCGGACAACTTTCCTCCAGTGTCGATCTTCTCGATGCCGAGGCTACTCAGCCTTCACGGGCTTTGCGGCGCTGTTCTTCGGCGCGCTCCCGACACTTGCGAAGGAACTCTTCGTCGTCCTCGGCGCTCGTGGCGGCGAAGCGGCCCGGCCGGTCGTACTCCGGGAACGCCGGCGACTCACGTTCGTAGCGGCCGCGCGGGGCGCGGGCGGCATTCTGCGGACGACCGGCGACCAGCCAGACGATCGAGCCGATCAACGGGACGAGCAGCACCAGCAGCAGCCACATCCCCTTCGGCATGTTGCGGCACGATCCCTCGTCCGTGGTGATCACGTCGACGATGCAGAAGATCCACAGACCGAGCGTGAGAACGCCGAAGAAACCATTGAAATACAGCATCGAAAGACTCCCCAGTTCCAGATGACCGGGGTAAGTCTTAGCACAGGAGGGCGTCGAGAATTCCCGCGGCCACTTGCCGCGCCTGCGTTTCCCCTGGGCACTGCTTGGGCCCTGCTCCGAACGGACGTTTCGTCAGGTCCACCTCGACCACCTCACCGCCGACCCACCGCCGGGTGACGCGGACCGGCGGATCCTCACGCAGGACCCGGTCGAGCAGGTCTTCGACGTCCTCGCCTGGCCGGTGGGCGGCCAGCGCCTTGCCGAGCAGCTTGGCCGTCGCGTCACAGGCCTGCACCATTAGCCCGATCCGCGCGGCCGTCCGCTCGTCGGCGTCACCACAGGTTTCGACCAGGCGCCGCATGGCCGCCTCGGCGTCGGCCCCGATCTCCGTGTGCGGATGGTAAGCGCCGGAAACCTTCGCGACGTCGCGGGAAACGTCCGGCAGGCCGAGCTCGGCGGCCAGCACGGCCACCGGGACCGTCCACACGGTCCGCTCCACCGGCCCGTCCCGCATTTCGCCGGCGAGCGCGAAAGCCTTGTCCCGCAGGGAACCCATCGGCGCGAGCTCGGCGAGCACCAGCGCCCGCCGTCGCGCGTGGTCCTCCGGGCGGCTGAACCGGGCGACGGTCGCCCGCAACCACCGGACACCACCCGGCTCGACGTCCTGGGGCACCGGCGGGACAGGGGCTTCGATCAGGGGATCGTCCATACCGTGACGCTAAGTGCGGAACGCTTCGGTCACGGCCGAAACATGAGCACAGCGTCGTTGTCATGGTGACCGGGTGACGGATTCACCGGCACTGAGCAGCGCGAATCCGGTGATCGTGGGACGTACGTGGGACGAGGGCCTACTACAAAGGGCTCCAATGCGCTCCCATTCACCCCTCAAGGCTCCTTGGTGCCGCTGGTCCGAACGGCCGATCACCGTAACGGACTTCTTGATCCACCCGACCGGATCTCGTATGGGGGATCTTCCGAGACCGTGGCGCCCGTCGTGGCGCGTCTGCTCTCTCGTTCTGCTGCTGTCGATCGTGGCCGTGCTCCTCGGCGGCCGACGGCGCAGCAACCGCCGGCCACCGCGACGCCGTCGTGTGATCGCGTGGCGGTCATGAACGCACGGCTCGACGAGCTCGGCCGCGCAGGACCGAAGGACATCACGATCTCGGACACCGCGCCGTGCCACGCCATCGTGAACCACGAGTGGATGCACACCCGGCAGGAAGCCCTTTACCCCGGCCGAGCGATGCGCGCATACGGCGAGGCGTTCGAGATCGTCGCCGACTGCGGCTCGATGCTGCTCGGGTCGCCGATCACCCCGTATCTGGAGCGCCGGAAGCGCGCGACCGGGCAAGAGGGTGCACAGCGGACGAACTGGACTCGGCGCGCTAAGCACTCGGCTGGCCTCGCTAGCGAGTTCCCGAGTTGATCGCGGGTCCTACCCTGGTCGCCATGACCGTTCATCTTGTCGTGACCACGGCAACCCCAGATCGGGAATCCGGTGAGAAGCTGGCAGGCTCGGCCGTCGCTGCGCGCCTCGCCGGTACCGCGCAGGTCATCGGCCCGGTCACGTCGTTCTTCTGACACCTCGGCGAGTCCGGCCGCGGCGAAGAGTTCAACGTGACGTTCAAGACGACCGATGCCAGGTACGCCGAACTGGAGGCGCACGTCATCGCGAACCATCCGTGGGACAAGCCCGAGGTGACGGCCGTCGAGCTGGTCCGCGGCTCTGCGGACTACCTGGCATGGGCCGAGGAGTCCACACGGCGCGATTAGACCTTCAGCCGGGCGAGGAGATCGGCGACGGCCGGGGTCGAACGGTGGTGGGCAAGACGGCGCGCCACCGCTTCGATCCGGCGTGCCGGACGGACCGACGTGACACCGGTCGCCAGATCCGCCGCGTGCCCCAGCGTCGCCGCGGCCTGCTCGACCTCGTGCGCATGAAGGTAGGACGTGGCCAGCCAGGTCAGGTACAGCGACTTGTCGCGGGCGTGAGTGTCGTCGAAGTTCGCCAGAACCCGTTCGAGCACCAGGACGGCGCGCAGTGGCCGCCGGAGTTCCGTCCAGCAGCGTCCGGCCATGATGTCGATTTCGGCGGCGTCGACCCAGAACACCCAGTCGGGTTCCGGTCGATCGGACGGCGCGTTCAAGGCCTCGCGCGCGAGGTTCAGCGCGCGGTCCGCCTCGGCCGCTTCACCGGCGGTCGCGTGTGCCCATGCCTTCCGTTCAGCAGCGCCGAGACCTTCGGCGCGGCCACTCGACGGGCAACTTCGTACGAGTCCGCGGCAAGGGCGGTTCCGCTCTGCTGTGTCGCGGTCTGCTGGTATGCCGCGTAGGCGAGTGCGTTTCCCGCGAGATCCATGGCTCGCGCGTCCTCTGCGTTCTGACGGCTGTCTTCGAAGAGCTGCTCCGCGAGTGCATGCTGCCCGTGGTCGAATGCCGCCCACCCGGCTTGCTGCTGTTGTTCGGCGAGCAGCGCGAGCAGTTCCCGCTCGATGTCCTCGGTGTGGCTGGATTCGCGGAGCAATCGCTGAGTGAGGTCTGCTCCGGCGGTGTAGACCGGGAACGTTTCGGCGCCGCCCATGATGTTGTCCAGACGCCGGAGTCGAGTCGTTCGGCGGCGCAATTCGGCGATATCAGATCGGCCGATCCGGCGGGCGGTGGGCTGGCCGTTTCGTCCGCGCAGACGAAACGGCGCGCTTGATCCGTGCCGCCTCTATTCCGAAACTGGCTGCGATGTGCTGCTGCCAGAACGGTGTCGGTAGCCGCTTCTCGCTCTCCCAACGGGAGATCTCGTTTCTGGTGATGGGCTGTCCCGACAGTTCGGAGAGCACCGCGGCCTGATCGGTTTGCGACCGGCCCGTGTCATCTCGCAGGGTTCGGAGCAGTTCACCGACGCTGTTCTGCTCCAGCGTCGGACGACAAGCTCCTGGCAGCGCTCGGCGATCCGAAGCCGCTCAAGGTCGTGGGACATCGTGGGACCAAACGTGAGCCCGACCGCGACAACCAGGCGCTTCCGGATGTTCCCGACCAAGATGTAACAAGCGCGGGATGACCTGCGAATACAGGCTTTAGACGCTCCCCTTCGTTACCGTATGTCCCCCTAGACGTTTTCCCTGGTCGCGCACACGTTGTTATGGTGACCGGGTGACGGCCGTGTCGGAGGCAACCGAAGTCGACGGCGCGGGGCGGACGGCGCAACCGCGTCAGCTGATCGTGACCGTGTACGGCCTCTATTCCCGCGGCGAGGGCGGCTGGCTTTCCGTCCGCTCCCTGATCGACCTGCTGGCGGGCGTGGACGTCGAGGAACCGGCCGTCCGGTCGTCGATCTCCCGGCTGAAACGGCGCGGGATCCTTTCCGCGGTACGCCGGAACGGCGCCGCGGGTTACGAGCTTTCCGAAACCGCGCTGGCGATCCTGCGCGAAGGAGACGAGCGGATCTTCCGCCGCGAACGCGCCACCCCCGGCGACGGCTGGCTGCTCGCGGTGTTCTCCGTCCCGGAAGCCGAACGGCACAAAAGGCACGTTCTTCGCACGCAGCTCGCCCGGCTCGGCTTCGGGACGGCGTCGTCCGGGGTCTGGATCGCGCCCGCGCATCTGCGTGACGCGACCTCCGACATGCTGCGACGGCTCGAACTCGAGGGGTACGCCGATCTCTTCCACGCCGAGCACCTCGCGTTCGGCGACGTGCGGGAGAAGATCCGTGACTGGTGGGACCTCGATCAACTCGAGTCGCTGTACACCGCCTTCCTCGACGAGCACGCGGCCGCGTTGCGGCGGTGGCAGCGGCGCAAGACCACGGATGAGGCCGAAGCGTTCGCCGACTACGTCCGCGTGCTGACCGACTGGCGGCGGCTGCCCTATCTCGACCCCGGCCTGCCCGCCGAACTGCTGCCCCCGGGCTGGGCGGGCATCCGGGCGGCGGACCTGTTCTTCACGCTGCACGCGAGGCTGGGCGAGGCCGCGGCCGCGCACGTCTCACGCACCCTGCCCATGTGAGATGAAGGACGCTTTCATAGCAAAATTTGCTATGAAAGCGTCCTTCATCTCACTTACGCGGCGACCACCGCGAAGCCCTGCACCTCCACCAACGCTTCCTCGTCCCACAGCCGGCTGACGCCGATCCCCGCCATCGCGGGGTACTCGCTCCCGGCCAGCCGCTTCCACACCGCGCCGATCTCGCGCGCGTGGGCGCGGTAGTCGTCCATGTCGACGATGTAGATGGTCACGCTGCACAGGTCCGACGGCGCCCCGCCCGCCGCGCGCAACGCGGTGAGCAGGTTGGACAGCGCGCGTTCGAACTGTTCGACCACGCCGTCGCCGACGATGCGGTTCTCCTCGTCCAACGCCGTCTGACCGGCGAGGAAGACGAATCTCCCGGTCGCGGCGACGGCGTGCGAGAAGCCGGAAGGGCGACCGAGCTCGGGCGGATTGATGCGCTCCATACGGGTCACCATATCCCGTATCGTTGACGGTCGTACATACCGCGACATACCCTGAGCGACGTGCGTATCGCGGTGTTAGGCGGCGGCCCGGCGGGGCTCTACTTCGCCACGCTGGCGAAACAGCTCCATCCCGATCACGAGATCACCGTCTGGGAGCGCAACGCGCCCGACGACACCTTCGGGTTCGGGGTGGTGTTCTCCGACGAGACGCTCGGCGGGATCGAACACGCCGATCCGGTGATCCACGCCGCCATGCGCCGGGAGTTCGCGCGCTGGGACGACATCGACGTCCACTTCCGCGGCACGGTGCACACCTCGGGCGGGCACGGGTTCGCCGCGATGAGCCGCAAACGGCTGCTCGGCATCCTCCAGGAACGCTGCGCGGAACTCGGTGTGGACGTGCGTTTCCGCACCGAAGCACCGAGCGCGGCCGAGGCGAGCGCCGAGTACGACCTGGTCGTCGCGGCGGACGGCGTCAACTCCCCGACCCGCGACGCCTTCGCCGAGAGCTTCCGCCCGAGCCTCCAGACCCGGCGCTGCAAGTACATCTGGCTCGGCACGGATCTCGTGTTCGACGCCTTCAAGTTCTACGTGCTGGAGACCCCGCACGGGATCATGCAGATCCACGGCTACCCGTACAGCGACACCGCGAGCACGTTCATCCTGGAACTACACGAGGACGTCTGGCAGCGCGCGTTCGGCGAGATCGCCGCGACCGCGCTGGCGCCGGGCGAGAGCGACGAGAAGTCGATCGAGGTCATCCGCGAACTGTGCGCCGAAGTCCTCGGCGGCCATCAGGTGTTCGCCAACAACTCGAAGTGGACCGCGTTCGCCACCGTGCGCTGCGCGAGCTGGCGGCACGAGAACGTCGTCTTGCTCGGCGACGCCGCGCACACGGCGCATTTCTCCATCGGCTCCGGCACGAAACTCGCCATGGAGGACGCGCTCGCGCTCGCCGCCTGCCTGCACGAACAGTCCGATATGGACAGTGCACTGCAAGCGTACGAAGCCGAACGCCGGCCCGTCGTCACCTCCACCCAGCGCGCCGCGCAGGCGAGCCTGGAGTGGTTCGAGAACATGGGTCAGTACACCCACCAGGATCCGGCGCAGTTCGCGTTCAACATCCTCACCCGCAGCCGCCGCGTCACCTACGACAACCTCCGGCTGCGCGATCCCGAGTTCGCCGCCGAACTGGACTCCTGGTTCGCGTCCACTTTGGACTCCGACGTCCGGCCGCCGATGTTCCAGCCGTTCCGCGTCGGGAACCTCGACCTGCCGAACCGTGTCGTCGTCTCGCCGATGGACATGTACTCCTCCGAAGACGGCGTGCCGACCGATTTCCACTTGGTACATCTGGGAAGCAAGGCGCTCGGCGGCGCCGGGCTGGTGATGACGGAGATGGTCTGCGTCTCCGAAACCGGCCGGATCACCCCGGGCTGCGGCGGCCTCTACACCGAAGAACAGGAACGCGCCTGGGCGCGGGTCACCGACTTCGTCCACGGCCACACCCCCGCGCGTATCGGTGTCCAGCTGGGACATTCGGGACGCAAGGGCTCGACGAAACTGATGTGGGACGGTATCGACCAGCCGCTCCCCGAGGACAACTGGGAGATCTGCGCCCCGTCCGCGATCCCGTACAGCGAAGCGAATCAGACCCCGCGCGAACTCACGAAAGCCGAGCTGGCCGAGATCCGTGACCAGTTCGCGCACTCCGCCTGCGCCGCCGCGCGTGCCGGGTTCGACCTCCTCGAACTCCACTGCGCGCACGGCTATCTCCTGTCTTCGTTCCTGTCACCGCTGACCAACCGGCGAACCGACGAGTACGGCGGCTCGCTGGAGAACAGGCTGCGTTTCCCGCTCGAAGTCTTCGATGCCGTCCGCGCGGTCTGGCCCGCCGAGCGGCCGATGACGGTCCGCATCTCCGCGACCGACTGGCACGAAGGCGGAATCGACGTCGACGACGCCGTCGAGATCGCCCGCGCGTTCGCCGAGCACGGTGCGGACGGCATCGACGTGTCGACCGGTCAGGTCGTCAGCGAGGAGAAACCCGAGTACGGCCGTAGTTACCAGACGCCGTACGCGGACCGGATCCGCAACGAGATCGGGCGCGAGTACGGGATCGCGGTGATCGCCGTCGGCGCGATCTCCTCCTACGACGACGTCAACTCGCTGATCCTGGCGGGCCGCGCGGATCTGTGCGCGCTCGGCAGGACCCACCTTTACGATCCACAGTGGACATTGCACGCCGCCGCCGAACAGGGCTATCCGATGCCGTGGCCGAAGCAGTTCGCGGCGGGCAGCCGGAAACCGCAGGGCGGCCGCACCGACGGGCCGAAACCACGGCTCGAACTGTTGCGCTCCGGTGAAACCGGCACCGCGCATGCCCGCTGGCGACCTGGGAGCGATCGATGACCGCCTTCGCACTGAGCCCCGAACAGCAGGCCTGCGCCGACGAGGTCCGGCGGCTGGGCGCCGAAAAGCTCCGCCCACTGGCCGAATCCGGCACCGAAGGCGCGGTGAACCGGCCACTGCTCAAGGAAATGGGCGCGCTCGGCCTGCTCTCCCGGCTGTTCCCCGGCGTTGACGGAGGCAGCCCGAGCCGTGAGGCCGCCGCGACGGATCTCTGCATCCTGCGGGAGTCGCTCGCGAGCCAGAGCACCGAAGCCGAGACCGCGTTGGCGTTGCAGGGTCTGGGCACCTACCCGGTACTTCAGTCCGGGCAGGACTCGCAGGTCGCGAAGTGGGTCCCCGCCGTGGCCGCGGGTGACGCCGTCGCCGCCTTCGCGCTCACCGAGCCGAACGCGGGCTCGGACGCGGCGGCACTGGAACTCGCCGCCGAGCCCGACGGCGACGGCTGGCGTCTCACCGGCGAGAAGATGTGGATCTCGAACGCCCCCGAGGCCGATTTCTACAGCGTTTTCGCCCGCACCACACCGGAAGCGGGCTCGCGCGGCGTCTCCGCGTTCGTCGTCCCGGCCGACCGCGCCGGGCTGTCGGGCGCGCACCTCGACCTCGTCAGCCCGCATCCCATCGGCACCCTGGTCTTCGACGGCGTCCGCGTGGAACGGGACGAACTGCTCGGCGAACAGGACCGAGGCTTCGGCGTGGCGATGCGGACCCTGGACCTGTTCCGGCCGAGTGTCGGCGCATTCGCCGTCGGGATGGCGCAGGCCGCGCTCGACGCCGCGGTCGCCCACGCCCAGTCCCGTGTCGCGTTCGGCGGTCCGCTCCTGAAACAGCAGACCGTGGCGCACACCCTCGCCGAAATGGCGACCCGCACCGAGGCGTCGCGCCTGCTGGTCTACGCCGCGGCCGCAGCCTACGACGCGGGCGAGCGGAACCTCGCGGGCCGGGCCGCGATGGCGAAACTGTTCGCCACCGAGACCGCCCAGTACGTCGTCGACTCGGCCGTGCAGATCCACGGCGCGCGGGCGCTGCGGCGAGGCCATCTGCTCGAACACCTCTACCGCGAGGTCCGCGCGCCGCGGATCTACGAAGGCGCGTCCGAAGTGCAGCGGACGATCATCGCACGATCGCTGACTTCTTCTTTACCGGGCGGCGATCCAGGTACCACTGCGTCGCGATGACGACCAGCGTCGGGCTCAGCCAGGCCGTGATCGCGGCGACCGATTGGGTCAAGGCCAGTTCGCTTCCGCCGAACGTGGTCTCCAGCTGCGGCTGCAGCGTGATCAGCGCGATCGGCCCGACCACCCGGCTGACGATGATCGACATGGTCAGCGCGAAGCTGCGGATCATCCAGCGCCGATGATCGCCGAACCGGCGTTGCCTCGCCGCGCGCCAGCCGGCGAACGTGCACCCCAGCCACAGCACCCCGGCCAGCACGTTGGCCACCCGCGTCGCCGGGCCGAACGGGCTCGTCGCGCCGACGACCAGCGCCAGCAGACCGGCCGGGAGCACCCCGGCGAAGACGTACACCCGGCCGATCTTCCGGTGCACCGCCGGGTACTTCGCCCGGAACCACGGCCAGATCTGGAGCAGCGCGCCGACCATCGCGATCGAGCCGAACAGCACATGCGCCGCGAGGAACCAGTAGTGCGAGGTGAACCCGGGCGGCGGTGGAACCCTCGACCGCGCCGGGTCCATCGCCAGATACGGCGGCATCGAAAAGGCCAGGAAGATCACGATGACGACGGCCAACGGCCCCACCCACGGCCTTCGCCACCACGATTTCCGTGGCGCCTCCCGCTGGTCACGTTGTTCGAGCCTGACGGTCATCACTGTCCCCCACGTTTCCGATAGCGGCAAACAACTTTCCGCAGCCGAACCTAGGACGCGGGGCCACCGGGAAGAATGGAGCGGGCCGCCGGTTCGAGGGTGGAGCAGCCCCTACCACCGTCCGCCGCGCACCCGCTCGACGATGTCGCGGTACGCCAGCCCACTCTGTTTGATCGTCCGCGCCTGCGTCTCGCGGTCGACCCGCACCAAGCCGAGCCGTTTCGCGTAGCCGTACGCCCATTCGAAACTGTCCAAAAAGGACCAGGCGAAATAGCCGCGGACGTCCGCGCCCGCCTGCCTCGCGGCGGCCGTGGCGGCGATATGCGCGGACAGGTACTCGGCGCGGTCGTCGTCGCGGACGAAGCCGGTCTCGTCGGGGACGTCGGCGAACGCGGCACCGTTCTCGGTGACGTAGAGCGGCAGACCCGGATAGTCGCGGCCGATCCGGACGAGCAGTTCGGTGAGCTTGTGCGGCAGGATCTCCCAGCCCAGCACCGTCGACGGCGCCCCGAACGGGACCTTGCGGAACGCGGGAATCCCGAGATGCTCCACCGCGTCCCCGTTCTCCTCCACCCCGGAGTACCGCGTCCCGAAGTAGTAGTCGACACCGAGGAAATCGAGCGGTGCGGCGATGATCGACGGATCCCACGGCTCCGACGGCAGGCGGATGCCCTGCCGCGCGAGGGTCTCGAGCACGTCCTCGGGGTACCGGCCGTGGACGAGCGCGTCGAGGTAGAACCTCGTCCCGAGCCCGTCCTCGAAGCGGGCGGCGGCCCGGTCGGCCTCGCTCGAAGTGGCCGGGTCGGCGGTGCTCAGGTTGAGCGTGATGCCGAACTCGGTCCCGGGCGGCGCGAGTTCCCGCATCCGCCGCACGGCGAGGCCATGGCCGAGCAGCAGGTGATGCGCCGCCGCCATCCCCGCCTTCGCGTCCCGGCGGCCGGGCGCCATCACCCCGTGGACATACCCGTGCATGGCCGTGCACCACGGTTCGCTCAGCGTGGTCCAGTGGCGGACCCGGTCGCTCAGCCGCTCGAACACGAGCATCGCGTAGTCGGCGAACCGGACGGCGGTGTCGCGCGCGGGCCACCCGCCCGCGTCTTCGAGGTGCTGCGGCAGATCCCAGTGGTACAGCGTCAGCCAGGGGTCGATGCCGTTGTTGAGCAGTTCGTCGACCAGCCGGTCGTAGAAGGCGATCCCGGCCGGGTTGACGCCGCCGCGCCCGCGCGGCTGCACACGGGGCCACGAAACGGAGAAGCGGTAGGTGTCGACGCCGAGTTCCTTGAGCAGTGCGACGTCGGCGGGCATCCGATGGTAGTGATCGCAGGCGACCTCACCGGTGTCACCGTTGTCGACCGACCACGGGGACTGGGCATAAGTGTCCCAAATGGACGGTGTCCGTCCGTCTTCGGCGACCGCGCCTTCGACCTGGTAGGCCGAGCTGCCGACGCCCCACCGGAAGTCCGGTGGCAAGGTGCCGATGAGCTCGTCGTCCCCCGTCATAACCCTCTTCCCGCCTTATTTCACCAGTTGATACATGGCGGAGGATAAGGTCGTGGGGCATCCTGGAAAGGTCCGCCGCCACAAGATGGGTATCCGCATGCCTGCCAAGCGCACCACCGTCCGTGACCTGCGGCGGCACAACCGTTCCCTCCTGTTGTCGAAACTCTACTTCGACGGCCCGCTCAGCCGCCACGAATTGAGCGGTCTGACCGGTTTGAGCGCCGCGACCGTCAGCAACGTGACCGCCGAACTCGGCGAAGAACGGCTCATCACCGAGGCCGGGCTGGTCGAGTCCGACGGCGGCAGGCCGCGCGTCCTGCTCCGCGTCGACCCGGCGTACGGACATGTCGCTGGCGTCGACATCGGCGAGACCGGGGTGAAGGTCGAACTGTTCGACCTCACCATGAACCGGCTCGCCACCGTCGAACATCCCCTCGCCTCGCCCCGGCCGGACGCGGCCGCGGCGGTCACCCAGGTGGCGTCCGGGCTCCGGGAGGTGATCACGGAATCGGGGGTCGACGAAGCGACCGTGCTCGGTGTCGGAGTCGGCGTCCCGGGCACCGTCGAGCAGGGCGAGGCGGTGCGCGTGCACGCGCCCACCATCGGCTGGAAGGAGGTCCCGCTCACCGACCTCCTGCGCGCGGAGGGCGTCGAGCTGCCGCTGTTCGTGGACAACGGCGCGAAAACCCAGGGACAGGGCGAAATGTGGTTCGGCGCCGGCCGCGGCGCGCGACACGCGGTGATCGCCCTGATCGGGTCCGGC
Source organism: Amycolatopsis sp. NPDC043887 (assembly GCF_056435665.1). Lineage (NCBI taxonomy): Bacteria > Bacillati > Actinomycetota > Actinomycetes > Pseudonocardiales > Pseudonocardiaceae > Amycolatopsis > Amycolatopsis sp. NPDC043887. The sequence continues at coordinate 55,107 of NZ_JBWKEB010000020.1, forward strand.
GTCGGCGCGGCCGTGGTCACCGACGGCACCACCTACCGGGGCTCCACCAGCAGCGCGGGAGAATGGGGCCACACGACGATCGTCTACGGCGGGCAGGAATGCCGCTGCGGATCGCGCGGCTGCCTGGAGTCCTACGTCGGCGCGGAGGGCGTCCTCGCCCGCTATCGCAAGGCGCGCGGCGGAAAGGCGTCGGACGAGGACGAGCAGACGCAGTTCGCCGCCCTGCTGGAGTCGGCGGGCAGGTCCAAGGTCGCGGCCAAGGTACTGGAAGAGACCGCGGGCTATCTCGGCGCCGGGATCGGCGACCTGATCAACCTGTTCAACCCGGAGCGGATCGTGCTGGGCGGCTGGGCCGGGCTGGCGCTCGGCGAGCACTACCTGCCCGAGATCCGGCGCGTGGCGGGCGAGCACGCGCTGGCGCACGTGTTCGACCAGACCGAGATCGAGCTCGGGCAGCTCGGCCCGGACGCCGTCGCCATAGGAGCCGCCACCCTCCCGGTCGCCGCCCTCCTGGAGCAGGGCGCGGACCCGCGCACGGCCGGGTCGAAGCGCGGCACGGCCGCCTGACCTTAATTCGAGGTCGAAAAATACGTCTTGTCGCAGTGGTAGAGACCATGCATACTTTGTTGTCAGGCACAACAAAGTAGGTTCTGCCAGCGCTTTCCGTTCTCTCGCGCGTTCCCTGCCGCGCGGGGTCCCCAACGGTCAGAGAGGCGACAACGATGTCCATCTCAGCTCGGTTCCGCTGGGCGGCGCTCCTCGCCGCCGGCGTCCTGCTCGGTTCACTCCCTGCCACAGCCCAGGCTCCGGCCTCCGAGGCCGCGGTCATGGCCGCGACCTTCACCGACGACTTCAACGGCCCCGCCGGCGCGGGTATCGACACCTCGAAGTGGCATTTCGAGACCGGTGACAACGTCAACAACCACGAGCGGCAGTGGTACACGTCCGGGACGAACAACGCCGCGCTCGACGGCCAGGGCAATCTCGTCATCACCGCGAAGAAGGAGAATCCGGGCAACTACAACTGCTGGTACGGGCGCTGCGAGTACACCTCGGCGCGTCTGTCCACGCAGGGCCAGTTCACCCAGACCTACGGCCGGTTCGAAGCGCGGATGAAACTGCCGCGCGGGCAGGGGATGTGGCCCGCGTTTTGGATGCTCGGCGCCGACATCGGCAACGTCGGCTGGCCCGACAGCGGCGAGATCGACATCATGGAGAACGTCGGCTTCGAGCCGAACACGGTGCACGGCACCCTCCACGGCCCCGGTTACTCCGGCGCGGGCGGCATCGGCGCGGCCTACAACGGCCCGAACTTCTCCGACGACTTCCACACCTACGCCGTCGACTGGGCACCGAACCAGATCAAGTGGTACGTGGACGGGAACCTCTATCAGACCCGCACCCCCGCCGACCTCAACGGCAACCGCTGGGTCTTCGACCACCCCTTCTACCTGATCCTGAACCTCGCCGTCGGCGGCTACTGGCCTGGCGACCCGAACTCCAGCACGGTGTTCCCGCAGCGTCTCGTCGTCGACTACGTGCACGTCACTTCCAGCGACACGGCCGGGCGGACCGGCCGGATCACCGGGATCGGCGGGAAATGCGTCGACGTCGCCGGCGCGAACACCGCCAACGGCACCCCGATCCAGATCACCGACTGCAACGGGAACGCGGCGCAGAACTGGACCATCGGCGGCGACGGCACGATCCGCGCGCTCGGCAAGTGCATGGACGTCTCCGGCGGCGGGACCGCGGACGGCACGGCCGTGCAACTGTGGGACTGCAACGGATCCGGCGCGCAGAAATGGGCGGTCAGCGGCGCGCGCGACATCGTGAACCCGCAGGCGAACAAGTGTCTCGACGCCACCGGGAACAGCTCCGCGAACGGGACGCGACTCCAGATCTGGACCTGCGGAGGCGGCGCGAACCAGAAATGGGTCACCCCCTAGCCCGATCTCGCGTTTCGTCCTCTGAACGCGGTGGTTCGCATCCCGAACCACCGCGTTCAGAGGACGGATTGCGTCAGGGGGAGCGTTCGGCGTAGGCCTCGACGAGCTGGTTTTCGGCGTCGGTGAGGTACTGCGCGAGGAGCTTTTCGGCGCCAAGGCCGTCGCCTGCCTCGATGCGCTCGAGGATCTCCGCGTTGCGCTTGAGATACGGCTCGTGGAAGCGCCGCGGGTCGGCCATCATGTGGAACACCAGCCGCAGCTCGGCGAGGATGCCGCGCATCAGCTCGTCGATCCGTTCGCTGCCGCTCAGCTCGGCGATCGCCGAATGGAACCGGATGTTCGCGGTGCCGAGGTCCTGCCAGCGCTCACTCCGCTCGGCGACCCTGCCGTCCTCGACCAGGCGCGCGAGCTTCCCGAACGTCGGTGGCTTCTCCGTCACCGCCCGCACCGCGGAACACTCGACGACCTTGCGGACCTTGTAGAGGTCGACGACGTCCTCGACCGGCAGCACCCGCACGAAGACACCGCGGTTGAGCTCGTGGGTCAGCAGGCGTTCGTGCGTGAGCAGCCGGAACGCTTCGCGCAGTGTGTTGCGGGAGACGCCGAGCGCCGAGCCGATGTCCTGCTCCGACAGCCGGACGCCGGGCAGGAAGAAGCCTTCCGCGATACGCGTGCGGAGGACGCCCGCGACCCTTTCGGCCGTGCTGGTGCGGCTGATCATGCCGCGATCCGCCTCGAGTCCTTCCACCGAGGCAGGACCACCCTCCGCGATCGTCACGTGACCGATCCTACCTAGCCACAAGAGGCTCAGCCAAGAATCCTCTTGTGGAATTGTTGAACAATACCTACAGTGGCAAAGCATGTGACCCGTGCCACCCTGAGATTCACCCTCTGGAGGTGCCGATGAACGCGACAGCCACTACCGAAGACACACGCCCCTTCGCCTGGTTCCGCACGCTCGGTTCGCGAGGCCGCCGGGCCTTCGTAGGCGCGTTCGGCGGATACGGGCTCGATTCGTTCGACTACCAGACCCTGCCGCTGGGCCTGGCCGCGATCACCGCCTACTACGGCCTCTCGGGCGGTGAGGCGGGCCTGCTCGGCACCACGACGCTGGTGGTTTCGGCGATCGGCGGGATCGGCGCGGGCATCCTGGCCGACCGCATCGGCCGGGTCCGCACCCTCCAGATCACCATCGCGATGTACACGATCTTCACCGTGCTCTGCGGGTTCGCGCCGAACTTCGAGACGCTGCTGGTGTTCCGCGCCCTGCAAGGTCTGGGCTTCGGTGGCGAATGGGCCGCCGGCGCCGCACTGGTGGCGGAGTACTCGCAGGCGAAGTATCGCGGCCGCACGGTCGCCTTCGTGCAGAGTGCGTGGGCCGTCGGCTGGGCGCTCTCGGTCGTCGTCTATACCGTCGTCTTCAGCCTGTTCAGCCCGGACATCGCCTGGCGCGTGATGTTCTGGACCGGCGTCATCCCCGCGCTGCTGGTGCTGTGGGTCCGCCGCAACGTCCAAGACGCGCCCGTCGCCGAAGCGGCCCGCGCCACGAAGAAGGAACGCGGTTCGCTGGCGGGCATCTTCAAGCCGGACCTGCTGCGCACGACGTTCTTCGCCGCGCTTCTCGCCACCGGTGTCCAGGGCGGCTACTACACGCTGGCGACCTGGCTGCCGAGCTACCTCAAGACCACCCGCGGCCTCACCGTCATCGGGACCGGCGGCTATCTCGCGTTCCTGATCTCCGGTGCCTTCATCGGGTACGTCACCGGTGGCTATCTGACGGATCTCTTGGGCCGCAAGAAGACCTTCCTGCTGTTCTCGGTGCTGTCGGCGGGTCTCATCGTCGCCTACACGCAGATCCCGGCGGGCGCGAACACGCTCGTGCTGTTCCTCGGTTTCCCGCTCGGGTTCTCGATGTCCGCGATCTTCAGCGGATTCGGCGCGTTCCTCGCCGAGCTGTACCCGTCGGCGCTGCGCGGGACCGGGCAGGGCTTCACCTACAACCTCGGCCGGGCCATCGGCGCCACGTTCCCCGCCGTGGTCGGCTTCCTCGGCGCGGGCGGCGCGATGGTGTTCGGCGCGGTCGGCTACGGCATCGCCGTGCTGGCGCTGCTCGGCCTGCCCGAGACTCGCGGCCGCGAACTTCTGTGACCAGAATCGGAAGAGGAGGCACCGCGATGACCACCTTCGACGAACCGGCGACCTTGTCCCCCGGCGAGGCCCGCGCCCTGTTCCGCGCGGGCACGGCCCGCCCGACCACCGGCTGGGCGAACGGGTTCACCCAGACCAACCTGATCGCCGTCCCCGAGGACTGGGCCTACGACGTCCTGCTGTTCTGCCAGCGGAACCCGCAGTCCTGTCCGGTACTCGACGTCAGCGACCCCGGCGACCCGTCGACCCGGCTGGCGCCCGGCGCGGATCTGCGCACCGACCTGCCGCGGTACCGCGTCTGGCAGAACGGCGCGCTGTCCGGCGAGCTCACCGACGCGAGCGGGCTGTGGCGCAGCGACATGGTCGCGTTCTCGATCGGGTGCAGTTTCACCTTCGAATCGGCGCTGGCCGCGGAGGGCATCCCGCTGCGGCACATCGACCAGGGCCGCAACGTGGCGATGTACGTGACGAACCGCGAGTGCGTCCCGGCCGGGCGCCTGCACGGGCCCATGGTCGTCTCGATGCGGCAGATCCCCGAAGACCGCGTCGACGACGCCGTGCGGATCACCCGCGGGATGCCCGCCGTCCACGGCGCGCCGGTGCACATCGGAGACCCGGCCGCGCTCGGTATCGCCGATCTCGGCAAGCCCGACTTCGGCGACCCGGTCGACGCGGAACCCGGTGACGTGCCGGTGTTCTGGGCGTGCGGTGTGACCCCGCAGGCGGCGCTGATGGCCTCGCGGCCGCCGTTCGCGATCACGCACGCGCCGGGCTACATGTTCGTGACCGACAAGCTCGACAGTGAGTTCAGGGTGGCCTGATGGACCTCAACAGTGATCTCGGCGAAGGTTTCGGCGCCTGGAAGATGGGCGACGACGACGCCATGCTCGACATCGTCACCAGCGCGAACGTCGCCTGCGGCTTCCACGCCGGCGACCCGTCGGTGATGCGGCGCGTGTGCGAGCGCGCGGCGGAGCGCGGTGTCGTCATCGGCGCCCACGTCGCCTACCGCGATCTCGCCGGATTCGGGCGGCGGGCGATGGACGTCGCCCCCGCCGACCTGGCTGACGACGTGCTCTACCAGATCGGCGCGCTGGACGCGTTCGCCCGCGCGGCGGGCTCGCGGGTGCGGTACGTCAAACCGCACGGGGCGTTGTACAACACGGCCGCGGTGGATCCGGAGCAGGCGGCCGCGGTGGTCGAAGGGATCCGGCGATTCCACCCCGAGCTCGCACTGCTGTGCCCGCCTGAATCGGAAATGGCCAAGCAGGCCGAAAAGGCCGGGCCCCCCGCGTACGCCGAGGCGTTCGCGGACCGCGCGTACACGCCCGAAGGCCTTCTGGTCTCGCGGAAACTGCCCGGCGCCGTTCTCCACGACGCCGACGAGGTGGCCGAACGCGCGGTCGCGATGGCGACCACCGGCAAGGTCGTCGCCGCCGACGGGACCGAGCTGGCTCTTCAGCCGCATTCGCTGTGCGTGCACGGCGACACGCCCGGCGCCGTCGAACTGGCGCGGCGGATCCGCGCGGGGCTCGACGCCTCCGGTGTCCACATCGGACCCTTCATCGAGGCCGCCTGATGCGACTGCTGCCCTATGGGGCGCGTGCGGCCATGGTCGACTTCGACGATCCGTCGGAGGTGCTCGGGCTGCACGCGTCTCTGGAGCAGGACCCGCCGGACGGCGTCGTCGAGCTGGTCCCCGCCGCGCGGACCCTGCTCATCCGGTTCGACCCCGGCCGGACCCATCACGACCGGCTCGCCGGCGACGTCCTCGGCCGGGCAGGAGTGGACGTCGAACCGCGCGAGGCCGCCGAGATCGTCGTGCCGGTGCGCTACGACGGCCCGGACCTCGCCGACGTCGCGGCCGCCGCCGGCATGTCGGCGGAAGCGGTGGTCCGGCGGCACGAGGACGGGACGTACGTCTCGGCGTTCTGCGGCTTCGCTCCCGGATTCGCCTACCTGACCGGGCTCGACCCGGCGCTGCACCTGCCGCGCCGGACGAGTCCGCGGACGCGCGTCCCCGCCGGGTCGGTCGCGATCGCGGGCGAATACACGGCGGTGTACCCGAACGCCTCGCCCGGCGGCTGGCAGCTGATCGGGCGGACCACGCTGCCGGTGTGGGACGTCGAGCGGGAGCCGCCGAACCTGCTGGCACCCGGAACCAGGATCCGGTTCACTTCATGACCGCGAAGATCGAAGTGGTCCGGCCCGGGGTTTTCGCCACCGTGCAGGATCTCGGGCGGCCCGGCCTGGCCGCGATCGGCGTCGGCCGGTCCGGCGCCGCCGACCGCGGTTCGCTGCGGCTGGCGAACCGGCTGGTCGGCAACCCCGAGAGCCACGCGGCCCTGGAGTGCGTTCTGGGCGGTCTCGTCCTGCGGTTCCCGGCTCCGGCGACCATCGCCGTCACCGGCGCGCCCTGCTCGGTCACCGTCGGCGGACGGGCTTTCGGCTCGGACTCGCCGATCCCGGTCGGCCCCGGCGACGAACTCGTGCTCGGCATGGCTTCTCACGGTTTGCGTTGCTATGTCGCGGTGCGTGGCGGCATCGACGTCCCTCCGGTACTGGGCGCGCGGGCGACCGACACCCTGGGCAGACTCGGCCCGCCCGTGCTTTCGTCGGGGATGACCTTGCCGGTGGGCCAGGAGGTACAGGCCCATCCCGGGGTGGATCTCGCCCCTCGCGCTCCCTTGCCCGACGTCCCGGTTCTGCGGATCAGCGCCGGCCCTCGGGTTTCCTGGTTCACCCCCGCCGCACTGTCCACTTTGGTCTCTTCCGGTTACGTCGCCACGTCCGACGTCGATCGGGTGGGCGTACGGCTCGAGGGTCCTGTGCTGTCGCGGGCGCGAGGTGGCGAGCTACCGCCCGAGGCGGCTGTGCCGGGCGCGTTGCAGGTCCCTCCTTCGGGGCAGCCGATCCTGTTCCTGGCCGACCATCCGGTGACCGGGGGCTACCCGGTGATCGCGGTGGTGGAGGAAGCGGATCTGGATCTGGCCGCGCAGGTGCGGCCGGGGCAGCGGGTGCGGTTCCGGCTCTCGTGAGTGGCAAGGACGGTTCTAGCCGTCCTTGCCACTCACGAGGCTTGACCGGCTCGGTACCAGCGCTTGCCCTCCTGAGGCCCCCTGCGCGTGGAGGTCACCAAGGTCCGTGAAGGCCTCCTTGCCTACCCTCAAGGTAGGCAAGGAGGCCTTCACGGACCGTCCTTACCACTCCCGAGTCCTGAAACCCGCAAAGTGATGTTCAACCGCCCCACCAGCCCCAGCGCCGGATCAGCGGTCCCCGGCAAGATCCGAGGCACCCCGTGGAAGGCCAGCCTCGACTCCCCGCCGAACACGAACAGGTCCCCCGACCGCAGATCCACGTCCGTATACGGCCGCCCACGGTCGACCGTGTTCCCGAACCGGAAGACACAAGCGTCCCCGAGGCTCAGCGAAACGACGGGCTCCAACGACGCCTCGTCCTTGTCCTGGTGCAGGCCCATCTTCGCGGCGGAGTCGTAGAAGTTCACCAGCGCGATGTCCGGCTCGTACGACGACGGACCATAAGCGGACGAAACGGCCCGCCGCCCGAGATCGCCCAGCCACGAAGGAAACGGCAGCACCGGGGAGCCGTCCGCGGTCACCTTCGAATACCGGTACGGGTGCCAGTGCCAGCCGAGGCAGACCGTCCGCACCGACATGACGCCGCCGTTCGGCAGCCGCGTCCGGCGGTAGCCACGCCAGCCCCGGCACGCTTCGACCAGGCGGCGTTGCTCGTCGAGGTCGAGCCAGTCGGGAACATGCACCGCACCGGGCGCGACTTCGGTACGCGGGCGAGGGATCAGCGCGTCCACGCGTCGAGTTTGCCAGGGCGCGCGCCGACGATCCGGTGGCCCCGCACCAGGACACCCGCCGCGACGAACCGGCGCAGCACGGATCGGCCGAACCGCGGCAGGGACGGAGCACCCATGACTGTCACGGCCAAGGAAGCTGCCACAAAGGGCCGGGAGAAGCCACCTTTCGGACTACTCCGATCGGCCGGTTGACCGCAGTGTGTTCACCCGGTCACCGTGCGAGTTCGACCACCGTCACCCCAGCTCGCGCGGGCACCGGGTCGTTCATCTCCGCCAGCACGGCGGGGACGTCGTCGAGGCCGACCCGATTGCCGATCATGCCCTCGAGGTCGATCCCGGCCGTCTCCACGACCCGCAGCATCTCGGGGTACTCGTGCGCTTGCAGCCCGTGGATGCCGACGATCTCCAGCTCCCCGCCGATCACCCGGTGCATCGGGATCGGCGCGACGCCCTGCGCGGGCGGCATCAGCCCTGCCTGAACGTGCCGTCCCCGCTTCCGGAGGCTGCCGATCGAGGCGGCACAGGTGGTCGGCGAACCGAGGCAGTCGAGGGAGACGTGCGCGCCGCCGCCGGTCAGGTCGCGGACGTGCGCGGCGACGGCTTCATGGCCTTCGAACGCGGACGGATCGACGGCCGAAGAAGCCCCCATCCGCACAGCCAGCGCCCTGGCCTGCGGAGACGGGTCGACGGCGACGACCGACGCACCGGCCGCGACGGCCAGCAGGATCGCCGAGACGCCGACCCCGCCGCAGCCGTAGACCGCGACCCGCTGACCCGGCCGGACCCCGCCCTGGCGCAGCACGGCCCGGAACGCCGTCCCGAACCGGCAGCCCAGCGCCGCCGCTTCTGCGCACGTCAGCGAGTCGGGCAGCGCCACGAGGTTGACCTCGGCGTTTTCGATGGCGACGTACTCGGCGAACGAGCCCCAGTGGGTCGCGCCCGGCTGGAACTCGCGGTCGCAGATCTGCTGGTCACCGGCCGCGCACTGGGCGCAGGTTCCACAGGCGCAGACGAACGGCACCGTCACCCGGTCGCCCTCCGACCAGCCGCGTACGCCCTCGCCGAGCGACGCGATCCGGCCGGCGAGTTCGTGCCCGGCGACGTGCGGCAGCTTCACCGACGTGTCGTGCCCCTGCCAGGAGTGCCAGTCGCTGCGGCACACCCCGGTCGCCTCGACGGCGATCACCACCCCGCCCGGCGGCGCGACCGGATCCGGCACCTCGCGTACCTCGGGCAGCACCCCGAACTCCTCGAAGACGACCGCCCGCACCCGCACTCCCTACGTGTCCCGGCCTCGCCGCATCACGATGCCCTCGCCGGGCACCGTACACCGGGCCGCCCGCCCTCGCGGCGGCCCCAGAAGCCGTGACAGGGAGTCCGGCGGCACCCCGAGGACCTCCTCGAGATTCTTGAGCACCAGCAGGGATTCCGGCCGTTCCGGACGGCAGCGGCCGGACTGCCAGTGGCTCAGTGTCGCGAGACTGACCGAGCATCCCCGCCCTCTGAGCCGGTACCGGATCCGATCGAGACCGAGCCCCCGCGCCCTGATCGCCGCCCTGAGGGCGTCCGCGAACGGCCCCGTCTCCAGCAGCCGCCTGAGTTCACGTCCTTCCGCCACCCCCCGGTCGATGGTGTGTGTCCGCTGACCGGTCATCTTCATCGCCTTCGCACGCTCGCTAGCCACCCGGAATAGCGCAGCCTAGGCGCGAGATCACATGATCGGAAGGGTCTTGGATCACCTATCGGCGCGGCAGGCGGGTGACGTAATTATGCAGAGACGTAGGGGAAATTCCCTACATGCGCCCCGCCGATACGCGTCCACAGTGGACACGGGCTCAGCGCAGCGCGACCGACAGCGCCTGCGCGATCTCCTTGCCGATGGCGTGTGTCGCCGCGTCCGGGGGCGAGCCGACCTTGACCACCATCGGGCCGCCGAACGGCTGGCGCTCGACGACCTCGATCCGCTCGCCGAGGCCGATGGCGTGCTCGGTGAGGTAGCGCAGGAGCTCCGGATCGGTGTCCCAGACGCGGACGATCTCGCCGACCGCGCCGGGCGGGAGGTCGTCGAGAATGCGCATCGGCATCTCCTCGACGCTGCCGTCGGGCGCGGGGATGGGGTCGCCGTGCGGGTCGCGCACCGGGTTGCCGAGCTTCGCGGCGATCCGCTCGACGAGCCTGTCCGACACCGCGTGTTCGAGCGCGTCGGCCTCGGCGTGGACCTCGTCCCAGGTGTAGCCGAGTTCGGACACCAGGTAGGTCTCGATCAGCCGGTGGCGGCGGAGCACGGAGCGGGCGAGCAGCCTGCCGTCTGTGGTCAGCTCGATCCCCCGGTACGGGACGTGCGCGACCAGCCCGAGCTGGGACAGCTTGGTGACCATGCCGGACGCCGACGACGGGCTGACCTCCAGCCGTCCGGCCAGCGACGTGTTGGTGACGGCCTCGCCGCGTTCCACCAGCCCGTAGATCACCCGGACGTAGTCCTCCACGGACGACGACCTGCGGCTTGCCCCTTCACCCATGGGTGCGAGTTTACGGCTTGCCGCTCCCGTGCGACTCACCCAGCGTGGGGTCGCCAGCGGTACCGGATCCAGCCGGGGACGGGTTCGGCGCCGAGCTGGGCGTAGAACGCCTCGCCCTTCTCGTTGCCCTCCTGCATGTCCCATTCGACCCGGCCGGGCGTCCGCGCGCTCAGCTCGTCGAGCAGCTCCCGCCCGAGGCCGAAGCGGCGGTGTTCCGGGCGCACGAAGAGGTCGTCGAGCCAGATCCCCGGCCGGGCCTCCCAGGTGGAGAAGTTCCAGCTGCAGAAGGCGAAGCCCGCGATCTTGCCCGGTTCACCCGGAGGGGTGGCCAGCAGCACCCAGGCCTTCGGGTCGGGTCCGAAGAGGAACCCGGCCATCTCCTGCCTGTCGAGCTTCAGATCGTGTTTGTCCTCGTAGACCGCGTGCTCCTCGATGAGCGCGCAGATCTCCTCGATGTCGTCCGCGACCGCGTCCCGTACCGGCATGGGTCTCAGCTCCGTTCGTAGACGATGTCGCCGCCGACGGCGGTGGCGACGACGTGGATCGAATCCAAAGTGGACTCGTCGGTCGGGTCGGCCGAGAGGACGGCGAAGTCCGCGAGCTTGCCGACCTCCAGCGTGCCCAGGTCCTTCTCGGCGAAAGCCGCGTACGCGGATCCGTACGTGTACGCGCGCAGGGCTTCGGCCGGTGTGAGCCGCTCATCGGGACCCAGCACGACACCGGACGCGGTCTTCCGCCGCACCATGTCGGCCAGCGCGAGCAGCGGCGCGCCCTCGACGACGGGGCGGTCCGAGCTGGCCGGGAGCACGCAGCCCGCGTCGAGCAGGCTCTTGAGCCGGTAGCACCACGGCTCGCGCTCGGGGCCCAGCGCGGCCCGCATGCCGTCGCCGATCTCGTTGACGAACCGGCCCTGCGGCGACGCGACCAGCCCCAGCGACGCCAGCCGCTTCAGCTCCCCGGGCCGCAGCACCGCGCAGTGCTCGATGCGGTGCCGGTGGTCGGGCCGCGGGTCGGTCTTGAGCGCGGCCTCGTAAGCGTCGAGGACGACGGTGATCGCGCGGTCGCCGATGGCGTGCGTCGCGATCTGCCAGCCCGCCTGGTGCGCGGCGGCGATCGTCCGCGCGATCTCGTCCTCGGGCACCTGGAAGTAGCCGACGTTGTCCGGCTCGCCCGCGAACGGCTCGTGCATCGCGCAGGTCCGGCCGATCAGTGATCCGTCGGCGAACAGCTTCATCGCGCCGATCCGCAGCCATTCGTCGCCGAACCCGGTGCGCATCCCCAGGTCCAAGCCGAAGCCGGCACCCGCATCGAGGTCGTGCAGCACGCTCGCCGCGACCATCACCGTGCTCCGCACGCGCAACACCCCGCGTTCGCGCGCCAGCTGGTACGCGGCGAGTTCGGCGGGGGTCTCCCCCACGAGACCCCCGCCGATCCCGGCCTCCTGGACACTCGTGATCCCCTCGGCCAGATACCGCTCGCTCGCCCTGTCCAGCCCGCGGACGACCCGCTCCACCGGCGTCGGGTAGGTCAGCGGCCGCAGCATGAGCTGGGCCTGCTCCCGCAGGAGACCGGTCGGCGAACCGTCCTCGTCGCGGACGACGTCGCCGCCCACGGGCACGTTCCCCAGGTCCAGGCGCTCCAGTACCGCGGAGTTGACCACGGTCATATGCCCGGAAGTGTGCTTGAGCCGCACGAGGTGGCCAGGGGCGGCGCGATCGAGCCCCTGCCTCGTCGGATGGCCGCCCACGAGCTTGTTCTGGTCGTAACCGCTGCCGATGATCCAGCCGCCCGGCGGCGTCTCGGCCGCGCGCCGCGCGACGGCGTCGTACACCTCGTCGACACTGCGGCAATCCGAAAGCGCGACGTCGTCGAGGGCCATGCCGAACCAGGCCATGTGGTTGTGCGCGTCGTGGAATCCGGGCACGACCACCGACCCGCCGAGATCCACGCGACGTTTCGCGGAAAGCGCGGCGGCGTCGTCGCCCGACGCGACAATCCGCCCGTTCAGCACCGCAAGCGATGCGGATTCCTCTGTTCCGGTGAGGAACCGGGCGTTCTCGTAGACCGTGTCGACCCGCATGGATTCGACTCTATCGATCGATCGATCGGTCGTCTAGGCTCGGCGTCATGAGCACCGTGGACTACGCACTCGACGACGGCATCGCCGTGATCTGGCTGAACCGCCCGGAGCGGCTCAACGCGGTGGTCGCCGAACTGGTCGACGACCTGCTGGAGGCGCTCGACGCGGCCGCCAAATCGGACGCGCGCGCCGTCGTGCTGGCCGGCCGGGGAAGGGCGTTCTGCGCCGGTCACGACCTCAAGGAGCCCACCCCGCCGGGTGATTCACGCCCGCGACTCGACCGGCTACAGGACGTGACGCGCCGTCTTCGCGGACTGCGCCAGCCCGTCATCGCCGCGGTCCACGGCTACGCGATCGGCGCGGGCGCCGAGTTCGCGATGGGCTGCGACCTGATCCTCGCCGCCGAAGACGCGGTATTCGCCTTCCCCGAGGTCTCCTTGGGCCTGAGCGTCACGGGCGCGGCCTCGCGGTTGCTGCCGCTGCTGGTCGGCCCGCTGAAGGCCAAGGAACTCCTGCTGCTGGGCGAGCGCGTGAGCGGCGCCGAAGCGGCCGGACTCGGCCTGGTCAACGCCGCCCTGCCCGTCGACGACCTGATGGACACCGCCCTCGCCTGGGCGGCCAAGATCGCCGCGCATCCGGCGGCCGCGGCCACGATGGCCAAACGCGCCCTCGATTCCGGCATCGACAGCTCCCTCGACGCGGCCCTCGAACTCGAAGTCAGCCACGCGCTGATCACCGAGCACTCCGCCGAGGTCGCCGCCTCGGCCGAGGCTTTCCGGAGCCGGGCATGACCTCGTTCGCCGGAATCGACACCCTCCTCGGACTGACCACCAGGGCCGCCGCGCTCTGGCCGGACAAGACGGCGTGGATCTTCGACTCCACCGGGGAAAGCTTCACATTCGCCGACGTCGACGCGCGCAGCACCGAGTTCGCCCGCGCGCTGCTGGAACTCGGCGTGGAACCGGGTGACCGGGTCGCGGTGATGCTGCGCAACCAGCCCGAGTTCCCGTTGCTGTGGCTGGCCTTGGCCAGGATCGGCGGGGTGCTCGTCCCGGTCAACACCGGGTACCGCGAGTTCGACGGCGCCCACGTGCTCCGGCACTCGGGCGCCAGGTTCGCCGTGGCCGCCGAGGAATTCCTGGAGCTGCTGAACAAGATCGCGCCGGAGACCTCGCTGGAACGCGTGCTCACACCCGGCGAACTCGCCGGTTCCGGTGCCGCCCCGGCCTTCACGAGCGAAGCCGAACGGCCGGTCAACATCCAGTACACCTCGGGAACCACGGGCGCACCCAAGGGCTGCGTACTGCCGAACCGGTATTGGACGACACTCGCGATCGGCCTGGCCACGGACTACCCGTCGGTCGGCACGGACGACGTCATCCTGACCGCGCAACCGTTCCACTACATAGATCCACAGTGGAACGTCGCGCTGGGGCTCGCGGGCGGCGCGACCCTGGTGGTGCTCGACCGCTTCCACCCGTCGACGTTCTGGGACAAGATCCGCGAACACGGCGTCACCTGGTTCTACTGCCTCGGCCTGATGCCCACCCTCCTGCTGCGGCAGCCGGAAAGCGAGCTGGACAAGGCACACCAGGTGCGCGCGATCTGCGCTTCGGCCATCCCGCGCGACCTGCACGGCGCGCTCGAAGCACGCTGGGGCGCGCCGTGGTACGAGGCCTTCGGCATGACCGAGACCGGCGGCGACATCCGGATGTACCCGGCGGATCACGAGGAGACCGTCGGCACCGGCTGCCTCGGCAGGCCGACGCCCGCCCGCGAGGTGATGATCGCCGGCGAGGACGGGAAACCGCTGCCGCGCGGGGAAACCGGTGAGCTGCTGATCCGCGGGGTCGGCCTGATGCACGGCTACCACGACGATCCCGAAGCGACCAGGCGCGCCTTCGACGGCGGCTGGTTCCACACCGGCGACCTGGCCACAATGGACGCCGAAGGCCGCGTGTACTACGTGGGCCGCACCAAGGACATGATCCGCCGCAGCGGCGAGAACATCTCCGCGGACGAGGTCGAACGGGCGCTGCAGCTGCATCCCGCGGTCAAGCTCGCCGCCGTCATCGCGGTGCCGGACGACATCCGCGGCGAGGAGGTCAAGGCGTACATCGTCCTCGACGAGAACGAGCGGCACCGGTGCGAGCCTGCCGAGCTGGCGGAGTTCTGTTCGACGAAACTGGCCTACTTCAAGGTTCCCCGGTTCTGGGCCATCGCGGCGGAGCTGCCGATGACGCCGTCCGAACGGGTCGCGAAGGGCGAGCTGAAGAAGGCGGGCGACCTCCGCGCCGGTTCGTGGGACAGGACCACCGGGACATGGTTGTGAGCACCCGGGAGAGAGTCCGGCAGGCGGCGGTGAAACTGTTCGCCGCCAAGGGGTTCCACGGCACCGGCATCCGGGATCTGGCGCAGGAGGCGGAGCTGTCGTCCGCCAGCCTGTACCACTACATGGGCACCAAAGAGGATCTGCTGGTCGCCATCATGAACGAGTCGCTGCGGCGCCTGCTCGACGCGGCCGAGCGGGCGACCGCCGGACTCACCGATCCCGTGTCGCGGCTCGGCTCCCTGGTGGCGCTGCACGTGCTCGCGCACGCCATCCAGCCGGATGACACCCGCGTGGTGGACAACGAGGTCCACGCGCTCACCCCGGGTGCCAGGGCCGAAGTGGTGGGACTGCGCGACGCCTACGAAAGACTGTGGGCGGACGCCATCGAGGACGGTGTCGCGGCGGGCGCTTTCCACACCGACCAGCCTTCGGTGACCCGGCTCGCGCTGGTGGAGATGTGCAGCGGGGTCGCGCGCTGGTATTCGGCGTCGGGGCCGCTCACCCTGGATCAGCTGGCCGCGCATTACGCGGAGCTGGCGCTGCGGGCGCTCGCCTGCGAAGGCCGGCTGGACGTCACGGCGTTGCAAAACTGCCGTGAAGTGGTCTCGGGAGTGTGGCGAGTGCCCGTTTAGCGGCGACTCATACCCCCTACGCCTTGCTCAGACGGCTTCTCTGGGGGACGCTCGAAGGGTGACTGAGCAAACGATCCAACTCGAACTGGACGACTCGGGTCTCTCGCCGGCGTTGCCGGTGCCTTCGAACCCCCGTGATCAGGTGCAGGACGTCCCCTACCGCCCGGTGGGCTTCCGCGACGACGACCTGCCCACGGCGCTCGAACGGTGCGCGACATGGCTACGTCAGGCTCAGGAGTGGCTCGGGGAACCGGTCGATGTGCTGGCCGTCCATCTCGACTACGACGACCGCAAGGGTTCGCCGTACTACGACGTGAAACTTCTCTGCAACGAAGAGGACCTGGCCGGGGTCCCGATCGCGATGCGGAACCAGAAGGACGAGGACTAGAGAAAGTCCGTGAAGGCCTCCTTCCCCACGCTCAAGGTAGGGAAGGAGGCCTTCACGGCATGTACGGCCGCTAGGCAGTGCCAGGCACTGTCAGCCTAAGGTGCCGCCGACCTTGACGTGCCCCTTGAGCAGGTTGCGCGCGATGGTCCGGCGCTGGATCTCGTCGGTGCCCTCGTAGATCCGCAGCAGCCGCAGTTCGCGGTACCACCGCTCGACCGGCAGCTCCCGCGTGTAACCCATCCCGCCGTGGATCTGCAGGACGCGGTCGACGATCTCGTTCGCCTTCACGCCGCCGTACAGCTTCGCCATCGACTGCGCGTGCCGCGAGTCCAGCTTCTGGTCGACCTGCCAGGCGGCGTGCAGCACCAGCCAGCGCAGGGCCTCCAGCTCGGTGCCGGAGTCCGCGATCATCCACTGGATGGCCTGGCGCTCGGCGATCTTCTGCCCGAACGTCTCCCGCGTGTTCGCGTGCTCGATGGCCATGGAGATCAGCCGCTCGCAGGAGCCGATCGCGCGGGCGGGCAGCAGGTAGCGGCCGGCGCCGATCCACTGCATGGCCAGGTCGAAACCGTGGCCGAGCTCGCCGAGGATCTGCGTCTCCGGCACGCGGACGTCCTCGAAGACCAGCGACGCCGGGCCCCATTCACCCATGGTGTCGATGTATTCGGACTTCCAGCCGGCGTCGCGGTCGACGAGGAAGCAGGTGACACCGCCGTTCGCGCCCTTCGCGGGGTCGGTGATCGCGAAGACCATCACGAAGTCGGCCTCGTTGCCGCCGGTGATGAACGTCTTCTCGCCGTTGATGACCCAGTCGGTGCCGTCCTTGCGGGCGGAGGTCCGGATGGCCTTGGCGTCCGAGCCGGCGCCCGGCTCCGTGATCGCGAAGCACGACTTGCGTTCGCCCGAGATCGTCGGGAGCAGGTAGCGCTCCTTCTGCTCGTCGTTGGCGTAGTAGAGGATGTTGTCCGCGGCGCCGCCGAAGCGGAACGGCACGAACGTGCGGCCGAGTTCGGCCTCCAGCAGCGCGGTCATCACCGCAGACAGGCCCATGCCGCCGTACTCCTCGGGCGTCTGCACCCCCCAGAAGCCGGATTCCTTGGCCTTCAGCTGCAGTTCGCGCAGCTCGTCGGCGGTCAGGCCGGGCTGACCGGCGCGTTCGCGGCGCAGCACCTCCTGCTCACGCGGCATGAGGTCGCGCTGGACGAACGTGCGGACCCAGTCGCGCACCTCGCGTTCCTCGACGCTCAGAGAGAAATCCATGGTCAGCCCGCTCCTGTTCGACAGTGACTAAGCGCTCGCTTAGCTCAAGCGTACCGCTTCGATTGCCGTTCGCCGAGGAGTTGTCATAAGTTTTCGCGACCTGTCCCCATCTCGTCGAAGGGCACCAATGAGCACGGAAGCACCCGCAGCGAAGCGTGACCGCACCCATTACCTCTACATCGCCGTCATCGCGGCGGTGGCGCTCGGCATCGCGGTCGGCATCCTGTTCCCCGAGTTCGGCAAGGAACTGAAGCCGCTCGGGACCGGGTTCGTGAACCTGATCAAGATGATGATCTCGCCGATCATCTTCTGCACGATCGCGCTCGGCGTCGGCTCGGTGGCGAAGGCCGCGAAGGTCGGCCGCGTCGGCGGGCTCGCGCTCGGGTACTTCCTGGTCATGTCGACGGTCGCGCTGGTCATCGGCCTGGTCGTCGGCAACCTCCTCCAGCCGGGCACCGGACTGCACCTGACCCCCGAGATCGCCGAAAAGGGACAGGGCCAGATCGCCAAGAGCGAGGGCACCGTCGACTTCCTGCTCGGGATCATCCCGAAGACGCTGGTCTCGGCGTTCACCGAAGGCGAGGTGCTGCAGACGCTGCTGGTCGCGCTGCTCGCCGGGTTCGCGCTGCAGAAACTGGGCACGAAGGGCGAGCCGATCCGCCGCGGCATCGAGCACATCCAGCGGCTCGTGTTCCGGATCCTGGCGATGATCATGTGGGCTGCCCCGGTCGGCGCGTTCGGCGCGATCGCCGCGGTCGTCGGCGAGACCGGCTGGAAGGCGCTGCAGAGTCTCGCGGTGATCATGCTCGGCTTCTACATCACCTGCGCGTTGTTCGTGTTCGTGGTGCTCGGGCTGATCCTCGGCCTGCTCGCCAGGGTCAACATCTTCAAGCTGCTGAAGTACCTCGGCCGCGAGTTCCTGCTGATCCTGTCGACGTCGTCGTCGGAGTCGGCGCTGCCGCGGCTGATCGCGAAGATGGAGCACGCGGGCGTCTCCAAACCGGTCGTCGGAATCACCGTGCCAACCGGGTACTCGTTCAACCTCGACGGCACCGCCATCTACCTGACGATGGCGTCCATCTTCATCGCGGACGCACTCGACAAACCACTGACCATCGGCGAGCAGATCTCCTTGCTGGTGTTCATGATCATCGCGTCGAAGGGCGCGGCAGGGGTCACCGGCGCGGGGCTCGCGACGCTGGCGGGCGGGCTGTCCTCGCACCGGCCGGAGCTGGTGGACGGCGTCGGGTTCATCGTCGGCATCGACCGGTTCATGTCCGAGGCCCGCGCGCTGACGAACTTCGCGGGCAACGCCGTCGCGACCGTGCTGATCGGCACTTGGACCAACGAGATCGACCGCGAGCAGCTGGATCGGACCCTGAACGGCCGATCACCGTTCGACGAGGCGACGCTGCTCGACGAACACCCGAGTGATCCGGTGCGGGATCAGGTAAAAAGGGAGACGTGATCGAATGTGCGGTCCGCTGGTCCCCGCCCCTGCCCGCCGAACCCCGGTTCCTGGCCCTGCTCGACGAGCTGGAGCAGGGCCGGTACGGAAACTACCGCCAGGACATCGACAAACGCCGGTTCCTGACCGGCAGGGTCCTGGCCAAGACGGTCGCCGCCGAGCGGCTCGGCATGGCCGTCGAGGACGTGAGCTTCGACGCGACCTGTGACGACTGCGGCAAACCGCACGGACGGCCCCGGATCCCCGGCGCGCCGCTGATGCTGTCGATCTCGCATTCCGGCGACCTCATCGGCGTCGCGGCCACCGCGGGGACGCCGGTCGGCCTCGACGTCGAGACGGCCACCAGGCGGGCCGAGGACTCGCTCATGGAGTACGCGCTGACCCCCACGGAGCTGGCCGCGATCTCCGGGCTGTCCGACGACGAGCGCACGACGGCGTTCTTCACCTACTGGACGCGCAAGGAAGCCGTCATGAAGGCCACCGGGAAGGGCCTCAAGATCCCGCTGCAGAGCATCACGTTCTCCGGCCACGGCGAGCAGGCGCGGCTGGTGCGGTCGAGCCACCAGGCCCTCGACCCGGACCGGACCCGCCTCGCGGACCTGAAGGCTGCCGAGGGCTACCGGGCCGCCGTCGCGCTGCTGACCTCGGACGACATCGCGGTAACCGAAGACTTCGCGCCCCTCTGACTCCACGCGTTTCGTCCTCTGAATGCGGTAGTTGCGCGTGCAAGTACCGCATTCAGAGGACGAAACGCGTCAGATCTCCAGGCCCATGGCGGCCAGCAGGGTGCGGAACTTCGCTGAGGTCTCGTCGAGCTCGCTCCGGGGGTCGGAGGCGGGCACGATGCCGCCGCCGGCGTACAGCCGCATGGAGGTGTCGGCGATTTCCGCGCACCGGATCCCGACGGCCCATTCGCCGTCCCCCGCCGCGTCGACCCAGCCGACGGCACCCGCGTAGTACTCGCGATCGAACGGCTCCAGCTCCTGGACCAGTGAGCGCGCGGCCCCGGTCGGCGTGCCGCAGACCGCGGGGGTCGGATGCAGCGCGGCGGCGAGGTCCAGCGCGGTGACGTCCTCGTCGATCAGCTCGCCGGTGACGGTGGTCGAGAGGTGCCAGATCGCCGGGGTCGAGACGAGCTCCGGGCCGCGGACGTCGAGGGTGCGGCAGAACGGCCGCAGGGTCTCGACGACGGACTCCACCACGACGGCGTGTTCGACGTGGTCCTTTTCGGACGCCAGCAGCGCCTCACCGTTCGCCTTGTCGATCGCCGGGTCCGCGGACCGGGGCATCGACCCGGCATGCGGCCGGGACACCACGGCGCCGCCGGTGCGGGAGAGCAGGAGTTCGGGAGTGGCGCCGACCAGCGTGCGGCCGCCGGGCAGCTGCGCGGCGTAGGTGGTGTGCCGGGGGTTCCCGTTCGCCAGGTTCCGGACGACCTCGGCGACCGGGACGGCCTCCTCGAAGTCGAGGTCGAGCGCTCGGGCGAGGACGACTTTGCGCAGGTCACGGTCGCTCAGCGCGGAGACGGCCGCGCGGACGGCGGCCAGATGCGCCTCGGGTTCGGGCACGGGAGAGACCTTGACCGGCCGGGGAAGCGCGGTGCGCGGCGGGACGGTCGCGTGGTCGGAAGACGCGCGATGGATCGCACGGGGCAAGACCAGATGCCCCGGCATCGAGGTGGTGTCGAACGGCAGCACACCGACCGCGATCGACGCGCCCGAGTCGGTGAACAGCCCGGGGAGCACCCGGGACAGCCGCGACGGCTCGGTCTCGGTCGCGGTGGCCACGGACCCGCTCGCGAGGAGCGCGTGCCGTGCCGTGGCCAGGAGGAAGTCGCCCCGCTCGTAGCGGGCGGCCAGGTCTGCCGGGGTCGCCGGTGCGGTACTGGTCGTCACCCCACCAGCGTCCCAGGCTCCGGCTGAGACCAGGGGAAAGTGTTGCCCGGGCAACAGCCTCTCAGGCAACACCTTCCCCCGGACAGCCCGTGACCTGGGCGGAAGCGTTACTTCAGCGCCTCGAGAAGGGCCTCGCGCTGCCGCTCGCCCAGGCCGGCGGCACGCCGGTCCGGGTCGATCCCGGCCTGCTCCAGCAGGGCGGCGACCTTGACCGCGCCCAGGCCGGGCACGGCCTTCAGCAGCTGCGTGACCTTCGTCTTGCCGATGGTCTTGTTCTCCTTGGCCTGCTTGAGCACCTTGTCGATGCTCTCCTTGCCGGACTTGATCGACGCAAGCAGCTCGGAGCGCGCTTTGCGAGCCTCAGCCGCCTTGGCGAGGGCATCGGCGCGCTGCTCCGGAGTCAACGTGGGCAGAGCCAACGTAGTAGTCCTTTCATCTCAGGTCTCCGCTTTCGCGGCCGACGGCCTTTAAACCATGCTTGCAAGAGCAAGCGCTGGCCAGCCGTCTCTGTACCACGGCTCCAGTAAACGCCACCCGTTCCTCGGCCGTGAAACCGACACGCACTTATTACCCCTCGACCACGCCGCGGGCAACCCGCCCCAGCCTGCGGAAACACGCCGTTCGAGCGGCGATTCGCCCGCGTTCATCACCCTTATGAGCGATGTCATCACTTCGCACAGTCGGCCATTTTTCGTTTCATGGCACGAAAAATACGAATTATTGAGGATCTTGGCCCGAACCGGCGAACACCCGTTAGCGCGACACTGTGACCGAACGGTTGCCTGCGATGTTACTGACCGGTTCACCCCTCCCGGATTAGAGTCGGCGCAACCCCAGTTCACCGGAGAACGAGCACCACGGGAGTACGCGATGTTGAGCACGATGCAGGACGGGCAGCTGTCACTGGGCAGGCTGCTCCGCCACGGCACCACGGTGCACTCCGAGAGCGAAGTCATCACCTGGACCGGTTCAGAAGCCCGCCGCGAGACCTATGGCGAGCTCGGCAAACACGCCGCGAAGCTCGCGAACGCGCTCCGGAGCCTCGGTGTCACCGGCGACCAGCGCGTCGGCACCTTCATGTGGAACAACGCGGAGCACATGGCCGCCTATCTGGCCATCCCGGCCATGGGCGCGGTGCTGCACACGCTGAACATCCGGCTGTTCCCGGAACAGCTCGTCTTCGTCGCCAACCACGCCGAGGACCAGGTCGTCATCGTCGACGGCACGCTCGTCCCGCTGCTGGCCAAGCAGCTGCCCGAGCTGAAGACCGTGCGTCACGTCATCGTGGCCAACGGCGATGCCTCCACCCTCCAGGCGCCGGACGGCGTCCAGGTGCACTCCTACGCCGAGTTGCTGGCCGGCCAGCCGGACACCTTCGACTGGCCCGAGGTGGACGAGCGTTCGGCCGCCGCGATGTGTTACACGTCGGGCACCACGGGTGACCCGAAGGGCGTCGCGTACTCCCAACGGTCGATCTGGCTGCACTCCATGCAGGTCACGATGTCCGACAGCATGCGGCTGGCCCAGCACGACAAGGCCCTCGCGATCGTCCCGATGTTCCACGCGATGGCGTGGGGCATGCCGTACGCGGCGATGATGGTCGGCGCCTCGTTGCTGATGCCGGATCGCTTCCTCCAGCCCGCGCCCATCGCCCAGATGCTCGAGGCCGAGAAGCCGACCTTCGCCGGCGCCGTCCCGACGATCTGGCAGGGCCTGCTCTCCCACCTCGACGCGAACCCGCAGGACATCTCGCATCTGCGCGAGGTCGTCGTCGGCGGATCGGCGGCACCGCCGTCGCTGATGCACGCGTTCGAGGACCGCTACGGCGTGCCGATCCTGCACGCCTGGGGCATGACCGAGACGTCGCCGCTGGGCAGCGTGGCGCGTCCGCCCGCCGCCGCGACCGGCGAGAAGGCGTGGGACTACCGCTACACCCAGGGCCGGTTCCCGGCGTCCGTCAGCGCCAGGCTGATCGGCGACAACGGCGAGGAACTGCCGTGGGACAACGAAAGC
The DNA here is from genome assembly GCF_056435665.1 of Amycolatopsis sp. NPDC043887. Taxonomy (NCBI): domain Bacteria; kingdom Bacillati; phylum Actinomycetota; class Actinomycetes; order Pseudonocardiales; family Pseudonocardiaceae; genus Amycolatopsis; species Amycolatopsis sp. NPDC043887. The sequence continues at coordinate 77,620 of NZ_JBWKEB010000020.1, forward strand.
GTCGGCGAGCTCGAAGTGCAGGGCCCGTGGATCGCGGCGTCGTACTACAGCGGCACGAGCGGTGACGAGCCCGACCCGGAGAAGTTCCACGACGGCTGGCTGCGCACCGGAGACGTCGGCAAGATCAGCCCGGACGGCTATCTCACGCTGACCGACCGCGCGAAGGACGTCATCAAGTCCGGCGGCGAGTGGATCTCCTCGGTGGATCTGGAGAACCAGGTGATGGCGCATCCCGCGGTGGCCGAGGCGGCCGTGGTCGGTATCCCCGACGAGAAGTGGGACGAGCGCCCGCTGGTCGCCGTCGTGCTCAAGGAGGGCCAGAGCGCCACGGCCGAGGAACTGCGCGAGTTCTTGTCCGACAAGGTCGCGAAGTGGCAGCTCCCGGAGAATTGGACCTTTGTGGACGAAGTCCCGAAGACCAGTGTCGGCAAGTTCGACAAGAAGCGGCTGCGGGCGTTCCACTCCGAAGGAAAACTCGACGTCAGTCAGCTCTAACGGGTTAATCTCCCGCGCGCCTGCCCTTCCGTGAAGGCCATCTTGAGGGACGCTGGTCCCTGAAGATGGCCTTTACCGCGTTCGGCGAAGGGTTTTGTCGGTGCGTAAGACAAACAGGCGAACGTTCCTGGCGCTCGCGGGGACGACCGTGCTCTCCGCCTGCGGATCCAACACCGTCCAAACGGGAAACCCGCCGCCGTCGACGGCCTACTCCGCCGGCGTGACCAGGCCCAAACCGAAACCGGTGGACCTCGCGCAGTGGTACCACCCGTATCCCGAGGCCGGCGTCCAGGAGGCCGTCACGCGCTACGCGGCCGTGTACCAGAAGTCCAAGGTCGCGGTGCAGTGGAATCCCGACGACTACGAGACGAAACTGAACGCCGCGCTGCAGGCGGGCCCGGTCCCCGACATCTTCGAAGGCCAGGTCACCGTCGACCGCGTCCGGCAGAACCTCCTCGTCCCACTGGACGACGTGATCGGGCCCGTGCGCGGGGATTTCAACCCCTCGGTGCTGGCGGCGCAGACGGTCGACGGCAAGGTCTACGGGATCCCACAGGCACTCGACGCCCAGGTCCTCTTCTACCGCAAGAGTTTCCTGCAGGAGGCCGGGGTCCAGCCGCCGCAGACGCTGGACGAACTCGTCGACGCGGCGAAGAAACTGTCCAAGGACGGCGTCAAAGGATTGTTCGCCGGCAACGACGCGGGCGCGGCGGTGCTCGCCGGGCCTCTGCTGTGGTCGGCCGGGCTCGACTACGTCAAGGACGGGAAATCCGTCGGCTTCGACGATCCGCGTGCCGCCACGGTGTTCGCGAAACTCCACGAACTCAACGGTTCGCTGCTTCTGGGCGCTTCGACGGACTGGGCGGATCCGCTCCCGTTCATCGACGGGCTCACGGCCATGCAGTGGACCTGGCTGTGGAACCTGCCGAAGATCCAGGACACGGTGAAGGACGACTTCGGTGTCTTGGCCTTCCCTCGGCTCGACGCGGCGGGCGCGCCGTCCGTCCCGGTCAGCGGGTTGAGCGCGATGGTGCATTCCAAGAGCCTGAACCCCAACGCCGCCAAGGACTTCGTCAGATGGCTGTGGCTGGAGCGCACCGACTTCCAGCAGGAGTTCGCCACCAGGTTCGGGTTCCATCTGCCCGCACGGCTGAGTGTGCTCGACAAGGTCGCCGCGGCGGCCGACGCCGCGAAGCTGGTCAAGGAGAACGGCCGTGCCGCCGGTCCACTGTGGACTCCGGTGGCGAACACCGCGCTCGTCGACGCGCTGGGCCGGATCGCCCGCGACGGCGCCGACCCGGTCGCCGAGACCAAGACCGCCGTCGAGGCCGTCAAAGCCGAACTGGGTCGCCTGTCCGCGTGAGCCGCCGCGAACGCACGTAAGCGACGATCAGCACGATCGACAGGATCACCGCGCCGCCATCGGTGATCAGGGAGGGGAGCACACCCGGCCAGCCGTGTTCGGCGATCGCCGCCCGGTGCACTTCGAACGGCACGACGTACACGCCGAACGCCTGTGCGACGTTGACCGCGAGCACCGGCCAGAACAGCCACCGCCAGCGGAACCAAACCAGCAGGCCGAGCGCGTTTCCGACGATGAAACGATCGAGCACAGCACCGCGACCAGGCGGATCTTCGCTGTCCAGCGCATCACTTCCCGTTCTCTATCAGTGATAGAGAACACTGAGGCCGCCGTCGAACTGCTGGACCTCGTCGCCGAGGCGATCTGCGCCGACGCCTTCGAGATCGACAGCGACCTGCCGTGGCGTGAACAGCTCGCGAGCGGGCTTCGCCAGTTCCGCGCCCTGCTGCTGCGTCACCGGGACACGGCCGCACTGCTGCGCGAGCGGCCACCTACCGGGCCACACCGGCTTGGCCATATCGAGACGACCGCGCGGATCCTGCTGGACGCGGGCTTTCGGAAGAAGACACCGCGGGGATCTCGCGACTGCTCACGGCACACGTGCTGACTTCGGTGGAGACCCTCCCCGCGCGGAAGCCGGACGAGGCGTTTCTCGATCGTTTGGCGGCCTATCCCCATGTGAGCAGGCTCGGCCCGGCTTTCGCGACGCAAAGCGGCGAAGACCTGTTCGAGCTGGGCGTCGAGGTGATCCTGGACGGGCTCGAAGCTCGGCTCCAGTGGGTCGTGAGTGGCGATTCGTGTTCTAACCCGAATCGCCACTCACGACCCGCTGGACCGAACTCCTCAACCGCCGACGCTCACCTTTAGTCCCCGGAGACACCCCAGATCGCCAGCTCGACGGCGACGTCGTTCTCGTACAGCAGCGCGCAGTTCGCGCTCCAGCGCGGGCGGCGCTCGTACGGCAGCCGTCCCGCCTTGTCGAGTTCGTCGAAGTCGGCGACGGACGGCTCCTCGGTACCGAAGGCCGCCACGAGTTCGGCGTCGGTCAGGGGCCGGATCGTGCCGAAGTCGTCCTCACCCGTGGCGCTGATGAACTCGTGGACGTCCAGCACGGAATGGGTCCCGGACTCCTGGACGCTCTCCACCTCGTACAGCTCGTCGATCGAGTCCGGGCGGCCGAGTTCGTCCTCCTCCCAGAGGTAGTCGCCCTCCTCGAAGACGCGTGCCTTCATCGCGTCCAGCGCCGCTTCCGGATCGCCGTCGAACCGGCCGCGGACCGACCAAGCCGAAGCACCCACCTGGCCACCTCCCACGCTCGCCAAGCGGCCAGCGTAACCAGCCTGCTTGGCTTCTTTGGCATTCCGCCAAACGTGACAAATTTTCGCATTACCCTTTTCTGACGTTCACCTCACGGCTAACGTCTTCCGGCATCGTCCTTCCGCGACATCCATCCGCGACGACTGGGGGCACCGCCATGTCCGTCATCTCGAGGCGCACCTTCACCGCGGCCGGCGCCGCCGGCGTCGGCCTGTTGCTGTGCACGCCCACCGCCAACGCGCTCGACCGGGCACTGGCGCGCACCACGACCCGCGCGGTGCGCACCGCGGGCACCACGCTCGAAGCCGCGGCGGCCCCGCGGACCAGCGGACCGGGCTACACGCGGCTGACCGCGGGCCCCGGCTGGCCGCTCGTGGTCCGAGGCGACCTGGCCGCGCCGAAGTCCGGCCGCGACGATCGTCGCCGCGCGATGGCCTCCTTCGCGCAGTTCACCGACCTGCACTTCACCGACGCCGAAAGCCCGGCGCGGTTCGAGTACCTCCACCCGTTCGTCGGCTCGGCGCACCGGCCGCAGGAAACCCTCGGCCCCGTCGCGACGACAGCGCTGGTCGAGCGGGTGAACAGCCTGAAGGCGGGGCCGTTCACCGGACGGCCGATCGACTTCATGGTCACCACCGGTGACAACACCGACAACCACGAACTCATCGAGCTCGAATGGTTCCTCAAGGTGCTCAACGGCGGCACCGTGAACCCGACCTCGGGCGACCCGAACGTGCACGAAGGCGTCCAGACGTCCGGGTCCTCGCACTACTGGAACCCCGGCGAGACGCTGGACGACGCGTACACGAAGAAGGGTTTCCCCCAGCTGCCCGGCCTGCTCGACGCGGCCTCGAACACCTTCACCTCGCCCGGTCTCGACGTCCCGTGGTTCTGCACCTTCGGCAACCACGACGACAGCATCGTCGGCACGGTGCCGGACCTGCCGGGGATGGACGCCTGGTACACCGGCCGCTTCAAGGTGATCGGCAAGGACGAGACGACGTCGCGGAAGCTCGCCAAGGCGATCGGGTCCGGCTCCGGCGTCCCGGTCACGGAGCTGTTCGGCGGCTCGGGCACGATCCGCGAGGTCACCCCGGACGAGCGACGGCGGCCCTTCAGCACCGCGGAGTTCGTGCGGCACCACCTCGACTCCGCCAACACCGGACCCGGCCCGGTCGGCCACGGGTTCAGCGAGAACAACGCCGACGGGCGGAACGTGTACTACACCTTCCGCATCGCGCCGGGGATCACCGGCATCAGCCTCGACACCACGACGATGGCCGGGCTGGCCGACGGATCGATCGGGCTCGGGCAGTTCACCTGGGTGGAGAACACGCTCAAGCGCAACAGCTCGACGTACTACGACTTCTTCGGGCGCAAGGTCACGCAGAACGTGACGGACGAGCTGTTCATCCTGTTCAGCCACCACACCAGCGGCACCATGGGCAACGTGCTGCCGGACGCGCGCCACCCGCTGGAGCTCCGGCTCAACGGCGACACGTTCGTCTCGCTGCTGCACCGGTTCCCGAACGTGCTCGCGTGGGTGAACGGGCACACGCACCACAACAAGATCACCCCGCACGCCGGCAAAACCGCGAAGCAGGGCTTCTGGGAGATCAACACCGCTTCGCACATCGACTTCCCGCAGCACGCGCGGATCATCGAGGTCGCCGACAACGCCGACGGCACATTGTCGCTGTTCACGACCCTGATCGAGGCAGAGGCCCCATACGAGGCTCCGTACTCGGACACCTCGACGCAAGCGCTTGCGTCACTGTACCGGGAGTTCTCGTACAACGACATCCACGCCTCGCTTTCCGCCGTCGGTACCGCCCAAGACCAGAACACCGAACTCCTCCTGCCGAACCCGCTCGCCTGAGTTCCGCCTTCGATCACGCGAGTTACGCCTTCAATCACGCGAGCACGTGCTTGGAGGCGGAACTCGTGCGATCGGGGGTAACTGTTTACATACCTCGCGCGACCGGCGAAAATCCCTTCCCTACTGGGTGGACACGAGGGACGGAGCGGGGATGCGCATACGAGGGCTGGTCACGCTGCTGACGATCGCGACGATGACCGCGGTGACGGCACAGACGGCGGAGGCCGGACCCGGCCGCCCGCACGACGAGTCGATCGACTACCACGAATGGTCCGGTCACCACGGTTTCCGTGACGGCAGGCTCGAAGGGCTCGGCCTCGACCACGGCGCGCTGCGCATCGACCGCCCGATCGGCACGGTCGAGCACACCGAACCCACGCTCGGCACCACGAAGACCTACGAATACGGCCAGTGGACGTCGAGGAGTCACACGCAGGGCTTCGACGCCTCGCAGCTGGTCGCCTCGTGGAACGCGAAGACGCCCGCGAAGACATGGATCAAGGTCGAGGCGAAGGGCCGCACCGCCACGGGCACGGAGACGTCCTGGTACGTCATGGGCCGGTGGGCCAGCGGGGACGCCGACATCAAACGCACCAGCGTCGACGGCCAGAGCGACGCCAACGCCGCGGTCGACATCGACACGCTGGTCATGAAGGCCGGTGTCGCGCTCCGCTCGTACCAGCTGCGGGTCAGCCTGTACCGCGAGGCCGGCTCCCGCGCCACGCCGTCGGTGACGTCAGTCGGCGCGATGACGTCGCTCGTCCCGGACCGCTTCGAGGTCAAGGCCACGAAACCGGGCCGCGCCACCGGCATCGAGCTCAAGGTGCCCACGTACGCGCAGAACCTCCACAAAGGACAGTTCCCGGAGTACGGCGGGGGTGGCGAGAACTGGTGCAGCCCCACGTCCACCGAGATGGTCGCCGAGTACTGGGGCAAACGGCCCAAGCCCGAGGACATGAAGTGGATCCCGGAGGGTTACGTCGATCCGACCGTCGCGTACGCCGCCCGCTACACGTTCGACTACGCCTACGACGGAACAGGCAACTGGCCGTTCAACACCGCGTACGCCGCTTCACTCGGACTGCGGGGGCACATCACCCGTTTGCACTCCTTGAACGAACTCGAGAACTACATCGCGCGCGGCATCCCGGTGATCACGTCGCAGTCGTTCAAGGCCGAGGAACTCGACGGCGCGGGCTACGGCACCGCCGGGCACATCATGGTCGTCGTCGGCTTCACGAAGGACGGTGACGTGATCGCGAACGACCCGGCCGCCAACAGCAACGACCGGGTCCGAAATGTCTACAAACGACACCAGTTCGAGACGATCTGGCAACGCACCAAGCGGTACAACACGAATGGCGGCGTTTCCAGTGGTCCCGGCGGCGTCGCTTACATCATTACGCCCGGGCACTAAATCGATTCTGCGCGCGCGGCGCGTCCGTTGAGGGCGGCGGCGGGGCATGGATGGAGGTTCCCCACCCGAGCGGATGTCGCGATCCCGGTCGTCTTCGTGGCAAGCTGCGAAGTCAATGACTCGGAGGTGGGCATGCCGTACGAGGTCCCAGGCGTCGTTTCCCGCGCCAAGGGTGAACCGGTCTCGCTGGAGTCCGTGACGGTGCCCGGCCCCGGGCCCGGCGAGGCCGTCGTCTCGGTCAAGGCGTGCGGCGTCTGCCATACCGACCTGCACTACCGCGAGGGCGGGATCAACGACGAGTTCCCGTTCCTGCTCGGCCACGAGGCCGCGGGCTTCGTGGAGGCCGTCGGCGACGGCGTCACCGGCCTCGAACCGGGCGACTACGTGATCCTGAACTGGCGCGCGGTCTGCGGCACCTGCCGGGCCTGCCGCCGGGGCAAGCCCTGGTACTGCTTCTCGACGTTCAACGCCGCCCAGCCGATGACGCTGGCCGACGGCACCGCATTGTCGCCCGCGCTCGGCGTCGGCGCGTTCATCGAGAAGACGTTGGTCCACAGTGGACAATGTACGAAGGTCGACCCCGCCGCCGAACCGGCCGTCGCCGGGCTGCTCGGCTGCGGGGTGATGGCCGGTCTCGGCGCGGCGCTGAACACCGGCGCGGTGAGCCGCGGCGATTCCGTCGCGGTCATCGGCTGCGGCGGCGTCGGTGACGCCGCGATCGCCGGGGCGGACCTGGCCGGCGCGAAGACCATCGTCGCCGTCGACACCGACGACCGGAAACTCGCCTGGGCCAAGGACTTCGGCGCCACGCACACGCTGAACAGCAAGGGGCTGAGCGAAGAGCAGGTCGTCGAGGCGATCCGGGAGTTCACCGATTCGTTCGGCGCGGACGTCGTGATCGACGCGGTCGGCAGGCCCGAAACGTGGCGGCAGGCGTTCTACGGCCGCGATCTGGCGGGCACGGTCGTGCTCGTCGGCGTCCCGACCCCGGACATGCGGCTGGACGTGGCACTGATCGACTTCTTCTCGCGCGGTGGCTCGCTCAAGTCGTCGTGGTACGGCGATTGCCTGCCCTCACGCGACTTCCCGATGCTGATCGACCTCTATCTCCAGGGCAGGCTGCCGCTCGACAAGTTCGTCACCGAGCGGATCGCCCTCGACGGCGTCGAGCAGGCCTTCGAGCGCATGCACCGCGGCGACGTCCTCCGCAGCGTGGTGACGTGGTGAAGCTCTTCACCGACGCCGACTTCCCGGCCGATCCGTATCCGGGAGCGCGGCCGGGGCATTCGTTCGTCCACTTCGACGGCGCCGGGCACAGCCTCGACACCGCGCCGGAGGGCTGGCGCGAACGCCAGGCCGTGCTCGCCTACGGTTCGAACGCGTGCCCGTCAAAGATCACCTGGCTGCGGGAGAACATGGGCCTGACCGGCCCGGTCGTCGTCTGCCACGCGCGCTGCACCGACCTCGCCGCGGTCTGGGCGTCCGGTCTGCGGTTCCGGGACGGGCAACGGCCCGCGACGCTCGCCGCCGCGCCGGGCGTCGTCGAGGAGCACGCCGTCTGGTTCGCGACGCCCGGCCAGCTGGCCGTGCTCGACAAATGCGAGGGCAAAGGACAGCGCTACAACCTGGTGCGGCTGACGGCCCCGGCCATCACCCTCGACGACGGCACCGTGCTCGACGACGTCGTGGCGTACGTCGGCGCCGCGGACATCCGCCTGCCGATCCTGGTGGACGGCAGGCATATCCGCGTCGCCGACCTCGAACAGCGCCGCGCCGCCGCACTGCAAGGCATCCCCGCCGAAACGCACGGTCTGGACTGCACGCTGGTCGAGGCCGGGACGCTGGTCAGCGGATCTGGTGGTGAACCCGCGTCCGCGATCGACGTCGTCAGGGCGAGACTTGATCGTCCAGCTCACGAAGGTGCCGAAGGCGCCCTGCCACCGCGATAGCGGAGCCTTCGGCCGGGCGGGTTCACGCGTCGAGTCACTTTCCGAAAGAGTCTCTCAGCTCCGCCGACAGGCTCAGAGAAGCTTCCCGGGATTGAGGATCCCGGTCGGGTCGACGGCTTTCTTCGCCGCTCGCAACACTTCGACGCCGATCTCGCCGATCTCCGCCGCCAGATGGCGCGCGTGGTCGACGCCGACGGCGTGGTGATGCGAGATCGTGCCGATCCCGGTGATCGCCTCCGACGCCGCCGCCTTCGCCCGCTGCCATTGGCCGACCGGGTCGGCCTCGTCACGGGCGGTGAGCACGGTGAAGTACAGCGACGCGCCCGTTTCGTACGCGTGCGAAACGTGGCACATGATGATGGCGTTGCCGAGCGTGGCGGTGAGCGCGGCACGGACGGCGTCGCGCAGGTCGCTCAGTTCCGTCCAGTACGCGGCGGTTTCGAGGGTTTCGACGCAGACACCGTTGTCCATCAAGGCGTCCCGTTGCCGAGGTCCGGAGAACCGGCCGCGACGCCAGGATTCACCGAGCGCGGCCCCGATGCGGACGGCGTCGAACTCCTCCAGCACGTGGGTGGTCTCCTGACGACGCCGGGCGACCGCGCGCTTCGACGCGCCTTCCCAGCCGACGATCAGCAGGCAGGGCGCGTGCACTCCCCGCGCCTTGAGGTACCGGCGCAGCGCCTTGGTCTTCAAGCTGTCGTTGAGCGCCAGGGAAACCTCGCTCTCGTCCACATCGGACAGTCGTGTGACGTCCGCGAGCACGTGCCGCTGGGCGAGTTCGCGGACCGCCGCGGTGCCCTTCTCCCAGCCGTCGAGGACATAGCCCTCGTAGCGCCGCACCTCCGGCACCGGGCGGACCCGGAGGGCGACCTCGGTGATCACGCCGAGCGCGCCTTCGCTGCCGATGGCCAGATGCCGCAGGTCGGGTCCCGCGGCCGACGCCGGCGCGACGCCGAGTTTCCATTCCCCGCGCGGAGTCGCGAGCCGGACACTCGAAACCATGTCCTCGAACCGGCCGTAACCCGACGAAGCCTGCCCGGCGGACCGGGTCGCGGCGAATCCGCCGATGGTGGCGCGTTCGTAGGACTGGGGAACGTGCCCGAGGGTGAAACCGTGCGCGGCGAGCAGCCGGTCCGCCTCCGGGCCGGTGACGCCCGCTTGCAGGACCGCGATCCGGGAGACCGGGTCGACGGAGACCAGTTCGCCGAGCCTGGTGAGGTCGAGCGCGATCACCGCGCTCTTGTCCCCGCGCAGCGCCGCGACCCCGCCGACCACCGACGTCCCGCCGCCGAACGGGACGACGCCGACGTCGTGCCGTGCGCAGATTTCCAGTACCGACTGGACTTCGGCGGGATTCTCCGGCAGGACGACGGCGTCCGGCACCGGAAAATCACCGAACCCGCGCCGCCGCACCAGGTCCAGATAGGACAGACCGCTCGCCCGCGCGAGCCGTTCCCCCGGCGCCAGCAGGACTTGGTCGGCACCGACGAGTTCCTCGAGGTCTCGTTTCGGCTGTTCGCCCAGCACCGAATCGGGAACGGACAGCGCCGAATCGGGCGCGAGGGGCGCCGCGGAGCCCAGCGGACCGATACGCTGGACGAGCCACCGCAAGGCCTTCGCCGGAAGGTGGGCCGCGTCACCGCCTTCGGGCGTCCAGGATCGTCTTAACCGGTGGTCAATAAGCTCCGTCACGACTACAGTGTTACATATGGACGTAAAACGTCACTCACCTGCGGAAACAGGCGTTTCGGCGCTGGCGGACACCCGATCCCGCCAGGCCTCCACGCGTGTGTCCGACGACGTTCTGCTCGACGCCGCGAAGAAGTGCGTGCTCGCCGTCGGCGTGAGGCGGACCACCCTCGCCGAGATCGCCCGTACCGCGAAGGTCAGCCGGATGACCGTCTACCGCCGGTTCCCGGACGTGCGCAGCGTGCTCGCGACCCTCATGACCCGCGAGTTCGGCGGCCTGCTCCAGGGCGCCGCCGAGCCGGAGGTCGAGCCCGCCAACTTCCGCGAGAAGCTCGTACAGAGTTCGTCCGCCGCCGTCGCCGCGCTGTCGGGCGACCCGCTGTTCCGCACCCTGCTGGACCTCGACTCCGAACTGGTCCTGCCCTACATCGTCGAGCGGCTGGGGAAGACCCAGCGCTTCGCCGAAGGCGTGATTCTACGCCTGCTGAAGTCGGGCCACGAAGACGGCTCGATCCGCAAGGGCGACCTGCCTTCGCAGGCGCGCACCCTGCTGCTGCTCATCCAGTCCTTCGCGTTCTCGTACCGCCCCGCCACCGCGGACGTGAACGAGAAGGAGCTGATGGCGGAATTCGCCCACGTACTCGACGCGGCGTTGCGGCCGTGACGCCGGGCTCGCTCAACGCCCTGCGGCGCGACCGGGAACTCACGGCGCTGGCCGGCGGCGAGCGGGTCGATCTGGTGGTGGTCGGCGGCGGTGTCACCGGCGCGGGGATCGCGCTGGACGCGGCCGCGCGCGGCCTCTCGGTGACCCTGATCGAGGCGTACGACCTGGCATACGGGACGTCACGCTGGTCCAGCAAGCTCGTCCACGGCGGCCTCCGGTATCTGGCCAAGGGCGATCTGGCGCTGGCGCACGAAAGCGCTGTCGAACGCGGGATACTGATGACCCGCACCGCCCCGCATCTCACCAGGGCGATCCCGCAGCTCTTCCCGATGTACCGCAAGACCTCCCGCGGCCAGCAGGCGTTCATCATGACCGGCCTCGTCGCCGGTGACGGCCTCCGCCGCGCGGCCGGGACCCCGGCGTCGGTGCTGCCGCGGCCGAGGTCGGTCCCGGCCGCGGAGGCGCTGGCGCTCGCACCCGGCCTGTCCCCTCAAGGCCTGCGCGGCGCGCTGCTGGCCTACGACGGCGCGCTGACCGACGACGCGCGCCTGGTCGTGAACCTGGCCCGCACGGCGGCGTCACGCGGCGCGAGGATCCTGACGAAGGTCGAGGCACTCCGGCTCGACGCGGAATCGGTGCTGGCCAGGGACAGGCTCACCGGGCAGGAGATCGAGATCCGCGCCCGTCAGGTGATCAACGCGACGGGCGTCTGGGCGGGAGAACTGGCGGAGTCGGTGCGGCTGCGACCTTCTCGCGGCTCACACCTCATCCTGGCCTCAGGAGCGGCGCGGATCGGCGCGACGTCGGTCAACGTGCCCGTTCCCGGCGAGAACAACCGCTTCGTCTTCCTGCTGCCGCAACCGGACGGCCGGGTGTTCGTCGGGGTCACGGACGAGCCGACCGACGGGCCGGTCCCCCGGGTGCCGTCCGTGCCGGAGTCCGATGTGGACTTCCTGCTCGAAGTGGCGTCGACGGCGCTCACCCGCCCGCTGACGCGTGCCGACGTCGCGGGTTCGTTCGCCGGGCTGCGGCCTTTGGTCGAGGGCGGCGGCGGGCGCAGCGCGGACCTCTCGCGCAAGCACGCGGTGGTGACCGGCGCCGACGGCGTGCTCACCGTCGTGGGCGGCAAGCTGACGACGTACCGGAGGATGGCCGAGGACGCCGTCGACGCGGCGCTGAAACGGTCCGGGCTCCTCGCCGGGCCGTCGGCCACGTCCAGGCTTCCCCTGCTCGGCGCGACACCGCGAAGCCGCCTGTCCACTGTGGACGCGCCAGCGCGGCTGGTCGCGAAGTACGGCACCGAAGCACCGCGGGTCGCGGCACTCGGCGAGGTCGATCCGGAACTGGGCCTGCCCCTGTTCGACGGGACGGAGATCAGCGCGGCGGAAGTCGTCTGGGCCGTGCGGCACGAGGGCGCTCTCGACGTCGAGGACGTCTTGGAGCGCCGCACCCGGCTCGGCCTGGTCACCCCGGACGCCGAGGCGGCCCGCGGCCGCGTCCAGGACCTTGTCGACAAATCACTCGCCGGCCTCTCCTGACCCTCCCGCATTTAGTCCTCTGAATGCGGTGAAGCGCGCCCTCAACTTGACGGGTCGTTGGGTTTTTGCAACAGTATGTTCCATGAGCCCGGTCAGACGCGGCAAAGAGCTGCCGATCTACAACCGGCTTCCCGTGCTCCGGGCGGAGCGCGGACTGAGCAGGGCCGCCCTCGCGGCGGCCGTCGAGGTCAACCCGCAGACCATCGGCGCGCTCGAACGAGGGGACCACTACCCGAGCCTGGACCTGGCGTTCCGCATCTGCGCGGTGTTCGACCTCCCGGTCGAGGCCGTGTTCAGCCGCGAACCGTTCACGCCGCTGTCCACTCAGGTCTACCGGGAGGGGGGAACATGAGCGAGGAGCGAGGCCGCCTCGCGGCGTACTGGGAGCGCCAGCAGGAACGGCTGGACGAGGTGGAACGCAAGCGAGCGCTGAAGCTGCCGACCTGGCGCACGCGGAAACGGCGGCGAGCGTTGAGTGTGCTGGTGGTCGCCGGCGATCTGATCCTGATCGCCGGAGCGGTCTTCTATCAGGCAGGGCAGACAGGAACCTTCCTCGTGTGCTGGCTCGGCGGGGGCGTCGTGGCGGGCGGCGCCCAGTACCTGCTGCGGATCCTCACCGGCAAGATGAGCGGCGGGTTCTCGATGCGGCTCGACGAACGCGAGCGGGAAATGCGCCACCGCGTCACCTACGTCAGCTACCAGATCCTGGTGGCCCTGATGCTGTTCGCGGTGCTTTACGGCCTCTTGGTCCCCGGCCCCAAGGCCGGTGGCGCGATGATGGCCTGCGCGCTGTTGATCACCGGCACCACGGTGTCCGCCGTCATCCTGGGCTGGTCGCTGCCGGACGACGACCCTGAAGACTTCGAAGGGGTGCTCCCCGCATGACCACCACCCGCACGCGATCGGATCGCCGTCGTCTCGCCGTCGCGGCCGTGATCGGCCATCTGGTCGTGATCGCCGGTGCCGCCCTGCTGCGCGAGCCGACCTTGTGGTTCGCCGTTGGCCTGATGGGGCCCGGGCTGTGTCTCTGCGTCGGCACCGCGGCGGTGCTGCGCAAGGCCGTCGGCAGACCCGGCTCCGCGGCGAAGGATCTCGACGAACGCGAGCTGCTGCTGCGAAACCGCGCGCACTACGCTGCGTTCCGGGGGATCTGCGTGTTGATGCTGGTGGATCTCGGGTACGGGCTTTACGCGGCGGGGCAACCGGATTCCGGTTCGCTGCTGTCCGCGATGACAGCGGCGTTGTTCGTCTTCGGGACGTCGCTACCGGCGCTGTGGCTCGCCTGGCGGCTGCCGGACGATGACCCTGAAGACTTCGAGGGGGTGGCTCCGGCATGACCGGGGACAAGAAGCGGCACAAGATGTCCATCGGCGTGGTCGCCGTCGTGCTGGTGGCGGGTGGGGTCCTCGCCGGCGCGGGCCGGGCGGTCCTGGTGTACCGGGCCAGCTCGGTGGTGAGCAACGTCAAGCTGGACGGGCTGATCGAACGGAACCGCACGGTTTCCGGCGTCCATCGGGGATTCGCGGCGCTGGTGCGGTATTTCGAAGAGGGGAAGTGGAAATGAGCGAGGGGAAGCTGGAGATCGACAAGGTCTCCAAGCGCTACGGCGCGAAGGTGGCGCTGGACGAGGTGAGCTTCGAGGTCCAGCCCGGTGAGCTGTTCGGCTTCGTCGGCAGCAACGGCGCGGGCAAGACCACCACGATGCGGATCGTGCTCGGGGTGCTCGCGGCCGACTCCGGCCAGGTGCGCTTCGGCGGCGCCCCGATCACCCACGAGACCCGCACGCACATCGGGTACATGCCGGAGGAACGCGGCCTGTACCCGAAGATGAAGGTGCTGGAGCAGCTGGTCTATCTCGCCGAGCTGCACGGGATGTCGGCCAACGACGCCCACCGCAGTGCCGAGAACTGGATCGCCCGGCTCGGGCTGACCGAACGGCGCAAGGACGAGGTCCAGAAGTTGAGCCTCGGCAACCAGCAACGCGTGCAACTCGCCGCGGCGCTGGTGCACGATCCGAAGGTGCTGGTGCTGGACGAGCCGTTCTCCGGCCTCGACCCGCTGGCCGTGGACGTGATGAGCGGCGTGCTGCGCGAGAAGGCCGCGACCGGCGTGCCGGTGGTGTTCTCCAGCCACCAGCTCGATCTGGTCGAGCGGCTGTGCGACCGGGTCGGCATCATCCGAAGTGGACGGATGGTCGCCTCCGGCACCGTCGGCGAGCTGACCGCCGGTGCGGGCAACGGTCTCGTCGTCACCGCGCCCGCCGCCGCGCCCGGCTGGGCCGCGTCCGTTCCCGGTGTCCGGACGGTCGAGCAGAACGGCTCGACGACGATCCTCGAACTCGAGGCGGGCGCCGACGATCAGGCCGTGCTCGCCGCGGCGCTGGCCACCGGCCCGGTCACCGAGTTCACCAAACGCAGGCGTTCGCTGACCGAGCTTTTCCGCGACGCGGTCGCCGAGAAGCCGGCGGCACAGGGAGTTTCCGCATGAACACCGTATCTTCGTGGCGCGCGGTCTGGCTCATCGCCAAACGCGAGCTGAACACCCGGCTGCGCACCAGGTCCTTCGTGGTCGGCACCGCCGTGCTGCTGGTCATGCTGATGGGCTACGTCCTGCTGCAGTCCACGCTGATCAGCAACGAGGACAAGAGCAAGGTCGGGCTCACCGGCCAGACCGCCGGGATCGCGCAGCAGCTCAAGACCGCGGGCGAGGCGATCGGCGAGAAGATCGAGACCGTCACCGTCGCCGATCCGGCGCAAGGCCGGTCTCAGGTCGAGAACGGCGATCTGGACGCGCTGCTGTCCGGCAACGCCACCGAGCTGAAAGTGCTCGTCAAGTCCGATTTGGACACAAAGCTGCGTTCCCTGCTGAACGGCGTGTCCCAGCAGGAAGTGCTGAACGGCATCCTTTCCGAGGCCCAGAAGTCGCCGGACGAGGTGATGCGCACGGTCCACCAGACCCAGGTCGAGGTCGACTCGATCAAACCGCCGGACCCGGAGAAGTCACAGCGGATGGTGATCGGGCTGATCGTGGCGGTGCTGCTGTACATGAGCATCGTGACCTACGGGACGCTGGTCGCGCAGGGCGTGGTCGAGGAGAAGTCCAGCCGGGTGGTGGAGATCCTGCTGTCCACGGTCCGGCCGTGGCATCTGTTGCTGGGCAAGGTGATCGGGCTCGGGCTGGTCGGGCTGACGCAGCTGGTGATCATCGGCGGCGCCGGGTTCGTCGTCGCGTCGGCGACCAACGTGCTGACGCTGTCCGGGGTCGCGACGAGCGCGCTGCTGTGGGGTGTGCTGTGGTACCTGCTCGGGTTCCTGCTGTACGCCACCGTCTACGGCGCCATGGGTTCGCTGGTCTCCCGGCAGGAGGACACCCAGTCCGTGATCGGCCCGGTCAACATCGTGCTGATCCTCGGCTTCGTCGTCGGATTCAACCTGCTGGCGCAGGCGCCGGAGGGCACGGGCACGAAGGTGCTCTCCCTGGTGCCGCTGCTTTCCCCGGTCCTGATGCCCGCCCGGATCGCCGCCGGGACCGTCGAGACGTGGGAGATCGCGCTGTCGCTGGGCCTGAGCGTGGGCGCCATCGCCCTGTTCACCTGGCTGGGCGCGCGGATCTACCAGAACAGCGTCCTGCGGGTCGGCAGCCGGATCAAGCTGACCGAGGCGCTGAAGGGCTGACCCGCGAGTCCGTGAAGGCCTCCTTCCCTACCCTGAGAGTAGGGAAGGAGGCCTTCACGGACCTTTGATGGCGCCGTAGCGCTCCAGCGCGACCTGGCGTTCATGGGCGTGGTCGACCATGGGTGCGGGGTAATCGGGCACGCCGGCGGGTTTGTGCACGGCTTTGCCCTGCACGGAGCGGAGTTCGGGGACGTAGCGGCGGACGTAGTCGCCGGAGGGGTCGAACTTCTCCCCTTGCGTGGTCGGGTTGAAGATCCGGAAGTACGGCGCCGCGTCGGTGCCGCTGCCCGCGACCCACTGCCAGTTCAGCTGGTTCGACGCGAGATCGCCGTCGACCAGATGCTTCATGAAATGCCGCGCGCCGAGCCACCACGGCAGATGCAGGTCCTTGACCAGGAAACTCGCGACGATCATCCGGACACGGTTGTGCATCCAGCCCTCGGCGAGCAGCTGCCGCATCCCCGCGTCGATGATGGGGAACCCGGTGCGTCCCTCGCACCACCGCCGGAAAGCCTCGTCGTCGCTCTCGTGTTCCATGGCGTCGAACCGGGAATCGTAGTTCTTCCGCGCGGTTTCGGGACGGTGCCACAGGACGTCGGCGTGGAACTCACGCCAGGCGAACTCACCGCGCAGCGCCTTGGCGCCGGATCCCTCGTTCCCGGCGAGGTCCGCCAGCAGGGTGCGCGGGTGGACGCACCCCCAGCGCAGATACGGCGAAAGCCTTGTCGTGCCGGGCCGATCCGGCCGGTCGCGATCTTCGTCGTAGGTTTCGAGGCCGTCGTCCAGGAACTCGTGCCAGCGTTCGAGCGCCGCCCGCTCACCGGGCTCCGGCAGCTCCATCCCCTTGAGCGACGGGGACTTCGGGAGCTTGACGGAGCGCGGCGGTTCCACCCAGTCCACTATGGACTTACCGGTGTCCGCGGGCCGCGGCCAGCCGTGGCGCACCCACGCGCGGTAGAACGGGGTGAACACGCGATAGGGATCGCCGTCGGGTTTGGTGATGCGGCCTGGCGTGATCGCGTACGAGGAACCCGTCTCGACCCAGTCGATGTCGTGCTCCGCCAACGCCTTCTTGACCTCGTCGTCGCGGCGGCGGCCGTACGGGCCGGTGTCCGCGCTGACGTGCACCGCCGCCGCGCCGATCTCGCGCGCGGCCTTGACGACCTGCTCGGCCGGGTCGCCCTTGACGAGCATCAGCCGTCCGCCGAGCTGATCGTCCAGCGCCTTCAGGCAGCCGTGCAGGAACGCGACGCGCGGGGCGCCGGAGGGTTTGAGAAGCGCGTCGTCGAGGACGTACAGGGCTAGGACGTGCTTGCTGTGTTTCGAGGCCTCCAGGAGGGCGGCGTGGTCTCCGAGGCGGAGGTCGCGGCGGAACCACAGCACTACCGGGGCTTCTCTGGTCACCCTGGAACCCTAAGGCCGCTCCCGTGGCCCCGCACGCCCGGATGCAATGAAAGGTCCTTTCCTTGCGAAATTTGCAAGGAAAGGACCTTTCATAGCGCTTGCGGGAGGGGGATCAGCGCTCCGAGATGGGCGCGTAGTCCCGCGACGCGTAGCCGGTGTAGATCTGCCGCGGGCGGCCGATCTTGGTGGCCGGGTCCTGGATCATCTCGCGCCAGTGCGCGATCCAGCCCGGCAGGCGGCCGAGCGCGAACAGCACGGTGAAGTACTTCGTCGGGAAGCCGAGCGCCCGGTAGATCAGACCGGTGTAGAAGTCGACGTTCGGGTACAGCTTCCGCTCGATGAAGTAGTCGTCCGAGAGCGCGGTCTCTTCCAGCTTCTTCGCGATGTCGAGCAGCTGGTCGCCGCCCTTGAGCTTGGAGAGGATCTCGTCCGCGGTGTTCTTGATGATCTTCGCGCGCGGGTCGTAGTTCTTGTAGACCCGGTGCCCGAAGCCCATCAGGCGGACACCCTTCTCCTTGTTCTTCACGCGGGTGACGAAGTTCGCGACGTCGCCGCCCTCGGCCTGGATGCCCTCGAGCATGTCCAGGACCGCGCTGTTGGCGCCACCGTGCAGCGGGCCGAAGAGCGCGTTGATACCGGCCGAGATCGAGGCGAACAGGTTCGCCTCGGAGGAGCCGACGAGACGCACGGTCGAGGTCGAGCAGTTCTGCTCGTGGTCGGCGTGCAGGATGAACAGCAGGTCGAGCGCCTTGGCGACGTCCGGGTCGACCTCGTAGGGCTCGGCCGGGAAACCGAAGGTCATCCGGAGGAAGTTCTCGACCAGGCCGAGCGAGTTGTCCGGGTACAGCAGCGGCTGGCCGACGGACTTCTTGTACGCGTACGCGGCCAGGGTCGGGACCTTGGCCAGCAGGCGGATGGTGGACAGCTCCACGTTCGCTTCGTCGAACGGGTTGAGCGAGTCCTGGTAGAAGGTCGACAGCGCGGATACGGCGCTGGAGAGCACCGGCATCGGGTGCGCGTCGCGCGGGAAGCCGCTGAAGAAGGCCTTCAGGTCCTCGTGCAGCAGGGTGTGCCGCTGGATCTTCCCGGTGAACTCCTCCAGCTGCGCCTGGGTCGGCAGCTCGCCGTAGATGAGCAGGTACGAGACCTCGATGAAGGTCGACTTCTCGGCCAGCTGCTCGATCGGGTACCCGCGGTAGCGCAGGATGCCGGCGTCACCGTCGATGTAGGTGATGGCCGACGACGCGGCACCGGTGTTCACGAAACCCGGGTCGTGGGTGATGTACCCGGTCGTCGCCAGCAGCTTCCCCAGCTCGATCCCAGGCGCGCCCTCGACCGGGTGGATCACCTTGAACTCGTGCTCGCCGTTGGGCAGGCGCAGCGTCGCGGTCTCGCCGGACTGCCCCGCAGCCGTCGTCGCGTCGGACATGTAAGTCCCTCTCACGTTCAGCACGGGCCGGCGGCGCCTGTAGGTTCCACAGGTACGCCCTCTTTCACGCGCGTGACCCACGGCCTCGCTGCACACCGCCCCGCTGGGGTATGAATTCCCCTCTACGCTAGTCGAGAATGGGGTCAACGCGCAGCGGGTGAGTTGCTCACAACAGCCCCTTTGGGACCAGGTTCACACGGCGGATGCCATATCGCCCGCCGTCGGCGGTTCGGCCCCGCTCCGCGAGACGGTGATCGACGCCGCTTTCGCCGCGAATTCGAGCGCCGTACGCCAGCCGTCGGCGTCGAGAGTGGACAAGTCACGGACGCCGTTCGAGTACAGCCACGCCAGCAGGGCGCCCTGCACGGTGTCACCGGCGCCGATCGTGTCGACGACGTCGACCCGGCGTGAGGGGACCTGGGCGATTTCGCCCGCTCGTGTGATGACGGACAGCCCTTGCGCGCCCCGGGTGAGCACGACGGCATCGACTCCGCAAGAGGTCCAGACCTTTGCCGCGTCGACCGGGTCGGCGCCCTCGGCGAGCCATTCCGTGTCGTCGTCGGAGATCTTGAGCAGGCGGATATGCGGCAGCCAGGAATCGAACCTCGCCCGGTACGCCGCCGGGTCGGCGATCAGCGCCGCACGGATGTTCGGATCGAGCACGGTCAGGACGCCGCGGTCGGATTCGCGGCGCAACACGGTTTCGTACGTGCTCGCGCCCGGCTCCAGGACCATGCCGAGGGTGCCGAGCGAGAGCGCCGTCACATCCTCCGGCAGCGGGCCGGGGTCGGCGACCAGCCGGTCCGCGGTGCCCTCGGTGTAGAAGGTGTACTGGGCGGAACCCTTCTCGTCGAGCGCGACCACGGCGAGGGTCGTCGGCTCGTTTCCTCGCTGCAGCAAGGCGGTGTCGACGCCGGAGGCGTGCAGCCGGTCCACCAGCGCGACGCCGAAGCGGTCGTTCGAGACGCGCGACAGGAAGCCCGTCGGGACGCCGAGCCGCCCGGCGGCGAGCGCGACGTTGTAGGGACCACCACCCATCCGGGGCAGCAGCGCGCGCAATCCACCGTCCACAGTGGAATCCAACGGTTCACCGGGAACGAGGTCGACCAGCGCCTCTCCACCTACGACGATCACGGGCGCGATGCTAGCCGAGGCGGCGGTGAGACCACCAGAATTGTCAGTTCAGGACATTTTTTGTCGCGATCCCGCCAAGCAAAAGCTCCGACAACGCGGTGAACGCTTCGGCGTCGGTCACCCCGGTGCGCTGACCGACGACACCGGTCTGGATTCCCTCGATGATCAGTCCCGCCATTTCCGCGATCAGCCGCGCGTGCACCTCGCGGAAAACACCGTCGGTGACGCCGCGATCGATGAACGACCGGATCCGGCGGGCCGCGGCGCGACTGTTGAGCTGATACGCGTCCCGCGCCGGCGCGAATTCGGCGATGTCGGTCATGAAAGCGGCCGAAGCGCGATTCAGGTACTCGGAGATCCCGGCGAGGTACTCCCCGAGGATCTTGCGAGCGTCGTCGATCCCGGCGATCCGCTCTTCCAGCAGTTCGGCGGCGCCCTTGAAAAAGTGGGTGACGACCTTGACCGCGAGCTGCTCCTTGCTGGGCGCGAGCGCGTAGAGGGTCGACTTCGAGCAGCGGAGCCTGGCGGCCAGGTCGTCCAGCGTGAACTGGGAGAACCCTTCGGCGAGAAAGAGCGCTTCAAGCTCCGAGAGCAGCGCTCTCTGACGCGCGGTGGGCTGGCGGCGCGAGGTCATCGGATCACTATCCCCTACGCGAACGGTGTACCCCCAGCGCCGTCTACTGTACGCTGAATCAGCCCACAGTACTGTTTTTAGTACAGCTCAGCTCGGAGGAGCCATGCCGGCGGACCGTCTGCTGCCCAGCACCGAGGCCCAGGATCTGGTCGACCTGGCCAAGGAGATCGCGCGCGAGGAACTCGCCCCGATCGCGAGCAAGTACGAGGAGACCGCGCACTTCCCGCGCGAGCAGTTCCGGCTGCTCGGGCAGGCCGGGCTGCTCGGCCTGCCGTACTCGGAACGCTGGGGCGGCGGCGAGCTGCCCTACGAGGTGTATCTGCAGGTTCTGGAGGAAATCGCGGCCGCGTGGATGTCGGTCGGCGTCGGGCTCTCCGTGCACACGATGTCCTGCTTCGCGCTGGCGCACCACGGCACCGACGAGCAGCGAGACCGCTGGCTGCCCTCGATGCTGGAAGGCGGCCTGCTGGGCGCGTACGCGCTCTCGGAGACCCACGCCGGCTCCGACGCGGCCGCCCTCTCGACCCGCGCGCGGCTCGACGGCGACCAGTACGTCGTGAACGGCACGAAGGCGTGGATCACCCACGCGGGTGAGGCCGACTTCTACACGACCATGGTGCGCACCAGCGACGACGGCGGCCAGGGCATCTCCTGCCTGCTCGTCGACGCGGCGACGCCGGGCCTGTCGGCCGCACCGCCCGAGCGGAAGATGGGCCTCACCGGGTCGACCACGGCGCAGCTGATGTTCGAGGGCGCCGCCGTCGACGCCGACCGGCGGATCGGCGAGGAGGGCCAGGGACTGAAGATCGCGCTGTCGTCGCTCAGCTCCGGACGGCTGGGCATCGCCGCTTGCGCCGTCGGGCTCGCGCAGGCCGCGCTGGACGAGGCGCTCGAGTACGCGAAGGGCCGCACGCAGTTCGGGCGGCCGATCATCGAGTTCCAGGGACTGGAATTCCTGCTGGCCGACATGGCCGCGACCGTCGAGACGTCGCGCGCGATGTACCTCGACGCCGCCCGCCGCCGCGACCGCGGGCTGCCGTTCCAGCGGCAGGCGTCGATCGCGAAGCTCGTCGCGACCGACGGCGCGATGAAGGTGACCACCGACGCCGTGCAGGTCCTCGGCGGCGCCGGGTACACGAAGGACTTCCCGGCGGAGCGGTACATGCGGGAGGCGAAGGTGCCGCAGATCTTCGAGGGCACGAACCAGATCCAGCGCATGGTGATCGCGCGGGAACTCCGAAAAGGCTGACTCTCCGCGCCGATATGCTCACCAGTGGTCACGTGGTGATCGTGAGACACCGTGGAAGACGTGAGGAGATGCTGTGCCAGCCCTTCCCGACTCCACGGCCGGGTCACACGGTGGACCAGGGTGGGCCATCCCGGACCACCTGCTGTCGGTCGCGGAGTACGCGGCGCTCGGCGAGCCCGATTCCGGATTCACCGAGCTCGTGGAAGGCCGCCTCGTCATGTCGCCAAGCCTCAAGAGGAGACACAACAAGGCGCTCTACGCCTTGGCGAGGCAACTGGAATCCCAGCTGCCCGAACACCTCGAGTTCATCCAGGACATCGACGTCGATCTGGGACTGGTGCCGCCTGGCGAGCCGGGTTTCGCCAGGCGACCGGATCTGATCATCGCCCTCCGTGAAGCAGGCGAGCGAATCGACGAAGAAGACACGATGTACCACGCGGACGACGTCATCGTCGTGGTCGAGATCGTGTCACCGGGCTCGAAGCGCACCGACTACGTGACCAAACACGGCGAGTACGCCGACGCGGGGATCCCGCACTACTGGATCGTCGATCTCAGCGAGCCCGTCTCGCTTGTCGCCTGCCACCAAGCGGGCGAACTCGGCTACCAGGACGCTCCGGCCATGACCGGCGAATTCGCCGCCGCCGAGCCGTTTCCGGTGAAGCTGGATCTCGACCGACTGCTCTCGTGAGTGGTGAGGACGGTTGGAACCCAATGCCACGTAGCTTAAGTTGATCTTGGGTGAGGTTGGCAGGTGGGGTGAAGGCTCCCTTCGCTGCGCCTGATGCGACGAAGGGCGCCTTCGGCCTGGTCGTGGGTCGAGGGGGTCGTGAGTGGCGTTTCGGGTTCTAACCCGAAACGCCACTCACGAGCCTCCGTGCCCCGGCGGACCGAACCGCTGTGGCGGCGGACCGGCCTGCGGCGGCTGCTGCGGCCATCCGTTCCGCGGCGGATAAGGCTGCTGCCCCGGCACGGGCTGAGGCGGGGACTGGAATCGGGCGCCATGCGCCTGCTGAAAACCCTGCTGCTGCGGGAAACCCGGCGGTGCCTGCCACCGCGCATCCTGCCGAGCCGCGGCGACGGCGCGATCCTTGCGCCGTTTCCCGCGGATCAGCATCGTCGCCCCCAAGCCGGTCAGCGCCACCCCGACCCCGGCCATCCAGAGCCCGTGGTCGCGGAACGTCTCGGCCCTGGATTCGGCGGCGGCCTTCATCTCGTCGTAGGTGTCCTCGTCGACGGTGCGGCCACCCTTGGTGCTTTCGCAGACGTCGCCGGGGCCCATGATCCGGCCACCGCATTTGACGACATTCGGATCCTCACGGGCGAACAACAAGGTGACGACCAGGAAACCGATACCGACGACCAGAACGAAGACCCAGCGCTTCATGTGTTACACATCCTCCCCAGTGTGTAACACATGAGAGCACGGGCCGGTCGTTCTGACAAGACCGGTTCAGCCCTCGCGGTACCGGCGTTCCTCGGTGACGCCGACGCCGGTCTCCTCGTCGAAGTGGTAGACCTCGCGCCCCCGCACGAACACGCGCATGGCCCGGTTCATCACGTCCAGCGGGTCACCCGACCAGATGACCACGTCGGCGTCGAGGCCCGGCTTCAGCGAGCCGACCTGGTCGTCGAGGTCCAGCATCGCGGCCGGGTTGACGGTCAGCGCCTTCAGCGCGGTCTCCGGGTCGAGGCCGTCCTTCACCGACAGCGCGGCCTGGTAGACCAGGAAGTTGATCGGCACGACCGGGTGGTCCGTGGTGATCGCGATCCGCACACCCGCCCTGGCGAGGATGCCGGGCGCACGCAGGGTGCGGTTGCGCAGCTCCACTTTGGACTTGGTGGTGAACAGCGGGCCGAGGATCACCGGCACGTCCCGCTCGGCCAGCAGGTCCGCGATCAGGTGCCCTTCGGTGCCGTGGTTGATCACCAGTTTGTAGCCGAACTCGTCGGCCAGCCGGATCGCGGTCACCATGTCGTCGGCGCGGTGGACGTGCTGGTCCCAGTACAGCTCGCCGTCGAGGACCTTGGCCAGCGTCTCCTTGGTCAGGTCGACGTCGAATGGCTTGCCCTCGCCGGCCGCGTGGTCGCGCTGGGCGGCGTAGTTGCGCGCGGCGGTGAACGCGTCGCGGATGGTCGACGCGACACCCAGCCTGGTCGACGGCGTCTGCTTCTTCTCGCCGTAGACCCGTTTCGGGTTCTCGCCGAGCGCGCTCTTCACGCTGACGCCCTCGGCGAAGATCATGTCGAGCACGGTCCGGCCCCAGGTCTTGACGCCGATCGTCTGCCCGCCGATGGGGTTCCCGGAGCCGGGCTTGATGACGACGCTGGTGACACCGCCCGCGAGCGCGTCGTCGAAGCCGGGCTCGTACGGGTCGATCCCGTCGATCGCCCGGAACCGCGCGCCGTTGGGGTCGGTCATCTCGTTCGTGTCGTTCCCCGACCAGCCTTCGCCGTCTTCGTGGACGCCGAGGTGGGCGTGCGCGTCGATGAACCCGGGCAGCACCCAGCTGCCCGCGGCGTCGATCAGTTCGGCGTCGTCGGGGACGTCGACGTCGGCGTCCGTGCCGACCGCGGCGATCTTCCCGTTCTCGATGAGGACCGTGCCGCCGTCGATGGGATCACCGTCGACCGGGACGACGTAACCACCGACGATGGCCTTGACCAGTACTTTGTCAGACATACTTTGACACGCTAACGAACTGGGCCACCGGTCCGCACGCGGGGCTTTTCGAAGTGGACCAGTTCGTAGTGCTTCTCGGGCGTTCGGTGCGTCTCGACGTAGCCGAGTTTCCGGTACATCCGCAGCGGGCCCGCGCTCCGCTCCCCGGTGAACAGGCGGAACACGGTCACCGAAGGCGGGGCGGCGGCCTCGGCGGCGAGCAGCAACGAGCCGCCGAGGCCGTGTCCTTGCCTGTCCGGGGCCACGATGAGCCTGCCGACGAGACCGGCCTCGCCGTCCACGACGATCCGGACACTCGCCACCAGCCGCCCGGATTCCCTGATGCCCCAGGCGAAACACGCGGGGTCGCCCAGGGCGTCCTTGGCCTGCTCGAAGGTCTCCAGCAGCGGCGGGAGGTCGAGGTTCTCGTGCTCCCTGGCCTCCGGGACGTACGCCGCGCGCTGCAGCGTGAGCACTTCGCCCGCGTCCACGGGGCCCAGCCGGAGCAGAGCCGTCATCAGCGCACCCGGATTCCCCAGCTCCCGGTCCACGAAGTGGCGGGCTCCAGGTCGATCAGGTCGGTGCCGGTGTTGAGCGCGTCCGCGGGGCAGGTCATCGGCTCGATCGCCACCGCCCGGCCGCGGCCGACCAGGTCGTCCGGCGTGAACACCTGCGCCCAGCGGAAGTCGGGCCCGGCCCAGACCAGCAGCTCCTGCTCCCCGTGCGAGAGGACGTGGTGGTGGTTCCCGTCCTCGGCGACGCTCAGCCCGCCGAACGCCGTGTCGAGGTCGACGCCTTCGAGCACCTTGCCGGACCGGAAGTCGTACTCGGTCCCCTCGACGTCCTGCTCGTCGGCGTACGGCATCTGCTCGTCGCCGAGATACGGGCGGACCCGGCTCGCGGGCAGTGTCAGGGTCAGCTCGTCGGTGGGCACGTCGCCGATGCGGAAGTAGGGGTGCGTGCCGAGCCCGACGCCGATCGGGCTCTCGCCCTCGTTGCGGATCTCGTGCGTCACGACCAGTTCGCGCGGCGAGATCTCGTACGTGATCGTCGCACGCAGCGGCACCGGCCAGCCCTCCTGCGCCGGGACGTCGATGGCCATCGTGATCGACGACTCCGCGTGCTCGAGAAGCTCCCACTCCTCGTGCCGGGTCAGGCCGTGGATCGCGTTGCCGCGCGCCTCCTCGGTGATCGGGAGCTGCTGCTTCTCACCCTGGTACACCCACTGGCCACCCTTGGTGCGGTTCGGCCAGGGCAGCAGCACCTGCCCTGCGCCCTTCGGCGGCTTCTCGTCCTCGGCGAACGCCTCGACGTAGGGCACTCCGCCGACCTCGAACGCGCGCAACCCGGCACCGATCTCGGTGACGACGGCGCGCGCGTTGCCGCGGGTGATCTCGAACTGCTCTCCGGTGGGATTGGCCATGCGGACGAGGTTACCGGCGGGCGCCGGGAACGTAGTCTGGGAATGCCACGCCCGGACGAAGGAGACCGCCGCGATGACCGTTCCCGGCTACCCCAGCACCGTCGGCCGCGTCCTGGAACGGAGCGCGCGACGCGTCCCGGGCCGGGTCGCGCTCACGTTCGCCGATCGCGTGTGGACCTACGCGGAGCTCGACCGCGCGGCGGGCCGGGTCGCGGCGAAACTGCTCGGCCGCGGGCTCGTCCACGGTGACCGCGTCGCGGCCTTCGGCAAGAACTCCGACGCGTACCTGTTGCTGTACCTCGGTTGCGCGCGGGCCGGGCTGGTGCACGTGCCGGTGAACTTCAACGCGCGCGGTGAAGAGCTCGAGTATCTGCTCACGCAGTCCGAACCCGCCGTCGCCTTCGTCGACCCCGCGCTGGCCGAGCACGTCAACGTCGAACATGTGTCCACACTGGACGTTCTGGAGTGGGCGCTGGACGAAACCGTCGAACCACACGAGGAGTCCGGGGTCGCGGACGAAGACCTCGTCCAGTTGCTCTACACGTCCGGGACGACCTCGCGGCCGAAGGGCGCGATGCTCACCCACCGCGCGCTGGTGCACGAGTATTCGTCCTGCATCGCGGCGCTCGACTTGAGCGACCGTGACGTGCCGCTGCACGCGCTGCCGCTGTATCACTCGGCTCAGATGCACGTCTTCCTCATGCCCGGTCTGGCCGTCGGCGCGACGAACCACCTCGTCGAGGCGCCCGACCTCGGCGACATCCTCGCGCGGATTCCCCGCCAGGGCATCACTTCCCTGTTCTTCCCGCCGACCGTCTGGGTGGGACTCGCGAACCATCCCGGTCTCGCGGACGCGGACCTGAGCTGTCTCACCAAGGCGTACTACGGCGCGTCGATCATGCCGGTGCCCGTGCTGAAAGCACTGCGCTCACGACTTCCGGAAGTCGGTTTCTACAACTGCTTCGGCCAGTCGGAGATCGGTCCACTCGCGACAGTTCTGCGGCCGGAAGAGCACGACGCGCGGCCGGATTCGGTCGGCCGCCCGGTCCTCTTCGTCGAGACGCGGGTGGTGGACGCCGAGATGAACGACCTCCCGCCGGGCGAGCTCGGCGAGGTCGTGTACCGCTCTCCCCAGCTGTGCACCGGTTACTGGGGCAAGCCCGAGGAGTCGGTGGAGGCGTTCGCGGGCGGCTGGTTCCACTCCGGTGACCTGGTGCGCCAGGACGAGGAGGGCTACTTGTTCGTCGTCGACCGGATCAAGGACGTCGTCAACACCGGCGGCGTCCTGGTCGCGTCGCGCGAGGTGGAGGACGCGCTGTACCCGCATCCCGCCGTCGCCGAGGTCGCCGTCGTCGGCCTGCCGCACGAACGCTGGATCGAGGCGATCGCGGCGATCGTCGTGACGAAGGAACCCGTCGACGAAGCGGAGCTGATCGAGTTCGCCAAGAAGTCGCTGGCGGCGCACAAGGTGCCGAAATCGGTGCATTTCGTCGGCGAACTGCCGAAGAACGCGTCCGGGAAGCTGCTCAAACGCGAGCTGCGGCAACAGTTCGGCGGGTCAGCGTCCGCGATCGGCGTCTAGCGACCAGGGGCTGTCCTGCAGGTTGGTTCGCGGTCTTCACGCCCAGGTGTCGCGAAAGCCACTTTCGGGACATCAGGCGTCGCGAACGTTGCTTTCGCGACGTGCTCCGGCTGCACGATCACTTGCGGGACGCCGTCGGCGGCACAGATGTCCACAAAGGCCTTTCTTCGAGGCGAAGATGCCCGATTAGGCCGATTTGAGTGGTTTCACAAAGGGGTCGTGAGTGATAAAGAGGGTTAGAACCCTCCTTGCCACTCACGACTCCACCTGAAAACCGTACATACGAGCATCAAGCGAACATTTCGGCCAGCAAAAGCGTCCTTTGTGGACACTTGAGGAGGCGTAGATTTACAGGACGCCGCCTAGCTGGTCGCGGTGATCGTGAATGGCGATTCGGGTTCTAACCTGAATCGCCACTCACGACCCCGCCCAAACGAGTGAGAAGTTGTTGTGCCGCAAGGACAGAACGCTCATCCCCGGCGTCGAGCAGATCCGCCGCGACGGCCGCCGGGATCGCGAGGTCTCCGGCCCCCGGCGGGCGCAGCACACCGGACAGGGCAGGAACACGAATCACGACGTTGGGTTCCGCACTGTCCAGCCGGAGCCGGCGTGACCGCGCGAGTTCGTCGAACCGGGCGGCGTCCACATAGAACTCTTCATCGCTGCTGCCCGCCATCAGGTCGGCGCCGTGGCGCCCCGCGGCGACAGGCCCGCTGACGACGGCGTGCGGGTCGTCCCGGAGTCGCGCGAGCGGCCCGGCCAGCATCCGCACACGATGGACGCGCGCGCGGCCGGAAAGCAGGCGCGGCCATTGGACAGGCTCGCGTTCCCGCGCGTAGCGCTTGAGCCGGACGCGTTCCGACGGCGAGATCCACGACGGCCGATAGCCGCTCAACGACCACAGGAAACCCCACGCCATCCGAGCGGAGAGCGGCCGTCCGGCAGCGGGCTTCACCACACTCTTCCGGTGCTCGACCGACCGCGCGTCGACCAGCAGCTCACGGCCGATCCGGATCGCGTCCAGCCTGCCGTCGTGCACGAGTTCGCGGACACGCTCTCGTGAAATGTCCAGAACATGCGCCGCCCGCGCGACCGGGAGCAACTGGGCCGAGTCGACCATGTCCGCTCCCTTCGAGCACCGATCGGTTCACTGACCAGTTTACACAAATATTCTGAATGAAGAGGGTTTGTGTAAACCAATCTTACTAGACCGGTCGTCATAGTTTGAGCTACAGTCGGTCGCATGGTCCGCCGCACCGACACCCGGCAGCGCATGCTCGATTCCGCCGCCGAGCTCTTCCACCAGCAGGGTTACCACGCCACCGGTCTCAACCAGCTCGTCGCCGCCGTCGGCGCGCCCAAGGGATCGCTCTACTTCCACTTCCCCGGCGGCAAGGAGCAGCTGGCCGCCGAGGCCATCCGCCAGTCCGCCGACCGGCTGTGCGACCAGTTGCGCATGATCGCCACGAACGCGCCCGACGTCGTCACCGGGATCGAGAACGTGGTCGAAGCGCTGGCGACCTCGCTGGAGGAGTCGGATTTCCAGCGCGGCTGTCCGCTCGCGACGGTCGCGCTGGACGCGTCGGGTGACAGCGAGGCGATCCGTCAGGCCTGTGCCGACGGCTACACGTCCTGGCACACCGTCATCGCCGGCGCGCTCGACACCGACAAGGCGGATCACCTGGCCACCGTCGTCCTCGCCGCCATCGAGGGCGGTCTGCTGCTGGCCAAGACGTTGCACGACACCGCGCCGCTGCGCGCGATCGCCCCTCACCTCCGTGCCACCCTCGAACGGGAGCTGTCCTGATGCGCGTCCATCACCTGAACTGCGGAACCATGCGGCCGCTCGGCGGCAAGCTCATCGACGGCAGGCCCGGTCTGTTCCGTCGCGCCGAACTGATCTGTCACTGTCTTCTGCTGGAGACCGACACCGGGCTCGTGCTCGTCGAGACCGGTGTCGGAACGCCGACCGTCACCCGCCCGGTCGAATGGCTCGGCGCCGGTTTCGTCCGGCTGGTCCACCCCGACAGCGACGACGACCTCAGCGCCACGACCCAGATCCGCAAGCTCGGCTTCGACCCGGCCGACGTGCGCGACATCGTGCTCACCCACCTCGACCTCGACCACGCGGGCGGGCTCGTCGACTTCCCTCAGGCGCGGGTCCACGTCCACGATCGCGAGCTTCAGGCGCTGGAGAAGCCGATCGACCGCAAGGAGGCGAGCCGCTACCGGAAGGTCCAGTTCAGCCACGGTCCACTGTGGAGGTCGTACCGCGCCGACGGCGAGCCGTGGTTCGGTTTCGACGCCGTCCGCGAACTCGAAGGGGTCCCGGACGTCCTGATCATCCCCCTCGCCGGGCACACCCGCGGGCACGCCGGCGTCGCGGTCGACACCGGCGACGGCTGGCTCCTCAACGCCGGTGACGCCGTCTTCCACGGCGGCGAGCTGGAGCGAAAGCCGCACATCCCTCCGGCCTTGGGCTTCTTCGAGTCGTACATGCAGACGGAGAAGACCGCACGACTGGACAACCAGCGCCGGCTGCGCGAACTTGTCAGTAACAACGGTGACGAGGTGACGGTGTTCGCCGCACACGACGCCACCGCATTCGAACGGCTCAGCCAGAGGAGCAGGCTATGAAGGTGCACCACCTGAACTGCGGCACGATGCGGGCACCGGGAGGCAGGCTGCTCGACGGCCAGCCCGGCCTGCTGCGCCGCTCGGAGCTGGTGGCGCACTGCCTGCTCATCGAGACCGGCGACGGACTCGTACTCGTGGACACCGGTTTCGGCCGCAAGGGCGTCGAGAATCCCGGGGCGTGGCTCGGCACGCCGTTCACGCTCATGGTCGGCGCGAAACCGGTCGAGACGGAGACCGCGGCGCACCACGTCGAAGCGCTCGGCCACAAGCTCGAAGACGTCCGGCACATCATCTGCACCCACCTCGACGTCGATCACGCGGGCGGGCTCGCGGATTTCCCGAACGCCGTCGTGCACGTCCGCACCGCGGAGCACGACGCGGCGACGTCACCGGCCAACCAGAGCGAGAAGCTGCGGTTCCGCGCCAACCAGTTCGCCCACCATCCACTGTGGAGCATGTACGACGAGGCCGGGGACGACTGGTTCGGTTTCCAGGCCGTCCGCGAGCTGAAGGGCCTGCCGCCGGAGATCCTGCTGGTACCGCTCGCGGGCCACACCAAAGGCCACACCGGGGTGGCCGTCGACACCGGCGACGGCTGGCTGCTGCACGCGGGCGACGCGTATTTCTTCCATGGCCAGATGGATCCCGTGAAGCCGCACTGCCCGCCGGGGATGACCGCCTTCCAGAACATGGTGCAGACGCTGCGCAAGCCGCGGCTGGAGAACGTCGAGCGGCTGCGGGAGCTGAGCCGAGAACACGCCGACGAGGTCACCGTGTTCTCGGCCCACAGCCCGGTGGAGTACCAGTCGCTCAGCCGCGGCTAGCCGACCGGCGGCTCGACGGGCTGCCGGTCCTCTTCCTTGTGCGTGGCCCGCATGACGAGCCAGTTGATCCCCCAGAGCACGATGCCGACGCCGAGCAGGATCGCGGCGACCTTGTAATCGCGCGCGGGCCGTCCGGACAGCGGCGTCACCAGGTAGAGACAGAAGATCGCGGCCAGCACCGGGATGATCGTCGGCGCGCGGAAATGCTGGTGCGCCGCCTTCTCCTTGCGCAGTACCAGGACCGCGACATTGACGATGGCGAACACCGCCAGCAGGAGCAACGCCGTCGTACCGCCGAGCACACTGATGTCCACAAAGGACACGAGGCCGATTGCGATCAGGCTGGTGAACACGATCGCCACCCACGGGCTGCGGCGGAACGGGTGCACGGTGCCCAGCTGCTTCGGGATGATCCGCTGGTTCGCCATGCCGTAGAGCAGACGGCTGGCCATCAGCATGTTGATCAGCGCCGAGTTGATGACCGCGAAGAGACCGATCGCGGAGAAGATCTCGCGCGGGAAACCGGGAGCCCCGACGTCGAGCACCTTCAGCAGCGCGCTGCTCTTGGCGGCCTCCAGTTCGTCGGCGGGCACCAGCAGCGAAGAGGTCACGGAGACCAGGATGTAGATGGTCGCGGCGATGACCATGCCCCACAGCATCGCCTTCGGGAAGATCCGGATCGGGTCCTTGCACTCCTCGGCCATGTTCACCGAGTCCTCGAAACCGACCATCGCGAAGAACGCCAGCGACGTCGCCGACGTGATCGCCACCAGCATCGTCTGGTTCTCGGTGTCGAACTCGACCAGCCGCGACGCGTCCCCGTTGCCGTTGAGCACCGCCCACACGCCGACCCCGATGATGATCAGCAGACCGCCGATCTCGATGCAGGTCAGCACCACGTTGGTCTTCACCGATTCGGAGACCCCGCGGAAGTTGATCAGCGCGAGGCCGATCACGAACAGGATCGCCACCAGCGGCATGGGCGCGGTGATGAATTCCTTGAGATAGGTGTCACCAAAGGCCTTCGCCGCCGACGAGGCCGACGTGATCCCTGAGCACATCACCGCGAACGCCACCATGAAGGTGAGGAAGCGGAGCTTGAACGCCTTGTGCGTGTAGAGCGCGGCCCCGGCCGCCTGCGGGTACTTGCCGACCAGTTCCAGGTAGCTGAACGCGGTCATGATCGCGACCACGAACGCGATCAGGAACGGCAGCCAAAGCGCGCCGCCCACCCGGCCGGCCACCTGCCCGGTGAGCGCGTAGACGCCCGTCCCGATGATGTCCCCCACCACGAAGAACAGCAGGAGTTTGGAACCCATCACCCGCTTGAGGCTCGGTTGACCGGCCGGACCGGTCTGTTCTGTTGTCGTCGTGTCCGCCATGCGGCAAGAGTGTGCCGCATCACGTCTGGTGCCGACAGTCCGGTTTGGTCAGTTCTTCGTCACGGGTTGACGAAGCACGCCTTTGGGTAATTCGCTCAGTTGGCGTCGACCGCGGTCTTCACCAGCGGGAGCATCATTTCCTGCGTCATCTTGGTCGGCCCGGTGTAGTTGACCAGTACCGGCACGTTGTCCACGAGTTCGGCGGCCGCCAGCGTCGCGGTCTTGTTCTCGTCGGTGTAGTAGATGGCGCCTTCGCCGACACCGGCGACGTCCTTCGCGTTCGGCTTGGCCTTCTTCAGCGCGGTGACCATCTCGGCGGGCTTGATCTTGTTGCCCTCGAAGCGGGTCACCGCGAGCGCGCCGATCTGCTTGCCGGCGGCCGAGTAGACGCAACTCTTGGCCTTGCCACCGTTGGCGGCGTTGTCCTGCACCGGACCCGGCGCCGACGTCACGCCCTGGATCGAGACCGCCTTGCCCACGGCCTCGGCGGGCAGCAGCGCGCACGGCTCCTTCGACCCGGTGCCACCGGTGGGAACGGCGGAGGAACTCGGCGCGGCGGAAGGAGCCGGAGCCTGGCTCGACGGCTTGGCCGCGTTGTCCGTCTTCTCGTCCCCGGACGAACAGGCGGAAAGGGTCGCGATGACAGCGGCGAACAGGACGATCGCCCGTGAAATACGCATGGGCCCGACGATAGACCGAACGGCTCAGTCCACCGGGGCCCGGTACCGCCAGAACGACGGGATGAGCAGCGCCGCGCCGATGACCAGCACGATGACCAGCACTCCACCGCCGGAGGCCGCGGCGGCCGTGCCGACGCCGGCGGCGGCCCAGCCGTGGGTGAGGTCGGCGATCCGCGGGCCGCCCGCGACGACGACGGTGAACACGCCCTGCAGCCGTCCGCGCATCTCGTCGGTGGTGGCGAGCTGCAGGATCGACATGCGGTAGATCGCGCTGACCATGTCGGCGGCCCCGGCGAGCGCCATGAAGAACACCGCGAGCCACAGCGAGTTCGCGAGCCCGAAACCGGCGACGGCCGCGCCCCACACACAGATCGAGACGATCACGCCGACACCCTGTTTGCGGATCCTGGTCAGCCAGCCGGAGAAGAGGCCGATCAGCATCGCGCCCGCGGGGAGCGCCGCGTACAGCCAGCCCAGCGCCGGGCCGCCGCCGGGCGGATCGCCGAAGGTGCGCTCGGCCATCTCCGGGATCAGCGCGCGCGGCATACCCGCGACCATCGCGATGATGTCGACGAGGAACGAGGCCAGCAGGATCTTCTGGGTCGCCAGGTATTTGAAGCCGTCGACGATGTCGCGGATCCCGGCGCGGCGCGCGATCTCGCCGAGCGGCGGGATCGGGGGCAGCTTGTAGACCGCGATGAGGGTCAAGGTCAGGGCGATGACGTCGATCAGGTAGAGCGTCGAGAGGCCGAGGATCGGGATCAGCGAACCGGCGAGCAGCGGGCCGAAGACCGCGCCGAAGGTGGACATCGTGCTGCTGAGCGCGGTCGCGGGAGCGATCAGGTTGTCCGGGACCAGCCGGGCGACGACGGCGCCGCGGGTCGGCATGTTGATCGCGAAGAACGCCTGGTTGACCGCGAGCAGGCCCAGGACCAGCCAGACGGAGCCGATGTTCAGGAACGCCTGGAGCCACAGGACGGCCGAGGTGAGCGTGACCCCGACGTTGGTGACGAGCAGGAGTTTGCGGCGGTCGACGGCGTCCGCGATGGCGCCGCCCCAGAGCCCGAAGACGAGCAGCGGGATCAGCGCGACCAGGCCGGTCAGGCCGACATACGCCGACGAGCCGGTGAGGTCGAAGACCTGTTTGGGGACCGCCACGGCGGTGAGCTGGCTGCCGACGGCGGTGACCGCGGTGGACAGCCAGAGGCGGCGGAACGCGGGGATCTTGAGCGGCCGGGTGTCGACCACGATCGAGCCGAACAGCTTGCGGACACCTTTGCGCTGGTCAACCCCCACGTCGTCACCCACAACCAGACAGCTTAGCCGCGCTAACTAACCATCCGCGCGCGATTTAGCTCACCCGTCGCCGCCGGGATCATCCTTTCCCTCGGCCGGCCGCGGCCTCGGTGACCCCACGGTCTCTCGGAAGCGCGTCAGCGCGACGAGAGACTTCACTGTCGCGCGACAAAAAATTACGGCGCGACGCGCTCGATCTGCCAGCCGTCGTCGGTGCGGACGTAGCGGAGCCGGTCGTGCATGCGGTCCTCGCGGCCCTGCCAGAACTCGACGACGTCGGGCCGGACGCGCCACCCGCCCCAGTGCGGCGGGAACGGGATGTTCTCGACGTCGGCGAACCGGCGCTCGATCCCGTGGAGGGCGTTCTCGAGGGCACGGCGGCCGTCGACGACGCGGGATTGCGGCGACGCCCAGGCCCCGAGCTGCGAACCCCGCGGGCGGGACGCCCAGTACTCGGCGGTCTCGGCGACGTTGACCTTCTCCACCTCGCCGCGCACGTGGACCTGACGCTGCAGGGCGTACCACGGGAAGGTGACCGACGCGTAGCGCGTCGCGGTGAGGTCGTGGCTCTTGGTCGAGGTGTAGTTCGTGTAGAACACGACACCGCGCTCGTCGAGTCCCTTGCACAGCACGGTCCGGGAGGACGGCCTGCCTTCCGGGTCGGCGGTGGCGAGCACCATCGCGTTCGGTTCGGGGATCCCGGCGGAGACGGCCTGGTTCAGCCAGTCCTGCAGCTGGGCGGTCCACGTCTCCGCCAGCGCGGACTCGTCGAAGGCGGCCCCTTCGTAGGCCACCCTCATTCCGGGCAGGCGAACGACGGCGTCGTCAGCGCCGACAGCGCCAGCAGCGCCATCCTTGATCTCCGGCATCATCCGCCAAACCTCCGTACCCGATCGGGGCTACAACTTCGGCTTCGCCGCCGACGGTATTGCCTAGAAGGCGGCGGCGAAACCCACTGAACGGTGACACCCGCCACCCCTGCCCGATCATCTGTGTGTAGCCGCTGGACCGCAAGCCGTCACCTCCCCGTTACCCGGCGGACCTGATCGATCAAGGTCGAACGTCGCTCCATCCGGGGCCTTGTCCCGAATCGTTCCACCCGTCCGCGAAATCGCGCCCGCCCTCACAAAAGCCGGAAACCGCCTGGACAGACCGGGTCGGCAAGGAATTACCGTCACCATTTCCCGCTTTTGTTTCGTCGATGTTTCGGTACTCCGCGAACAATTCTTCCGGTTTTCACGGCGGGACCCGCGCCCGCCCGAGCCAATTCTGTCGATTGACAGAAATTACTGTCCGGAACATCTCCGTGAGATGTGTCAGCGAAGGCCGGCTCCGGACGCCAATTCGCGTCCCGAAACCGGCCTTCGCGTCTTCTGTCGCGCTGTCAGTTCGTGACAGTGAACTCGGCGCGGACGATCCAGCCCCAGCAGTCGTACGACGCCGTGTACCGCCCCGGCACCGTCCCCACCGGACCGTCGCCGCGCAACGCGACACCGATGCCGCCGTCTCCCACCACCCGCAAGGGAATCGGCGCGGCGAGTCCGTCCGCGACGAGGGTCACCTGCGACGACGGCGTTCGGGCTCAGAACCAGACTGGACGGCCTGATCGCGTTCGCCTGCCCCGCGCCGGCCAAGGTGGACAAGATCGCCGCCCCCGCGACGCACGACGCGGCCGCACGAAGTTTCATCCTCTGCTCCCTTCGGAATTTTCATCCGCCACCTGATGGACGTACGGCGTCCGGCACGGCGTTGCCCACCATGCGAGAGTCCGCCCTTTGGGGCGAACGGCCGGATTTAGCAGAATGTGACAGCGAATCGTGCAAGAGCCGACGATCACACTAGGTAGACCTTGCGCCACTCGATAGGATCGCCGCCGAGAGCAACGGGGTGATCACCTCTATCCAGAGTGTTCAGAGGTTTTGGTGGGGGCGGCAGGGTGTGCGGCCGCATCATCCGCTATTGCCGGCCGGGCTTCCGTGAGGGAGTTCGACACCGGTCGATCAGTCCTGCGCTCGAACAGCCGGAACTTTCCACGCCCGAGTTACTCCCCTTCCCCAGGAGTGCGTTGTGATTTCCCGTTCCCGCCGTCTCGTGACGGCGTTGTTGTGCGTCCTTTCGCTGGCAGGCGTGACCGCCCTTTCGGCTTGTTCCGACAGCACGGCCGCTTCCGGCACCAAGGTCACGATCGGTTACAGCGCCTGGCCGGGCTGGTTCCCGTGGGCGGTGGCCCAGGAGAAGGGCCTCTTCGAGAAGAACGGCGTGAACGTCGACCTGAAGTGGTTCGACAGCTACACCGAGAGCATCAACGCCCTCTCCTCCGGCGCGATCGACGCGAACAGCCAGACCCTGAACGACACGCTCGCGTCGGTCAGCGGTGGCGCGAAGCTGTCGGTCGTGCTGGTCAACGACAACTCGACCGGCAACGACAAGGTCATCGCCCGCCAGGGGATCACCAGCGTCGCCGACCTCAAGGGCAAGAAGGTCGCCGTCGAGCAGGGCACGGTCGACCACTACCTGCTGCTGCTCGCGCTGCAGGAGGCGAAGCTGACCGAGAAGGACATCGAGCTGGTCCCGCTGCTGACCGACGCCGCCGCGGCCGCGTTCGTCGGCGAGCAGGTCGACGCCGTCGCCGCCTTCGCGCCCTTCACCACGAAGGCACTCGAGCGCCCGGGCAGCCGCGCGATCGCGACGTCCGCCGAGTTCCCCGGCGCCATCCCCGACCACCTGGTCGTCTCCGAGCAGATGTCGAAGGAGCGCAAGAAGGAGGTCCAGGCGCTGGTGAACACCTGGTTCGAGACCATCGAGTGGATCAAGCAGAACCGGGACGAGGCCGTGCGGATCATGGCCAAACGCGGCGCGGTGTCGATCGAGGAGTACAAGACCTACGACGCGGGCACCACGATCTTCACCAAGCAGCAGAACCTCGACGCGTTCACCCCCGGCGTCACCCCCGCCCACCTCAACTTCCAGGCGGGCAAGATCGCCGAATTCATCGTCTCCAACGGCCTCGCCCAGAGCAGGCCGAACTTCGACGGGCTGTTCGACGACCAGTACGTGAAGGCGGTGAAGTGAGCGCCACGGACGCGTCGGGGCGGGCCGCTCAGCGGACGGACGCCGCGGACGAGGCCGAAGCGCGCCGCCTCGACGACGAACAGCGGCTCGCCGAGGCGCAGGAGGAGCGGCGCGGCACGCGACCGGACTGGTCGCCGCTGCCCCGCCGGGCAGGCCTCAAGCCGAACGCCTCGCCGCTGCTCTCGCTCCGGACGCCGATCCCCGCGCGCTGGCGGTGGGCGCTGGCGGTGGCCTCGTTCGTGATCCCGCTGCTGGTCTGGGTGACGCTCAACGCGCTGGGCACGATCAAGCCGATGTTCCTCCCGACGCCGGTCGCGGTGTTCGACGCGCTGCTGAAGATGATCGAGTCGGGCGAACTGTTCAGCGACCTCTGGGCCACCACCCAGCGGGTGCTGCTCGGGTTCGGGCTCGCGGTGCTCGTCTCGGTGCCGCTCGGCATCGTGATGGGGACGTTCGACGCGGGGCTGGCGCTGTTCGAGCCGGTCATCGCGATGCTGCGCTACCTGCCGGCGAGCGCGTTCATCCCGCTGCTGATGATCTGGCTCGGCCTCGGCGAACCGTCGAAGGTCGCCGTCCTGTTCCTCGGCACGGTCTTCTTCAACACGCTGATGACCGCCGACGCCGTCCGCGGGGTGCCGCGTTCCCTGATCGACGTGTCCTACACGCTCGGCGCGCGGCGCGGCGAGGTCCTGCGCAAGGTGATCGTCCCGCACGCGCTGCCCGGCATGATCGACGCGACCCGCGTCAACGCCGCGGCCGCGTGGAACTTCGTGGTGGTCGCCGAGCTGATCAACGCCACCGCCGGGCTCGGCCTGCGGATCATGCGGGCGCAGCGGTTCACCCAGACCGACCGGATCTTCGCGCTGCTGATCGTGATCGGCCTGCTCGGGCTGGTCATCGACATCGCCTTGCGGCTCCTGCGGGCCAGGGTCGGGAAGTGGGCGGCATGACGCTTCAGCTGAAGGCCGTCGCCAAGGACTACACGGTCCGCGGCAAGA
Organism: Amycolatopsis sp. NPDC043887; assembly: GCF_056435665.1. Taxonomy (NCBI): domain Bacteria; kingdom Bacillati; phylum Actinomycetota; class Actinomycetes; order Pseudonocardiales; family Pseudonocardiaceae; genus Amycolatopsis; species Amycolatopsis sp. NPDC043887. Next base: position 116,011 of record NZ_JBWKEB010000020.1, read on the forward strand.
CCACCCGGGCGCTCGACGGGATCGACCTCGACGTCGCTCGCGGCGACTTCGTCTGCGTCGTCGGCGCGAGCGGGTCCGGCAAATCGACCCTGCTGTCGCTGATCGCGGGACTGACCGAACCGACCGACGGCCTGATCACCCTCGACGGTGACGCGGTGACCGGGCCCGGCCCGGAACGCGGGCTGGTGTTCCAGCACGGCGCGCTGTACCCGTGGCGCACCGTGGAGGGCAATGTCGCGTTCGGGCTCGAACTGCTGAGCCTCGACAAGGCCGAACGCGCGCGCCGCGTCGACTGGTATCTCGACGAGACCGGGCTCGATCACCTGCGGAAGTCGTTGCCCAAACAGCTTTCCGGCGGGCAGAAGCAGCGGGTCGCGATCGCGCGGGCGCTGGCGTGCGAACCCGACGTGCTGCTGCTGGACGAGCCTTTCGGCGCGCTGGACGTCCAGACCAAAGAGGACATGCAGGTCCTGATCCGCCGGATCTGGACCGACACGCACACCACCGTGCTGATGGTGACCCACGACGTCGAAGAGGCCGTGTTCCTCGGCCGCCGCGTCGTGGTGCTGGCCTCAGATCCGGGCCGGGTGGCCGCCGACATCGTGGTCGACCTGCCCGCCGAACGCGACCTCGCGGTCAAACGCGCGCCGGAGTTCGTCGCGCTGCGCGCGTCCATCGAAGACCTCGTCCGGGAACAGCACCGCGGACACCTCGGGCGGAGCCGGGGAGAAAGGTGACCATGAGGCACGAGAAGACCCGGCCCGAACGCGGGTCGCGGTCCGGATTGCTCGGCAGGCTCGGCATCCGGGGCAAGCTCAACCTGCTCCTGATGCTGCCGCTGACCGCCGTGGTCCTGGTGTCGGTGCCTTACGTCGCCGGGGAGATCGACGACGCCCGGTCCGCCCGCATCACCGCCGACGTCGCGTCGCAGGCCCGCGCGCTCGGCACGCTCGCCTGGGAACTGCAGCGGGAACGGCTGCTGACGGCGCACTACATCGCGTCTTCGTCGGCGAGCAGTTCGGCGATGCTGAAGCAGCAGACCGTCGTCGCGGACACGGTGAACCAGGTGCGTTCGCAGCTGAGCGCCGACGCGCCGGAAGAACTCGCGGCGGCGCTGGTGCGCATCGGATCGCTTAACGAGATCCGGGAGAACGCGCTCCGGCGCGGCGCCTCACTCGACAGCGTGGCGCGGACGTATCACGCGGTGATCGACGCGGTCATCAACTCGCTCCGCCTGGTTCCGCAGCAGACCAGTGACGCGGAAGGCACCCGGCAGCTGACCGCGCTCGACGCGCTGCTGCGCGCGAACGAGGAGAACTCGTTGCGCGGTATGGCGTTGATCATCGTGCTGGTCACCCCCCAATCGGGCACGCCGGTGCTGGCCGACGCGAAACAGCAGTCGTCGCTGTTCCTCGAACGGTTCGTGCAGCAGGCCGACGTCGCCCAGGCCACGCAGGTCGTCGCGGTGGAGCAGGGCGAAACGGGCCGCCGGGTCGACGCGCTGGAAGCCAGGCTCCCGGAGGCCCGCGGCCCGCAGGCCGTGCAGAGCCTGCTGCCGGACATCCTCGGCGCCGTCGACGCCCAGTCGAACCAGCGGCGCCTCGCCCAGGACGCGGTCACCACCGGCATCACCGACGCGGCGACCGCGCGAGCCGACGCGGCGCAGAACCTGGCGTGGACGATCGGTATCGGCGCCGGGGTGCTGTTCCTGCTGGTCGGTGGTCTCGCGATCGCGGTCAGCCGGTCGATCGCGGATCCGCTGCGGAAGCTGACCACGGCGGCGACGTCGGTCGCGGACCTCGCGAGCACCGAACTGGTCCGCGTCACCGACACCGAGCAGGCCGAAGAACTCGCGCCGCGGCTCGCCACCATCGACGTGTCCTCACAGGACGAACTCGGCAAACTGGCCGAGGCGTTCAACCGGGTGCAGGCCACCGCGGCCGAACTGGTGGAACGGCAGGCCGTCACGCGGCGCAACGTCGGCCTCATGTTCGCCAACGTCGCGAAGCGCACGCAGAACCTGGTGGGCAGGCAGCTCGCGCTGGTCGACGAACTGGAGCGCAACGAGCAGGACGTCGCCCTGCTGGCCAGCCTCTACCGGCTCGACCATCTCTCCACCCGGCTGCGCCGGAACGCGGACAACCTCCTCGTCGTGTCGGGGAACCGTGACGAGGCAAGGATTTCCGGTCCGATCGAGCTGTCGACGGCGCTGCGTTCGGCGCTCGCGGAGATCGAGGACTACCAGCGCGTGCGGCTCGGTTCGATGGGCGACGTCCTGTTGTCGTCGCCCTTCGGCTCCGATCTGGTACTGATCTTCGCCGAGCTGCTGGAGAACGCCACGTCGTTCTCGCCGCCGGAGTCCTTTGTGGATGTCGGAACGAAGATCCTGCCCGACGGCTCCTGCCTGATCGTGATCGTGGACCAGGGCATCGGCATGACCGCGGAACGGCTCGCCGAGGAGAACCGGCGGCTGGTCGAACGCGAACGGCTCGAACTGGCGCCGACCAGTGTGCTCGGGCTGTTCGTGGTCGGACGGCTCGCGCGGCGGCACGGGCTCAAGGTCGAGCTGACCGAGACCGAGCCGGGAGCGGGGATCACCGCGCGGCTCACCGTCCCGCCGAACCTGCTGACCTACCGGCCACCCACACCGAAGTCCGTCCCCACGCCGCCGGTGTGGCCGACGGCGGAACCGAGTGAAGAGCCCGAGCCGCGGCAGAAGGCGGCTCCGAGCGAGCCGCCGACGCTGGCGATCGCCGGGATGATCCCGCACGACGGTCAGCGGCCCAGGGACTTCCGGTGGTTCCGCAAGACCGACGGGGAGATCGCCGAACCCGCGCCGGCTCCGGTGCCCGAACCTGCGCCCGTGTACCAGGCGCCCGCGCCGACGCTCACCGCCGCCGATCCCGGCGAGACCCGCGGCGGGCTGCGGCGGCGGGTCAAGGGCGCGCAGCTCCCCGGAGCCCCCGAAGCGCCTTCGCGGCAGAAGTCCAGGCATGATCCAGAAGCGGCCAAGGCGGCCTTCGACGGCTTCGAGGCCGGGCTCGCGAAGGCCACCGCGCCGCCGGCGGCCGCCCCGGCGCCGATGCCGACCCCGACACCGGTGCCCGCCGCCTCGCGCGGCGGTCTCACCAGAAGGGTCCCCGGCGCGCAACTGGCGCCGGGGCTCGCGAAAGGTCCGGCCGCGCGGCACCAGACCGCGCGGGCGGCGCTGAACACCACCAAGCCCAAGGGCATGCGTGACCCCGAGGCCGAGCGTGCCGCGTTCGACGCCTTCAGTGACGGGTTGGAGAAAGCCGTCAACCCGGAGATGCAACAGAGAGAGAAGAGCAAGAGATGACGACCGGAGTCAGCGTCGAAGCCCGGAACTTCAACTGGTTGGTGACGCGCTTCGCGCAGAACACGGCGAGCGCGATGGGCGCGATCGCCGTCTCGGCCGACGGCCTGCTGATCGCGATGTCGTCCGAGCTGGAGCGGGCCAACGCCGACCGGCTGGCCGCGATCTGCTCGGCGATGCTCGGCCTCGCGCACGGCGTCTCCGAGAGCCACCCGCTCGGCTCACCCGACAAGATCATCATCGAGCTGGAACAGGGCTACCTCCTGGTCTGCACGATCAGCATCGGGTGCTCGCTCGGCGTGCTCGCCACCAAGCAGGCCAGCCTCGGCACGATCGCTTACGAGATGGCGATGTTCGCCAACCGCGCGACCGAGGTGCTCACCCCCGCGCTGATCGAGGAACTCAAGAAGAGCGTCGGCAGCTGAACTGACGAGGGGACAAGGGAATGAGCGACGACCAGGTACCTCAGCCGCGGGGCGCCGAACAGGGCATCTCGCCGCTACGCCCGTATCTGCTCACCGCCGGCCGCGCGCAGCCGGTGGACGGCACGCTCGAAATCGAGGCTCAAGTGCTCACGAGCAGGCTCGGCGCGGCTTCGCACGCGAGGCTGACCTTCGAACGACGGGAGATCGTTTCCCTTTGCCGGGAAACGAAATCCGTCGCCGAAGTGGCGGCGATGCTCGGCCTGCACATCGGCGTGGCCAGGGTGCTCGTGGCGGATCTCGCCGCACTCGGCTACGTCGTGCTCCGTCGCCCCGCCGGAGCCTTCACCCAGGACCTCGGCATGATCGAAAGGGTCATTCGTGGACTCGAAGCAATTCGCTGAACCGGCGCCCGCCAAGCCGCCGACACCGGTCAAGATCGTCATCGCGGGCGGGTTCGGGGTCGGCAAGACGACCACCGTCGGCGCGATCTCCGAGATCAAGCCGCTGACCACCGAGGCCGCCATGACCTCGGCGGGCGCGGCCGTCGACGGCTCCGGCGGGGAGGTGCCGTCGAAGACCACCACCACGGTGGCGCTGGACTTCGGCTGCATCACCATCGACGAAGAGGTGAAGCTGTACCTCTTCGGCACGCCGGGACAGGACCGGTTCGGGTTCATGTGGCACGACCTGGTGCTGGGCGCGCTCGGCGCGCTCGTCATCGTCGACACCCGGCGGCTCGACGACTGCTATCCGGCCGTCGACTACTTCGAGAAGGCGGGATTGCCGTTCGTGGTCGGGGTGAACGTCTTCGACGGCTCGCTCAAGCACGACCTCGAAGACGTGCGCTGGGCCCTCGCGGTGGGCGAGGACGTCCCGCTGATCACCTTCGACGCACGGCAGCGGCTTTCGGTCCGCGACGCACTGCTGGCCGTCCTGCACAACACCTTCCGGCGGGCGTCCGCCGCCTCCTGACGCGTTCAGTCCTCTGAATGCGGTACTTGCGTGTGCAAGGACCGCGTTCAGAGGACTAAACGCGGGGTCAGCCGGGCCGGGTGATCGCGGCCAGCATCAGGGCACGGAGTTCGGCGGCGACGTCGGCGACCGGCAGCGGCGGGGTGTGCGCCTGCCACTCGCGCAGCAGACCGGTCGCCGCGCCGACGAGCGCGATCGCCGTCAGGCGGTAATCGCGATCCGGCGCCACCCCGTGCGCGGCGGCGTGCCGGGCCTCGGTTTCGATGAACGCGGCCCACCGGTCGACCCATTCCTGGTGCTGCGCCTCCAAAGCGGCACTCACGCCGACGGCCTCGACGTAGTTCAGCCTCGGCATCCGGGGATCCGACGTCACCGTGCTGACGAAGACGTCCAGCAGCGTCCCGATCCGGGTGACCGCGTCGGCGCCCTCCAGCCGTTCCAGGGTGCCGGTGACGTGCTCCAGCGCGAGCGCGTTGATGCGCTCGTGCAGGGTGAGCAGCACCTGCTCCTTGCCCTCGAACTCCTCGTAGAAGTTCCGCGTCGAGACGCCGGCGCGGGTGCACAACTCGGTGATCTTCGCCTGCCGGTAACCCGTCGAGGTGAACAGGTCCAGGGCAGCCGAGAGCAGGCGTTCACGCCGCTCGGCGCGCCGTTGCTCGGGCGCGACCCCGCCGTAGGTGCGGGCCACTCGACCTCCCCCGATTCGGTAACAGGGATTGCCAGATGCTAGCAACACCGCCTACATTGCGAAAATCTCAATTACCAAACTGGAGGCAACGGTGCTTCGGACAGTTCTGGTCTCAGCCCTCGCAGCCACCCTGATCGGCGCGCCCGCCGCGCAAGCCGCGCCGAGCGCTCCCGGGGACTTGGTCGACTACAAACAGGTCATCGCCACCGCCCCGGCGAAGGCCTGGAAACTCCACTACCGCTCCACCTCGGCGACGGGGCAGCCGAACACCGTGTCGGGCATCCTGCTGGTCCCGCACACGCCGTGGACGAAAGGCGCCCGCCCTCTGGTCAGCTACGCCGTCGGCACCCACGGCCTCGGCGACCGCTGCGCGCCGTCGACCCGGCTGACGAACGGGTCCGAGAACGAAGTCCTCCTGATGAGCCAAGCGCTTTCGCGCGGCTGGGCGGTCGTCGTGACCGACTACGAGGGCCTCGGCACCCCGGGCACGCACACCTACGCCGTCGGCCAGTCCGAAGGCCGGGCCGTCCTCGACGCCGCCCGCGCCGCCTCCCGTGTCCCTGAAGCGGGCCTCTCCAAAACCGGTCCGGTCGGCGTTTTCGGTTACTCACAAGGCGGTCAGGCCGCGGCTTTCGCCGGTGAACTCCAGCCGTCCTACGCGCCCGACGTCAACCTGGTCGGCGTCGCGGAAGGCGGTGTCCCGGCGGATCTGAACGCGGTCCTGAAGTTCAACGACGGCGGGCCGGCGTTCGGCCTGGTGCTCGGTGCCGCCGTCGGCTACGCGACCGCGTATCCGGAACTGCCGTTCACCGAGGTGCTCAACGCGAAGGGCGAGAGGGCCGTCGCGAAGGTCAAGGAAGCGTGCACCGTCGAACTCGGCGCGGCGGCGCCTTTCGCGCGGCTCAACGACTTCACGACCGTGCCGAACGTGTCGTCGGACCCGCGCTGGCAGGCCCGGCTCGGCGAGAACCTGGCGGGCAAGACCAAACCCGGCGCGCCGGTCTTCCTGTACCACGCGTCGCTGGACGAACTGATCCCGCTTTCGGTCGGCAAGGGCCTGCTCGACCGCTACCGCGCCCTCGGCGCCGACGTCACCTGGCAGGAGTTCCCGCTGCTGGAACACATCGGTGGCGTCGCGGCGGGCGGTCCGGTCGCGATGACCTGGCTGGGCACGAAGTTCTGACGGGGAGTCGGTCCGTGAAGGCCTCCTTCACTACCTTCAGGGTAGGGAAGGAGGCCTTCACGGACATTCGAACCCCCGGAGCGCGGTCACGGCGTCCGGCGCCAGCGATGTCGTGAGCGTTCCACCCGCGGCCAAAGGCGTTCGCGACCACCACTCACCCGAGGCGGCACGCAGCACCGGTCCGCCCACGACCAGATCGGTCGCCAGTACCCGGCGCCCGGCCAGGTGCGCCAGGCTGGAGTCCAAAGTGGAATCCCCAATCTCCAGCGTCTGCCGCAGCACTGGTATTTCACCTCGCGTCACGTGCTGCGTGGTCACCAAAGAACCCGGCCGTTCACCCGCCCGCCCGAGCACCAGCACCTCGCGCGTGTGCAGGTAGGCCTCCGACGCCAACGAGGCCAGGAACACGGCGGTGTGCCGCGCGCGAGCGGTCACCACGGTCGGCTCCGGCAAGTACTCCAAAGACCCACCGTCGTCCACGGCAACGTCCACAAGGGACGAACTCGCCTCACCGTGCGGTCCCGGCAACGCGATGGTCGCCGCGACACCGGAAAGCCGCAGCGAAGCCCCGGCGCCGACGCGGATGGTCAGCTTCAGCTCGTCGCCACCCAAGGGCGAAGTCGCCGAATTGACCAGGTGCACCACCGCCGTCGCACCGGTGCCCCGCTTGGGAAGCAGCGTGAGCGGCGCCATCGAGCGCAGCTCACGCAGTACGGTCCGGCCGCCCTCGAAGCGGGCGGTCAGCCGCGCGTGCGCCTTCACCCCGCGCGGACCGGGAGCAGCGAGCGGACCCAGTCCGCCACCGCCGGCGCGTTCGGGGTGTCCACAAGGGACTGCGTGATCACCGGCAGCTCGCCCCGCATCCGATGCGCGTCCGAGGTCATCACGTCCATGTCCGCGCCGACCAGATGCGCGATGTCGGTCTTGTTGATCACCAGCAGATCCGCCGTCGTCACGCCCGGCCCGCCCTTGCGCGGCACCTTGTCGCCACCGGCGACGTCGACCACGAACACCTGGCTGTCGGCGAGTCCCCGGCTGAACACCGCGGTGAGGTTGTCCCCGCCGCTTTCGATGATCACCAGGTCCAGCCCGGGGAACCGCTCCTCCAGCCGTTCGACCGCGTCGAGGTTCGCGGTGATGTCGTCACGGATCGCGGTGTGCGGGCACGCGCCGGTCTGCACGGCCTCGATCCGCTCCGGGTCGAGCACCCCGGCCTTGCGCAGGAAGTCGGCGTCTTCGGTGGTGTAGATGTCGTTCGTGACGACGGCGAGGTTCACCTCGTCGCCGAGCGCCCGGCACAACGCCGCGGTGAGCGCGGTCTTCCCGCTCCCCACCGGCCCGCCGATCCCGATCCGGTACGCGCGCCCCGCGGTCGGCGCCTGCTCGTAGTGGTCGGGTTCCGCGGCGGTCGGGTCGAAGTTGACCGGATGCACATGTCCGTGACCGTGACCATGCTCAGCTGGCAAAGAGACGCACCTCTTCCTTGTGGTGCCGGGCGTGTGCCTCGGCGAACAGATCGAGCGCCGGTGAACCCGGCGCCGGGAGATCGGCCGGATCGTCGCCCGCGACCTCGGCCGCGCGCAGGGAAACGTCCCGGACCTCCTTCGCGAGACCGGCCACGACCGCGTTGACGGCGAACGGGTCGAGACCGAGCAGCCGCACGGCCGCGCTCGCGGGTCCGCTGATCGCGAGGTACGCCACCGCCATCGCGGCGTCGAAGGGCACCCCGATCAGCGCACCGGCCACCACCGGGTGATGCGGTCGCGGGGTTTCCTTCAACAGCCGCGAAAGCATCGGCGACGGCCACGCCGCCTTGCCCGCCCTGGCCGTCCCGCGGCCTTGCGCGCGCGACGCCTCCCGCTGCGCGAGCGAAGGCGTCCTGGCGTCGAGCTCGATGTCGAGCCGCCGCCAGTGTCCACTCCGGACGTTCCGCGCCGCCGCGTGCGCCGACGCGGCGGCGAACACCGCGGCCAGCGAACCGGCCGTACGCAAGCGCCCGGAGAGGAACCCCGGCAGGTCGCGCTCGTGCGTGATCAGTTTCCGGGTGACGGCCTCTTCGAGCCCGCCGGAATGGACATGCCCGCCCCCGGGGAACCGGGAGTCGGCCAAAATGATCGCTGAAAGATCCATCAGAACAAGAAGTATCGTTGCGCCATGGGCAGTTCGGTCACCGGCCGGGGCTCGATCAGCTCGCCGTCGACGTGCACGGCGAAGCTGTCCGGCTCCACCCGGATGTCCGGCGTCGCGTCGTTGAGCACCATGTCGGCCTTGCCCCGCGAGCGCGTGTCCGAAATCGGCACGAGCTTCCGCGCGATGCCGAACCGTTCCGCCACCCCGCTTTCCAGCGCTTCCGGCGCCACGAAATGGAAGCTGCTCGCGGCGGCGACCACCGGGGCCGCGCCGAACATCGGCCGCGCCAGCACCGGCTGCGGTGTCGGGATGGACGCGTTCGCGTCGCCCATCGCCGCCCACGCCGGGAATCCGCCCTTGAGCACCACCTGCGGCCGGACACCGAAGAACTTCGGCTCCCACAGCACGAGATCCGCGAGTTTCCCGACCTCCACCGAGCCGATCTCGTGGTCCATGCCGTGCGCGATCGCGGGATTGATCGTGTATTTGGCGACATAGCGACGAGCCCGCAGGTTGTCGGCCGCGCCGTCGCCGGGCAGGGCGCCGCGCCGCCGTTTCATCACGTGCGCGGTCTGCCAGGTCCGGATGATCACCTCGCCGATGCGGCCCATCGCCTGCGAATCCGAGCTCATCATGGAGATCGCGCCGAGATCGTGCAGGACGTCCTCGGCCGCGATGGTCGTCGGCCGGATCCGGCTTTCGGCGAACGCCAGGTCCTCGGGTACCGACGGGTTCAGGTGGTGGCAGACGACGAGCATGTCCAGGTGCTCGTCGAGGGTGTTCGCGGTGTGCGGCCGGGTCGGGTTCGTCGACGACGGCAGGATATTGGGCAGCCCGGCGACCTGGATGATGTCCGGCGCGTGCCCGCCGCCCGCGCCTTCGGTGTGGTACGCGTTGATCGAGCGGCCGCGGATGGCGTCCACTGTGGACTCCAGGAAGCCCGCTTCGTTCAGGGTGTCGGTGTGGATCGCCACCTGGACCCCGGATTCGTCGGCCACGGTCAGGCAGGCGTCGATCGCGGCCGGGGTGCTGCCCCAGTCCTCGTGCAGTTTGAACCCGCCCGCGCCGGCGGCGAGCTGTTCCCGCAGCGCCTCGTGCCGGACGGTGTTCCCCTTGCCCAGCAACAGGACGTTGACCGGCTGGCCGTCCATCGCCTGCAGCATCCGGCCGAGGTTCCACGCGCCGGGCGTGACGGTGGTGGCCTTGCTGCCTTCGGCCGGGCCGGTCCCGCCGCCCACGAGGGTGGTGAGGCCGGACGCCAGCGCGGTCTCGGTCAGCTGCGGGCAGATGAAGTGGACGTGGCAGTCGATCCCGCCCGCGGTGAGGATCTTCCCGTTGCCGGACAGCACCTCCGTGGACGGGCCGACGACCAGCGCCGGGTCCACACCGTCCATGGTGTCCGGGTTGCCCGCTTTGCCGATCCCGACGATCCGGCCGTCGCGGACGCCGACGTCGGCCTTGACGATCCCCCAGTGGTCCAGGATCACGGCGCCGGTGATGATCAGGTCAGGCGCGCCTTCGGCCCGGGTCGCCATCCCCTGGCCCATGGATTCGCGGATGACCTTGCCGCCGCCGAACAGCACTTCGTCGCCGCTGCCGGACGGACCCATACTGCGGTCTTCGGTGACTTCGATCAGCAGATCGGTGTCCGCGAGGCGGATCCGGTCGCCGGTCGTCGGGCCGAACAGTTCGGCGTACCGCTCGCGATCGATCGACGGCATCAGGACTCCATCCGCAATCCGGGCACCGCGCGGTTCCCGGCCAGCGGGACGAGGTCGACTTCGCGTTCGACGCCCGGCTCGAACCGCACCGATGTCCCCGCGGGCACGTCGAGACGATGTCCTCGCGCGGCTTCGCGATCGAATTCGAGCCCCGGATTCACCGCCGCGAAATGGTAGTGCGATCCGACCTGGACGGGCCGGTCGCCGAGGTTCCGCACGAGCAGCCGGACCCGCGGCCTGCCCGGGTTCAGCTCGACCGGCACCTCGCCGGTGATGATCTCCCCTGGTCGCACTCGCGGCCCTCCCTAAACGATCGGGTCGTGCACGGTGACGAGCTTCGTGCCGTCCGGGAAAGTGGCTTCGACCTGCACGGAATCGACCATCTCCGGTACTCCGTCCAGCACCTGCGCCCTGGAGAGCACCGAGCGGCCGCTCGCGACGAGTTCGCTCACCGTCCGGCCGTCACGGGCACCTTCGACGACGTGGTCGGTGATCAGCGCGACCGCTTCGGGGTAATTCAGCAGGACCCCGCGTTCCAGGCGTTTGCGAGCCACGTCCGCCGCGACGTGGATGAGCAGTTTGTCCCGCTCCTGGGGGCTCAGGTGCATGGGAAAGGTCTATCACCGGAAACCGCCCGCCGCCGGTTCTCGAAACACAGGATTTACGTCGGCGTCCGGTACACGGAAAGTGAACGACACCGTAACTCTTCGCGTACGAGGCCCGATTTCACTGAATCGTTCTCGTAATCGTGACCGAAAGCACCACATCTTTCGATTGCCCCGGGCCGCGACGTGGAGCAAAGTTTGTCCATCCGTGCGATGAGGCGCGCCTTCGCTGCGTGCATCCCGTCCACGCATGAAACACAAAGCCGGGGAATGCGCATCGAAAGGTTTCACCACAGTGAGTACCTCCACGATCAGCACCAAGCCGTCCGACCAGGTCGACGACGGTTTCCGACCGGGTCTCGAAGGTGTGGTCGCCTTCAAGACCGAAATCGCCGAGCCCGACCGTGACGGTGGCGCGCTGCGCTATCGAGGTGTCGACATCGAGGATCTCGCCGGCAAGGTGACCTTCGGCGACGTCTGGGGTCTTCTCGTCGACAGCCGCTTCGGCCACGGGCTACCGCCCGCCGAGCCGTTCCCGCTGCCGGTGCACACCGGCGACGTCCGCGTCGACGTCCAGGCCGCGCTGGCCATGCTCGCCCCCATCTGGGGCTACCGGCCGCTGCTCGACATCACCGACGACGAAGCGCGTGACCAGCTGGCCCGCGCCTCCGTGATGGCGCTTTCGTACGTCGCCCAGTCCGCTCGCGGCATCGGGCAGCCCGCCGTCCCGCAGACCCGGGTCGACGAGGCGAAGTCGATCACCGAGCGGTTCATGGTCCGCTGGCGCGGCGAGCCCGACCCGGCCCACGTCAAGGCCATCGACGCCTACTGGGTCTCGGCCGCCGAACACGGCCTCAATGCCTCCACCTTCACGGCCAGGGTCATCGCCTCGACCGGCGCCGACGTCGCCGCGGCGCTGTCCGGCGCGATCGGCGCCATGTCCGGCCCGCTGCACGGTGGCGCGCCGGCGCGGGTGCTGCCGATGATCGAAGAGGTCGAGAAGACCGGTGACGCGGTCGGCCTGGTCAAGGGCATCCTGGACCGCAAGGAACGGATGATGGGCTTCGGGCACCGCGTGTACCGCGCGGAGGACCCGCGGGCGCGCGTGCTGCGCCGGACCTGCCAGGAACTCGGCGCGTCGCGCTACGAGGCTGCCGCGGAGCTGGAGCAGGTGGCGCTGAAGGAGCTGCGTGAGCGGCGTCCGGACCACCCGATCGAGACCAACGTCGAGTTCTGGGCGGCCGTGATCCTGGACTTCGCCCAGGTGCCGCCGCACATGATGCCCGCGATGTTCAGCTCGGCGCGCACCGCCGGCTGGGCCGCGCACATCCTGGAGCAGAAGAAGACCGGGCGCCTGGTGCGGCCGTCGGCCAAGTACGTCGGGCCGGAGCCGCGCAAGCCGGAGGACGTCGAAGGCTGGGACCTGGTGGTCAAGCAGTCCTGACGCGCGCTATGAAAGGTCCTTTCCTTGCAAATTTTGCCAGGAAAGGACCTTTCCTGGCATCTGCGGGACCGAAGAATCGTGGGCCGCGGTCGCCGACAGCATGGCCGTGAGCTGATCGACCAGCCAGCCGTCCAGCACCTCGCGCGGTACGGCCCGCTCCTGCAGCCAGCTCAGCAGCGAGCCCTCCACCACCGCGGTCCAGCAGCGCAACGTCAGCAGGAGCATCGGCGAGGGTTCCGGTACGGCCAGCGCGTCGAGGATGAGCTCGACCGCGCGGTTGCGGACCTCGTCGATCGCCGCGTCCGTCTCCGAGGTCGCGATCACCGAACCACTGCGCAACAGCGCGACATAACCCGCTCGGTAGTGATCGGCGACGTCGATCAGCCCGCGCACCGCGGCCCGCAGCCGGGTTTCGGGCGGGCCTTCCTCAAGCCCGGCCAAGCCGTCGATAAGACCTTCGGTGACCGTCTTCAACGCCTCGACCTGCAGTTCCCGCAGGCTGGAGAAGTACCGGTAGAACAGCGGCCGCGAAACCTCGGCGCGGGCGATGATGTCGTCGACCGTGACGAGTTCGGGCGCGCGCGAACCGAACAGGTCCAGCGCGGCGCGGATCAGGTCCTCGCGGCGCGCTTCCGGCGACATCCGGCGAGGGCGTCTGGTCACGGGGTGACGTCCAGTTTCGCCGCGGCCCGCAGCAGTCCGGGGGTGAGCCGGGAGAGGACGAGCGCGGCCTTGGCCTCCGGCGTCGACGGCTGGATCGCCTTGTCCTTATCGACCGCGCGCAGGATGTCGCGCGCGACCTTCTCCGGGCCGAAACCGCGTTTCGCGTACAGCTTGCTGCTCGACTTCTGGCGCCGCTTCTGCTCGATCTCGTCGACGCCGACGAAACGGGTGGTGCTGGTGATGTTCGTGTTCACGATGCCGGGGCAGATCGCGGTGACGCCGATGTTTTCGGCGGCGAGCTCGGCCCGCAGGCAGACGCTCAACGTCAGCACGGCGGATTTCGTGGTGGCGTAGGCGGACAGGATCTTCGACGGCAGATAAGCGGCGGCCGAAGCGACGTTGACGATCTGGCCGCCTTCCGCCCGCTCGCGCATCTGCTCGGCGAAGACGCGGCAGCCGTGGATGACGCCCCACAGGTTGACGTCGATGAGGCGTTCCCAGTCCTTGACCGTCGTGTCGAGGAACGGGCCGGACAGGCCGATCCCCGCGTTGTTGACGACGATGTCCGGGACCCCGAACTCCTCCTTGACCTGCTGGGCGAACTTCTCGACCGCCTCGGCGTCGGAAGAGTCCACTGTGTATTCACCAACGGTGGCGCCCTTGTCCCGCAGGAGTTTCGCGGTATCCGCCGCGGCCGAGCCGTTGATGTCGGTGATGACCAGGTCGGCGCCCTTCTCCGCGAACGCGAGCGCGGTCGCGCGGCCGATCCCGCTGCCGGCGCCGGTGACCACGACGAGCTTGTGCGCGAAACCGCCGGACCGGGCACGCTTGAGCGCACGGCTCTCCTCGCCGCCTTCGACGTGGTCGATCAGCTCGGCGGTGGCGTCGGCGATCACCTGGGGCTTCTCACGGACCACCCAGTGCGTGCCGGCGATCCGGCGGATCCGGAGCTCCGGCGCCCAGCGCTCGATCTCGGTCTGCAACGGCGTGGTGACGAACTTGTCGCCGGTGGGCGCGAGCACCTGCACCGGGATCTCGGCCGGTCGCGGCCGTGGCCGGGAAAGGCGGGTGAACATGTTGGCGCGGTAGAGGTTGAGCCCGTACAGGCCGTCCGAAGTGGACGGCGCCGCGGCCGCAGGGTCCATCCGGCCGATGAGCGCGCCCATCGCGCCGGTGCGCCAGAGCACCTGCGGGATCAGCGGGATCTGGAAGCCGAGGATGTAGGTCGAATGCGCCCACTGGAGGAGCGCGTTCTTGAGCCGTTTCGGGTTCGGGCGCAGCTGTGCGCGGAACCACGCGCCCGCGTGGTCGAGGCTCGGGCCGGAGATCGACGTGAAGGACGCCAGCCGTCCGCGCAGCCGTTCCCCGGTGACCGAATGCCAGGTCTGGATGGAGCCCCAGTCGTGCGCGAGCAGGTGGACCTTGCCGTCGGGCTGGACCTCGTCGACGACCGCGGCCAGGTCATCGGACAGCTGGTCCAGTTTGTAGGACCCGCGTCCTGAAGGCTTGTCCGAACGGCCCGCGCCGCGGACGTCGTAGACGACGACCCGGTAGCGGCGTTCCAGCAGGGCGGCGATGCCGTCCCACATGGAGCCGTTGTCCGGGTAGCCGTGAACGAGCACCACCGTGGGCGCGTCGTCGACGCCGGTCACCCGGACCGAGAGGCGGACACCGTCGCTGGCCGTCACCCACTTATGAGACATGATGTCATGTTAGACAACTTGTCAATAAGGCCGCTTCCTCAGTACCGCGCGACCGACGCTCCACAAGGTGTCGATCACGAGGACGAAGGTCCAGATCCGGCCGACGTTCAACAGCCAGTGACCACTCGAGTTCCAGTACCAGCCGGCTTCGTGCGCTTCACCGAACAAGGCTTCGACCGGCCAGCTGTAGCCGGCGAACGCCAGCGCCGTCTGCGCGACGACGTAGAGCCCGACATGAACCGCCCAGTTCCGGAGCGGGTTCGCGCGCTTGTTCGGCTCCTCCGTCACCGATTCGGCCGCTTGCGGACTCTCCCCGGCCGTGCGGGTGACCGGACTTTCCTTTTGTGACACCGTTTTTCGTGGTTCCACGGGAAACTCCGCAACTCCGACACGCCGTACGGCACCACGAACCACGAAGGATCCGAAGAGCAGGAGCGTCGCCGCGCCGAAGCAGGCGACACGCCATCCCGCGTCTGAACCGTAGAGCTGACCCGCCACGAAGGTGCCGATCGTCGCTCCGAGTAGCGTCGCGCTCTCGTAGATCCCCATCGCGCGGCCCAGACTGAGCCCGGCCGCCTCGGCGACCACCGCCTGCTCCACCGGGATGGCGGCCGCGAACGCCGCCGCGGACAGCACCCACATGATCGCGAGCACCGCCGGGCTCGGCGCGAAGGACAACCCGGCGGCGAAGACCGCGCTCGCCATCATCGCCAGCGCGAGCACCCGCGTCCGGCCGACCTTGCGGACGAAACCGTGCAGGTAGTCCGGCAGCAGGCTGTACACGATGAAGCCGGGGATGAACACCGCGGCGATCTCGCCGAGCTGCAGCTGATGCCCGCGTTGCAGATGCATCAGGAGCAACAGGGCGACCCCGGCCTCGGCCATCGCGGTCAACGCGACGAGCGCGAGCATCGGCCGCATCCGCTTGCCCAGTTGCAGCAGCCGCGGCGCGCCTTCTTCGCGCACGGGCGCGGACTTCGCGTTCAGCAGGACCACCGCTGCCACCGCGCAGGCCGCCGCGCCGAGCCAGAACACACCCCGGTAGTCGATCCAGGCGATGGCCGTCAGCGCGACCACGAACGCGATCCACGTTCCGCCGCCCTCGGCCGCGAACAACTTGCTGAACGCGCCGTCGTCCCTCGCGAGCCCCTCCCCCACACGGGCCCGCAACGCGACCCAGAACAGCGCGCCGCCCGCGCCGCCGAGAACCGCGGCCAGATAGGCGACTCCGATGCCCGGCGCCACCGCGTAGACCACAAAGGACAGTCCATAGAGGACCGCCCCGGCGGCCGCGATCCGGCCCCGGTCGAACCGGTCCGCGAGCGCGCCCGCGATCGGCCGGACCACGAACGACACCAGTGTCTCCAGCGCCGTCAGCGTCCCGACCTCGGCGGCCGACGCGCCGAGCTGACTCCCCACCCACAACGGCAGAAGGAAATCGAGAACCTCCGCCGGCCCCTTGGCCAGCGCGGCGGCGAGCTGATTCTCCTCCGACCGTCGTTTCTGTGCGACTTCGTCCACCCCAGTACCCCCTGTTCGGATACGACTGTATTCTAAAACGCGTTGGCCAGGCAAGGCGGGCCGGTCCAGGTGGGTCGTGGGGGGGGGGTTTGGGGTTTCCCCCCAAAAACCACCCCCCCCCCCCCCCCCCCCCCCCCCCCCCCCCCCCCTCCCCAAGAGGGTGCAGCCCCCCCACCCTCCCGGAGGGAAAAAAGAACCCTCCC